>JAJZNW010000136.1 GCA_021811615.1 Bacteroidota bacterium
TCGTGAATTCATCCGGCAACTTCTACATCAACGACAAGCCGACCGGTGCTGTTGTAGGACAACAGCCGTTCGGCGGCGCGCGCGCGAGCGGCACGAACGACAAGGCCGGTAGCTTCCTCAACATGGTACGCTGGATGTCGCCGAGGAGCACGAAGGAAAATCTCGTTCCGCCGAAGAACTACAGGTACCCGTTCATGTCGGAGAAGTGACGTAGGAGATAGCGGAATAATGGAATAGTGGAGAGTTGGAATAACGGACGATTCCTCTGTTCCGCTATCCGGTGACTGTTGACCGTGCATTGATGGCCGGCGGGGGTGAAACCGCCGGCTGTTGGCCTGAAGGTTCGTGATTTGATTGACGTATTCTTTTGAGATATACTTGTTGTTGTATTCGAGGTTATGACATTTGGGAGGCAAGGATGAACTGGAGGGAGAGAATTTCGGTTGACCCGCATGTCTGTCACGGCAAGGCGTGCATTAGAGGCACCCGGATAATGGTGTCGGTGATATTGGATAATCTTGCCGAAGGGACCGCGGAAGAGGAAATTTTGAAGGACTTTCCTCCCCTGAAAGCGGAGGACATCAAGGCCGCCATATCCTATGCCGCAGAGCTGTCGCACGAGAGGACTGTCTCCATAGTCCGCTGAAGTCCGATGCGCTTCAAGATTGACGAGAACCTGCCCCAGGAAATAGCGGATGTTCTTCGCAAAGGCGGACATGATGCCCTCACGGTGTATGATCAGGACATTGTCGGGATTAACGACGATTCATTGCTGAAAAGGTGCATCAGTGAGGCACGTGTTCTCGTTAGCCTCGACACGGGATTTTCAAACATCGGGGCATACCCGCCGGGTGAGTTCAGAGGAATAGTCGTTATCAGAGTCGGCAATCAGGGAAAGCGTCATATCCTGAACGTGTTCGGGAGAGTCATGCCATTGTTTGCTTCACAGCCGGTCGATAAACACCTTTGGATAGTGGAGGAGAACATGGTCCGGATTCGGGGAGAGACTGCCTGAAGAGCTGGAGGTCTGTCAAACCCGGGACCACTATCTGTCTCGTCGGATTCCCGGAGCCAGGTCGCGTCAACATATGAGTATCATTCGGAGCGACCCCTTTCTCGACGCGCCTGTTGTGGATTTCGCAAGGTGATTGAATTGCCATACGTCAGTTGAAGTTGAAGCCGGTTGCGCTGAACATCAAAGAATGGAGCCGTACCATGAAGCGATTAACATTTCTATTTGCCGTTGTGATAGGTGCACTTGTTGCGACTGAATCAGTCAACGCCGCCATTCCCGCGTCCGGCGGTCAATCGGCAAGCGTGCTGAATGTCCCTCCTGCCGGCACGATCAACTCTTTCTACCAGGGGAATAGAAAGCCTTTGGTTCAAAGCCCGCTCTACAGGCTTCCCATAGGTGCGATAAAGCCGGAAGGATGGCTGCGAACTCAGCTCGAAGACATGGCCGCCGGCTTCACGGGTCACCTCGACGAGATTAGCAAATGGTGCAACATCAGGGTCAGCGCCTGGGCGAACGGCCGGGGAGAGGGCGACTATGGCTGGGAGGAACTTCCTTACTGGCTGAGGGGATACACCGACCTCGGATACATTCTGCACAACAAACGCATCATCGACGAATCAAACAGATGGATCGACTCGACGCTCGCGAGCCAGGATTCCACCGGTTGGTTCGGGCCAAGGGTCAATCTCGCTAATCATGACATTTGGCCGAACATGCTGATGCTTTATGTGATGACGAGTTACTACGAGGCGACCGGCAACAAACGCGTGATCCCTTTCATGACGCGCTACTTCAGGTGGATGAGCAAACAGCCACTCGCGGACATCCTTCCCGGCAGCTGGCAGAAGTGGCGCGGCGGCGACAACCTCGATCATATCATTTGGCTCTACAATCATACCGGCTATATATGGCTCCTCGCCGTCGCGCGAGTGAATCACGAGAGAACTTCGGACTGGGAGGGAGGTATCCCGACATGGCACGGCGTCAACCTCGCCGAAGGTTTCAGAGAGCCGGCCGAGTATTACCAGATAACCCACGATAAACGTTACATCGCTTCCACAATTGCTGACTTCGATTCGGTGATCGACACTTACGGACAGGTGCCTGGCGGGATGTACGGCGCCGACGAGAATTGCCGCCGTGGATACACCGGCCCCAGGCAGGCGACTGAAACCTGTGCCATGGTGGAGATGATGCACAGCACGGAAATGCTCACGGGCATAACGGGAAAGGCACGATGGGCCGACGAGTGCGAAACCGTCGCTTTCAATTCGCTTCCCGCCTCGATGACCCCGGATCTGACCGGCCTGCACTATCTCACCGCCCCCAACCAGGTCCAACTCGATACCACAAACAAGGCACCGATGGTTCAGGACGGCGGAGACATGTTTTCATACGACCCGTGGGACTACAGGTGCTGCCAGCACAACGTCGCTTTCGGCTGGCCTTACTTCGCGGAAACTCTCTGGATGGCGACCAATGGTAACGGTATCGCCGCGGTGCTCTACGCGCCGAACACGGTCCGAGTAAAAGTCGGAACAGGAACGGAAGTAAGAATAGAAGAGAAAACGGGTTATCCGTTCAGAGGGACAATTGGATTCAAAATACACAGTCCTTCTCCCGTCAGATTCCCTCTCACGCTGCGGATTCCCGGCTGGTGCGACAACGCTAGGGTCGAGTTGAACGGGAAAGTGATCCGCACCAATAGGTCCTCCGGCAAATGGATCGTGTTGAACAGGGAATGGAAAAACGGTGACGAGGTAAGACTGTTGCTGCCGATGCGAATCAGAGTGAAAGTCTGGACGAAGAATAGGAATTCAGTTTCTGTTATAAGAGGACCACTTGCCTATTCATTGAAGATCGGAGAGAAGTGGGTGAAATACGGCGGGACCGAGAAGTGGCCAGCGTACGAAGTTTTCCCGACGACGAAGTGGAATTACGCCCTCGTTCTTGATAAGTCGGATCCGTCGAGATCGTTCAGGGTTGTCGAGAAGTCTGGACCGCTCGCCCGGCAGCCGTTCGATATTTCGACGGCGCCCGTAGAGTTGATGGCGGAAGGAAGGTTGGTTCCTCAATGGAGGCTCGACAGAAATGGAATGACCGGCGCGCTCCAGGAGAGTCCGGTGAAATCGGAACAGCCCGTCGAAAAAATCACACTGGTTCCGATGGGATGCGCGAGGCTTCGTTTGTCATCATTCCCTGTCGCCAGTTCGGCTGGACGTCTCTTGAAGTAGAGATTGTTCATGAATATCGCGAAGCGGATCAGTTTTTTCGAGCGGCTTTATCGATTACCAGATGATTTTTTTATAGATTTATTAGTCGGAAAATGCCATTGAAAAGCTGATTTAAGCTATGCTTTTTAGTTTAGAAGACTGTGGCAAATCGGTTTAATTTTGTCATTTCACTGCATAAGTCTTTCCCGCTTTTTGTCAACCTGGTAAGAATAGACCGGAATACTCAATGAGAAGGTTTTTTTAATGTACACACTCGGTTTTGACGTAGGAAGTTCGTCCATCAAAGCGGCACTCTTCGACGCAGAAAAAGGAGTGGCAGTCGCCCAAAGTACATTTCCGAAGAACGAAATGCCTATGACCGCCGTAAAAGCGGGCTGGGCAGAGCAGGACCCGGCGATGTGGTGGCATGCAGCGAAGAATGCGACGAAGGAAATCCTTTCGAAGTCGTCCGTGAATTCCGCGGACATTAAAGCGATAGGCATCTCTTACCAGATGCACGGGCTCGTGGTCGTCGATAAAAAGCAGAACGTGCTGAGACCGTCGATCATCTGGTGCGACAGCAGGGCGGTCGAGATCGGAGAGAAAGCATTCGATGCGATCGGTCATAAGAAATGTCTCGGGCGGATGCTGAACTCTCCTGGCAACTTCACCGCGTCGAAACTGAGATGGGTGAAGGAGAACGAACCGGAGCTCTTCGCGAAGATAGATAAGTTCATGTTGCCCGGCGACTATCTTGCAATGAAGCTGACAGGCGAGGCGAGAACCACAATGTCCGGACTTTCAGAAGGTATTCTCTGGGACTTCGTCTCGAACAAAGTATCGGATGCGGTTCTTTCGCAATATGAACTAGACAGAAAACTGGTCGCGGACATAGTACCTACTTTCGGCAGCCAGGGCGAATTATCTGCCGCCGCTGCCGCCGAGCTGGGATTGAAGCACGGTACGAAAGTCACTTACCGCGCTGGCGATCAGCCGAACAACGCATTCTCGCTGAACGTGCTCGAGCCGGGGCAAGTCGCTTCCACGGCGGGGACATCGGGGGTAGTTTACGGAATCAGTGAAACGATAAAGTACGATCCAGAGACGAGGGTCAACACGTTCGCACACGTGAATCATTCGAAGGAAAAGAACAGGTTCGGGATTCTCCTCTGCATAAACGGAACCGGGATCTCGTACAGCTGGATAAGGAGACTCACCGGGAGTTCCATCTCTTATTCTGAGCTCAACACGCTCGCGGCTGAATCGCCGATCGGCTCGAAGGGACTTCGCTTCATCAACTTCGGAAACGGCGCGGAGAGGATGCTCGTCAACAAGGATCCGGGCGCATCGCTCGAGGGCTTGAACTTCAACATTCACGGGAGAGCCGAGACGGTCCGTGCCGTCATCGAGGGTGTCGCGTTCTCGTTCAAGTACGGCATCGATATCATGGAACAGCTCGAGATGAAAGCGGCTGAGATAAACGCCGGACATGCCAACATGTTCCTGAGTCCGGTGTTCACGAAGACTCTGGCAACACTTTCCGGTGCGACGATAAGCCTTTACGACACAGACGGATCGGTAGGTGCGGCGAGAGCGGCCGCCGTCGGGGCTGGAATCTACAAGAGTTTCAAAGAAGCGTTTACGAATCTGGAGAAGATCATGACCGTGGAGCCGGACAAGCCGAACGAAGATGCTTATCGGTCCGCTTATTCGGACTGGCTGGGTTTACTGAATTCAAAACTAAATTCAAAAGGTTCAAAATGACGTTGAAGGTAACGACAGGAGACAAGGAATTTTTTCCGGGGATAGGAAAAATAAATTTCGAAGGCAAAGATTCGAGAAATCCGCTTGCCTTCAAGTATTACGATCCGGAAAAGGTGGTCGCTGGAAAGAAGATGCAGGATCATTTCCGCTTCGCAGTGGCATACTGGCATTCGTTCGGCGAGAGCGGAGCCGATCCGTTCGGACCGAGTGCGCGCGAGCTTCCCTGGCTGAAGCATGAAAACCCGATCGGCCGCGCGAAAGAGAAGATGGATGCCGCCTTCGAGTTCATAACGAAGCTCGGCGCGCCGTTCTACTGCTTCCACGACTTCGATCTCGTCCAGGAAGGGGAGTCGGTTGCCGAGTCGGAGAAGAGGCTAGCCGAGATTGTGGATTATGCAAAGGCGAAGCAAAAAGCCTCGGGCGTGAAGCTTTTATGGGGAACGTCAAATCTCTTCTCGAACATCCGCTACATGAACGGCGCAGGCACCAACCCCGATTTTTCGGTCGTCGCCTACGCGGGCGCGCAATTGAAGAACGCCATCGATGCCACGATAG
>JAJZNW010000077.1 GCA_021811615.1 Bacteroidota bacterium
GTAGCCCAGTGTATCCGTGAAGGCAGCTCCCGTAGGCATACTCGAAAAGTTCTGTAAGATGATATACTTGTAGCCTACATCTCCCTGCTTGAAATAAGCCTTGAACTTAAATCCGTCGTAATCGGCCATTGTCTTTCCTACAGGCAGGACGGCCTTTAGGATTGCAGCCGATCCGTAGTTGTGGTCGATGTTCTCGAGGACCTGGTGCCCGCTCGTCGGGTTCACCGGATCCAATGCCACGACGGGATCAACTTCTCCCAAATGAGGCAGTGTATCTCCGAGAGTATACGAATCGAATGTCCACATCGTTGTCGGCACTGGTGCCGGTACGAGCTGGAGACTATCGACAAACCATTCAGTCGTGTCTCCTGCCGCTCCGACGCTTCCGGTACCTGCGCAGTTGATGCCGAGGGTAAGATATACCGTATCGCTCATGCTCGCACTGCCGATGAATGGTATACTGATATTCTCCCAACCCGTCGATGCATTCGGATTAGCGCGGTTATAGAAGCCCAGTGTATCCGCGAAGGCGGCTCCTGTAGGCATACTCGAGAAGTTCTGTAAGATGATATACTTGTAGCCTACATCTCCCTGCTTGAAATAAGCCTTGAACTTGAAACCGTCGTAATCGGCCATTGTCTTTCCTGAAGGCAGGACGGCTTTTAGAATTGCAGCCGATCCGTAATTGTGGTCGATATTCTCGAGGACCTGGTGTCCACTCGTCGGGTTTACCGGATCCAGTGCCACTACGGGATCAACAGCTCCCAAATGAGGCAGTGTATCTCCGAGAGTATACGACTGGAATGTAAACATGGTTGTTTGCGCCCGGGAGGTGCCGACCCCAAACGACAACAGGAACACGCTCAGTACGAGCGAGCTTATAAACGTTTTCATTTTTCCTCCGAAGTTCTTTTTGAGATAACTTTCTTTGTGAAAAAGGTAGACCCACCCACTTCATGTGAATGAGCCAGGTAACTGAGCAAAGACACTTCAGAAAAACTCTCCCTCGGCCTCATCGGCCTGGACAAAGAGTTTCTCCTTACAATTGTCACCAAATCTTCAACCACCTCCTCCCGAAAAGGCGCAAGCTGTCGACTCTCTACCGATCGTCGACTTCTGAAAGTTTGTCATCATTTGTCGCATCACTAAGTATGGCTCTTCGCAATTAAGAAATCGCCAGTCTGCAGACCTGATAGCCGGGATGGTCCGCGCATTCCCGGATACTGCATGACCCCGGCCCGAACGCCCGCCCGGAGCCGAAGAGGGAGAAGAAGCCGGAACAGTCGTATTCGGTTTTATTTCCGGAAATCGGCCTCACCCCTGTCACCTGTGTGCCGGATCCGTCTCAAACGGGGAAGCGGGCAATCCTTCCTTGTTGTAGAGGTTCGCGCCCGCCGGCGTATCCGCCCAGGCGTACCGTACGGACACCGGGTTTAGGACGCTGTCGCTCCAGACAATCACTTTGTCACCGGAGATTTTCGCGTTTGCCCACACGTACTTCCCGTCTTTTCCTTTTATCTCGAACTGTTTCAGCGGTCCTCCCTTTGCAAGAAGTCCAGTCCCGACATTCGTGAACGACACCACAATCTTGTTTCCTTCGATCCTCGAAGATTTATATATCGGTCCGGAATAAGCTATGTCGTTGTCTCCGTAAGCTACGTGATATGCCGCAAGTGCGAGACGCTTGCCGACGTCGCCTTTGTCGACAGGATGGAGGTCGTTCCACTCGCCGATGTCATATGTTACGGCCATGCCTGTATTGGGAAGTTGAAGGGCACTCAGCTGTCCCGCTCTGACGCGCGCCCAGCCGCTCGGTCCCGGCTCGGATTTAACCGGTCCGTAATCGGGAAGCTGTACGAACAGGAAGGGGAAATTCCCCTCACCCCATTTCTGCCGCCAGTCTGTAATCATCGTCCTGAACATCCTGCCGTACCCCTTCGGGTTGTAGCCATTCGATTCGCCCTGGTACCATATGGCACCTTTGATCCTGTAATTCAGGAGCGGCGCGATCATCGCGTTGTAGCAGCCTTCCGGCATAAAGATAATGAAAGTCTCATAAGGCAGCTGCGGTGCCGTAGTGCCGACCTTGTATCGCCACTCGCCGGTCAGTGATATCTTTCTGTTTCCTATCTCGAGATAGTAGGGCTTGTCTGTAATGAACTGGATCGGGTTATGAATTCCGAATACGCGGACCGCGATCGTGTTTTTTCCAGCTTTCAAAATTCCCGGCGCGACATCGTAGTCTCTCTCGATATACTGGTTCGGGAGCGATCCGACGAAGATGCCGTTTATATAATCATAATCGGAACTGACTATCCTTCCCATCAGGAGCTTTGCCGGTTTTCCATTGAGCGAGGCCGGGAGGTCGAACTCGCGCCTGAACCATACGACGCCGTAAGAGCTATCGATAACGTCATTGCCGTCGAAGCCGGGAATCTCGACCTTCGGCCAGCCGGCATCGTCGTAGGAAGGTGCGTACCATGGTATTTCTGCGCTCATTCCCTTGTCGTCCTGCCACACCTTTGCGTACCAACTATTGTTCAATGTGTCGTTAGCCTTTTCGACGCTGTCTATATAGCCGGGCTGAGCGAAATCTTCCGCCGTCTTGAGATCCTGGGGAAAATCCTTAAGCGCCTCTGCGCTCATCCACGACTGGATTGGCGTACCGCCGACGCTCGAGTTTATGAGCCCGATCGGGACGTGATATTTTTCCCAGAGGTTTCTCGCAAAGAAATAGGAGACCGCGCTCCACCTGAGGATCGTCCATGGGTTTTCCGATTCCCAGGTTCCGTACGGGATTTCCTTCTGAGGACCCTTGAAGTTGTACAAGTTCGGGACGATGAACTCTCTTATTTCCGGGTTCACAGAGCGGGCGATGAGTTTCCTGTATTGCGATCTGACGGCTATCATGGGGAGCTGCATGTTGGATTGTCCCGAGCAGAGCCATACGTCGCCGACCATGATATTATTCAGAACTATATGATTCGCCGCGTCGATTTCCATGCTGTACGGCCCGCCCGCATGCATTGGAGGAAGCATCACGGACCAGTCGCCGTCATCGGCGGTCTTTGCCGTATAAGTCTTTCCGAGAAATCTTATCGTGACCTCTTCGCCGGGTTTCGCCCAACCCCACAGCTTCACGTTTGCATCTCTCTGCAAAACCATTCCGCTGCCGACGAGGGCCGGCAGCCTGACTTGCCCGTAAGCCAATTGCGAAACCGAAAGGAGGAGAAAGAGGGGAAGCAGAAGGAAGTTAGGAAGTTGCGAAGTTAAGGGATTAGGTATTAATCGACTAACGCTCACGAGGCGTTCCGATCTTCCTATCCTCTTAACTTCCATAGTTTTACTCCTGGTAATCAATGCAATACTCCTGTCTTAAACGGCGATGCCTGGAGACCTTCTTTGTTGTAAAGGTTGGCGCCCATCGCATCGGTGGCCCAGGCGTAACGGGCTTCATCGGGATGCTGAACCTTGCCGCTCCATATGATCACCTTGCTGCCGGATATCTTCGCTTTCGCGAAGACATACTTGCCGTCCTTGCCGGCGATCTCGAACCACTTCAGCGGGCCGCCGCCTTCCGCTGTAAGACCCGTGCCTATGTGACTGAACCGGACGACTATTTTGTTCCCTTCGATCTTCGCCGATCTGTACGTCGGGCCGGAGTAAACGATGTTGTTTTCCCCGTACGCCACGTGCTCGGCTGCGAGCGCGAGTCGGTTGCCGACTCCCCGCTTATGCCAGGGATGGACATCGTTCCATTCGCCGAGGCCGATGGTAATTGCCAGACCGGTCCTGGGAAGTTCGAGAGCCTTCAGCTGATCCCACTGTACCTGGGCCCAGCCGCTGTTGCCCGGTTTTTTCCCGACAGGCCCGAAGTTGGGGAGCTGCACGATGAGAAACGGGAAATTTCCCTCTCTCCATTTGGCTCTCCAGTCGGTTATCATGGATTTGAGCATCCTTGCGTAGCCTGTCGGGTCGCCGCCGTTGGACTCGCCCTGGTACCAGATGGCGCCCAAGATGGTGTAATTCAAGAGAGGAGCGATCATGCCGTTATACAGGCCGCGGGGCTGGTACCAGATTACCGTCGTGGGAGCCATGGGTTTCGATGCGACTCCGAGCTTATAGTGCCACTTACCGGTAAGACTGATCGCCTGTTTCCCGAATACCAGCTCGTACGGTTTGTCCTTCACGAAGCCGCCGGCTCCGTACCTGTTGATGACCCGCACCGTAATGCTGTTCACGCCGGCATGGAGTATTCCGGCTGCGACGTTGTAGCGTCTCTCTGGATACTGGTACGAGGTGTATCCGACAAGCACGCCGTTGATGTAATCATATTCTGCGTTGACGACTCTGCCCATCAGAAGCCGGGCCGGCTTCCCTGCAAGGGACGCCGGAACGTTGAAATCTCTGCGGAACCAGACCGCGCCGTTCGTAAACTTCAGGCTCGTGCGGAACCAGAGGTGGGGGACTTCCATCGTAGGCCATGAAGACACATTATATGAAGGCGAATACCAGGGCGTTCCCTTGAGGCCCCTGTCGTGTCGCCAGATGTAGGCGTTCCAGTCGCTCTGGATGGAATCGTTGCTCGCGATGACGCTGTCGAGATACGCTTTGCTCTCGAACTGGTCGGCTATTTCTCGCGTGGAAGGAAACTCCTTCAGGGATGCCGTGCTAAGCCACGATTGTATGGGCGTACCGCCGACAGCCGCGTTGATCATCCCGATCGGCACGTGATATTTTTTCCAGAGAGCCCTGGCAAAGAAGTATCCGGTCGCCGAGAAGCCGTTGATAGTCCAGGGGTTGACCGACTTCCAGCCGCCGCCCTGGAGATTGTTCCTCGGCCTGTTGAAATCATATCTTGCCGGGACGAGGAATTCTCTTATGTCCGGATTTGTGCAATTCTCGATGATGTTCTGCCAATGAGGCGCAATCTCTTTCATGACGAGCCACATGTTGGACTGGCCGGAGCAGAGCCAGACATCGCCGATCATGATGTTGCTGATGACCATACCGTCTATATTCATGCTGTAAGGCCCGCCGGCTTTCATCGGCGAAAGCATTACCGCCCACTCGCTGTCGGGCCTCGTGACGGTTTCATAAGACTTTCCCATGAATTGTATGGTGACCTGCCGACCGGGTTTCGCCCATCCCCAGATTCTTACGCCCGTATTTCTTTGAAGGACCATGCCGTCGCTGACGAGGGCGGGAAGCCTTACCTGTGCTGAGGCCAATTTCGGAGAAGCGAGGAGGAAGGAAGATGCGAGAAGCAGGAATAAAATGGAATATTGGAATGATGGAATAATGGAACGATGGAATTCGGATTCGTGCTTGAGCATATGATTCACGTGTTTCATCAGTGTATGACTCCTGTTTCGAATGGTGATGCAGGCAGATCTTCTTTGTTGTAAAGGTTGGCGCCCAAGGGATCAGCGGCCCAGGCATAGCGGACCATCTCAGGATTCGGGACTTTGGCGCTCCAGACGGTCACTTTGTTACCGGATATCTTAGCATCCGCGAAAACATACTTGCCGTCTTTGCCGGCGATCTCAAACCACTTCAGCGGACCACCTTTGGACATCAGTCCCATTCCTGTATGCATGAAAGAGACGACGACCTTGTTCCCTTCGATCTTCGCCGATTTGTAAAGCGGGCTCGAGTAGACGATGTGATTATCGCCGTAAGCCACATGCTCCGCAGCCAAGGCAAGCCTCTTGCCGACATCTCCCTTGTCGAGAGGATGGATGTCGTTCCATGCGCCGATGTCGATCGTAACGGCCATGCCGGTATTGGGAAGCGAGAGCGCTTCGAGCTGCGCCTGCCTGACGTCCGCCCAGCCGCTCGATTCGGGCGGCTCAGTTGCCGGATCGCCGTAATTCGGAAGCTGCACGAATATGAAGGGGAAGTTTCCCTCGCCCCACTTCGCTCTCCAGTCTGTAATCAAGGACTTGAACATCGCGGCGTAGCCCGTCGGATCGCCGGTATTGGATTCGCCCTGATACCAGATCGTGCCTTTGATGGTATAGTTCAGGAGGGGTGCGATCATTCCGTTGAACAGCCCTTCCGGCTGGAACGCAAGGAACGTCGGATAGACCAGAGAATCGATTGCCACGCCGAGCCTGTAATGCCATTCCCCTTTCAGGTCGATCACGTGATTGCCGATCTTCAGCTCGTACGGCTTGTCTTTAATGAAACCGCCTTCGCCGCGTGTGTTGATCAGCCGGACGGTAATGGAATTTTTTCCCGGCTTCAGTATGCCGGCGGCGACGTCGTATCTTCTCGGAGGATACTGGTAAGTGATCGCTCCGACAGGGACGCCGTTCACGTAATCGTAGTCGGCATTGACGATCCTGCCCATGAGCAGCTTCGCGCGTTTCCCCGCGAGCGAGGGAGGAACATTGAAACTTCTCCTGAACCAGATAACGCCGTGTGTCTGCTTCAGCGGCGTCACATCATAGAAATTAGGAACTTCCATCGTCGGCCATGACGAGTCGTTGTACGAAGGCGAGTACCAGGGTACATCGGCGCGGAGCCCTTTGTCCTCACGGTTGATTTTACCGTACCATGCGGCATCGGTCGTGTAGTTGTAATTGGATACGCTGTCCCTGTAGCTCGCCTGCTTGTAATCGTCGGCCACCTGCCGCGCTGCGGGAAA
This sequence comes from Bacteroidota bacterium, assembly GCA_021811615.1. GTDB lineage: Bacteria > Bacteroidota > Ignavibacteria > Kryptoniales > JAKASW01 > JAKASW01. Next base: position 6,653 of record JAJZNW010000077.1, read on the forward strand.
TTCCTTGAGAGACGCGGCACTCAGCCACGCTTGTATCGGCGTTCCGCCGACGGCCGCCTCGATCAGGCCTATCGGCACATGGTGTTTCGCGTAAATGTTGGTCGCAAAGAAGAGCGAGGCCGCGCTGAAGTTCAGAATAGTCCACGGGTTTTCGGGAAGCCATTGTCCGTACTGAAGGTCTTTCTGAGGAGCATCGAAGTTATAAACGTCCGGGACCATGAACATTCTTATGTCGTCGTTGTAAGCATGCGCGATGAATTCCCTGTACATGGGCTTCACTCTTTCCATGGGAATTACCATGTTTGACTGACCGGAGCAAAGCCAAACGTCGCCTATCATGATATCCTTCAGGACGACATGATTGCCGGGAATCCCGCTCGAGGGACTAGCGTCTATCTCCATGCTGTACGGTCCGCCGGCATTCATCGGCGAAAGCATGACGGCCCAGTCGCCGTCCTGCTTCGTCGTAGTATTGTAAGTCTTTCCAAGAAATCTTATGGTTACCTCTTGACCCGGTTTTGCCCATCCCCATAGCCGTACGCGGGTGTTTCTCTGAAGTACCATGCCGTCGCTGACGAGTTTCGGGAGTCTCACTTGGGCGAAAGCTGTCAGCGATGTAGTTAAAAGAAACAGACTAACCGAATAAAGGAATATTTTCTTCATTGTATGTCCTCTTGCTGGAGAAACCTCGAGACCTTGCGAAGGTCCAACCTTCGCAAGGTTACCCCGCTTGCCTGGGTCGCTTCGCGTTCCAGGTTTCTCAGTGATATGTATATAGTCTTACCTTCTGAATACTAAACTCGTTTCCGGGGAGGAAAAATTGTCTTCCCTGGTTTGTCTGGTCGCCGTTCAGGGCGAGATCGGTCACCCATTTCCCGTTCACGAACTTTCCGAGATAATCATATCCGATTCCCGCGCGGGCATTCACATCGTCCTTCGGCCGGAAAGTGACGAGCATGCCGGTCCCGGCGATTATGAATTCGTCTGGAGAAAGCTCGATTATCAATCCCCCGACTCTCGGAGTCGGACCCGGTTCATGTTGCCAATACCTCCAGGCATATTCATGCTGGAACCTGAACACATAATTGCCGAGTGTGATATTGGATTCCTGGTCGGCGCTGTCGAACAGGACGCCTCTCATCGTTCCCATTCCCTGGTTCTTCAGGATCAGCGGCGTGAGGTCCTGCAGGACTTTGTAACCCTGCTCTATCTGGTTGTGTGCGGGATCGGGGACACTCTCGATCGAGAAGGGGCTGAATCCCATGACATTATCTTCTGCGATCGCATAGTAAGCGTTCGCGATCCCCTGTGTGTTCTGGACTTCAGGAATGAAGAAATGGTTGTCAGGTGTATAGAACTTGTCCACCCACTCTTTGAATGTCGGGAAGTAGATATCCGGCGCAAGGAAGTTTATGTCCGGCGCGGCGGCTTTCCAGATGTTCATCAGGTGCGGGAGCGGACCGCCGCTCGGGTACATCCCGGGTTTATATCCCGGTCTGATCAGCGCACAATTGACGTACATCGGGAGCGTGTATTCGCGCTTGCCTGCTTCAGCGACGTAGTTCGCATATCTCGCGTAGTACCATGCAGTGAAAAACTCGTCCGTAGCCAAGCCTTCTCCGAAAACCTGGATCCATGTTCCAGACGTCCTGTACCCGGAACTCGCCCAATGCTCCTTGAGAGCCGGCGTCAGGGAGTCCTTGTGTTTCTCGAGATAATCCATCAATGCGGAAGGAACGTTCGCGTTAAACGCTTTTTCAGCCTCGGGGGAATAATCGCGCGCCTGCGGTATCATGCCCATCTCGTTTTCGACTTGTACCAGGATCACCGTATGCTGATTACCGTCCACTTCCTTTATATGCTTCATGAGCGCGGCAAAAGCCTGCGCATCCGCATCGCGATTATTCCTGCTGAAAGCCGTCAGTATATCCAGGGGCTTTCCGTCGCTTGTCCTTGCGCGGGGAAAGCGCTTCTCGTCTGTCTTCACCCAGAGCGGAACATAACACGACATGCTGTTCTTCCATGTCCCGAACCAAAGGAAGACGATCTTGAGATGGTGAGCCCGCGCAGCATGGATCACGCTGTCGATCGTCGAGAAGTCGAAATGTCCCTCTTCCGGTTCGATAAGTTCCCAGTATGCCGGCACGACGAGCGCGTTCATGTGCATTTCGTCGAAGTTCTTCCAATAAGGATCCAGATAAGACGGGACGGAGGCGGATGAATTTCCGGTCTCACCCGCGAGAATGAGCATAGGCTTGCCGTCAACGATCAATTGGGTTGCATCTCCATGTTTGACAAGATGGGGGATGCCCGTATCGCTCGTCTGAGCCTCGACGCGCATTACTGCGAACAAAGCAGTAAACAGAAATACGAAGAGTGAAATCGTTTGTCCATGCATCACTGAAATGCGCTGCGAATCAGAAAGGACATTCGCCGGTCCGCCTGCAAATTCAGATTTTGCCATTTTCATTTATACTCAACCTTATGCTTTCGCAACTTCATACCGGAAGGTGAGAGGACAAGACGAAGCTGCCACACCGGGTCTGTATATCACCGACCCGGTCCCTTTGCGTCGAAATACCTTGCCGCAAATTTCAGAAAGTACGGCCAGTTCGGTACGACGGTATGTGCTCCATGATGCTGACGGAACGCAAGAGTACCCTTCATAAGAGGGGTTCCCATCGGCGGCATAGTATCTGTGCCGAGTCCCTTCCTGCCCAAAAACTCGTAGACAGGACTCGCGGCCGCTTCGGCCATGAACTGTCCGCGGTCGTCGACCCACCGACCTTCCACGAGCGGAGATCCGCAGCTGACGAAAACGGGCCGAGGCGCGCAGAGTGCGAAGAGATCGTTAGAATCGACCGTCAGTCTGTCGGGATGCAGAACGTATTTCAGAAGATTGCCTGCGAACCAGTGGTATTCGCCTGATGAGCATATGTTTCCCATGTCCTCGCCGTAGTTCCGGCGGAAGAGCGCGGCCCCGCCCTTGCCGGATGACCCGACGAGTACGATAGCGAATCTCTGATCGTACGCCATCGTGACGAGGACGGCCTTGCCGTATCGCGAGAGGCCTTCCAGTCCTACTTTCTTTGCGTCGATGGCCTTGTCGGTTTGAAAATAGTTCAGGCATTGACTGGCGCCCCAGGACCAGGCGCGCAGTGCGCCCCACTGGTCTGGCTTGCGGAGTTTGCCTTTGTTCATCAGGCCGATAATACCTTCGTCCAGACCTGCGCCGTTGTCGGGCTGAACGCTCGTGGGATCGTAGACCGCGGCGCCCCAACCTCTTTCGAGAACCTGCTCCTGCCAGCTCGGCCCTTTGGGCACGGGCATCCCCGGAAAATGAAAGCCGGGAGGGAAGTCGAAGCTGAAGGCCAGTATCACCGGAACCGGACGAGTGATTTTCGCGGGAAGTGTCAAAGTCAAACTGATGTTCACATTTATCTTCGGGTCGATGGAATTATCGACGTGACCGACGAGCCGCCGCGTGACTGCGTCCACCTTGCCGATCAAAGTATCTCTCTTACTGATAACCTCCCAGTGTACCGGCGGCGTATGCTTCGGTGCCCAGCCGTAAATTTCGTCGTTGAACTCTCTGATTATCTGCGGTCTTCGTACCTTCCACCACATCGCGGCGTTCTTTACCGGCTTGCCGTCGTTCATTACGAGCGGGTTGGGAAGTTTCGGGTAAGGGTTCGCTTTGGCCTCGTCGTAGTTGTTCCATGTTCCCCATGCCGAGCGGGTATAAAGATCTCCTCTCTTCTTACCATACCAGTTGCTCGAGCCCTTTTTCTGGTATGTATCTTTCGGCCTGTTGGGATCATTCGCAGCGGGCGGGAGCTTCGGCAGCCTGATGTGAAGAATGTCGATCATCCTCGTCCAGTTCTGGTAAGACTCTTTGTCGATCTTCGCGAAGTACGCGGCACGCTCCTTCGGCGACATCTCGAAGATGTTCTGGGAACGGGCCGGGATTGCCACGACGCATGTCAGGAAAAAGACCAGGAACAGAGCGGTTCTTCGCACCGGAAGGCCGGTGAGTCTATATCCCTCGCGGCTTGAACATGGCACATCAAATTCTTTTGTCTCTGTGTTACTCTGTGCCTTCTCAGTGTCTCTCCGTGTGATTGCTCTTCTCTTACACAGAGTGCCACGGAGAATCACGGAGTTCCACAGAGAGAACATTGTCTTCTCATCAGATTTATGCATCATTTGTCCTCACGTTCTTTGGCATTGAATACAAACGACTCCATTCTAAAAAGCTGTCCGGTATCTTTTCCGACAAATCTCAGATATACATCGTGGACTCCGCTCACCGCGCGAACCGGAGCCGTAAATGTCTCGTATTTGTTCCACCCGCCGGTCGGACGAATCCTGCACTCGCCGATTTCTTTCCCGGTGCCGATCGCGTCGAGCCACACCTGGACGGTTCCGCCCGCTCCGCCGCTCGCGGCAGTGACACTCATTGAAACAGGGACCTTCGGATAATCCTTCCCGCCGAACTCCACTCCCGCGTACATTGCCCACGAATCGTTCCCGATACTATCGAGGGGACACACTTTATGACTGTCGATGTTGTGCCATGTTCCATATTGATTTGCCGGGCACTCGGCTATTATCGGCGTATAGGCATCGCGGTAAATATAAAGATCGAAGTATGCCGGACTCCCTTCTATGTAGAGGCCCTGCCTGTTTCCTGTCCAGGCGTTGTAGTCCGGCTGCTGAACATCCATGCTCGCGACATTGACCGTATCGCCGATCTCTTTCCAGTCAGAACCGTTTGCGCTGTAGTAGCCGCTTATGTTATGGTTGACGCGGACGAGTCTCAGCCAGAGCGTATCGCCGATGGCGTTGGGGACACTATACCTTGTCTTGTCGAATGAGAACACGATGACTTTTTGCCCGTTGTCATAAGAGCTGTAGACTTTCGCAGCGAGAGTGCGCAGTCCTGTCATGACCCTGAGGCCGGCTTCATCTTTGGAGGACTTCGGGTCCGAATCGACGCGGGTGATCAGCGAGTAGTTGTGCTCGGCGTCGCTTTGCACGATCGTGTTTTCCTGGTCGACAGGTTTAAGATACAGCCATCCCGGCCGCTTCGTCAGTGAATAAGGCAGCTGCGGGCAATATCCGAGAAGCTGCCAGGCGGGACTGAGTGTGTTGGAATTGAAGAAGTCCGCCTTCGGCACCATCCACGGTATGCCGCTGCTCGGAAGATCGGGTGCTGCGAGAGGCTCATTCACCGGGAACTGTGCCACCGGTTTGCCTTCGGCATTGTAGGTGACCTGACTCAGGAGGCCCTGCCGTCCCTGACCCTGCCACTGTGGAGTGGAGTAAGCCGGAGTGAGGATCCACCAGGTGCCGTTTGGACCAGGAACGACCGCCGACGAATGATTCGGCGAAGGGAAAGACGACTCTGCCCTGACTGCCGAATCGCCGTTGAAGAAATCCCCGAGGTTCTGCCAGGCGCTGGAGTCGGAGGTGAGCGTGCGGCTTCGGAAAATTCTCTGTCCCGCGTAAACGTTTATCGCGAAGCAGTAATAATAATAACCGTCATGTTTCCACATCACGGGTCCTTCGGCCCAGGAGAACGGGTGATCGGGCGCGGGATTCAGCCAGCACAGATTGTAGATCGCGCCAGCGGGCTGACCATCCGCTCCCAATTCGAGTATCCAGTTGTTCGACTGCCCGTTCTTGACGAGGAGATACCATTTCTGGCCGTCGATGAATATCGAGTTGTCCATGCCGAGTCCCGGCACGCTCTTCGGACAATTCATCTCGACGGGTTCGGTCCACGGCCCTTCAGGTCTCTGAGCGGTGACGAAATACATCTTCGAACGGTTTCCGAAGAAATCCCAATATTTGTTTTCATGATAAACCACATCGCCGCCCCAGCATCCGTCAGTCGGAGTTCCCTCGAAACCTTTCCATGAGTTCGAGACCGGGTGACATATCGGTTCCCAGTGAACGAGGTCTGTCGAACGATAGATTGTCGGAGAAGTGCTGAACGACGAGCCTGTGGTATAATAATATTTGCCGACCTTCGAAAGAGTGCAGTCGGGATGATCGCCGGGGAAAACCGGATTGGTATAAGTCCGGTCCGAAGGATTTTCCTGAAGCGACGGCGATCGTCCGAACGCTGACGCAGATAGAAATAGAATAGAGCCGAGAAGCACGACGATTCTCATTGGCTTTCCTTTCCTGAAGTGACATTGAAGAAACGGAGGCGAGGTTCAAACGGAGCCCTCTGTCCGTCTCTCTTACTGTAAATTCGGCTCCCGTTTCCGTAATTGCAAAAGGAATCGGGTGCTGAGCGTATGAAAATCACATTCTCGTTTTCCGTGTTCCATTCTCCCTTTTAGCAGGACAGGACAATTGTGCCATCATCTTTCGTTCATCACGTCCCTGTGAAAACTCTCCGGCGGACCGAGGTAACTCTTTCTCATATTGACGAACCGCATGAAAGGTCTCTTGCCGTCGGCAGGCTTTGGCTGCGGATGAGGCTGCGGTCCGCATTTCACGACGATCTTTTCCAGCACGAGACCGGGATTGACCATCCATATCTTGAGAGTATGATAACCCGGCTTCGCCACCTTGAGTGAGGTATCGCTGTAACGGGCGTTGTCCATAGCCGACAGGGCCCAGTTGAAGTTGAACCCCCAGCTGTTGTAATTCTTCGGAACGAGTGTTACGATCTTCGGCGGCTGGTTATCGAACGCGACGGCATACTTAAGTCCGTGTGCCGGATTGAAATTGAGGGAAGGACCGAAAATCCCTTCCACATCCACCTTGCCCGAATCGAACAGATACATCCTGTATTCGAGACAGGGAGCGTTCTTGCCGGGGACTGCGGCCGGGTAGTCGACCGGCGACGTCGCTCTCATTCCGGACAGCGTGCGCCCGTAGTCCTGGACATTGATCCAGCGGTTCTTCCCCTGGCCGGTAAGCGCGGTGTAGTGCGCCGCTTCGATCGACACGAAACCATCTCCCTCGACAAAACCCTTGACATCGTTTCTCTTCGGATACGACGGATCGCTCACTTTAGCAAAAACGGTGACCCTATTCTGAGTACCGTTTTGACTGATGTAGATCGGCACCGTGTGTGTCCCCGCCGGCGCTTTCTTCCAGTCGACGGTTACATAGACACGACGCTGTCCGGTCACTTCACCATTTTCGGGAGAGATTCTCACATAGGGCTCGCCGGATCTTATCGTGTAGTCGTACGGCAACTTTCCGCGATTGAATACGTCGATGTGACAAGTCTGCCTGTCATAGGGATCGAACTGTGGAAGCACCGGTGTGGCTTGCGGCTTCGAGTTTCCACTATCCACTCCAGGCCAGGCGTCGCTCGATCCCTGGATCGCTATTCCCATCAGAGCCGAGTCCGGCGGGTTCACCTCCTCGAGGTGAATTGCGCTCAGGCTGTTCTCACGAGGCTGGTTCCAGCTCGTGTAGCCGAGCACCGGCTGGTCCATGAAGCCGTGCCACTCGCCGTGAGCCAGTGTGTCGTTGAAATAATTGATCAGACTCATTTCCTTATCGAACAGCCGGTGAGTTCTCGATGCCATGTCGTCGGCCGTCGCGCGGCCCTGTTTCGCATAGAGTTCGTTACGCCCAGCCGCATAGTAAAGATCGTTCAGTATGCAGCTCGCTTTTGTCGGGAAGAGTACCGTCTCGTAAAATGCGTCCCTTTCGTCCGCAGGAAGTTCTGCATAGATCTTCTCGGCCTCCTTCGTCAGAGCTTTGTAATCCCCGACCACGTTCTCAGCTTCGTTGTAATTGACGATGCTGTAGGTTGTGGGACTAAGGAGTTCCGGCTTTTTTCGTGCGTTGTACTTGCTGTAGGTCATCAGTATATGTGCAATCTCGTTCTCATACTTAGGACCAAACTGCTGGCGCGCCCACAGACGTGCGAACTCGACTATATTGCTGTTCGTCCACCTCTTTACGTCCCAGGCAAGGTTCATGAAGTACGAGATCGGGAGCGAGTAACCTTTCAGATGGCCGACATTTACTATCCAGATCCTGTTCGCGCCGTACTCGTTTGCGAGAGTCATCTGATCCCATATCTTCGGAAGCGCGTTTGTGTTGATCCATTCGTAGCACCTGGGTCCGCCGTGAAAATCGAAGTGATAATAGATGCCCGCCCCGCCGCTCCATTTTCTCTCAGCCGGTGTCGGAAGCCTTCGCAGGTCTCCATAGTTGTCGTCCGGCCAGAGTATCGTCACATAACCCGGTACTCGGAACCCGGCGTTGAAATAGCTCAACACTTCGGAGTATGGGCACCATAACTGCCGGATCCTGGCGGGATCGGCGTTCATCTCGTCGGCAAGTATTTTTTCCTGCACCCTGACGATCTTTCCGAGGAGGGTCGTGTCCTGTTTGAGAGTTCCTCCGGGAATCATCGGCGTATCGTTCTCACCGCGAAGTCCGATCGTCACTATCTCGCGGTAGTTTTTGTTCCGCTCTATCCCGGCTTTCCAGAAGTTTATCAGCGTATCGGGGTATTTGGCAAAATTCCAACTACCGAGAGTCTTCATGTACCGCCTGTCCCACTCCTTCTGTGCCCGCATCATGGGTTCCTGGTGAGACGTTCCCATGTAAATGCCGTACTTGTTTGCCAGGACAGGGTTAAGAGAATCGTCCTCGTTGAAGGCGTTGTTCCACATAGCGGGCCACAGGTAGTTCGCCTTCAACCGGAGCAGGAGGTCGAAGACATGCTCGTAGAATTTGTGGCCGTAGTTCGCGACTCCCGGCGGTATCGGAGGATTCTCGCCCGGCTTGACGTATCCATACCTGTGTATTACCCAGTTCGTCAGATCGGGAGCCTCGTCGTTCAGGAATATTCCCCGAAATTTCACTGTGGGCGGACCTTCCTCGAAAGTTCCAGGCTTCACATACAGAGCGGCGTGATGCTGAGGCGGAACGTTATCCCACCAGTACCACGGCGAAACGCCGATCTTCTCGGACACATCATATATACCGTAGATCGTGCCGAGCATGTCGCTTCCGACAATGACAAGCGCCCTATCGACTCCGGGGAAAGGCCGGTTGACAACTTCTATTATGAACGATTCCCATTTCCCATCGATCTGACGAACGTTTATCTTCCTCTCTTTTATCAGTTCGTCAATCAGGCTGCTCTTCCCAATCGTCCCCGCAACGACAATCTCCTTCACCTTCGGCGGGTTCCCCGTAAACAACTGCGGCTCAGAACCTGTCACCTTCGTAATATCCGACTGTAGATCCTTCAGGGCGTGCTTGACTCCCCAGTGGTCGTTTGCGCTGACACATAGAGGCGCCGACTTTCCAGATGCGGAGAGTACGAATTCGCCCGGCTCCATCTTCGCCGTTATGTACGTTCTTGTGCCAAGTGCAAAAGAATTCTTCACGGAGAAGGCGATCATCAAAAGGATGATCGGAAAGATGACCCGGACTTCTCTTCTCACGAATCTGAGACGCCGCAAGAACCGCCTTCCATCTTTGGTTCTCGAAGCTCCCTCCACGGTTTCGGGTGCAGTTGTAGTTTTGCTACACTGAGTCATTCGAAAAGCCGCGGAAAACCACAGAGAATCCCTTCTCCGTTCTCCGTTCTCCGTTTCCCGTTCTCCGTTCTTCGTTGTCATCTCTCCGTTCTCCGTTTTCCGTTCCCCGTTTATCGCGTCAGTTTTCAAATTTCATCTCTCATTTCTAACGTCCCGATGAAAACTTTCCGGCGGTCCGAGATAGCTCTTTCTTACTTCGCCGGCGTTAACCACAATTTTTTCCAGCACAACGCCCGGGTCGACCATCCATATCTTCAGAATATGATACCCCGGTTTGTCGATGTCGAAAGAAGTGAAGCTCTTCCTGACATTATCCTCGACGGTCTTGTTCCAGTCGGCACCGGAACCGGCATCATAATCTGCAGGGACAAGCGTGACGGTTTTCGGAGCGCCGTTGTCGATGGAGATTGCATACTGAAGTCCGCGGCCCGGCATAAAATTCAGAGTCGGGCTGAAAATTCCTTCCACATCGACCTTACCCGAGTTGAACAAAAACATTCTGTACTCGAGGCATGGAGAATCTTTTCCCGGCACCGCGGGCGGAGCGTCAACAGGCGAGATCGCCCGCATCCCCGAAAGCGTGTTTCCGTAACCCTGGATATTTATCCACCGGTTTTTGCCTGCGCCGGTGAGCCCGGAATAATGGGCCGCTTCAATCGAGACGCATCCGTCCTCTTCCACAAAACCTCTGAGCGTTTTTCGGGTTACCGCTGAAGGATTTTCCACATTCACCCTGACCGGCACCTGCTCACCGGTCCCACGGATCGTCACCGTCCCGTGCGATGAACCTTCAGGGACCTTGCCCCAGTCTATGCCGACCATGAGACGCGTTTGTCCGTGAACTTCTCCCTTCGGATGAGAAACGGTAATCCACGGTTTGTCGGCGACGGCGGTGTACTCAAAGGGCTTTTTGCCTTTGTTAAACACATCTATATAATGACGAGTCTCATTGAACGGATCGAAACCGGGGAGAACGGGCTGTGCGGCCGGTCCCGGCCATGCCGACTCGGATCCATCAACGGCAACCCCCATCGATGCGGCATCAGGAACGGAAATGTTCTTAAGGTCGACCGCATCGAGATTGTTCTCGCGAGGCTGGTTCCAGCCCGTGTATCCGATGAAAGGCTGATCCATGAAGCCGTCCCACTTGGCGTGATCGAAAGTATGATTGAAATATCCCATCAGGCTTGTGTCGGCAGCGAACAGCTTGCGTGTCCTCGCGGCCATTTCGCCGGTCGTCGCGCGCCCCTGGCTGGCGTACAGCTCGTTCCGGCCAGCCGCATAGTACATGTCGTTGAGGATATACGATGCCTTTGTCGGGAAGAGGACGAGTTCATAAAACGCTTTCTTCTCGCCGACGGGAATCTCCCTGTAAATCCTCTCCGCTTCGTCCGTGATCTTTTTGAATTTCCCGACGACATTTGCCGCTTCGTTGTAATTGACGGTGCTGTAAGTAGTCGGGCTGAGAAGCTCGGGTTTGCGCCTGCTGTTGTATTTCGAATATTTCAGGAGGATATTCGCGATCTGGCCGGCGTACCTTTCACCGAACTGCTGACGCGCCCACATGCGGGCATACTCGTCGATATTGTTGTTCGTCCATCGGTTCGTGTTCCATGCGAGGTCCATGAAATATGAAATGGGGAGCTCATATCCTTTCAGGTGTCCGACGTTGACGATCCAGATTCGGTCGGCGCCGTACTCTTTCGCGAGGGACATCTGGTCCCATATTTTGGGAAGTGCGTTGGTATTGATCCACTGGTAGTTTCTCGGCCCGCCGTGATAGTCGAAATGATAATAGATGCCGGCACCGCCGCTCCGTTTTCTTTCGGCCGCGTCGGGGAGGCGGCGGAGGTTTCCGTAATTGTCGTCGGTCCAGAGAATCGTGACGTAGTTCGGGACACGGAAACCGGCATTGTAGTAACTCAGGACTTCTTTGTATGGACACCAGAGCTGTGGGATATTTGCAACGTCCGGGTTCATGTACTTTGCAAGTATCTTTTCCTGCACCCGGACGATCTTGCCGAGGAGGGTCGTGTCCTGCGTGAGTGTTCCGCCGGGAATCATGGGAGAATCGTTCTCGCCCCGGAGACCGATGGTGACAATCTCGCTGTAGTTCTTGTTCCGCTCGATGCCGTGCTTCCAGAAATTTATGAGCGTATCGGGATACTTTGCGAAGTTCCACGAACCGAGTGTTCTCATGTACCGCCTGTCCCATTCCTTCTGAGCACGCATCATGGGTTCCTGATGCGACGTGCCCATGTAGATGCCGTACTTGTTCGCCATGACGGGGTTCAGCGTGTCGTCTTCGTTGAAGGCGTTGTTCCACATCGCGGGCCAGAGATAGTTGGCCTTCAAACGGAGAAGAAGATCGAAGACTCTCTCGTAGAACCTGTGTCCGTAATTCGCGACGTATGGAGGAACCGGCGGATGAACGCTCTGCTTCGCGAATCCGTAGCGGTGGATAACCCAGTTCGTAAGGTCGGGCCACTCGTCGTTCAGAAAGATACCGCGGTACTTGACGGAAGGCGGGCCCTCTTCGAAAGTCCCGGGCTTAACGTAAAGAGCGTCGCGGTGTTTAGGCGAAACGTCAGCCCACCAGTACCATGGCGAGACGCCGATCTTCTCAGAAACGTCATAGATGCCGTAGATAGTACCGAGTTTGTCGCTCCCGGCGATCACCAGCGCACGATCGACGCCGTGGAACGGTTTGTCGACGACTTTTATTATGAAAGACTCCCATTTACCTTCGATTTCCCTTACGTCGATTTTCTTTTCATCGACCAGCCTGGTTATGAGCGGACTTTTGCCGATCGTACCAGCGACGACAATGTCCTTAGCAGACGGAAGTTTGGCCGTCGACAGTTCGGGCTTCGATCCCGTTACTTTTGCTATGTCGGATTGCAGATCGGTAAGTGCGTGAATTACTCCCCAGTAGTCTTCGGAGCTCACGCACAGCGGCGCCGATTTGCCGGATGCGGAGAGAACAAACTCACCCGGTTCTTTTTCTGTGGTGATATATGTCTTCGCGCCGAGGGCGAACGAATCACGCGGAATGGAAAGGAAGATTGCAATGGTGACGGCGGCGCCGAACGCCGATGAGCAAAAGATTTTCAGGATTTTCATTTTCGTGCTCGACTCGTTTACTTGTCTTCATTTGGGAAAGAATATGTCACCCCTAAAGGGGCTCCGACGGAAGGCTTGCTGCCTCTTTCTACAAACATGTCGTCCTTATGGGACTCGATGAAGATTTTGTCAGGTACCCATAGATTCTACGTTCCATCGACCTACCGCAAGTCATTATTCCGAGAAACGTCTCGCGTCGGACAGTATTCCATCATTCCAGTATTCCATTATTCCTCAATTGCCTGAAACAGTCAGGCTGTCTTACCTTCCAGCTGGAGCGTAAATTCTGAAATTTCCGCTGACCTGGAGCATGCCCAGCATGTACAACATACCATCGTAATACCTGTAGTAACCCGACGGGATGGGAGCATCCCATAAAGCCTTGACAAATTCCTTCCGGTTCTTATTGGTCGATGCAAGTGCCGCGACTGCGTTCATCGACACCAGACCGGTACTGTGATTTTTCCCAAGCTCCTTGCCGCTCAGCGTGTACTGGTTGCCGTAAGTATTTATTCCCTGGCTGCTGAAGAAATTGAGAAGCCTGTTGCACTCGGTGACCTCCCAAGGATCCGTCCCGAACCATTCGTGATCGACGGCAGCGTTCATACCGACGCGCCACGCGTCGAAGCGAAAATCGTTGTGCCCGCCGAACCATGATTTGACGGCGGTCCCGTTGAAATTACAGTAGTCCGGGCACAAGCCGGTTTGAGGATTCGCCGCGTTCCTCAGGAGTTCGCGGCTCGAGTCGGCGGCGTCGCGCCAGAAATAATTATCCCGGTCGGCAAATCTCGCCCATAGCTCGTAGAAATGCGGAAGCTGGTACGACGGATCGGTGAATCTATCGGCACGTTTCGCTGGAACGAACACGACGAGCTTCTTCTCTTTATTGAACATGTCGGTCACCCTTCCGCGATCCGGCTGAGAATCCTTCTGAAGCATCGTATTGAGTATGTCCTGTGCCTGCTTCCCGTAATCGTAAATCCCTTTCCCGTTCCCCCATCTCGCGGAAGCGAAGAAGAGCGACATGACAAACCAAGACTCACCGTCGGAAGCCGCATTTGAATCGAGGACAGTTCCGTCGGGCTTGCAATGCCATGCGAAGTATCCCTTATGCGGACCGCTCTTGTTCTGCATGTAAGTCTTTGCCCACTTCCATATTCTGTCGAAGACATCCTTCCTGTTCATCTGGACGGCGATCATCATACCGTAGGACATGCCTTCGGTGCGGACATCGTGGTCGCTGACGTCTTTGATATATCCCATATCTTTCCCGACGGGATAGTAGACCCGCTGCGTGGAATCGTTTCCGAAGAAGAGCTGATGAAATGCGGCGTCCACCCTCCCCTCCACCTCGGCATCGCTTTTATGGAGGAGGCTGACAAAAAGATCGGGATACTTCCCGGTGGTAAACGATCCCCTGCCTTTGCCGCCGGACAGGACCGAAGCGCGCGCGTCTTTGCTCACGGAGAAAAGGACGCCGGCTATGATCAGAAGGCACAGGGCGAAGTGCTTTACGAGAGTTTTGTTATTCATGTTTTCGACGTGAAGTTTGATTGGTTTTATTTTTATCCGTGCCGAAGAAAAATCCCACCCCAAAAAAGTACACCGGCTCCGGACAAAGCCGGAGCCGGCATACTAACCATAGGGAGGATACTTACTTGATTAACATCATTTTGTCCACATGAACGTAGCTGCCCGCTACGAGTCTCACGAAGTAGACTCCGCTGGCAAATTTATCCATGCTGAAGTTCACCTTGTACATTCCTGCGGCCTGGTTGCCGTTTACAAGCGTGGCCACCTGTCTGCCGAGTACGTCGTAGACCGTGAGGGTGACATGAGAAGCTTTCGGCAACGCGTACTGGATCACCGTCGAAGGATTGAACGGGTTCGGGTAGTTCTGATCCAGAGCGAAGGCTTTGGGCACTCCCGCGCTGGACCCGCTCTCGACACCGGTGACAGTGGGCGGTGCCGCCATCGTGACTTCCACGTTGCTCACGTTCATGGCGGTGACACCCGACTCCTTAGCAAGGCCCAGGATAACGCTGTTAAACTGGGTGGTAATCGGGCTATGATCATCCACTGTAGTCTGTCCGAACGAGTAATTGCCGGGGTTCGCGCTGTCGGCAATTTCAAAGCCTACGTCCTGCGCGCCGCTGGCCGTCGGTGCAATGGATATTTCGAAGGTGTACGTGCCGGGTCCTGCAGTCGCGCCTGCGGGTTTCAAGACGCCATCGCCAAGGACATATCCGCTGTTCGTACTGTCCCAGACACCGTTAACAACACCGCCCCATGAGCCGGAGGTATTGCCGTACCATGTCATCGGTCCGCCCGAGCCGCTCATCGGGATGAAAAGGTAACCTGAATTTGCGGAATCGGCTCCGGACCAGACCTGGCTTGTATCGGCGGACGTATCCACCTGCACTGTTCCAGGATCTTTGCTGTTGAACAGTCCAAGACGGAACTCTCCTGTCTTGAAACCGCCGCCGACAAATTGGACATCACCCGTTATCACCAGCGTGGAATCTTTGCCGTTGATGGGAGAAGCCGGCGCGTAAAATCCGGCGCGAACGGCGACGGGACCGGTCATGGCAGAGCCGCCGATCGTGGCGTTACCGGTAAGCGGAGTTCTAAGACCCCAACCTCCGGTACGGCTGCCATAGAATCCCCAGTCGCTCGTCAGTATGTAATAGTTTGTCCATGGTGCACGCGGAATACTGATCGGGGTCCCCATGTTGACTTCAGCATTCTGGACATCGAATTCGGTTTCAGTGCCGCCTTTTATCCAGAATCCGATGCCATTGAATTTGTGGGTGAACGCAGGAGCATCAACAACACCGCCAATCCAATAGCTGTTATTTGTTGCGATCAGATACCATCTTACCTCATTGGTGGTGTCGTTTATTTGCTCGACCGAAATAGCCCAGTTGTATGTTCCTGTCGCCATTGATGCATTTGGAGGGGCCGGGTCCACAACCGACCCAATGACTCCGCCTCCGTTACCATAGGTACTGGGCCACTCACCATTACTGACTCCCCATACGGAACCATCGCCACCGCCGCCGTTTGGCTGGACGCTATGATCGCCGCTTCTCGGTGTGAATTCGTAACCGTAGTAACGGTTGTCAGGACCTACCCAGCTGGCTGTGTCCGTGTATTGATTCTGTAAAGTTATGCTGTCTGAATTGAAAATGGCGAAACGGACCGGAGTATAATCAATGCCGGGGCCGCCGCCAACAAATTTAAGCTGACCGCTCACTATGATAGCCTTGCCTGTGGGTATGTCGAAGGATTGACCAAAACCGCCGACGAGGTCGGCTCCGTTCGATCCGACAGCCATGGTGTCTGAAGTACCGGCAATACTTGCGTTACCGATGACAGTGGAAGAATCGTTCATTATCGGCCAGCCCTTTCCGAATCCATCGCCTGTTACGCCCCATTCTGAAATGTAGAATGAGGAGAACGGAGCAGTCGGAACCGTGATTGGGTTGCCCATCTGAGCCTTGACACCAGAGACTGCGAATTGACTTTCTGTACCGCCTTTCATCCAGAATCCTACATAATTGAATTTACTAGTCATCGCAGGGGCATCGACCGTACCCCCAAACCAGTAACTGTTGTCAGACTTGACTATGTACCAGCTTACCTGATTTGTTGTGTCATTTATCTGCATTACCGAAATAGCCCAGCTGTACGTTCCTGCCGACATTGACGCGCCGATAGGAGCCTGGTTGACTACCGGTCCAATGACTCCACCGCCATTACCATAGGTGCTGGCCCATTCACCGTTTTGAACTCCCCAGACCGAACCGTCACCGCCGCCGCCGTTTGGCTGGAGAGCGTGACTGGAGCCGCTTCTTGGTGTAAACTCGTACCCATAGTAACGATTGGCGGGACCTGCCCAACTTGCTGAGTCGGTGTACTGATTCTGGAGGCTCACGCTGTCTGAATACATCAAGGCAAAACGAAGCGGGGTATAGTCAGCGCCGGGGGCTCCGCCTACGAATTGAAGTTGTCCGGTGACAACCACAGCCTGGCTGGTGGTTGCCGTAAGAGTATCGAAACCGCCTACCAAATCCGCTCCATTGGATCCGACGGCCATCGTATCAGAAGTGCCGCCGATACTCGCGTTGCCGGAATCCGCAGCTGAAGCGCCATATTGCATCATTGGCCAGCCCTTTCCGAATCCGTCGGCTGTTACACCCCACTGAGTGACAGTGGCAGGATTGATAGGAGCGGAGAGGGTTATGTCGTCGACATAGAAAGTGTCGAGCGCAGTGGAATCAGCGTGTGTCGCTTTCGGGATGGCCTGAATACCGATCCTGAGAACAGCCGTATTGATGGAATCAAACTTGATTCCAACCAGGTTCCACTGATTTGCCTTTAGATCGCTGACTGGGATTAACTTACCGTTCCAGCCACTCCAATTGTTGTCCTGCCAGTACAATTGGTACTCCGACGTGTGCGTCGTATCGCTGACAGTTGGATATACCCAGAAAGAAAGACTATCATGAAGCGCGACCATAGACGGGCTATCGAGTTGAAGATTGGGCTGCCAGCAACTGTCGCCCTTTTCCACTACAGCGCACTTGGTTCCGCCATGAGCGAATGAAACGGTGGTATCTGCCACATATGGGGCGGTACCGCTCTGATAGGCTCCTGCCCCGTACCAGCTTTGCAGGCCAGATTCGAAGTTCCAAGTTTGTACCGTGGAATAAGTCTGCGCCTGAGAGGTGCTCATTCCTATCACTAGAAACAAGACGGCCGCTCCAAGCGAACGTACAAACGTTTTCATTGTTCCTCCAACATTTTTTGTGTTTACTCAAATCGAGAAGAAGTCCGCGTCTCCTCACGTCCGGTGAGGGAGCCCGACTTCACATCAAACACAATTCTGAAACGACTCATCCCAAAAGCGTGAAGAGTCGAACTCATATCAGCTCGTAGTCTTACAAGCCTTAATCTTATCACCTCCTTCTCCAATTGATAGGAAGCCGCGACACACATAAGGATGCGTGCCGCGCTCCAATTCTCATCTACTTGATCAACATCAGTTTCTTTGTCATCTGGACAGTGCCAGCATCGAGCCGGTAGAAGTAGACGCCGCTTGCCAGACTGCTGCCGTTGAAAGTTGCAGTATATTCGCCGGGAGATCTCATACCGCTGAATAGCGTCGCGACTTTCTGACCGAGGATGTTATACACATTCAACGTCACGAAGCTGTTCTTCGGTACGCTGTACTCTATTAGCGTCGTGGGGTTGAACGGGTTCGGATAATTCTGGCTCAACGTGAATGTCCTGGGTTGATTCGCCCCTGGAGACTGAAGGACCGGGGTCGGGCCGCCAATCGCCGCCAGATCTCCCGTCATTTCTGCCTTGGTGATGTTTGCATCCTGTGTAGCTTCCACCGCCTTCCACTGCGAGTAGTAGTCGGTCCCGCCGTTGCTGCCGTTCCACCAGTGGTAAAGGTCTCCCAGCGGAAATCCGTTGATGCCGGCCGTCATGAGAGTATCGTTTGTATAGGCGAGATTACCGGGTAACGGCCAAACCTGGTTGAGATCACTGTCCGGCTCGAAGGCCCAGTTGACATCGTTATCCGCTGTCCAGTGCTCATACAAAAAGCCCTCGATTGAATCGATGTTCGACAATTGGGCGACGAATTCCGGATTCACGCCGTTATAGCGATTGACTTTATACCAGTTCATATAAGGGAAGGCTTTGGCGCCTGACGAGTCTTTCATCGTGAAGAACTTCTCCGTGGCAACATTGAGCATGCTGTCGGGCATAGGTATCGACGAGTCCGCTCTGGTCTGTATCAGGCTCTTGGTATACGGACCGTTCGCCATATAGTTCAGGAGCCACGGCTCGTAGGAATAGCTGTTGTTCGCAAACAGAATATGCCGTTGTTGATCGGTGAACGGCACCGAGAAACCGAATGTCGACACACTGTCGATCGGGAACACGCCGCTTCCGCCGCCGCCGCCGGAGTTGATGGAGGCCTGGGTCTCACCATACATCCAGGGGTTGTCGACTATGCAATTAGTGAAGACAAGGTTCTTCCACCAGCCCGATTCGAGGACAAACTCTATGACGTTTTCGAAAGTGCAGTGATTGAACCATACGTTGGAGCTGTATTCGCTTCCTTCCTGCATCAACACGTATCCCAAATTCGCGAAGGTGCAGTTGGTGAACGAAACGCTGTCCGTGTGCCAGCCTACTGAGTTATACGGGAACGAGACCGCCCTTCCGTAGTAAAGGAAGTGCGTATCCACGTCGTTTCTGAAAAAGCAGTTGGTAAATGTTCCCTTGAAGTCCTTGCACGATACGTTCACATCTCCACCGCCGGCGGCTATCGGACAGTAATCGAAGATCACGTCGTCGAAAGTACCGCGTTCCCCCGCGCCGGAAAGGTCTGCGAGGGAATCATCCTCCATCTGCAATGAAGATCCCACCTGCGCTCCGCTCTTGTTGGCATACATCAACCACACGTTCTTCAGATAAATGTTGCCGAAACAATCGAAGTTATAGGTCTCGGCGGGGTTTCCCGTGGCGGTCCATATTATCTGCGGGAGAGCTGTCGCCTGGGTATTTCCAGGAGTCGGCCCGACGATGTTCAGAGTCTCACCTAGCGGAACCGTGATAGTCCCCGTCAGAACGTACTGGTCGTTCGCAGTCAGTTTAAATACCGTGCTGGACAACTTGTCCGTGTTGTTCAACGAATCTGCGCTTTCCACGGCGCTGACGGAATCGTTGAGGGTACCCTCAACGCCCGTAGCGTAGACGCCAGGGACGGACACAGTATCCATCTGGGCGCGCGCCGTAATCGGCACCATTGCTGCTGCAAAAAGCAACAGGTAAATAACCCTTTTCATTTGTGATTCTCCTCTTGGTTTAATTCCCGAAGGTGCTGCTTCGGAAAAGTTGTGACGATTTTTGAAAAACATGTGCTCTACCCTCCTACATTTGGTATCGAATACCGATGTCAGCAGTGAGACCATAATTCTCTTCATTCGTGAAGCCGCCTATTGACGGCTGGACGGACTTGTTCCACTCGCTATTCAGGTTACTTGCATCAAGAAAGAGCTGGAATCCCGGCAAGGGCAGATTTTGTTGGACCTGGACATCCATCCTGAAGTAATTAGAAGTGAACCCGTCCGTAACCGGATAATTGCCGATGTAACTGACTGAGTTGCCCTGGAACAGGAAAGACAACCTCGCCGAGAAACCTTCAAAGTCGTATCCGACATAAGCGTTCATCAAATTGTTCGGCTGATCGACCAGACGTCCGGAAACTGAACTATCCACAATGACGGTCTCACTCTTGTGTATCCCGTTTACGGTAGTGTAAATGGTTTTCTGGTCGATGAAGGGATAGGTAGCATTGGACGACATGAGAGTATAGTTGATGCCGGCAAGCAGGCCGCTGAAAGCGCCGGGCAGATACCAGAATCTCGTTTCGAAGCTGAATCCGAGTCCCCTCACGTAGGCCGCATATTTGCTGTTCACGAACGTGAAGAACGTTGCAGCGTTGGCCTCCGGTGTCACGCCATTTATATTTATATCCGCAGCGTCCAAGAATCCCGGCGTCGGGGTGGACAGGAGAGGATATTGGGTTGAATAGACAAAATTTTTCAGGGTCTTGTAAAATCCATCCACTGAGAACAGACCCAGAGAGTTACTGTATGCGGTGATTATCAAGTCGTGGTTGAATGCCCGGCCTGGTGTAAGACTAGGGTTGCCTCCCCAAACAGTCCGTCTGTACGCATCGATGGCGAGGTGAGGCGACATTTCCGAATAGGCAGGCCGCGCAAGAGTCTGAGTGTAGGCATACCGGATATTGAGCCAGTTCGTTATGTCGAATTTTGCCTGTACCATCGGCAAGAGGTAGTGATTCTGCGGATATGTTGTTACTGTGTCGATGGGTTGATTCTGCGGATCTCGATTGTCAACCAGGTTATATACCCGGTACAACCCCTTTTCCTGTTCAAAGCGCGCGCCGCCAACCACCATCAGGTTGCCTACGTTAAACTGCGCCATTGCGTACGCAGCGTAGTACTTATCGATGAATTTGTAGTCATTGGCCAGGGTTTGATACGCTCCGTCAAACCATCCGCCGGGCTGGGAAACGTTAAAGAGCGGGCCGCTCGCGCTGAACAGCGGATTGGAGGCCACGTAGTTGACCATATTATTGAGCAATCCGGCGTTTCCGGCCCAATAGAAGGGACCAAACTGATTATTCAGAAAAGAATTGTAAAGACTGGAATTTCCGGAAGTGAAACTGGTCGAAGGAAACTTTCCGGCTGCGGAATCGAACACCGCTGAGAAGTTGTTCCGGATCCCCGCTACTATCGAATCCTGAATGGGGGTTCCGGTACCCAACGCGGCGTAGGGAGTGTTCTGAGAATTCGTGATGTAATTGTAGCGATACTCTCCGCCGACCTTGAAGAATCCGGTGAAGTTCGAAGCAACGGTCAGAGGAATCTTGAAGTCCACCTTGTAGTGTTGGTCATTCTCTTTGTAATCGGAGCTGAGCAAAGAAACGGCATCCAGGTAGTTGGTCGCGTTGCCGTAGTAAGTGTCCAGATTTGTAAGATCCTGAGGAAGGGTGTTGGCGCTGATTCCTCCAGGAGCGACACCGCCGGTCTGGTTTAGCTGGAAGTTGGCCTCCGGGGGAAGGAGGTTCCGCGAGTAAGTATTTGCGGCCAGCACATCCACTGACATGAAACCAAAATCGTTCTGCCACTCCAGTGAATTGACGGCCTGTGTGACGGTATTTTTTCCCGAAGTGAAACCGAAATTCATTCCGTGTCCGACGTAATCGAGCTGCTGAGTGTAGTCCTGGGCGTTGGAGACCAGCTCGCTGAACATATTGATGGACCTGATCACCCCGTGCGGAAGCTTGTAATCCAGAATCGCGTTTGCTCCATACCTGTTCCTGGTCTCTATGTGCCTGTCAAAGGTAACGCTGGTCACCTTCACCGGAGGGTAGCCGTTGGACAGGGGGGCATTGGTAACAGGGGCGTAACCGGCATTCATGATGTCTGCATCCCGGTTATATGACTCCGCATCGCCGAGGACGTAAACACCCAGCATGTTATTGAAAAACCTGTCGCTGGCCGATGCTACCGCCCTGTAGTTACCGTATGTGTTCGCCTTCTGCCCATAACCCGACTGCCAGAGAAGGTTGCTGTGAAATCCCCTAGGTGCCTCTCTGAGCTGCATGTTCACATAACCTCCGACGGCATTCGCATTCATGTCGGGCGTCAGGTCTTTGTAAACTTCAATCGACTTGATCATATAAGGTGTCACCGAGGCAAGGTCGACGCTCCTGGTGTTATTGAGAGAGCCTGCTGTCCCTCCCTGGGATGAAACGCCGATCTGGTCGCTCCCCGTGGATGCCAGTGTTACACCGTTGATGGCGACCTCGTTATATTGAGGCTGCATGCCATTGATCACGACCTTCTGTGCTTCTCCGTCGCCCCTGACCACGGACACTCCGGGGAGGCGGCCGATGGCACTCGCGGCATTGAAGTTCGGCAGCGATTGGATCTTCGCGGCGGACACGATATTGACGATCTTGTTCGACGCCAGCTGCTGGTTGATCGCCTGTATCTGACCTTCAGCCTGTGCAGTGACAACGACGACCTTACCTTGCACCGCCGTTGCGGTAAGGTAAAAATCCTTGGTGAGCGTCTGGTTGGCAGGCACGTCCACCTTCTCATCGAAGGGGGAGTAACCGACATATTGCACTACTATTGTTTGTTGGCCGGCCGGTACGTTGTGGATCACGAAACCGCCGTTTAGGTCCGTCGACGCCCCTATGCTCGTCCCCTTGACGAGCACTGTTGCACCCGGAAGGGCCTGCTTGGTATCCTTATCGAACACCCTTCCTTGAAGTGTCGCGGACCCGGCTGCGAAAACCGTTTGAGCGGCGAGGAATATTACCAGACCTGCCGCGATCTGAATGCTTGTGAGCAGTTGCCTGAACAGCTTTGGCATGTGCTTCTCCCTTTTTTGAATTGTAAAACAAACACCTTAGGTCAAAATCAAATTCCGATGTATCCGGCAGCGCAACTTCCTGAAACGTCGCCGGAGTTACTGAATGAATACTGGTTCAAGCCTTAATCAAATCTCATGTAGCCTTTCCTTTCGTCGTGTGTTTTTCTGAATCGCACCCGTCCATACCTCAACGCCACGGAGAAAGAATCACCCCTCCCATTTCCCGATCGAGACATATGGGGGTGCATTTGGCGGCAATAGTAAGTTGCCGGCCGCAAACCGTTCAATGGGGTGAGATGCGTGTGATGAGAAAACTCAAAGGGCGGGATTTGTTTGGCATTCTCCCGGTCGGCCGGGGGGAGGTCTTTTCGCTCTGTCGCAGAAGCGACACGGCAATCCATGCCGTGGGCCTGGCCCGGCAATGAGGCGACAACGGATTTGCTCTCCGCTGCCGTTGTGCCGTTCTTCCTTTTGAGAAACCCTACCGGGGTTTCCGGATCAAAGAATCGCGGTAACCTTCTCCGAAGGTTTGTTACGACTGCCTTTTCCGTAAAGGTGGTGCTTAGGCATCTTGCCTGTTGCAGATACATCGTACTTGCTGCTGCTCCATTTAATTGGTGCGTCGTCGAATTCAATCACGCATAATGGTGCACAGATAATATTTGTTTCCATGAATATCAACTTACTTCGAAAGCCTTGTGTCTTTCTGCCAGCTCGTTCTGGATCTGAAGGTTCAGTTTCTTGTCGATGCCGTAGAAGAAGATCGCAACGACACCTATGAAGAACGTCAGGGCCGGGTAAAGGCTCGACGCCATGCGAATTCCGAACAATGCGTGAGCCGTCTGCGCGACGTTAGGCACATAGCCGTATCCAGAGAGTATCCAGCCGCAGATCGCGCCGCCTAACCCGAGCCCGGCTTTCAGACCGAAAACTATCCCCGCAAATACAAGTCCCGTCGCCCGCCTGTTCGATTTCCATTCCGAGTAATCCGCAACGTCAGCCATCATCGCCCACAAGAGGGGGATGGTCGGTCCGTAAGCGAGTGACTTCAGGATGTTCAGCAGAAACGCCATGCCGATAGCCTGTGCGGGCAGCAATATGAACAATCCGGTGAACAGCGCCGTGAAGAAAAGCCCGACCATGAACACTGCCTTCTTGCCGAATCGCGTCGCAAGGGCAGTCGAGACGATGACACCGATTATGGTGACGAATTGTCCCGCCATGTTGAACAGGCTGAATCCCACCGATGCGGTATTGCTCCCGTCTTTGCTGACGATAAGTCCGAAAGCGTTCATGATACCGTACACGAAGCCGCCGTGTCCCGAACTGACTTTTCCGAGTCCGATCGACTGGAGGAAATTAAACAGCGCATTCTTGTCGGCGTAATATGTGAAATAGTAAAACATCCCGCTTCCCCACATCGCGAGAGTGATGAAGACGAATAACGTGGCAACGAACATCGAAATCCATGGCCCGGTCTTAAGCAGGCCCAGCAGGTCCTTCTTCGGTGAAGACTTCTGCTTGGGATCCGGCTTTATCCTCTCTTTGGCCGCAAAAAAGGTTATGAGAAGAAAGACAACTATTATGATGCCATAGACACCCATCGTCATCGACCATCCCTTCTGGGCATCTCCGTGGCCGAACTTATCGACCAGCGGAAGAGTCAAACCCTGGACAAGGAAAGCGATCGACATAGAAAAGAAAAAGCGGAAAGAGGAGAGAGACGTTCTTTCATTTACATCGCCCGTCATCACGCCGTTGAGAGCCGAGTAAGGTGTATTGTTCATCGAATAGAAAGCCATCAACAGGATGTAAGTCACGTAAGCGTAAACGAGTTTTCCCGTTGCACCGAAGTGAGGAGTGGTGAACGCGAAGATGAATACCGCGGCAAACGGTACGGCCGTCCATAGAACCCAGGGACGGAACTTCCCCCACTTCGTCTGCGTCTTGTCAGCCATGATGCCAACGAAGGGATCAAAGAACGCATCCCAAAACCGTCCGACGAGCAAAAGTATCCCTGCCGAGACCGCACTGATACCGAAGACGTCTGTGTAAAATGGAAGCTGGAATATCAACATTGTCTGGAAGACGAAGTTTGCCGCACCGTCTCCCAGGCCGTACCCGACCTTTTCCCTTACGGAGAGTTTGCCGAACGCTTCGCGTATCGCGGCCTCTGCCGCATTTTTCTTCGCGTTATCGTCCAAAAGCAGTCCTTCAGTGCTGTTCTCCAATGATTCACCCTGGATAAGTTTGAGTTACTGAACTGTATTTCAATCTATGAATACGACCGCTGTTTACGCGTGACGCGTGACAAATGTGCCGCCATGATAAATCTTGGACCAAAGGATTCTTGATGTCCCGTTCGGTTGTGGTATGGAGAGAACCGGCTGGGTTAGTCAAATGAATTAACAAATTGCCGGGAGTATAGAATGCGGAGCGTAGAAACGACTTGGCTGACGAAACGGATCGAAAGATACCGCATCCTCCTGATCCGGTACGGACGCAACCATTCGTAGGATGAAACCGTGGGCCGCTGAGACACGAACCCACTTCTGCATGGAACGCCAACGTCAGCTCTCTTCCCCCGATGCTAAGCATTTGCGCTTCTCCTCCTTCGATGGTCGCTTAGTTCAATGGATCGGCATCACCACCTTACGGTACTTTCAGCCGAGCATCTCTTCGATTATCAGTATCTTACCGTGCCAACAGAATCGACGACTGTACAAACCGTCACCTCTCTCAAGTCTCACGATCGAATCCACATCAGGTGACAGAACCGAATAAGGTGATCCTCAATCAACCACCTGCACCATAATTACATACAGGCCTTAGAGCAGACTTGCTACAACAGTTCAATTCTATTTGAACCGGTTTAATTATACAAACATTAAAATCTAATGTCAACAACAAACCACCGGATGCTTCGCGAAATCCTCTGTTCACGTGGGGGAGGAAGACTCTTTGTGGGAACCAACAAATCGACTCCTTTCTACCGGCGATGTTTATCATTAAAATTTTGAAAAACAAAAGGTCTCACGATTCGGCCGAACAAATTGAAAGGCAAGTCATACCAAAATTGGTTAACTGCGTATGATAGTAACAATAAGAACCATTAACTGGTGCCCGAATCCTATCCCGCGGGAAAAGAAATTGAAAAGGCCGGGGCGAAACGGCGCTGCAGCGCACATCTCGTCCCGGCCTTCGAACGGTCGTTGATCGGCTGACCAGGGTTCGTCTATTTGTCCAATGAATTCAAAGCAAAAGCGTAGGCGCCGATGGCTATGGCTTCACTAGTCCCGATCTTCGAGATACCGACTCCGATCCTCATCTCCGAATCATATTTGACCTTTTTCTTCGAGCCGTAGACGGTTATCTCCTTCGTCAAGCCGCGTACGAATTTCTCCCGGTCAGCTTCGTCCTCGAGGTTATAGACTCTGGCGGCGAGGCGGTGGAACTTGCTGCCGTTAGGGGATGTGAAAGTGCCGTTCATCTCTTCGACCAAATAGGGAAGGAAGACCGATGAGGCACCCGCGAGGCCACCACCGATCACCACCAATCCGTCAATCAGCGTGATCGCGTTTGATATCGCATCGCCAGCGGCCTCAGCCATCTCCCGGAACGCCGAGATTGCCGCCTGTTTGTTGCCTTTCTTTTCTCCGATCGCTATTTCATATATATCCTTCGGTTCGGGAGCCTCTTCGAAATTAATCTTCGCCTCGTTGGCGTAACCTCTTTTTACTCCTCTGATGCTCGCGTGCTCTTCGACATTCATAGCTGGATTGAGTTTGTCCCTGAGAAGCCAGACCTCACCGGCAATCGAGTTATCTCCGACGAACAGAGTGCCGTCGCGCACGATGCCGCCTCCGAAGCCGGTACCGAGGGTCAGACCGAGAAGATTTTTGTATCTTTTGGGACTTCCTGCCTTTTCCAGAAGCTGATTCACATACGGGAGAAAACCGGCGATCGCTTCGCCGTAGGCATAAAGGTCACCGTCATTATTTATGAAGACCGGAAGGCCGAATTTTTCCTCGAGCATCGGGCCGAGCGCGATGCCGCCGCGGAACGCTGGGAGGTTGGGAAGATCCCCGATTATTCCGTTCGGATAGTCGGCCGGACCGGGGAAAGCAAAGCTGATCGCGACAGGCTTCTCTTTCAATCCGGACTTCACGCGGTTGAATCCGTCCGCGATTGTAGCCATGCATCGGTCCAAATTGTCGGCGTTAGAGGGAAGCGTGATCTCCTTGAGGACCTGCTTATTTCCGCTTATCGCCGTGAATACTAAATTGGTTCCCCCGGCGTCCAGTGTCATTACTGTTCGTTTATCATTATCGTACTTCATTTTAAAACCTTCATGCTTGGGATGTTCTTAAATTCTTGATTGAGGTCCATGCTATATACAGGAAAGCTATGAGAGGGACAAAGAAGCCGTACTCGAGTTTCGTCTGATCCGCGATAAAGCCCATCAAAGGCGGGAGGAACGCTCCACCCACGATCGCTGTCACCATAAGGCCGGACAGCTCGTCCGATTTATCAGGCATCGCATCCACCGTAATCGAGAATATCAGCGGGAAAACGTTTCCGAAGGCGAGACCCGTAACAATCACGCAAGCCACGACTACCCCGGCGATTCCGGTAAACAAACCGAGTATTGCCAGGATCGAGATCGCCACCGTGCTGATGAGGAATTTCCGGGGGGACATCCAGTTCAGTATCACGCCGCCGAGAAATCTTCCGATCATCAGGCAGGTGAAGAAGAGCCCGGTGCCGAGCAATCCCACCTTTTCCACGTTCACTCCGAACTTCGAGTGGAGGTAGAGAGGTATGCCGGAACTCATGCATACTTCCGAGCCGACATAGAGGAAAATCGCCGCGACCATCATGGCGACATAGCCGTTCTTCAGAAGGGCAAGACACGACTTCAAAGTCACCGGCGCCTTTTCGTTTTCCGCTTTCTCCTCTACTTTCAGCGTCGCGACAAAGATGATGGTAATTATCACGAGAACTGAGTAAATCGGGAAGAGGACTTTCCAGCTCGCTCCGGAATAGTAAGCGGTGATTGCCGGGATGGAGACTGCTATCGTAGGTATGATCGGACCCGTGAGTGAGCCGATCGCCTTCACGAACTGTCCCAGGGACAAGTTCCTCGAATATTTCCCTTCAGGAGAGACATCTCTCATTATCGGGTTGCCGGCCACCTGAAGTATCGTTGCACCTGCGCCGAGGAACAGGACCGTCACGAGGAGAACGCCGAACGACGACAGGCCGAAATTAGGTATGAGAATTCCGAGAAGCATAACCGATAGCCCGAGTAGAAGGATGAATTTTCTTCCTTTCTTTGCCTGGTATACGCCCATCGGAACGGAAATTATGCCGAACATTATGAAACCCATGAACGCCGTAAGGAAAGCGACGGTGTTGGAGAGGTGGAACTCGCCCTTGGCAAGCGAAACGAATGGGCCGACCGCGTCGCCGAATCCCATTGCGAGGAAAGCGAGAAAGACGGGAAGCGTCTTATTCTTCATATATCACTCCGTTCAATTTTTTTGTTTGATGTGTTTTTCATTCTCAAGCGTGATCTTCAGGGTCAGCGATCTTTCGCCACCTCCACCTTTATCATGCTCGTGTCACAAACTGTTCCTGAGGTTATCAAAGTGTAAACGCTCGTCCGTTCCGGATGCACGACCAGCGAATCCGATTCGTTCACTTTCCGGCCGTCAAGGGTCACGCCTGATCCTTTCGTCGTTTGCCAGTATAACGTAACCGGTCCTGCCGCGGTAAGCCGGTTCCTGCTCGCGCTGAAATTTCTTATGACCCCGGACGGACTACTTTCGATCGCATCGTAGACAATCCGGGCCATAATTGAATCACCTGTCGAATCGGGATGGACTCCATCGAAGAAATCCGCGCTGTCCTTCGTCATGTCGTCGTAATAATCGATCAGCGACGTATTCGATGAAATCTGCACCGCCCTGATGATCGGAATCACCTGCAGATGAACGATGGAATCGGTGATGCCGAATTTCGAATGGAACACCGGCGGCGGGAGGCAGACGAAGATTTGCACTTTCGGATTGACTTCTCTAAACGCCTTCATCATGTCCATGTAGTCGTCGAAAAAGTCAGCTTTGTATTTCCAGTTCCACGGCTTGCTGTCGTTAGTACCGAGGCAGATCGTGACTATTTCAGGTTTAAAGGCGAGAGCTTCTCTGTAAAATCTCTCTTTCCAGTACGGGTAGTCGCCCTTCTTCAGCATAGTCCTGCCGCTGACGCCGAAGTTCCTGACGTCATAACCATTCCCGAGCAGTCTCCCAAGCTGCTGCGGGTAGGCGCTGTTCCGATCGGGGAGGCCGTACCCGATCGTTATACTGTTCCCGACACAAGCGACACGAACCGGCGGCATCTGTGCCGCGGCCGTGACAAAGCTCAGCAAAGAAAGGGCGATAACCATCCTGGCAACATTTAACATCTTCACCATTTTCACCTTAATCTGTTTCCTGATCAATGCAAAACTATTTGCCTGCCGGTTCACTGAACGACGACGATCCTCTCGAGTTCTTCGAGGGTTTTCCCCTTCGTCTCCGGCATAACCTTCCAGACAAAGAAGAAGAACGGTATCATCATCACGGCGAAAAACATGAACACATTTCCGCCGCCGACGCCGGCGAGTGCGATGGGAAAAAGGAGACCTATCACGGCATTCATTATCCAGTGCGTGAATGAACCGAGTGCCTGTCCTTTCGACCTCACTTTGTTTGGGAATATCTCGGCAAGGAAAACCCATATGACGGCTCCCTGCGAGAATGCGAAGAACGCTATGAACCCGACTATAAAAGCGACGATGCCGGTGCTGCCGAAGAGGGTCTCGTCATAATAGTGAAGCGCCGCACCTGCAAGCGAGAGGAACATTCCGACTGCCCCTATCAGTAATAATGTCTTTCGCCCGAACTTATCGATGAAAAACATAGCCGCTATCGTGAAGAGCATATTCGTAACGCCGACTGCGACCGCTTCCAGCATGGCGGCGTTGGTGCTCGCGCCTGCCTTCTCGAAGATCATCGGCGCGTAGTACATTATTACGTTAATCCCTGAGAGCTGGTTGAAGGCAGCAAGAAGCATCGCACACATTATCACGAAGCTGTATTTCTTCTGAAGCAGCTTCGTGGTATGCTGTCCGGCTTCCTCCTGGAGCGAGCTTACGATCTCCGACATCTCACTGCCGACATTCCCGACTCCGATGCTCTCCAGTACATCCCTCGCTTCGTCTACGCGCGATTTCTTAACGAGCCAGCGCGGGCTCTCCGGCACGAAGAAGAGGAGTAGAAAGAAGAGTGCGGAAGGGATCGCCATTACGCCGAACATCCACCTCCAGCTGTCCGGCCCAATACCGAGGAGAAGATAATTGGAGAAGAATGCCACAAGTATGCCCAGAACAATATTGAACTGCGCCACCGCCACGAGCCTTCCTCGAAGACGTCCCGGCGCCAGTTCGGCGATGTACATCGGTGCCATCACAGAAGCCGCTCCAATAGCCAGACCTCCTGCGAACCGGGAAATGAGAAGGGTATGCCACCCCGAAGAGAAAGCACATCCGAGAGAAGAGAAGAAGTACAATACCCCGCATATCGAAAGGAGTCTTTTGCGGCCGAGTATGTCGCCCGGCTTCCCGACCGCTATTGCACCGATGACCGTTCCCCAGAGAGCAATGGAGACCGTTATTCCTAGCGTCGCATCGGTGAGATGAAAATAACCGGTAATGAATTTTGTCGTTCCAGATATGACCGCCGTGTCGAAGCCAAATAGGAAACTGCCCAACGCCGACACGACCGTCGCAAAAAGAAGCTTACGGCTCATGAGGTTCTCCGCTCGATAACGAGATGAAATTTACCACATTTGAACGTTAATTCAACGCTTAAAACAGGCCGGTGTTGGATAAAAGCGTCGGTCGTTTTCCTGAACTTAAACGCTTATGAGGAAATGAATGGCGCCGCCGGCTCGCGTGGGTGAGCTATCTGCCGAGAGCGCAATAGAGGAAGGCGGCTGCTTCAGAGTTCGTGGTCCGCTCCGAGCGATTTGGATTTTTCTCCATCCTCAGCGGCAAAGAACTCCTTTATATTAGCCGCGGCTTTCGTGCCGACGACTGCCGCAAGTTGTTCTGCCGATGCTTCCTTTATTCCCTTCACCGAGCCAAACTCGCGCAGGAGCCTGGTAGCTTTCGCCTGACCGACGCCTTCAATATCTGTCAGTTGTGTGGAGATTACCCGTCTTTCCCTCAGCGACCGGTGGAACGTAATTGCAAATCTGTGCGCCTCGTCGCGGATGTGTTGGAGAAGTTTAAGTGCGGACGACGTCCGCGGAAGGAGTATCGACTCGCTTTCGCCGGGAACAAATACTTCTTCGAGCCTCTTGGCAAGTCCTACGATCGGCTGGTTTGGGAGATCGATGGAGTGCAATGTCTCGACCGCCGCGGATAGCTGGCCTTTGCCGCCGTCGACGACGACGAGATCCGGGAGCTGTCCTCCCTCGCGCATGACTCTCGTGTATCTGCGCTCTATGACTTCCGCCATGCTGGCGAAGTCGTCCGCGCCAACGACCGTCTTTATCTTGAACTTCCTGTAATCGCTCTTTCTCGGCTTGCCGTCGACGAAGACGACCATCGACGCGACCGGATCGCTTCCCTGTATGTTCGAGTTGTCGAAGCACTCGATGCGTCTCGGCGGTGCTGGTAAATGCAGGTCGCGCTGAAGCGCCTGGAGGGTATGCGGGACCGTCTCCTTTCCCTTTTCCTTCTGGATCTTCAGCTCGTCCAACATGAACTTCGCGTTCGCCCGGCACATCCTGATCAGCTTCAGGTCCTCGCCCTCATCAGGGACGGTTATCTTGACATCGCCACTTCGCTTCGTTGTGAGGAGCTGTTCCACCATCTCGATATCGGTCGGCTCGGCAGAAAGGAACAGTTCCGGGGGGACGTAATCTGACGTTATGTAATATCTCTCGATAAGAGTCTCTATCATTTCGGACTCCGATCGCTCCGATACATTGGAGAGATAGAAATGCTGCTTGCCGATGAGCTTCCCGTCACGAACCTTGAAGATTACCCCGCAGCCGTCGTCGTCTTCGCTCACGGCGGCTATTATATCCCGCTCGATGAGCTCGAACGATACCATCTTCTGCTTCTCCGTGTAAACCTTGATCGCCGAGATTTTCTTCTTGGTCTCGCCCGCTTTTTCGAACTCGAGCCTGTCGGAATACTCCTGCATTTTCTCAGTAAGCTGGCCGATAAGATCCCGCGTCTTCCCCTTCAACAGTCGCTCGACCTGGGAGATCATCTCGTTGTATTCTTCGAGCGAAACCAATCCTTCACATGGTCCGCCGCATTTTCCGATGTGGTAGTCGAGACAGACTTTCCACTTCTTTCTGGCGATTCCCTCTTCGGTCAGCGGGAGTTTGCAGCTCCTTATCTGGAAAATGTCGCGGACGGATTTCAGTGCGAACCTCATCGTTTTTACGTCGGTATATGGCCCGTAATACCGGGAACCGTCCTGTCTTACTTTCCGGGTGACGTAGACCCTCGGAAACGGCTCGTTGGTCACGACTATATAAGGATAGCTCTTGTCATCGCGGAGATCGATGTTGTAGCGCGGTTTGAGCTTCTTTATGAGCGTGTTCTCGAGTATGAGCGCTTCCATCTCCGAGTCCGTGACGATCACTTCCAGGTCCGCGATTTTGGATACGAGTACTTTCGTCTTCGGGTCGTGGTTATGACCTTTCTGGAAATAGGAGCGGACGCGGTTCCTGAGTATCTTCGCCTTGCCCACGTAGATGATCTTACCGTCGGCGTTCCTGAACTGGTAGACGCCCGGCAGACGCGGGAGGTTGTCGAGCTTCTCTTTAAGCCCGAAGCCGACTTCCTGGATCTCTATGTCTTCGTAAAGGCCTGGCATCAAAGCAAAGCGCATGGGGCAGAGAGCATGGAGCGGATCAGGAGAGGCATCCCCCCGCGTTTCGCGCTCTGCGCTGTGCTGCTCCTTCTCATTTCATTTTTTCGCTCAACTCAACCAGCACGCCGCCGGTAGTCCTCGGATGTAAGAAGGCGATCAGGTGTCCGTCCGCTCCGAGCCTCGGCGTCTCGTCGATGAGCTGGAAACCGGCTTCCTTCAGGCGCGCAAGCTCCGCCTTGATGTCCGAGACTTCAAAGCAGATATGATGTATCCCCTCGCCGCGCTTCTCTATGAACTTAGCTATCGTCGATGTGGAATCGGTAGGCCCGGCGAGTTCGAGACGCGACTCACCTATCGGAATCATACCGACTTTCACTTTCTGGTCGGGCACCTCTTCGACGGCCTGCACCTTGCTGCCGACGAGAGTCTCGAACGCTTTCTTTGCCGTCTCAAGGTCTTCAACGGCGATTGCTATGTGGCTTATCTTCAGGAAACTCATCTCAAGTCCTCCGGAAAAATTTAGCCGATTCGCGGGCCAAAGTCTATGAAAGTACAGATACAAAAAGGGTCGTCCTTTTTCCTGGACGACCCTGGATCAGGAAATATTTCTTCAAGAATCAGAACGGAAGGTCATCTTTTTCTTCCGAGACCGACGGAGGCGCGCCCGGTGCGGATTCCTCCTTCCCGAACGATCCGCCCGACGATTCTCCGCGCTCCTGGCGTGAACCGAGCATGACCAGGTCGTTGGCTACTATCTCGGTAATGTATCGTTTGTTGCCGTCCTTACCCTCATAGTCCCTGTATTGGATTCGTCCTTCGACGTATATCTTGTTCCCTTTCTTCAGGTATTCCGCCGCGATCTCCGCGAGTTTCCCCCACATCACAATGTTGTGCCATGAGGTCTTTTCCTGCGGATTTCCTTCCTGATCTTTCCACTGCTCGCTCGTCGCAAGACTGAAGTTGACGACTGCGGCCCCGCTCGGAGCATAACGCAATTCCGGATCCTTGCCGAGATTGCCGATCAGAACAACTTTGTTTACACTACGAGCCATGACTACTCCTTCCTGTTTTGAATTTAGGCGATTAAAAATAACAGCGGACGATTTCTTAACCAAACGGAAGAGCGTCGACAACGGCGCGCGCTCTCCCGTCCTCCGCTATTCAGATCGAATCAGAGATTGACTCCCAACTCGGGCGCGACTTTCTTGAGCGCGTCCAGGACCGGCGTAAGTCCTTCCTTGAAGATGATGATTCTTTGGCGATCGAACTTTCCATCCTGATTCTTCCGGCTCTCGGTCAGGACCAGGTACTTGGACCCGGTCTTCGCCTCCTTCACATCAAGGAAATAGTTTCGCTGACCCGCCTGAATTCTGATTGCTTCTGATTTCTCGTCAGACATTGTTCCCTCCAGTTTTTCTTTCCGTTTTTGAATTAGGCCCCAAATCGCGGATTTTCACGATTTTTCTATCCTACACCGGTTTCCGAAGCACGATTTCAGAGACCCGTTAACAGCAGAAACTAAGTTACAGGGTTATCAAAGTCAACTCGATTGCAGAGGAAAATATCTCCGGCAAATCGCGGGGCCGGTCCATCATGTCAAGACTAAATTAGTGACTTTGAAAATACGAACACACGATGTGCCGGTGTATGCAAATTCTTTTCAACAAGAAGTCTTCCGACCGGCCACGGCGCCTCCAGATGAAATCGTTTGCCACCCTGATCTGGCCTGTACCATGACACAGGCCGATCATGAAAAAGCCCGCCGGCAATCGCTGCGGCGGGCCCTTTGTCATACTTGCGGTTGTTCTCTATTTACCCTGCAATGTCCGTATAAGCAGGATTGCGGTAACGGCTACCGACGCGACGGAACCGACTGTGCCGATTATGTCCTTGAAGAGATTCCACGAATACAATTCCGGCTTTATCGAAATACGTGGGACGAAGACTAAATCGCCGGGTTCAATCTGAGTCTCACCGGGCTTGTACCATTGGTAGGTCCCCTGTTTGAGGATCCTGACTACGCTCTCGGCTCCTTCTTTGGCTCCCCCGGCGGCAGCGATGTAGTCTTCCGAGTTCCAGCCGCTGTGATAGCTGATGTATCCCGGATAGCGAACCTGGCCGAACACGTAAACGGCACGCTGACTCTGCGGAACATATATGCTGTCTCCGGCGCGGAGCGTGACGTTGTATTTTTCTTCCTTGTCGACAAACAACTTCAGAAAATCCGTGGAGACGACTTCTCTGCCGGCCCGCATGGAGAGTTCCTGTGAGGCGTATGCGAGATCTTCCTGGCTAACGTCGGCAGCGCGATTAGTGAAGAATGACGGGTTCGTCGGCTGCGGAGGAGTAAAGGCGTTTGGTTCCCTCGTTCTGTAAATCACCGCGGCCGGAAGCGAAGCCCATTTCGTAAATCCTCCCGCAAGCTTGATGATCTGAGTCAGCGTCGTAGTGTCCGGAGAAATCGGATAGATCCCTGGGACGTTCACCTCTCCGTCCACATACACGTAGTAATTATCCATCTTATTCCTATCGATGGGAACTACGACCCTCGTGTTCGCGGGGATCGGCATATCTATCGAAGAAGAATCATCGAGGTTCACTATTCTCTCGGCGTATCCGCCGTGCCCGTTCGGCTCGAAGACCTCGACGTGTGAAGAGTCGGCAATTCGCGTGAGTCCCTGCGATATCTCAAGCAAGTCTTTTATCCTGTCGCCGTGTACATATTCGTAAGTCCCGGCCATCTTGACGCCTCCGGAGATGCTCAGACTTCCGAGCGCAAAGTCTTCCCTCGGGACCACCACGGCATCTCCTTGCTGAAGGTACGGATCATCGGAGACGTCGCCCGACTGATAGAACTTCAGCAGGTCGACGTTCTGGACCTTGCCGTCGGGGTGAACGAGTTTTATTCTTCTCAATGAAAATGGGGGAAGTGGGGATGCGTCGCCGGCAAACTTCGGGAGGTTAGCCAGGGTGAAGACCCGGTCGACCCGGTCGAATGCATTCACCATATAGCGGGCGGGGGTTTTGACCTCGCCAGCCACGATCACGTAAAATGTCCTCGGGTAAACGAGTGTCAGAGTGATCTTTGCGTTCTTATACTGCTCGCCGAGGAGTCTGACCGCGCGGTCTTTTGCCGCCGCTATCGTCATGCCGCCGACTCTGAGAACGCCGTAAGCCGGAATAACGAGAGTTCCTTCCGGGGTTACGCTGAGTGTGTAGGACATCGGTGTGGCTCCCCAGACTCCTATATTTACAAGATCGCCCGGACCGAGGACGTACTTGTTGGTGTCTACCGGAGCATCATATGCCGGCGGCTGAATGGTAACGCCCTGACTCTGCAGGTTACGGTACAATTCGGCGCTAGATGTAAACATGCTGGTACTCGGGATCCCCATTCCCTGAGTCTGTCCGGTGGTGCCGCCGTACGGCGATTGGAGGACATTCATGGCGTTTTGCTGCTGTTGCTGCTGACCGTTCTGAGCCTGAGCAAATGCGATGGAAGAGCAGACGGCACAAATAGCCACTGCAAGGATGATTCTTTTCATGTTTTGTCTTACACTCAGTTCTATAGGTGATAGAAACATTCGTCGAGGATTAATTATAGTAAGAAACAAAAAGGGTTTACTCAAGGTATTTCTGCTCCGGCCAGCCTTATTCCGGCAGACATCAAAACACGGAAGGGACCTTTTAGTATTTCTCCAATCATTAATATTGACTCTCCGCACAATCGGGAAAACGCGAAGTACTTTGCCTGCCTCTCAATCCATGTGACCCTGGACCGGATCCGTTCATTTGATGCCTTGAGTGTCCCGGCGATCAAATAATTCCTCTTTGCCAAATGCATTCTGCGGGGGTTATATTCTCAAATCAACCGGAGACTAAAAATGTTCGAGCATCGAAACGATCCGCTCCTGCCGCGCACGAAATACGTCAGGAGAGTCGCCAGACATGGGCTGTTCTCATTTGCGCTGATATCGGTATCGCTTGCAATAGGGATAATCGGATATCATTTCCTCGAGGGACTCGGATGGATTGACGCCACCGTAAACGCTGCGATGATACTCGGCGGAATGGGACCGGTGAACCGGTTGCACACAACAGCGGGAAAGCTGTTCGCGGCGGCCTACGCTCTGTTTTCAGGGATCATATTCCTCGCGGCAGTCGCAGTCCTCTTCGCACCGGTGTTCCACAGGTTCCTTCACAAGTTTCATCTTGATTCAAAGAAATAGCGGGATACTTTTTCCGGGAGTTCCCTCTTCCCTATCGATGAAACGGTGGTCACTATTATTTATATTCCAACAGCAGAATTTTCAGATAATAAGAGTTCCGAAGGAGGAAAACAGAAATGAAGAGCGGTTTGAATAAATACAGCTCGGAGCTGACACAGAAGACATCTCAGCCCGCCTCGCGGGCGATGCTGTACGGCGTCGGCCTGAAGGACAATGACATGGTAAAGCCGCAGGTCGGCATCGCAAGCATGGGATGGGAGGGAAACACATGCAATATGCACCTCAACGATCTCGCGAAAGTTGTAAAGCAGGGAGTTCAGGAAGCCGGCATGGTAGGACTGATTTTCAACACGATCGGCGTGAGCGACGGCATCTCGATGGGGACCGAAGGAATGAAGTCTTCGCTCCCTTCGAGGGAAATCATAGCCGATTCGATCGAGGCTGTGATGCGGGCACAGTGGTACGACGCGAATATCTCGCTTCCGGGATGCGACAAGAATATGCCGGGCTCCGTCATGGCGATGGGAAGACTGAACCGCCCGAGCCTGATGATCTACGGCGGGACAATAAGGGCCGGCCACCTCGGTGAGCGGAAGCTGGATATCGTTTCGGTTTTCGAGTCATACGGCGAATTCATTGCGGGAAATATAAAGGAAGCCGAAATGAACGAGGTCGTGAAACACGCATGCCCTGGGCCCGGCGCCTGCGGCGGAATGTACACGGCAAACACAATGGCCACAGCAATCGAGACTCTGGGCATGTCTCTTCCATACAGCTCGTCGCTTCCCGCGGATAGCGACGCGAAGAAGAAGGAGTGTCTAGCCGCCGGAAAGGCCATCCTGGGCCTTCTTGAAAAAGACCTGAAGCCGCGCGACATCATGACGAAGCAGTCGTTCATCAACGCCATCACGATGGTGACCGCTCTCGGCGGCTCGACAAACGCGGTGCTCCATCTCATAGCCATCGCGAAATCCGTCGGTGTCAGGCTGACGATCGACGATTTCCAGAACGTCAGCAACCGAGTGCCGTACATCGCGGAGCTCAAGCCGAGCGGTAAATTCGTGATGGAGGACATCAACGACATCGGCGGGATACCCGCAGCGCAGAAAATGCTGCTTAAGGAGGGTCTTCTCGACGGCAACTGCATGACCGTGACCGGAAGGACACTCGGAGAGAATATCGAGAAGGTTGCAGATCTGAAGGCCGGGCAGAAGATCGTTCACCCGCTTTCCGACCCGATCAAGAAGACCGGTCATCTCCAGATTTTATACGGTAACCTCGCGAAGGA
Source organism: Bacteroidota bacterium (assembly GCA_021811615.1). GTDB lineage: Bacteria > Bacteroidota > Ignavibacteria > Kryptoniales > JAKASW01 > JAKASW01. The sequence continues at coordinate 44,760 of JAJZNW010000077.1, forward strand.
GGGAGCGGTCGCGAAGATCACCGGCAAGGAAGGACTGCGCTTTTCCGGCCCCGCCAAGGCTTTCGATTCGGAAGAAGATACTTTAAAAGCACTCGAAGAGAAGAAGGTCGCTCCGGGGGATGTGGTGGTAATCAGGTATGAAGGACCAAAAGGCGGACCCGGAATGCGTGAGATGCTGACTATCACATCCGCCATCATGGGCGCAGGGCTCGGGAAGAGCGTCGCCCTCATCACTGACGGCAGATTCTCCGGCGGCACACACGGCTTCGTCGTAGGTCACATAACCCCTGAGGCCCAGGCAGGCGGGGTGCTCGCGGTGGTGCACGACGGAGACAAAATAACTATCGACGCCGAGAAGAACACGATAGTGCTTGAAGTGCCGGATGCAGAAATCGCGAGACGTCTGAAGGCGTGGAAGGAACCGCCTTACAGAGCAAAGAGCGGTATGCTTTATAAGTACATCAAGAACGTTTCTTCCGCTTCCGAAGGCTGCGTGACGGACGAGAACTAGAAGAATGGAATGTCGGAATCGTGGATTATGGGATTGTTCAACTCGCCCGGGCGATTTGATCCGTTGATTCGACGAAAGATTCCGATCCGCAACATATGAGGCCGGTTCACAACCGGCCTTCTTTTTTTTACGATCACGAAACGGAAATGCAAAAAAGCATGCTTCCGCCGGAATTGGAAGTGGAATTTCCCGGACTGCACCGGTTATATTGAGACAAATGCCGGAGGCTTATCATGGAACTCAGCCAACTCCTTCACGAGCGAATGAACGAGATAATCTCCGAAGCGGAGACTTCTCTTTCACGGTCTCATCTTACCCACTATGATAAAGAAGGTGCCGAGCACAACCGCCAGAAATTGAAAGCTCTCTACGTTCTTGCGGTCAGGGCGATCGCGGAGAAAAACCTCGGGCCGATGCTATCATACTCGGAGACCATCGCACGGGAACGATACGAAACAGGTTTCGATCTTTCTGAAGTCCAGACCGCTTTCAACGTGCTCGAAGAAGCGGCATGGAGGTTCGTCGTGAAGAACCTCCCGCCGGTCGAATACGGCGAGGCTATAGGCATGATCAGCACAGTGCTCGGCGCCGGTAAGGACATGCTCGCCAGGACGTACGTTATGCTGGCCAGCAAATCCAGGGCGCCTTCTTTCGACCTTCGCTCTATGTTTGCAGGAACTTACTGACCCGTTCCCAAACGACTGCAGGTACACACCCTCTCCCCGTATGCCTGTGCTCGCAGGTGTAGCAGCCGCGATCGTTTGGCATAATGGAAGTTTCCCTTCTCCCGGATAAACTATCGGGGTGTATTTAGTGTTAGGTAACGAGACACCCTAACCATCGAAAGACAAACAATATGGCAGCCGAAAAACAGAGGTTGGCAATCCTCGGAAGCGGTTTCGCTTCTCTGAGCCTTGTCAAAAGGATCGACCTCTCTCTATACAAAATCGCAATCGTGAGTCCGCGCAATCACTTTCTTTTCACGCCCCTTCTTCCCAGTACCACGGTCGGGACGATCGAATTCCGCAGCATAATCGAACCGATAAGATCCTCAAGAAATGAGATCAGATACTACCAGGCGGAATGTATTTCGATAGATCCGGAGAAGAGCATTGTGAAATGCGAGACGGTACAGAGCAAGGAGATCTTTGACCTGGAATACGATCATCTCGTGATCACAGTCGGGGCGGTGAATAACACATTTGGGATACCGGGAGTTGAAAAGCACGCATTGTTCCTTAAAGAGCTTCAAGATGCCCGTAAGATAAGGGGGAAGATAATAGAGAATTTCGAGCGGGCCGCCGTGCCGGGCACTGCCGACGAAGAAAAGAAGAGGCTTCTGCATTTCGTGGTGGTGGGCGGTGGGCCGACAGGCGTCGAGTTCGCGGCGGAACTCAGCGACTTCATAAAGGACGACCTCGTTAAATGGTACCCGAAACTCGCACCTCATGCGACGATAACGCTGCTGGAAGCGGCAACACAAATTCTCGGCACATTCGACTCAAAGCTGTCGGAGTATGCCATGAAAATATTCCAGCGGCAGAACATCGTCATAAAGACCAATTCACCCGTGAAGGAAGTTCTGGAAAAAACCATCCTGCTCCATGACGGTACGGTGATCCAGCACGGACTGGTAGTGTGGTCGACGGGAATCGGGCCGACGAAGCTTCTGCAGTCACTTCCTTTTCCGAAAAACCGCGCTTCCCGTCTCCTCACCGACGAGTTCCTCAGAGTTCCAGGTACCAGGAACATCTACGCAGCCGGGGACTGCGCGACATCCGAGGACGAGAATTATCCGGCCACTGCGCAGGTCGCGCAGCAGGAAGGGAAATATCTCGCCTGCTCTTTCAATCGTACGGCACTCGGGAAGAAGGCGGAGCCGTTCCGCTACAAGAATCTCGGGATGCTCGCGTACATCGGCGACAGGCGCGCGCTCGCGGACCTTCCTAATGTTAAAGGACGTGGCTTTGCGACTTTTCTTTTCTGGAGATCCGCATACCTGACCCGGCTCGTAAGCATGAAGAACAAGATTCTCGTGCTCTTCGATTGGATTAAGGCATCGATCTTCGGAAGAGACATAAGCAGCTTCTGACAAGCTATAAGCGGACAACATAACTACTCGTGTTTGATTTTTAGCACGCCGGATAGCAACTTTCACCGTCAGGGAATGAAATCGCGGGGGGACGGACATGAAATGGAAATCTGCGCTTGCGGTGTGTATGGTGACGAGTGTGGGCTACGCACAAGTCGTGGTCAATGAACTCATGTACGCCCCTTCCGGCGGACAGCCGGAATGGGTCGAACTCTACAACAGCGGCCCCGACAGCGTCAACATAAAAGAGTGGACGATTCATAATAAGAACGGTGTCCGTTATGCTCTCAGGCTGTCGGACCGCTACATTTCTCCACACTCTTACCTTGTGCTCACAAACTCGAATGAGTTCGCAAATTTTCATCCAGAGGCTGCCGGGAGCTACATCGTCGTCGACTGGTCGCAGTATTTTCTGGTGAACACCGGCGATACCGTCGCCGTCCATGATGAGTACGGCAAGCTCGTCGACTCCGTTTACTACGCTTCGTCATGGGGCGGCAGCGGAGGCAAATCGCTGGAGAGAAAATCCGCATCCGCTCCATCCAGAGTCCAAAGCAACTGGGGAACATCTGTCGATCCCGCCGGAAGCACGCCCGGGAGGATAAACAGTATTTCCATGAGGAGAATCGATCTCGCGATCTCGCACTTCTCAGCTTCCTATTCTCCCGCCGAATCAAAACTTGAATTCGAAGTGCTTGTGAAGAATACAGGAAAAGAGCCGGTGACTTCATTTTCACTTAACATATTCATCGATTATGACGGCGACTCATCCGCACAACCTCATGAGCTTGCCGCTACTACTACAGGCAACACTCTCGAACCCGAAGATTCCCTTTGTCTTCACCTAATGAAGGAAATGAATCAACCGGGCCGCTCGAACGCCATCGCGGTTCTCGATCTGAATTCAGACGAGGACACGACCAATAATAAGTTCATTTCGAGAATTGTACTTTCGTACAAACCTGGTTCATTCGTGGTGAATGAAATCATGTATGCGCCTACAAGCCCGCAACCGGAATGGGTCGAGCTATTCAACGCTTCAACCGATTCCATTTCATTGGAGGGTTTCATGATTGGCGACAACTCCGGAACGATGTCGCGAGTGAAAGAACCGGATCGCGTCCTGCCGCCGTCGGGTTATGTCGTGATCGCGGATGACTCTTCATTCCTTGAATATCATCCCGGCCTTCAGTCTTGCGTAATCGTCCTGTCGATTCCTTCGCTCAACAATTCCGGAGATGCCGTTATAGTACGCGATCAATCCGGGACGACAATCGACAGCGTCGCATATTCGCCTTCATGGGGAGGAAATTCAGGCGGGAAGTCGTTGGAACGAATCCTCGCTAATGGAAGCTCGAACGATCCTCAAAACTTCGAGACGTGTATCGACACGTCGAAGAGCACACCGGGACGAATTAACAGCGTTACTCCGCGCGATCACGACCTGGCAGTCGGCGCTGTCAGCTGGTCGCCCGCAACACTTCAATCCGGCAACGCGGCGGTGATAACTGCAAGCATCGTCAATGCGGGACTCCGCACAAGCGGGACTTCAACCGTTTTTCTGTTTCAGGACTCGAACAGCGACCTTAGATACGATGCGAACGAATTACGCGATTCAGTCGTAGTTGGGGAGATATCTCCAGGAGATTCGGTAGAACTCAGCCTTAGAACCGGCGCGCTTACCTTCGGCTCCCACCGATTCGGAATAGTTGTCAACTCCGCCAGCGACGAAAGGACATCCAATAATTCCAGGAGCTTCATTCTAAAAGTGGGGCTCGCCCCTTCTACCGTCGTGATCAACGAGCTGATGTACGCTCCCGTGAGCCCCGAAGCGGAGTGGATAGAATTGTACAACACGAGCGGCGCAGCGGTCGATCTTTCCGATTTCAGGATCTCGAGCCACACAAGTGCGGTGAGAATCAAGCCGGGGACAATTATCGCGCCGGCCGGATATCTGGTGTTATGCAAGGATTCGTCCGTCCAGCGGCTTCATGACAATGCGAGAGACTTGGTGATCCAATCCGTGCCGACGCTGAACAACGCCGGAGCGGGCGTCGCGCTTCACGATAATCTCGGAAGTCTGCTCGACACTATCGACTACCGTCCGTCCTTCGGTGGAGACACGGGACGGTCTCTCGAGAGGATAGACTTTCTTGCAGTAAGCGACTCCACGAACTGGGCGGAAAGCGCGGACACGACCGGAGCGACTCCCGGTTTGCTGAACAGTGTGGCGATTCTTCCCGTCGATGCCGCGATCAGACGCATCGACATCTCCGCCGCGCCGGCAGCTCCCGGACGCGCGGGAACTATCTCCGTCGTTGTGACCAACTGCGGCAGGCAACCCGTCTCCGGCATTCCGGTGAGCTTCGATGTCGCCGGCATCATCGACCCCTCGAGGATTTACAGGGAGACAAGGAACATCATTCAAACACTTTCTCCGAAAGACAGCATTAACGTGCAATTCGACTTTACTCCGCCGAATTCGGGCGCCTACGTCGTGAAGGCAGCCGTCTCGCTTAAAGACGACCCGAGAAACTGGAACGACACGCTGTCTGCCGTCTTCAGCGTCGGGTATGAACCTCAGTCGCTCGTCATAAACGAAATCATGTTCACGAAAGGATCGATGGGAGAATATTTCGAGTTATACAATCAATCCGCAAACCCGATCGATTTGTCGCGCTGGACGTTCAACACATCGTCTTCGCAGCCCAGGTTATTCCAATATTCCAAGTTTCCATTATTCCTTGCCCAGGGCGACTACTATATTATCTCCTCCGATTCTTCCGTCCTGGCGCTCGTTCCCGACACGAACATGGTGGGTATCGTGAAATCGCTGAGTCTACGCGACGACGGCGATCGCGTCGTGATCGAGGACCCTTCCGGCAACATAGTCGACAGCGTGAGTTACCTTCCATCATGGCACAATGCCGACATTGCAAAGACGGCGGGTCGTTCGCTGGAAAAGATTAACCCAACCCTCCCTTCCGGTGAGAAGACAAGTTGGTCCACATGTGTCTCGAAGCCGGGAGGCACACCCGGAAGCAGAAACAGCCTCTTCATAAGCCCTTCACGGACAACCGGCAGCATCTCAGTGTCGCCGAATCCTTTCTCCCCGGACGGCGACGGGCATGACGATTTCACATTCGTCACCTACTCCTTTCCAGTCACCTCCGTGAAAATCCGGATCAGAATTTTCGACACGATGGGGAGATCGATCGCGACTCCGGCAGACAATATTGTCGTTCCATCTACGGGAAGGCTGGTGTGGGACGGCAGGGACGGCTCTGGGAAGATTGTTAGGTTCGGATTGTATATTTTATTCATGGAAGTAACCGGTCCAGATGGCAATTCGCTGGCGATATACAAGAAGCCGGTCGTGGTGGCGAAAAAGCTAAAGTGAATTGCCATAGGATTCGGAGAAGAAGGAATGAAAAGAGATCGCGATCTGATCCCCACAGAACTGATTGAAAGCAAGATACTCCTGGTAAGGGGCCGGAAAGTCATACTTGATTTCCATCTTGCGGCTTTATATGGCGTAGGGACGAAAGTTTTGCTACAGGCGGTGAAACGAAATGCCTCCCGCTTTCCTGAAGATTTCATGTTCGAGCTGAACGAACGCGAGTCTGCCCGTTTGAGGTCACAGATTGTGACCTCAAACCGGGGAGGCAGAAGATACCCTCCTCGCGCCTTCACTGAGCAAGGCGTCGCCATGTTGTCAAGCGTGCTGCGAAGCGAAAGAGCGATACAGGTCAACATCGCGATCATGCGCGCGTTCGTGAAACTCAGGGAGATCATCTCTGCCCACAAAGAACCGGCACTCAAATTGAAACGGCTCGAAATGAAACTCGAAAAACACGACGAAGAAATTCAGGCGATATTCCGGGCAATAGCGGATCTAATGTCGCCTCCGCCGGAGAAACCTAAACGCCCGATCGGATTCACAAGAGAATAGGGAATCATGAACCTTACGGAAAATCACGCTGATCTTCAAAAACGCATCTCACTTTACATCACGGCGCTCCAAAATGAAATCGAGGCGCTGAGAAATTACTCTTCACGAAACTACTCGCTCGTCGCAGGCAAATTCATCGGCAACGCCGACACGGAATTCCTCTACGAGTTCAGGCTGGAAGACGAAGTCAGGATAGTCGAGGACATGCCGGTCGAGATCGAAGTCGGCGGAGACATCACTCACGGCTCCGTCATATCCGTCGACGGCGACAGGATAGTCCTGCTTCTGCAGAACGACATTGGCGATGCCGTCGAACAGGCGACCCTGCGGACCGCGCCGTTCTTTCTCCTCGAGCAGCTGATCGAACGCCTCGACAGCCTGGAAGACAAGGATATCGAGACGCTTGAAACGCTTTTCGATGAAGACGCTGAGAAGGCATTCGAGGATGACCTGACCCTCGATCCTAAACAATTAAATGAGTTTCAGATCGGGGCCGCGCGAGCCGTGCTGAAGAAGCCGGTCTCGTTCGTGTGGGGACCACCGGGAACCGGCAAGACCCAGACGCTTGCATTCACCGCCGCTAACCTTGTCGCGCTCGGTGAAAAAGTGCTGATCATCTCGAACACCAACATAGCGGTCGACGTCGCGCTCCAGAAAACTCTCGAATACCTTCAGGAGGATAACGAATACTTCGAGGGAAAATTCGTCCGCTTCGGAATACCGCGCCTCCCCGACCTTGCAGATTTCCCGTGGTCTCTCCCGCAGTACGTATCGCGCGACAAGAATCCGGGGCTTTACGCGTCGATCGAGAAAATCGAGACCGACATCCGCGGCGTCATGACACGCATGAGAAATCCGCGATCGAAGCGGGGACCGAACCAGGAGAAGCTCTCCAACATGCGTGAGAAGCTTTACTCGCTTCGCGAGGAAGCTTACGGCAAGGAGAGCAAAATTGTCCAGCAGGCGAACCTCGTCGCATGTACCGCGGCAAAGGCCGCGATTTCTTCCCAGGTTTCGTCGCGGAAGTTCGACACCGTCCTGATCGACGAAGCGAGCATGCTGTATGTGCCCTATGTCGCTTTCGCAGCATCGCTCGCCAAGAAGAGGGTGGCGATATTCGGCGACTTCATGCAGATCCCGCCGATCACGCAATCGTCGACTAAGGTTCTGAACGTACTGGGGAAAGACATATTCCGCGAAACGAAAATGCACCGTTTTATGGCGAAGCAGCATCCGCGGATGAGCACTCTGGAAATTCAGTACCGAATGCAGCTCGCGATCATGGACCTCATAAACGACAGGATCTACGCCGGCAGGCTGAAGGCAAGCCAGCAGATAAAATCGTCCGAGCCTAAACAGGAGCCCGTAGTCTTCTACGATACCTCGAAGCTCGACTCGAAGGCTTTCCGCGAAGCCACATCGAACAGCCGTGTCAATATTTTCTCCGGAGTCACGGCAATAGATCTCGCGGTCGACGCTCTCAAGCACGGTGCGAAAACCGTCGGAATCATTACGCCTTACCGCGCGCAGGCTCGGTTCCTTCGAAGCGTCCTGACAAGCATGAATCTCGACAGCGCCGTCATCTCGGCAGCCACGGTACACACATTCCAGGGCAACGAGCGCGACGTCATCGTATTCGACTTCGTCGACGACAACCCTCTCCCGCTCGGCGTCCTCCTTGCGACATACGAGCGAGAGGATCCCGACGACATATCCGAAGGCGAGCGGCTACTGAACGTTGCCATGACACGCGCGAAGAAGCGTCTCCTCTTCGTCGGCAATTTCGAATACCTTTCCAAAAGGTCCACCGAAGGGTCGCTTCTCAGGTTCGTACTCGACAAGCTCAAGCGCGACAAAGTCGTTAACACCGTCCAGATCGACGACAGCAAAGCCAGGCACTACATCGGGAATAACTTTCCCGGACTCGCGATCCATCGTGGATTTGTCGACAGCACAGTCCCGCTTTTGCGTGACATACAGGAATCTTCGGAAGAGTTGCGACTCGTACAGCCGATAAAGGCCAAGCTTCAGTTTTTCAAGTACGTCCTCAACAAGGAAGTGGAGGCATCCAAGGAATTCAAATCGCTGGAGATGAGTCTCCTGCAGCAGAAGCTGAAGAACACGAACCTCGTGACGTCGGACAAGTCGGAGCTTTTCTTCTGGCTCATCGACAAGAAGTATCTCCATGTCTTCGACTTACTCGGGAAAAAGGAACCGGTCGGCATAAGGATCGGCATTCCCGAGATAGCAAAGACCTTCAATTTTATTTTGCCGAGGAAGAGTTCAAAACTGACGGGCACGGGCAACCGGGAAGTGGATGCACACTGCGCCGTCTGCGGCGGGAAGATGGAGCTCAGGGAAATGAAGGGGATGATCGTGGCACAGTGCGCCGACAACCAGTGCGTCACGGTGCCGGCAGACGGGAAGATCATCGAGGCTGTTCTCGAAGAGAACGGACAGAGCTGTCCCATCTGTGCCGGGAAGATTCGAGTGAAGAAAGGACGGCGCGGGTTCTTCGCCGGGTGCGCGAACTACCCGGGGTGCACCTGGACGGCGGAGCTGGGTGAGATACTGAGATAAAATCAGCCTTGCGATCATAAGCCGGGCAGCTTAACTTGACCTAGATTCAGCGGGCCGGATGCATGCGTCGTTGCGGCCGGACAGTGCAAGCACAAACGTGCGGGGAGGTTTAACGGATGAGTTTCTTCATATCGAGAAGGTCGGCAGCCTGCATACTATTTCCGTTGATCTTTACTTTGGCGGTGCGCGCACGAGCACAAGTCGGCGCCGACAGCGTCGCGCAGGACACGAGCGCTGACAGCGTTCGCTCCGCATTCGCGGCCACTTTCCTGACCGCCATGACGGGTACCATCCTTGAAGGAATCTCAGACGCGAACGGTTTTTCGATACCCTATTTCGGTGCCGTGCATTTCGCCGACGGAGGCTGGAAAGCTGGAACAGCATTTCTCGGTACTGAGCTCGGCTTGCTTCTGCTACGTAAACAATTGCTGGACGCCGCTGGCCCTTCCGGACCTGGATATCCGTTCACCGACAACAATCTGCTCTACCGGAGAGATGGAGGATACAGCCCCCAATCCGATTCATATCTGGTGACCGCCCATGCCACGGACTGGTTGCTTGAGGACATCGGTTTCATGGACCTGTTTTCTTCTTTCAGGGAACTGCACGACCGGACATCGACCATCAACAAGGTTACCATGGACCAGACGAGTATTCCGAGCCTGATGCTTTCGCCGTTCAAACCGAAATACCTGACCGACCCTTGGGTACTCGCTCCCGTGTTCGTCGGATGCGCCGCGAATTACTTATACAACAAAGACAGCAAACCACTTTCCCTGGCAAGAAACGTGACGATGTTCAACAGAACAATGACTCCTGTGCAGGCAATGCTGCTCATGGGCGGTGTCGGCGCCTTACAGACCATTTTCGTCGCCGCGGGCGAGGAAATGATGTTCCGCGGTGTAGTGCAGACCGAAGCGACGGAGCTAAGCACTCCGGCAGTCGGTCTCGTCGTGAGTTCGGTGGTTTTCGGTCTGTGGCATGTACCGCGTGGGAATCTGGCTTACGGCCTGAGTGCGGCTATCGGCGGTTTTTACATGGGCTGGCGCTACCAGGAAAACGGGTACAACCTTGGAGAAACAATTGCCATGCATTTCTGGAATGATTTCGTGGCGAATTTGATCGTGATGGTACGCAACCCCAGGACTGCCGAATACGTTTACAGCATCAATTGGAAGTTCTAGTCTGCCGCATTGTACTTATCGCGGACAGAGTTGCCAATGGGTTTGTCGATTCGAAGCGTGACTTGTCTCCGTGCTTGCGACAATCGCTTCCCCCTTGACGCGCGGAAAGGAGCATGATTCTCAAAATCGGTTTGGAACATTAAGACAAGAAATTCTTATCTTACTTCGTCAGAGCGGGCATGAGCAAGAAGACTACAGATATACTCAAAGAAATCGAAGACCTACCTATCCAGGATCGTATCCTGGTAATTGAAAAAGCCCTCAAATCGCTTAAGAAAGAGGGAAATAAGAGAGAATTACGCCGGGCTGCGAGAGAGCTTCTCGAGGATTATAAAACCGACAAAGACCTCACTTCGTTCACAGATCTCGACATGGAAAACTTCTATGAACCAAGGTGACGTCTGGCTAATAACCCTCGACCCGACCGTGGGTGCCGAAATCTCGAAGGCCCGTCCATGCGTCATCGTCAACGACGATAACCTCGGCCGCCTGCCGCTCAAGATGGTGGTACCGATCACCGACTGGAAAGACCACTTCTCAGTCGCACCATGGATGGTGAAGATCGAGCCGTCGAACGGGAACGGGCTCGACAAGGACTCTGCCGCAGATTGCTTCCAGCTCCGCTCGATATCGGAGCAGCGGTTAATCAGACGCATCGGGAAACTCGATGAACCTCAGGTCGAGCGAATCAAAGCAGCGCTTGCGATTGTACTGACTATAAAAGGATGAAGTTTCCGGACCCAAACTGTGGTCTTCCTCTCTCGGGCGGTAACTTCGAGGGAACGTATCCGTTATGACCAACGTTGGGATTGCGGCTTGATATTCACGGATTCCGTAGGTAAGCCATATACAAATCGGAGCGAGAGACTAATGGATAATACTGGTTCCAACGAGAATTCCGGGCGGCGCATCACGCACATCATCTTCGCGTTTGCGCTCGCCGAGATACTGGTCCATCTTTTCTCAAATGCGTTCGCGCATTACGGCTATTTCCGCGACGAGCTCTACTACATCGCCTGCAGCAGGCACCTCGCAGCCGGGTATGTCGACCAGCCTCCACTCTCGAGCTTCATATTATTCATCAGCATTAAGCTCTTCGGCGACTCGATATTCGCGTTGAGACTACTTCCTGCACTGGCGTCCGGCATAACGGTGTACGTGACCGGGCTGATCGCCCGAAAGCTCAACGGCGGAACGTTTGCGGTAACGCTCGCCTGCCTGACGATGGCCATAACTCCGCAATTTCTCGGAACAAACACGATATATTCCATGAACAGCTTCGACTGGCTCTTCTGGTCGCTCGGGGCATATATCGTTTTGCTCATCGTTCAGTCGGAAGAGGGCGGTTTACGAATAAAACAATTGTGGATTCTCCTCGGTGTTGTTCTCGGTCTCGGATTGCTTAACAAGATAGACATGCTCTGGTTCGGATTTAGTCTTTTCGTCGGACTCCTGCTGACACCGCAGAGGATTCACCTCAAGACGATATGGCCGTACATCGCGGCGATTATCGCCCTCGTCATATTCAGTCCGTACATCGTGTGGAACATTACGCACAACTTCGCGACGCTCGAGTTCATACACAATGCATCATCCATCAAATACGCATCTCAGAACCCTCTGAACTTTATATCGGACACGATACTGGCTATGAACCCTCTCGCTTTACCCGTCTGGCTGGCGGGAATTTATTTTTTCTTCTTCAATAAAGAAGGAAAGAAGTTCCGCCTGGTGGGACACCTGTTCCTGGTCTCTTTCGTAGTTCTGATTATCAACTGGCATTCGAAAGCCGAGTATATAGCGCCCGCGTTCCCGATACTCTTAGCCGGCGGCGGAGTGATGTTCGAGCGGAAAGCGTCCCGCCGCGGTTTCGGCTGGACGAGAATCGCGATACCTTCGGTGGTCACTATTTCCGGATTGCTCCTGCTCCCATTCGCCCTTCCGGTTCTCCCGGTCCAGACGTTCATCGATTATTCGAAGGCGACCGGGATCACCCCTTCTTCGGGCGAATCCAACGAAGTGGCGTCGCTTCCGCAATTCTATGCCGACATGTTCGGGTGGGAGAATATGGCCGCAACTGTCTCGAAGGTATATCTCTCACTTCCCCCCGATGAACGGAAACAGACGGTAGTCTTTGCGCGCAACTACGGCGACGCCGGCGCGATAGACTTTTATCGCTCCCGATATCCGCTCCCTAAAGTAATCAGCGGACACAACAACTACTGGTTCTGGGGAAAAGGAGACAGCACGTTCGCAACGGTCCTGGTGATCGGCGGGACTTTGAAAGGAAACCTTGAAGTCTGCGATTCGGTAACCGAAGCTGCGATCATACGCGACAAGTATTCCATGCCTTACGAGAACAATCTGCCCGTATTCGTTTGCAGGGGGTTCAATATCCCGTTCGCAGAGATTTGGAATCGAATGAGGGTGTTTATCTGAGTCAGTAAACAAAAGGTATCAGGCGCGCGGTTCGCTTCGCATAAGACCTGTACTCGTCGCCATAACGGTCTGCAAGATATTTGTCCTGCGCCGGTACGTTGGCGAACGCGAAGCTGCCGAACATCAGTGCCGGTATGATGAGAAGTGCAGGCTGCCCCGACATCAGAACCCACCCCGTAAAAAGGACAATATCTCCGAAGTAGTTCACATGGCGCGAAAGTCTCCACATACCGCCTGTGTAGAGATGACCTTTGTTCTCCGGACGCCGTTTCCAAACCATCCTCTGCCACTCCGATCCCGTATTGATCGCAGAACCCATTAGTACCATTACTCCGCCGACAAGCGTCCATATTCCTACCCTCACATCGCTCATCGCGCCGAAGTAGGCGATGAGAATATCGATGAGGCCCACCCACACGGCAATCATGGCGACTTCGCTCCAGCCAACTTTTCGTTTTATGAAGACAACGATTGTCGCCAGCACGCGCAGGAAGTAAAGGCTCGCGGCCATCGCAAGCAATAAACGTCGCAGCGCCGAGCTTTCCTGATGTTGGCCGCCGAAGAGAATCAACAACGCCACAACGACAATCAGGAAATGCAATGCGGCGAGAGTTCCCTTTGACTTAGGTGACGGCGATTTGTCCCGATATATTTCTGATTGATCCATTTCCGCTCTTGCGTAGTTGCTTGTTGAAGTGATTTAGAATAATAGAGAACCCGATACTGAGAATCAATTATCGGAATACCTGCCCGCTTGAAACTTCCGCGCGAGAATTTTACATTTTTCCGGGATGCAGTAGGACGGGGCCGATTATAACCGCGCTTTTTCAGAGTCAAGCACCAGCAGAATCGATTTCGCCAGGAATTTAAAGGAAGGACGATTCATAATGGTAGCTGTATCGTGTGAGAAATTATCCCGAACTTCCGCCGGGATTCATCAGAGGACGACGAAGTAAAATGATCCGGCGTGATCTCTCCAGGCGGGAGTTCATCTCCATATCAGGTTTAGCCGCCGGTAGCACGTATGCCGCGCTCTCTTCGCCAGCACTCTTCCGGCAACTCCTTTCGTGGGTGGAGCGGATTCCCGAGGTAAACCCATATCAGAAATTTCTCGCGGACCAGCCGATCGCGAGATACTGGGTGTCGACAGAATCGATAAACGCAGATTGCCTCAGATGCCACTCCTCCTCCGAGACAGGCGGCAGGAAAAGCTTTGACCACGAAGAAAGATTTGTGAAATGTCTTTTGTGCGCGCAGGGCTGTGTGATGAAAGAGAACGAGCGCGGGAAATGCAGGGCGAGGATGAATGTGAAGGGACGGCTCAGAAGCCTCGTCTACGGACGACCCATCGCGATTCATGTGGACCCGATAGAGAAGAAACCATTCTACCATTTCCTCCCGGGAAACCAGGCATACTCTCTTGCCACCGCCGGATGTCCCCTGTCATGTCAGTTCTGCCAGAACTGGGAGATCTCACAGGCGAAGCCGGAGGACTACGATGTAAAATTCGTCCCGCCCGACAACATCGTATACAACTCGATGTCGGAAAGCGCACCTATTATCGCGTTCACCTACAACGAACCGACTGTCTTCGTGGAATACCTGACCGACATATCCCGTGCGGCACGGAAGAAGGGAATCAGAACTGTCCTGGTAAGCTGCGGTTTCATGAACGAGGAACCTCTTCGAGAAATGTGCGACGTACTCGACGCGATCAAGATCGATCTGAAGGGATTCAGCGAAGACTTCTACCGCAAGGTTTGCGGTGCTGAACTGAAACCGGTGCTTCGGAGCATAAAGCAGGTCGCGTCGAGCAGGGTCCATCTCGAAATCGTGAACCTCGTCGTTCCCACTCTGAACGACTCCGACAAGATGATGAGTGCCCTCTCGGAATGGATCGTCGGCGAGACCGGCACCGACGTCCCGGTTCACTTCACGAGGTTTCATCCCGATTATCGCCTGCTCAATCTTCCGCCCACTCCCATTTCGACGCTCGAACGGGCGAGAGACATCGCCATTTCGAAAGGAATTCATTACGCGTTTGTGGGAAACGTCCCGGGACATCCTGGCAACTCGACCTACTGCCCTTCCTGCGGGAAGATCGTGATAAAGCGGAGCGGTTTCTTCCCGGTCGAATATCATTTGAAGGACGGCCGCTGTGAATTCTGCGGCCGTGAGATAGCGGGCGTCTGGAAATAACTTGTCCGGAGCGTTCCGAGGTCTGACCGACATTAGTGCTCCATGAATGGAGGTGACCGATGAAGGAAATAATATGTTGCTTCGCCCTTCTCCTGTTGATAGGTTCGTGCCGTGGCCAGAAAATCGAAACGCACGGATCGAAAGAGAAGCCGGTAAAGCCGGCCGCGTTCGCTGGTAAGTTTTATCCTGCCGATTCGACCAAGTTGAGAGCGGCCATCAAAGCTTTTCTTGCTGATGCGAAACCAGCAGTCGCCGCACATCCCGTCGCCATCATCGTCCCACACGCCGGCTATATCTTCTCCGGCCAGATAGCTGCCGACGCATATAACCAGACGAGGAACGGTGACTACGAACTGGTTGCCGTGCTCGGGACTAATCACACCACTGCCGGATTCGAAGGAGCCTCAGTCTACAGCGACGGAGGATTCGGGACACCGTTGGGTACCTCGGCGGTTGACGACAGCACCGCGAATGAGCTCCTCACAGCGTATCCCCCCGCGACGCTGGACATTGCCGTCCATGAGAACGAACACTCGGTCGAAGTACAGATCCCGTTCATTCAATATCTCTTTCCGAACGCGAGAATCCTTCCCATCGTGGTAAGCGAAACAGATCCCGGCAACTGCGCCGCATTCGGACGCGCCCTTGCAGGAGTATTGAAGAATCGCAAAGCGCTGATTGTCGCGAGCTCCGACCTTTCACACTATCCACGGTTCGAAGACGCCGTAAGGATCGATTCCGCTTCACTTGAAGCGATAGCGAGCCTGGACATGGACCGGATGGTCTCTCATTTCAGGAAGACGATCCGACAGAGAGTTCCCCAGTTGTCGACGTGCGCGTGTGGTGAAGCGCCGATTATAGCCGCAGTAGCCGCGGCTAAGGAACTCGGCGCGAGCAAGGGAACAATAATCAGCTACAGCAATTCCGGCTACAATCCAGCCGGAAAGAGCGACCAGGTAGTCGGGTACGGCGCCGTGGTGATAACCGAAGGCGGGCAGACTCTTCCGCCGGAACCCGACACGGCTATTTCCGGCACCGGGTTCAAACTCGACCCGCAGGAAAAGTCGGCTCTCCTGAAATACGCGCGAAAGACACTCGAGCAGATCTTCGCCACCGAAACCGTCCCTCTCCCCCGCGATCTTGGGAGTATGGCGGAAGCGAGGCGCGGAGCATTCGTGACGCTGAGGAAAGGCGGCGAACTCCGCGGCTGCATCGGAAGCATGACCGACGACAGGCCTTTGGGAACAGTTGTCGGCGCGATGGCGCTCCATGCGGCATTCAACGATCCGAGGTTCCCGCCCTTGAGAGAATCGGAATTGAAAGATGTCGAAATCGAGATATCGGTTCTCACTCCTTTCAAGGAAGTGCACGGTGCAGAAGAAATCGTCCTCGGCCGCGACGGCGTGGTGATCAGGAAAGGAGACAGGCAGGCTGTATTTCTTCCGCAGGTCGCGACGGAAACGGGATGGGACAAGGAAACCTTCCTCGACCAGCTCTGCAACAAGGCCGGATTAATATCGGGAGATTGGAAGGATGCTCAGCTGTTCACTTTCCAGGCCGATGTTTTCGCCGAGCCTGCGGCACATTGATGGATCGGAAGCCGCGGCACCAGGCGCCTCGTTCGCTCTTAGCGCCCGGGTTTTTGCGTTTGAATTGAACACCTGCATCTTGATGCTACTTTGTTGCGGATCGAGATGATAAAGAGCGGACGGTTACAAAATTCATCCACAGCATCATACCTGATCGCGGTTGGCTTCGTTTCCATTTTCGGACAGGTTGTAGTACTTCGCGAGCTGAGCGTGTCGTTTTACGGAATAGAACTCATATATATCCTGTCACTCGGTATCTGGCTTCTCGGCACGGCTCTCGGTGCCGCTATCGGGCGCCGATCCGGCGACCCCGGCAAAAAGTGGGTGCATACCCTCTTCCTCATCGCATCTGCCTCACTGGCGATGGACATCGTATTCATCAGGGGAATGAGGACGCTGTTTAACGCCGTCCCCGGTGGGTTTCTCCCGTTTCAGACTCAGATGATCGGCATGTCGCTGGCAATACTCCCGCTCAGTATGATCACAGGGCTCCTTTTCCGGTGGAGCGCGCGACTCTTTGCCGCCGGGGGGCACACACTTGCCGAATCATACGCGCTCGAAAGCGCAGGCGGAGTACTCGGAGGTCTGATGTCCACCCTTCTCTTAGCCTGGGGACTTCAGAACATTTTCGCCGGGATCTTTTGCTGCGCCTGCTCACTCTTCGTCGTGAACGCCTGCTCATGGAAATCCGGATTCGAGGTGCAAAGGTACATTTCATTTGCAGGCCTGATCTTCCTTATCGTTGCCGCGGCGTTCTCGAACAGCCTCGACATGTGGATGACGTCGTGGGATCATCCGGATTTGAGCGCGTCGCGAGATACACCGTATGGACGCATTACAGTCACCTCGCGAGATGGCCAGGTGATCGTTTTCGAAAACGACGCTCTCTCTTATGAAACGGAAACGACCTCGGCGGAAGAACTCGTTCAACTCTCCACCCTGCAGAGAGACGTTCCGCGAAAAGTCCTCGTTATCGGAGGCGGATTTGCAGGGGTTGTCAATGAGATGTTGAAACTCCCCGTCACAAGAATCGATTACGTGGAGATAAACAAAAGAGCTATCGGCATCCTCCGCATTCATCTCCCCGCGGAAATGTCAAGTTCGCTTAACGATGAAAGAGTCCGCATCATCTATGATGATCCGAGACGATTTCTTCGGACTCGAAACTCATATGACGCGATCCTGACGGCAATGCCGGAGCCGATGTCGGCGCAGGTAAATCGATTCTACACCACCGAGTTTTTCAGGCAATGTTCATCGAGTTTGAATTCGGGCGGAATATTCTCGTTCGCCATCCGTTCCGCGGAGAATTTGTGGACACCTCACCTTCTAAACAGAAACAGGAGTGTTTACGCGGCGCTGAAAGCCGTCTTCAGGCATGTCGTGGTCGTGCCAGGTGTCACCAACATCTTCATCGCATCCGACTCCGCGCTCACCACCCATCCCGCCATTCTCGGGGAACGTCTTTCAAAAAGAAGAATCGAAACGCGGCTCGTCAGCATTGAGTATGTCAACTACCTTTACACAAACGACAGGTTCTCTGCCGTAAACACCGTACTCTCTCAGGAGATCTATGATCCCAATTCCGACACTCATCCGGCATGTTACAGCCACACGATCTCCATATGGTTATCAAGGCTGCTTGTCGGTTTCGACTTGCCCGGTTTGCGTTCGTTTGGGTTGAACAGGATTCTTAAGTCTCCGGCATTATGGATTCTCGCCTTGGCGGCAGTTGTGTTGGGGGTTGGAAAAAGATTCGCCTCAACACGCAGGTTCATCGTGATGTTTCTGGCCGGGGCTGTCGGTATGATATCGGAGACAGTGATTCTGCTGAATTACCAGAGCTCGTGCGGGGCACTGTACCAGGACATAGGACTCCTTCTCATGATGTTCATGACGGGGCTCGCCGCCGGCGCCGCGTTGACGGCAAGGTTGATATCCAAACGGCAATCCGCGGGAAGAAGGAACGGATGGTGGGGGGCGATAATTCTCGGCGGGCTCGGATTACTTAATCTCCTTGTATATTACGGAGTAAAATTCGATCTACTAGGCGGCCTTGCAATCGCATCAGTAATACTGGCACTAGACGGTGCTTTCGTCGCCGGAGTCTTCGCTTTTGAAAGCCTGCGCGGCATCGATGCGCGAACCGGTTTTATGTCATGGCTTTATTCCGCCGACCTGATTGGCGGGTGTATTGGCACGGTAGCCGCGAGTCTGTTTCTCATACCTATCTTCGGGATACCGGTGACGACGCTTTCGGGAGCGGCGATTGCCTTCCTGGCCATCGCATTTCTGAGATAGAAAATCATACCACTTCGCGCAAAACATTTCCATCATCTGTGACAATATCGGCTAATCCTAGAACGTAATCGAAGAAAAGGATGTTAATAGTCTTGTATTCGACGGATAACACCTTCCGCAGGCAAGGCTGCTGACAATCACAGGTCCGGCGGTGTCGATTACAGTGACTCCAAGTTTCACAAAAAACATTCCGAATGAAGAAATCGAGAACGGCGTGTATTAATATCACCGGATTGCAAGCCAGATGAGCGGATCACGCAGGTGGCCGCGTCCATGGGCATTCGGCCTTTTGATTTTGCCCGTCGCGGTTTATGTCGGTTTCACGACGACGACGCTCCCCTTCCTTCTAAGCAAAGCGGGAGTATCGGTCTATGAGATCGGGACTATCGGCTCGATTCTCCAGCTGCCGAATATCCTGGTCTTCCTCTGGGCCCCGCTTGCCGACGTAAGGCTTAGACGCAGGGCATGGCTCGTGCTCTCGGCGAGCGTGACTGCGTTGTGTCTCTGGATCGCGTTACCGCTGGTCAGCGCGTCCAGCTTACACATCATGACCGGTCTGCTTTTGCTTGGGGGAATCACAGTCTCGCTCGTGCTCGCTTCCTCCGGCGGCTTGATGGTGACCGCGCTCCCCACAGCGGATCAATCGAAAGCCGCCGCTTGGAATCAGGCCGGCTATCTCGCGGGAGGAGCATTGGGCGGCGCACTGATTCTCTGGCTGGTAACTCATCTCCCCATTTTCGTAAGCGGCCTGATCGCAGCGCTGGCCCTTTCTGTCCCCGCTTTCCTTGCACTTTCGCTTCCGGAGAAAGAGCCCGCGGTCTCGCACTGGTTCAAGGGACGCCTGGCCGCCATGAAGCGGGAAGTCAGCAGTGTTTTCAGGAACCCGGTTCGTAAATGGACCGCTCTTCTGCTGATGGCACCGGCGGGTACGGGCGCCGCACAGGTTCTTCTCCCTGCGATCGCGTCGCACTACGGCGTCGGCGCGTCGGGAGTCATCTGGATTAACGGGCTCGGAGGTGGGATCGCTCTCGGCGCCGGCTCGCTCCTCGGCGCGATGGTTCCAGGAAATTGGGACGGACGGGGCGTCTATGCCGCTGCCGGATTTCTTAACGGCATTGCAGCAATTGTACTCATGTCGGTCAGCGGATCGACCGGTTATCTCATCGGGACCATCGTTTACCTCGTGACACAGGGACTTTGCTGGGCGAGATTCACCGGGCTCATCGTGGAGATCGTCGGGCCGGACACGCAGGATGCGAGTACCCTCTACAGCGCACTGTCGGCTGCGGGAAGCATTCCGCTTGCATACATGACGTGGCTCGACGGGTTCGGCTATTCAAAGTTCGGCACGCACGGGCTCTTGATGACCGATGCGACAGGAAACATCGTTGTGTTCGGGATAGTAGTCGCGGCATTCCTGGCCAACGGCTTGCCCTTCCGGCATGCGTAAAACCGATAAATCAGTTTGGCACAGGCTGGATGTCTGTTTGCCCCGCGATAAGTCTAGAGCAAACTCAGCAATGCTGCGGCTGAATTCGTCTCAATGGGTTGGAAGTTGACTATCCCACAGAAAATCCGTAGAATTCTCGCGGACGGTAGAGCAACATCGGATGGAAAAACGGTAGCTGCCGGATTTAGTGCATCCTGGTAGAATCCTCAACGGGCTACGGGATTTTGCGTACCGCGACGAGTCCACAATCGAGCCACGCGATTTATCGCGTGGCGGGCAATCAATAACAAAATTGAAACCGCTTCAGCGGTTTCACGGAAAGGGGGAAAAGGGCATGGGCCATTCATTCGTTCGAATCTTCGTACATCTCGTATGGTCTACGAAAAACTGGAGACATTTCATAACAAGCAATCTGAGACCTCGATTATTTCAACATTTCCAAGAGTACAGCAGGCTCAACAACATCCACATCGACTCAATAGGAATTCAACCCGAGCACGTGCACTTCCTCATCAGCCTGAGGAGCGATCAGAAAGTCGATGATGTTGTGAAGCTGATTAAAGGAGAATCTTCTCACTGGATCAATTCGGAAAACCTCATTCATTCCAAGTTCAGCTGGCAAAAAGGGTACGGTGCTTTCTCAGTGAGCTCATCGAATCTCGACGGAATCAGAGAGTACGTTAGAAATCAGGACGCGCATCACCGGAAAAGATCGTTCAGGGAGGAACTCGAGGCGATTTTGGCTGAGCATGCGTTTAATATTTCCGAATTGACACCTGAAGACCCACCCGAAGAAAACCGATAAATCCGTTTGGCACAGGCTGGATGTCTGTTTGCCCCGCGATAAATCGCGGGGCAAACTATCAGTGTGAAACCATCCGGCACCGGACTCTTTCCTCCTCAAACCCACAGCCGTTCAAAGACCAAACACAACTGACCGGGTGTAAGAACCATTTGTCATCGGCGCCTTTTCCTCCTCAACCCCACCGCCGATCAAGTACCAATCAGAACAGGCCGGGTGTGAAAAACCACTTGTTATCGGGACCCATTCCTTCTCAACCCCGCGATTTATCGCGGGGTAGGGAACCCAACGCATATGTTGAAACCGTTTTAACGGTTTCGCTTACGCCAGCTCGGCCCCCTTCTCCTTCAGCAACTCCCGCAGCACCGATCTATGACAATGGGACTCGTTCTCACAATAACAGCCGACGGAGAAGTCCATGTGGTGCGACAATTCGGCAAGCAGCTCCAGTGAATGAACGTTCTCCGGAGTCGACATTTCAGAGCGGTATTTCCTCACGAAATCGTTCCACTGGGCCGGGGTCTCTGCCGCCTGAGCAAGCTTCACAGTTTTCTCGCTGGGCGCGAGATTGGGAAACCATACGTCGTAGAAATTTCTGGACGCGAATTCCGACTTAGGCACGCCGCGCGGCGGACGGCGAACGGTTCCGATTCGCGGCCCCTCGCCCTTCACACGAGTACTACCGAGCCTTACAATGCGTATGGCCATTTCACACTACTCCCTTATCCATTTATTCCTTGAGACACAGATCGCCTAAGATATTCACGTTCTGCCCGTAAGGAAGAACGACTCTTTCCATTTCTTCCGGCCGGAACTTCATCCAGGCCTTACGCCTGCCCGACAAAATCGCGGCTACCGGGACCGTTCCGATCATTTCAATCACCACATAAAATACGAGGTCTTCGGCCGGACATCAAAACCGGCTCACCGCTTTCCCGGCATGGCGCTCTATCTCACATGCCCGCGATCCGGCTCGGCGATGATCGTGTCTCATTGAGAAATACGCAGACGTCACAAATTGTCCTGCGACAATATCAGAACGGAATAAGGCCCGACACCGATGTTCGCCTGGAAAGGCATATTATCAAGAGGAACATCGTTACCCAGGGTGTCGTAACCCGGTTGGCTGCCGAAGTCGGGGCTGTATCCCTGCCAATCGCTGTTGAAGCGCACTCGCCAAATTCCTTCCCGAGGCATACCTATAGTATAGCTGTCGTAACTGCGGTCGGCGAAGTTCGCCACGACGACAACATCGTCGCCCGGTCCGCCGTTTTCCCAGCGATGAAAGGCGATGACTTTGTCCGCATTATTGACGTGATAGACGTTGATATGCTCTCCCCGCAGCCCGCGTGTCTGGTTGTACCAGTTTCTGCGCAGACGGATCAGGTCGCGGTAGAGGAGCTTAATGCCGCCGAAAGTTTCTAGTCTCTTCCAATCGAGGGGCACCGTGTCGCTGAAATATCCGTCTTCGAGGAATTCCTGCCCCTGGAAAATCATGGGAATTCCGGGTGCGGTGAAGACCATCGCCGCGCCGAGAGTAGACCGCTTTCGGGAGAACCAGCTGTCTGCATTTCCAGGCCAAATCTCTTCCGGGACTCTGCTTTTTCCATTCGCCACCTCATCGTGAGACTCGGTGTAGATGACCCGCCGCAAAGGATTTTCATTGTACCGATGCTGTAGAGCGTCACGCACGGCAAGCATATCGCGGTCCGCATCGTTCGCTTGGATGACGGCACTTCGGATAGGGTGCACAAAACCCGCATCCCACTGGGTAGAGAAGCCTGCTCCTCCCTCTTCTGTCTCCTTCGTAATCCATTCATTGTTCTGCAGATCTTCGGCGATCGTAACCTTCCATGGCTGACTTGCCCGGATCTCGTTGTTGATCCTCTGCAGGAGGTTCCAACCGTCCGGCAAGTCGCCCGCGGCATCGTTGTTACCGTTCCTGTTGCGGATGCTGACGACCGAATCGAAACGCAGTCCGTCCAGCCGATATTTGTTGAGCCAGAAAAGTGCATTGTCACGTAGATACTGCCGCACTTCGCAACGGCCATAATCAGGCCGCGGTCCCCATCGTGTCCGGGCGCGGCCATTATCGTAAAAATAAATCCCTCCCTCGTGATCGGAATCAGTCCACCCGTCGAAGCACCAAAGGTCGTTATCACCCGGGCCGAAATGATTGTAAACCACATCGAGAATCACGGCGATCCCGTGCGCATGCGCCGACTTGACGAACTTGTACAGCCCCTGCGGTCCGCCGAGGGCCGATTCTACGGCAAACGGCTGCGATGGATTGTAGCCCCACGAAAAATCCAATGCGTATTCCGCGACCGGCATAATCTCGACGGCGTTGAACCCCAGATCGCGAAGGTAATTGAGCTTCGGCATGATATTCTCGAATGTACCCGGACCGCCGCCGGGTTCATCGTTGAATGTGCCTACATGCATTTCGTAGACTGCAAGTTCATTCCGTGGCGGCATTGTGAAATCATCGCCTGCCCAGTCGAAATCAGGATTGTGAATTACTGCGTTGCGTGCCGAGTTGATTACTTCACTCGCATAAGGATTCTTTCTCCAGATAAAACTTCCCCCGCCGTCGCGGATTACGAACTTATACTGCTGGCCGATTTTTGCTCCGGGAATTTCCACCGACCAATAGCCGTTCCCTTCATTGGCAAATGGATTCGCAGTGCTGCTCCAACCGTTGAATTCTCCGGCCGCAAACACTTCGGAGGCAAAAGGAGCCCAGACGCGAAACGCGACTCCTCCCGGAAAAAGTATTGTCCCCATTCCCTGACGCCTTGTGGGCGATGAAGTAGGCGGCCGATTCGACGACTCTTTTGTCATAGATAGCTCCTTTCACATTTGATTTGTGAACAGATCAATCCGGCGCCGATTGGGAATAGACCGGCCAACCACAGTATCCGTCCGGGACAATTGCCCGGAAGAGACCTTTCCGGTTTCGACTCTCTTGTTCGGCGCCTTCAGGAAACGGGTAGTGAATTTGCGCTTGGTAATGATCGGGCTTTCCTCAGCCTCTCTGAGTCGGCGGATGAAAGTGGAAAGGGACCTTGCGGAAAGATGAGATACGCGGAGTGAGAAGGCGAGTCTGTATTATTTTTCTTACCGCTCGGGCTGTCGGCGGTCTCCTCCCGGAAAGTTGACGGTCTGTCACCTGCCGTTTTCACGACTCGGTAGAAATATATGCCAACGTCGGGGAAGAGGCAACCCTGACTGAAGATGATTGATTGTCACAGGCATAAGAAGGCATGAGATCCGTCAATCTCCTGGCTCGCGGCCTCATCGCCTTTACCACAGGAGAGTGAATCAAATTCCGACCATGAACGTGGTTCATTAATTCGATGCTTAACGTACTCTCTCGATTTGTGGTATTTAAATTCCGGTTCATCCAATTCGCGGAATTCGTGTCCGATCGAAATTGTTTTGAAAGAGACTTCTTAATCTAACATTCACGATTAGGCTTTGAATATCGTTGTCAATTTTTCGGTTGCACAACCGCTTCAGACGGAATTAGATTGAGACATGAAATCTGAAACGACACTTTGGAACGAAGACACGATGTATGACGCCTTCATGAAACGGGACGTATCATACGAAGGGATCTTCTTTGTGGGCGTGAAGACTACAGGAATTTTCTGCCGTCCGACATGCCCCGCCAGGCGTGCGAAAAGAGAGAACGTCGAATTCTTTCAATCCGCCAGGGATGCGCTCCTCAGCGGTTACCGGCCCTGCAAAACGTGCAAGCCCCTCGAGCCGCTCGGAACGACGCCGGACTACATCCAGAAACTCATCGACCAGGTCGCGGCGAGCCCGCCGAAGAAGATCACCGACTATGACCTTACTAAGATGAACATCGAGCCGAACAAAGTCCGCCGATGGTTCAAGGCGAATCACGGATTATCGTTCCAGGCATACCAGAGAATGCTCCGGATCAACGGTGCATTGCATCAAATCAAGAACGGCGGAGAGGTTACCGAGGCTGCGTTCGAGAACGGTTACGACTCCGTGAGCGGGTTTTCTGACGCTTTCAGGAAAATCATGGGGACAAATCCCTCCAACGGGAAATTCGTTAATGTCATTAACATTCACCGTATAGCTACTCCGCTCGGGCCGATGATCGCCTGCGCTACCGACGAAGGGATATGCCTTCTCGAGTTCACAGACAGAAGAATGTTCCCTCTGGAGCTGAAGGATCTTCGACGGCTGCTGAAAGCGAACTTCGTCTACGGCGCTAATGAACATATCCTGGGCATCGAAAAGGAACTCGGCGAATACTTCGCCGGTAAGCGGAAAACGTTCGAAGTCCCTCTCGTGACGCCCGGCTCGGATTTCCAGAAGGCAGTCTGGCACCAGTTGACGACAATTCCTTACGGAAAGACCCGTTCGTACGAAGAGCAGGCAATCGCCATAAACAATCTTAAGGCCATCAGGGCCGTCGCGAGCGCAAACGGCGCGAACCGGATAGCGATTGTCATACCTTGTCATCGAGTCATCGGGAAGGACGGCAGCCTGACCGGATACGGCGGCGGACTCTGGCGGAAAAAGTGGCTCCTCGATTTCGAGAAGAAGAACTGCTGACGGAGTACCTTCTTCTGATTCCGTATCCGGCCTAACCCCTTTCTTTCCCTTCGGCGGAAAAGCAACTGCCGGTCCCGGTTGTTTCGTAACCGGCCTGCTACGATTTGATTATTCCGGAATCTCCTGGTACCTTTGTTTACAAATGAAGGTAGGCATTTCCCTCTTCGCGGCAACCGTGGCTGTCATCTCGGGGATATATCGGCTCTCGTTCGCCCAATCGTATTCCACGCCCGAGCAGGCCTTCGCGGCATTCTTTGAAGAGGTTCGGGTTGCCGAAGGAAAGCACTTCGACCTATGGGACAGGGACATGTACGGCCCCATCCTCGTCGTGAACCCTCAGACGAGAGAGGTTTATTCCAACTTCCCCGATGCCGGCGGCGCGCTCGTCCGCAGGGGAGATATCTACGAGGGATACCTTCCAGAAGAAGTCAACATCAACAACACAATCGTGCACTGGAACGGGAGGGAGTGGGCGATGGTAATGCTCCCGCTCCCGAACTACAGTAAGCTGCGTATCAGTCTCTTCGCGCATGAGCTGTTCCATGTCGTACAGCCTTCACTCGGTTTCCAAGGTTACAGTCCGGACAACAGCCAGCTCGATGAAAAGAACGGGAGAATCCTCCTGAGACTCGAGCTCGAGGCACTCAGAAAGGCACTGGAGACACCGTCCATGAACGAGATGAAGAAATGTCTTACCGACGCCATGACTTTCAGGGAATACCGTTACCTCCTTTACCCGCAGGCGAAGTTCACGGAGAATCTCCTCGAACTTAACGAAGGGCTCGCCGAATACACGGGACTGGTCGTCAGCGACATGACGAGAGAGGAGGCCATCTATTTTTTCGAGAGAAGCATAAACGCTTTCGTGAGATACCCCACGTTCGTCAGGTCTTTCGCCTACGAAACGATCCCGATATATGGTTACCTCCTCAGGCAGACAGACAGATACTGGAACAAAGATATTGCTCCAAACACCAATCTCTCCGATTACTTCATACGCGCTTTCGGTCTGAGCATTCCGTCTCACCTCCCTTCCGCCGAACGAGACATCGAGGACAGTTATGACGGGAAGCTTATACGCGCCGAAGAGACAAACAGGGAGTCGATCCGCATTCGACAGATCGCAACTTACAGGAAGGAATTCATAAACCAGCCTCATGTCGAGATCATGTTCAAGAGGATGCAACTTACGTTCGATCCCCGCGACGTTATCCCTCTCGATGACAAGGGCAACGTATACCCGACAATCCGGGTCACAGACGAGTGGGGGATCCTCGACGTTCGGAACGGGGCTCTCATGAGCCCGAGATGGGATAAGATAATCGTAAGCGCCCCGACAAGCGTAAACGGGACCGGCGCGAGCGGCGACGGCTGGACGCTAAAACTCAGCAGTGGGTACATGCTAGTGGAAGATTACACGACGGGTAATTACATTTTGACGAGGAAGAAAAGCGTTCCATAAAACAAAAACAACGTAATGGTGGACAGCAAGTATAAGAGCGGGTCCGGTCCCGGGCGCCGTATCCGCAGATGCGAGAATGCATTGGATGGCTAAATGACAGAAGAATTGAGGGAGAAGATTCGCAGTCTGGAAGAACGATTGCTGCAGCCGGAAATCAGAAACGATCCTAAGGAACTCTCGGAGCTTATTGCAGACGACTTCATTGAATACGGGAGCTCTGGAACGGTTTACGGAAAAAAGGATATCCTCAAAATACTTCCCTCCGATCCCGGTCCCGAAATGGAGATAGAAGAATACCATGCAAGGCCCCTTTCACCTCAGGTAGTTCTCATCAATTACAAGGTTTATGCAAAACGGCCGGATAACGGCACTCCGATACGTTCGGAACGGAGTTCCATATGGAGACTGACTGACGGACGGTGGCAGATCGTGTTTCACAAAGGGACAAACATCTAAACGGCGGGGTATGTAACCGGGCGTGTCCGAGCATCGCGACACGATTATGAGAACAACGATATCCCTGATCACCCGCTGTCATTGCGCAGGAAGGACAAGATGCAATATCGTGAATTAGGAAGGACCGGCTGGAAAGTGTCCGCGATAAGTTTCGGCGCGTGGGCTATCGGCGGAACATGGGGAACGGTTGACGACAAAGAATCGCTGGCCGCACTTCACCGCGCACTCGATCTCGGGGTCAATTTCTTCGACACAGCGGACGTTTACGGCGACGGCAGAAGCGAGCGTTTGCTGGCACAGCTCCGCAAGGAACGGAAGGAAGAGTTTCATATCGCAACGAAAGCGGGACGTAGGCTCGATCCGCACATCGCCTCAGGGTACAACAGACAAAACATCACGGCGTTCGTCGAACGCAGCCTGAGGAATCTTTCCACAGACGCGATTGATCTCCTCCAGCTTCACTGCCCGCCGACCGAGGTGTACTACATGCCGGAAGTGTTCGGCGTTCTCGACGACCTCGTCAAGGAAGGAAAGCTGCGTTACTACGGCGTCAGCGTCGAGAAAGTGGAAGAGGCCCTGAAGGCAATCGAGTACCAGAACGTTCAAACCGTCCAGATCATATTCAACATCTTGCGGCAACGCCCTGCGGATCTTTTCTTCGAACAGGCGCAGCAGAAGGCGGTCGGCATACTCGCGAGAGTGCCGCTCGCCTCCGGATTGCTCACGGGAAAACTCACTAAATTCAGCAGGTTCGCGGACGACGATCACCGCAAATTCAACAGGCACGGCGAGGCGTTCGACCGGGGAGAAACCTTCTCAGGAATCGACTACGAAAGGGGATTGAAGGCCGTTGAGGCTTTGCGCCGGCTCGTCCCCGCGGGGCAGACCATGGCACAGCTCGCGCTGAGATGGATACTCATGTTCCGTGCGGTGTCGTGCGCGATCCCTGGAGCCAAGCGTCCGTCTCAAGCCGAAGAGAACATAAAAGCCGCCGATCTCCCGCCGCTCACTCCCGAAGCCGCGACGGCAATCAAAAAGCTCTACGATACTCGCATACGGGACTCGGTTCATCACTACTGGTGAACCAGGCGTGGCGACCAGCACTTGTACACGCGCGTGCTCCGAGCAGTAGCGGGCCGTCATTTCATCGGTAGTGCAAACGTAGGGGATTATGCATAATTTGTTCGCATTGAATTCTCAGACTAAATGGTGAAGCCTTGACCCGAACTCTAATCTTCATACTCGTAGTATCCCTGATATTTTCAATATACGGATTGGCGAATTACTACATCTTCATCCGCGGACTTCACGCCCTTCGAATGACTGGCGGAATTCGTATAGCCTACATAGCGATCTTCGCTTTTCTTGCCGTCTCGTTCATCGCTGCGATGTTCCTCGAGCGCGCGGACGTTTTCGCGCTCGGCAAGCCGTTGAGCTGGATCGGATCGTTCTGGCTCGCTGCGTTCGTTTACTTCCTCCTCATCGTTGCGGCAATCGACCTGGTGAGACTCGCAAATCATTTCATCCATTTCTTCCCCGCGTTTATAACTTCCGATCCCGCGCGGGCCGCGAGAATTACCGCAATATCTGTTATATCGCTCGTCGCGGTTGTGGTCATCTATGGCTTCATAAACGCGCATATCATACGTGTTCGAACTTTCGATATAAATATCCCGAAAGAAGCGGGAGGAAGGAAGAATCTGAACGTCGTGATGGCTTCAGACATTCACCTCAGCTCCATAATTAACAACGGCCGTATAAGGGCGATCGTCGACAGGATTAATTCGCTTTCGCCCGACATCGTCCTCCTTCCGGGCGATATTCTGGACGGGGACCTCAATCCCGTCGTCAGGCAGAACCTCGGCGAGGCGCTGAGACAAATCAAAGCACCGCTCGGGGTATATGCGATCACAGGAAACCACGAATACATCGGCGGTGTCGAAAAGGCATGCAAGTACATCGGCGACCACGGCGTGAAGATCCTGAGGGACTCTACGGCCTTCATCGACGGCAGCTTCTACGTCGTCGGCCGCGAAGACTTGTCGGCACGAAAGCGAAAACCGCTCTCGGAGCTCATGGAGAACGTTGACAAGAAATTTCCGGTCATATTAATGGATCACC
>JAJZNW010000125.1 GCA_021811615.1 Bacteroidota bacterium
CGGGTATCTGCAAAAGGTTTCTCATTACGACTAAAAGTTAGAAATACTTGATTATTTTGTCAAGCTTTAACCCCGAAAATATTCTAAATTGACAAAAGCTGAGGCTTCCGGGTGAAAGAGCCGGATGGAAAATCAATCGCCCTCGACTCTGATAGTCTCAACCTGGAACGGCTTAATGATGAACTTGAAGCCGCTCGTCGTCAAAGGAAGTTTCCGCTCGTCGCGTTCCATAGCGTCGCATTCCCATACCGACCTGACTTGCACCAGCGGGGTGGAGACGCAGACGGTATCTGTGCTGCCGTTCATCTCTATGAAACGCATTATAGTACCCCGATTGTTTTGGGCGCGCTTCCAATCGGAGAGCACGACATCGCGCGAATTCATCTTCAGGAAACTCTTCTCGGGTTTAAACATGGAACTTCGCCGCCAGTAGCGCGCGTCATTCGGGGTTACCCTGTCTACCTCGATGGGAGTCATCTCGTTCCAGCCGAACCAGCCCATCTCGGCGGGAGTAAGGTCGCGGCCGCTTGTCATCACATATCGAAAAGTGAATTTCCCTCCCTGCGCGGCGACGTAATTGGTATTCCAATAATTATTCATGACGTATGAGAAAATAGTCCCGACACGCTTCCCGAATTTTGCCGGCCATTTACCGCGGACGATGCCGCCGAAGGTGACGAGGGAAGAATTAACCGGAACAATTTCTGCGGTGACGCCGCCTTCGGTGGCGGCTACCCAATGCTGTACTGAGAACCATTCTCTCCCGGCGCCGGGGAGCAAATCGTGTGAAGGGTTGACGTAACCATTCTGAGTTTCATAACGGAACTCGGGATCGTTCATCGAGAAAGGAAAGGCAAAATAGGCGGCTTCTTTCGAGTACACCTTCTTTTTGTAAACACAATCGACAAATTCGATCTTCTTTGGGCCGTTGAAGAGAATGATCTTAGTTTCAATCTCAGGTGTATTCTTGCCTGAGCTTCGAAGCAAAGCGACCGTTCCATAAGGTTCACGCTTCACGGAAACCAGCCGACCTGCCGACGCGCGGTATATTGTGAGTTTCGCTGCCTTCCTCCCATGTCGGCCTGGTCCGGGAAACAACAGAGGCGATTTGTTCCCGCTCGTGACATAAACATACTGGTCGAAAAGATACGGGCTCGCCTGGTTCACGAGTTCTTTGCCGAGCTGTTTGTCGAAGATGCTCCTTACCGCTCCGCTCCCGGGATCCAGTACGATGCGGTAGTATCGGTTCTCAAGTGTGTCTGTCGCTCGCCCGGCGGCAGACGAAACCGGATGAGCTTTCACCCTCCTGACGACAAATGATTTATAACCAAGCGGAGGAATTTCGCCGCTCTCGAATCGCACCTTTTGAACCGTCTTCCACTTGTCGAGGATCTGGAACGGGATATCGCGGCCGTTCACGGCGTCGAAGATTCGGGATCCAATCGGAATATCTGCGTTAATCATTCCGCCTCTCGCCCAATTAAGAGTGTTAAACGCGACAAGTGTCTGAGCTCTCGCACCGATCCTTTCAGATATCGCGTCAGCGCTTGTCCTTATTATGGTCATACAATCGTGTCTCGCCCTGAGAGCAAACAGGTGCTTCGCCGCCAGTTGGCTGACAGACTGGATGCTCTCTGGGTCCGAGATATCTTCTGAAGATCCCCATGTGTGCTCATCGTATAGAAGAATATTTTGCCACATGTTGTCTATGAGGGCACGGCTCATTTCGATCCGCGGGTCGAGAAGCGACGTAAGAGTCGAAAGTTTTTCTGCTGAAAGTGCTCGCTGCATGGTCTCACGATCGATCGCAGCATATTTCGCGTCCGATGCGATTCCATCCTCCCAGTACGGACCTCCGTCGCCACGGACTACCGGTATGTCTTTTCCGAATTGTCGCTTGATATAGGACATCGCTGCAGCCACGCCGGAATACTGCAGATGTGGATAGGCGTAAATACTGTCCCATTTCCCGGCGAGCGAGGCGAATCCCGGATCCATGAAGGCGTTCTCGTGCTGGTCACCGAACACGATGACGGCGTCAGATTTATAAGATGGCCTGTTATAGAAACCAAGAAACCTCGGCAGAGCGTCTTCTCCGATTCTTATATCCGGCCTGACGCCGAAGAGACGAGCCATCTGAGCGTAACGCTTCGTGTACCACATGAACACTTTTTTACCATCAGGCCCCTCCCACCAGAATGGAGTTCGCCCGTCAAGCCCGCCAAGCCTGAAAATCGGGGCGTGCCCGTTGTTGCTCGCTGCCTCAAAGTATTTTATTCCCGCATCGGCCAGGATGGAAGCGTAAGACCAGGAATAGGAAGGCACGTCGGTTATATTGGCGTAATTAAATGGAAGATCGTGTTCCCGATCAAATTGATACGCGGGATAAAGCGACCTTATCAGGGTTTCCGTCGACGCAAATCCTGTAAGCAAATTCGCGTACTGTGCCGGGACGAACAACTTCTTGTCCGCCGCGAGCTTTAGGAACCTGTTCTTCTCAACCTTGCTTCTGTTCTCGAAGAAATGCTGAACGGCCCAGAAGCCATCGGGGCTGTAGCTGAAACTCGGATGAGCCTTGACGAGATGCATCGCTTCGCTGATCACCTGGCCTTGAAGAAGCGCGACTTTCGGCCTGTAGTCGGTGAAGCCGACGTCGAGGTGGATGCTGGGGATCATGAATACCTCCCATTTTTTCGACGGAGTCAGTGTCTCGTCGAATTTCTCCCGGTGCCCATTTACAAAGATCGAAACTACTGCATTGGTGCCGCGAGAAAATTCAGGCACCTCGAACGCAGCCTTCCACTCACCGAAGCTGCGGGTACCAGTTAACGCTTTGCTGTAATCGTGTCCATCGACCGATAATGAAATTCGCCCGCCTTCAGACGGCACGTTGAAGGACGCAAACACGTCGACGATCTCAGACAGGCCGCCGTCGGCATGCTTATAGAAAACTGTCGGCTCGACTCGTACGGACACATCGCGCTTATCGAATGTTTTGCCGGTATCATTCAGAAGTTCAAGCGCGTCGAAGTAGAAGCCCGAATTGCTTGACGCGTTGTGCGCGGGTGGATTGTCGAAGGCGCTCAACGTAAGAGTGTTCATCCCAGGCTTCATATACTCTGTCGGTATCACCAGGTAGATGGCGTCATCCAGGACTTTGCGCCCCTCAGATGTGGCATGCCAGCGCGGATGCTGATATGCTTCACCCACTCGTCCGTTGATGTTCAGCCTGAGGATCGACAACCGGCGTCTGGCATCCATCCCACCACCGAGTAAATCGAGATTCGTGAAGGCGGCTTTGAATATGTATATACCCGTTGGCCGCTCTTTCATGTTGAAACGTATCGCGTACGAAGGGCCGCTTTTGTCGTTTGAATTTCCGTTCCGCGTCGGAAGGTAGTCGGGCCAGTCCTTCCATGTGCTGCGGCCAATCGAGTAAACCACATGAGTCGTCGCAGTCTGGCGCTTGCGCCGCTGGACAAACCTCCTCTCGCCGCGAAACTCCCGCGACGAGTGATCGAACCTCCCTATCCTCCACACAACCCTGGTAGCAGCGCTTCCCACCCCGCTCAGGGCGAAAAAGACTAACGCAATTATATTCAGTTGAATAATCCGATTTCGCATTTCCTATTTCCGTTTATATGTATACAATATCAAATGCAATTTAAGGCGATCGGGGGAACAAGCAAGCGCAAAAGGTGTGTTGCCGACTTGAGTGAAGGTATGGAATGCCGGATGTCCGAATGTCGCTCCACCGTTTCGGACAATATTGCAGAAAAAAAGGATGACTCCCCCATCAAATGCCGGGGAGTCATCCCTATTAAATCATAAAATCGCGGCCCAGAAGTTTACCAGGCCATTAAAGCATATCCCATAAGCTCATATGTCGGAACGACGGTGAGCGCAGAAAGGGCTATCGTGATGTCTTTGTTCACCCACGCGTGCTTGTAGCTCATATCGGCCAGAGCCTGACCGCAAACGTAGATAACGACACCGCTTTTCTTGAGCTCGTTTATGAGTTTAATGTTCGGATTGTTTATGCCGAATTTCGCCTTGAACGCCGCGTTGTCCAAGACAATCGGTGTAGCCGGGCCGTGAATGATAGCTACGAGTTTCATCTGGCTCGGCATGGTCCCCGCCGACGCGAACACGTTTATCAGCCTCGCGATGTGTGCGAGCGCCGGGTCGACCTTCGCGTTGTTCTTGGAGGCCTGAGTCACATCGAAGAGTATTTTATAGTTGATCGACTTATCAGGCTGAACGGCGGCATGCGGCAGCGGGTGAACCGGGCCGTACCCCTTTATGACTGGATACTCCCATTTTGTCTGCGCGCTCGCGAAGCCAGAAACGCTTCCGACCAGCAAGGCGACGAATAAAAGTTTGGTGATTCCTTTCATGATGTTCCTCCTCTTGTTGAGTTTTTATGATTTTTCATTATTTGACGAAATGCGGTCTCGGTTGAGCGGTAACATACGCAGCAACGTCGAGCGCCTGATCCGGTGTCAGATTTGAAACCTGGTAAGGCATATTGTCGTGAACGAAAGCGGCAAAGTTCTGGAGATGTGCCATCCCCGCGCCGTCGTTGAACGAGTATTTTCCCCACAACGGTGGAGCGATCTTGGTTCCCTGGCCGTTCATGCCGTGACAGGCGGCACAGGTCTGCGTGAAGATCTTCTTCCCGGCGGCTTCGTTGGGTTTGTGTCGGCTCTCGATATGCTTCAGGCCAAGCCAGGGAATTCTCCCGTAGATCGGAATTCCCTTCGATATCCAGTGGAAATAGGTGACGATCGCCATCATTTCCTTGCTGTCCGGGGGAAGCGCTTTGCCGTTCATGCTTCTGAGAAAGCAAGCGTTTGTACGCGCGATTATGTCATCCACTTGTCCTGAGCGAGATCTGTACATCGGATACTTAGCGGCGACTCCAACGAGCGAGAGTCCACCGTTCTTTCCGCCTGGCGAGATCCCTCCGTTGAAATGGCAGCTCGAGCATGTGACGCTGTCGCCGACATACTGGCTCGCGTACTTCTGCGGATCATTCATTATGTTGTAACCGAGCATGACCGCGGCTCTTATGGAAGCTGGTGCCTCGTTCGGCGAAGGGGCTGCGTATCTCACCCCATCCACCATCATACTTTTTTGAGGACTCCTCGCGAATACCGAGTCGCCTAAATTTGCAGCCGCAAAAGCACCGACCAGAAGCGCCAGAAGCGCTGCCGGCAATATTACTTTTCTCCTCATATTTCACTCTCCTTTTAAAGAACTGAAAAACTGACTTGTCAAATTGCTCTTACTTCACCGGCATGAATCCATACTTCTGGTAAATCTCAGAGCTCGTCTTCGTCTCCAGGAACTTAAGGAAATCCCTGGCGGCCTGCGGATGCGGCGCGTTCGCCAACATGGCGGCCGAGTAAGTCACGACGGTGTTTATCTTCGCGGGGATCTGGACCGGTTCGATCGGATTTCCTATCATTTTTTGAAAGAATGCTTCCGTGTACCATACAGGACCGGCATCGGATTTTCTTTCGATGATGCGGATAGGAGTCTGCCTGTGATGTATGTGGGTGAGAAAAGTTGTTCCGGCCTTGACCTTCTCGTCCATTATCTCTTTAGCCAGCTTCTCTCCCCCTGCCTTTCGATAGGTGGCGATGATCGTCCGTGCAACCCCTTCCCATTGTGGGTTCGGCATGCTGACTCTTACGTTCGGCTTGCCGAGATCGTTTAACGACGTGATATGAAGCGGGTTACCCTTGTACACCATTATGGCCAGCCTGTTCTTGGCGTAGACTACCGACTCCGTGAAGAGGTGCTTCTCCTTAGTGAGCATCGCGATCCGTGCCTTCCCAGCAGTGAAAATATCCGGCTTCAGGGATATGCGCATATTACCGATTACTATCGCCCCCTGCGCGATCTGGTCAAGAAGGATACCCGGCGGGAGCGTTTCGACGAAGATGCGTTTGTACTGGGGATACTCTTGCTGGAAAGCTTTGATCAGGTCCGGTACAACCATGAACTGATTCCCAGCGAAGAAAATGACAAGCTGGGGATCGTTTATGTCCCCATGTAAATCGGGAACATCGTCGATTCCGGGCACGGTAAATTGTTTACCTTGTTGTGGAAATGCCGACCATGGTGGGTAGACCTTCTGTGCATTCGCCTTATGAATGAAAGCGAACGACAGAAGGAATAGGACAAGAAACGCGGCAGCGTTCAGGTTGAATCTGGATTTCATATGTTGTTACCTCCTCCTTAAGTGTTATGATCGTTATCGGGGTTTTAACTGAGAGTTTTTTCTGGCGGGAATGGCATTGCAGTACGATGGCCGCAGGATTTCGCCGTGTAGATTCTGCGGGAGTACCTGAGTGAATCGCGGACTGAACCGCTCGTTTTGGACCATGATGCCGACTTTAGCTCGCTCCAGGTTGGTTTCAAAGCCGATCAGGCAGCCTTGGCCATCAGGGTTTTTCTTCATTCGGGACGGACTTCTATTGACCCGGAAATGGTACGGCAAAAGAATGGTGCTCAAGATTCTCGAAAATGTTTCCGGTGTTATTGGTGCTGTTCTGTTAAATGTCTCTCTGTAAACGGATGACGGTTCCCGAATCCGGTACCTGCATCCGCTGCGATCTAATTTGTGCTGGGTAGGTTGACTTCCGGGATGGATGATTCAGCTTACTTATGTCAACCGCACGAGAAGCGTTCTATTTTACACAGTGCGATTGTGAATGTCAAGCAATAAGTGGTACAGCTGACGAAAGCCGTCCCGCGATTCTCCACTTGCTCCCTCAGCAACCGGAGATTACGGCGTGGGCACCGTTTCCTGTCTCAGTCTGTCAAACAAGTTCAAGCCAAAAGCCAGCACATTGGATTTGATGCAGCCTGTTCAAAAAGGATTCGGCGGATTCGGATTTTTACCGGGACAAAATTCGCGCCATGGAACTAGAAGCGCGGCCGAAAGCCGCCTATGTAACCACAAAGTCTCGAAGGCACAAAGAAAAGTTGTCGGTTCTGCATCAATTGAGCTGAATTGGTGTCTTGGTGACTTCGTGGTTAGACATTTCGGCCGGCTTCCTAGCGTACAAGTCACCGGTCATCCCGGAGATCCGGGAGCTTTACTTCGCTGACGCTTCTACTTTTTCCTTGGGTATCCCACTGTCTGCGCAAAGAGTACATGCTGGTCGGGACGCAGGTTCAGTTTTTTGGTCAATGCCGGTTTGTTGCAGTTATGGAACCATGCTGCAAGCCCGTTGGACGCAGCGAAAAGGTAAACGTTGGCCGCTATCATACCGGTGTCGACGAAGTAATACGACTTCTGAACCTCGGGATCGTGCAGCCCCGGCTCCTGAAACCCGTTAGTATTTACCAGCCGCTCTACGTCAGCCACGTAGACAAGATGAAGGGGGGCTTTCACCGCCAGGCTCGCCTGACCCGGATTGACTGCAATCGAACGAAGGTCCGCCTCCAAAACGAGTTCGAGGAGAAGACGAAAAGGATCGTAACGGTAGACCCCTTCCCCGGTCAACACATAGACATCGATTTCCTGCGAATTGCTTGCCGACGCAGCCGTCCTCCCCGGTATGCCGAAAGGCCCCGTCCTTCTATTCACTCCGCAAGCGGACCAGAGCAAGTTTGACAAGGTCTGAAGAGATAATTTCCGATCGCCGATCTCCCGCGTAGTCTTCCTCCTTTCCAGTGCACTTGCGACCGACACGCGCCGAAGAGGATCCGGCTTCGGGAGTATTATTAGCTTCTCCGGTTCCGGAGAATTGAATTCCTTTTTGTGGAACGTTGATTGCCTCCCTGGGTTATCACTTCTGTGATTCATAACAGCTTTCTTTCTAATATCGATTCACAATTTCAATGAATATGGAAGAACTCTGAGTGAGACAGAGGTCAGGATCTGACAACTTCGGTCGTCCTATCATCTGTTACTCTACCTGATAGCCGACAACTGCTTGTCCCGGAACAGCGTGTTCCCCTTCACGAGCCACGATACACCGAATGAGATCAGGGCGACCGTCTCGAACAACAGCACCGGCTTCCACCGCGCCAGGGTCGTGTGAGAATAGAAAGCGATGTAGGTTACCATGCCGACGATGCACACCAGCATCAGCCAACCGGAGACTATGTAAACAACGTTGCGCATCTTCTTCTCCCTGCTGGGAGCACCTCCGTGCCTTGTGAAGAGGAACATCGAGTTGAAGGCAAGCGATAAGAGAAAAGCGATCGAGAATACGAGGTGGATATATTGCGAAACGTTATCTGGAGTGAGGAAGATGCCGACTTTGACGACGTGACCTGAGAACTTCGAAGTCGGGAACGCGATAATTCCAAGGGCAAACAGGCCACCGAGATTGGTCACTAAGTCGTCTATCAATTCATACCCCTTGTAAGATATCAGGAACAGGGCTACACCCGACAACATGCCAACAAAGAAGTCGCGCATATTGGTGTAATAGTAGCTGCTGAGGGAACCCTCCACGACGAAGCCTTTCTGGAGGAATCCCCCTGCCACGATGATCACAGGAAGCAGGATAGCGAGTACTCCGATGATTCGCCTCATCGCAAGGTAGGAATAGATAAGCGATTCGCTTCTGCTGGGATGTTTCAAGCTTGCCATATTTCCCGCCACCTTCCGATAATGATATATAATTTACAAAAAGTGGGCTTTGATCCGTATCCGGCTCAATCACAGGGAATTTCCCGCGGCCATATGCACGAAGCGCAGGCCCCGCATGCCGGCCGACAGATTTCACCGGTCGCCGAAATAATATGCCGGCCCCGGTGCAGCCTCGGCGGGATTGACGGATATTATAATCATGATCCATGATGAGAGAGCGTTCGGGCGGCTTAACGGACTCTGCGCGGATGAAGTGTACCGTTTCTCGTACTGTTTGACGGGGCACTCCGACGATGCAAAAGACATTACGTCCGAGACTTCAGTGACGCAATGGACCTCGGGCACCGAGACATGGATGGACATGTGCGGGTGTTCTGACTTCAAGCCTTCGAGACAATTGCGGATCGGCGTCCCCGGACCCGGTAATGGACCTTGTTCGCGCCTTAGTATCCGAGTACTTCGTCGACAAGTATCAGCCGGACATTTCTCTTCAGATGGGCAGCCTCATTCTCGAATATCAGGAGCTTCCCTATGGTTCCCATTCCGCTTCGTCCGGAAAATCTCATGCCGGCCTCTTCGACTTTCGGCACACAATACTCTCTGACCCGCCTGACAGCGCTTTCCAATGTCGGGACGATTTTCTGAGTACCCGCTATCCAGATCACATTCCTGCTCGAGAGAAACGGCGACAGCTGACTGCCGGATCCGCTGGCAATAACGACTTCACCTGTTTCCGCAATTGCATTGACGCTGCCAAGGGAGTAATCCGCCAGGACGCTCTGCTTCCGAAGCAGCGAGCGTTTTTCCGGATCGTTCTCCGCCCTGATCTCGGCGCTGATGTTTCGCCACGAGTGTTTTCCGGATTTGAGCTCATCGATGAAGCCTATTTCGTGGAGCGTCACCGACGCCGCCGTAACCAGAGTCGCTCCTTCAGGAACAAGATCCACAACCCGTCTCAAAGCTTCATGTCTGTTTCCAACGAATTCAGCCGAAATGCCTCGTGACATGAGTGAACTCACGACAGTGTCGAACCGATCTTTCACAACTTCCGTTTCGCCATCCATTTTAGTATCCTTCCGCTTTCATCTTCGAATCACCAATCGTATCGATATGTTTCTATATATTGCTCAAAAAAATTCAGCCTTTCAAATCCTCCGAGATCCAGTCGCCGAACGTCTTGAGGGCTTCTTTGTTCACAGTAACGATGCCGAATCGGCCTTCCCGCTGAGCTTCGAGGATTCCGGCTTCAAACAGCACCTTGAGGTGGTGGGATATAGTAGGCTGTGAGAGATGGTCGACTTTCTCCGCATCGTGGCACGTTATCGACTTCCGCCTGAGAATCTCGCGAACAATCCGTACACGCGTCTTATTGGAGAGTGCTTTCGCGATTTTCACCATCTGATCTTCCGTCATTTCCATATCGAATAGTTTCAATATATTCAACACGATCGACTGTAAGTTTTGTTCCCGGCCGAAGCTGTGCAGGATCGAATCGGCGGCCCGTGGGGAACCGGGCAGCCTGCCAATTCTCCATAACGTCCGCTGCAGGCTGCGCTATGAGCGACCGTAGAAACCAAATGGGATTTGAATTTTTCCACACGTGCAGGACAGAGTGCGGCTCCGACAACATGCCCGGAATTCAGTTTGAAGGGCCGGATTGTTTTTCGAGGCTCCCGCGACTAAATTCATCCGAGCGAGACAAGTCGGCACACGACGTTTTCGGGTTGACAGTCAACGGTAATTCGCGTTTAAAGGGAGTGGACCATGAAAAGACCTTCAGGGGACAACGGCATCGTCAACAGGCTTAGCAAATATTCCGTAAGGGAGACGATGGACCGGCTGGAGACCGTTCTGAATTCCAGGGGCATTTCTGTCTTTGCCCGTATCGACCAGAAGGCGGCAGCAGACAACGTCGGATTGAGCATGAGGCCGACCGAATTACTCATCTTCGGAGACCCAAGGACAGGGACCCCGCTGATGGATTCACATCCGTCAATAATGATAGACCTCCCGTTGAAAGCCGTTGCCTGGGAGACAAAGGGCGGAGAAGTGATACTTAGCTATAACAGTCCGGAATATTACATGAGACGTCACGGCCTCGCCGAACCGCCGTTCAAAACGGTGGAGATACTCATAGGGAAAGCTCTGGAATGAGCCGGAAGCTGGACGGGTTGAAATAACTATTGTGGGGATCAGAAGCCACTCGCACCAGAAATTATGACAGGAAGAATTATCGGCGGAACATTTCGTCGCTATGTTGCGGCCGATCCGTCGCTTAAGAAAGGAAGGCGATCGGGGCTCGGGCGATTTCCCTGCCGCCGGCGATATCCATTACATTCATTTGCCCGCATCGCTGATATCATCCTGGTACGCAAGTGGAACCGCATAGGAAGACACCCTTGTTTGCCGGAAACCAAAACGCCCCTGGATTAGTCCGGGGGCGTCGGCAAATGGAAAGCCTGATCAGAACGACCAGTTGACGATAGGGAACACAGGAAACTCTCCCCCCGTCCGTATGATATTGATTATCCCAATCTGGATTCCATTCATAGAACCGGCATAATTCACGAGTCCAAGTTGAAAGCCAGTCACATGATGGCCTATATTGACCCACCCATACTGGAAGCCTTCGAAATTCTGCTTTGTCATATTGAGCAAGCCTCCCTGGAATCCAAGGACATTGCCCTCATCGACATTGGCTACGCCCCACTGAACGCCAGTCATTCCGCCACTCCCGACGGCATTGACGAGTCCCCAGTCGAGTCCGAGCATCGATACGTTATTTCCGTAAATTAGATTGATACGCAGACCGGTGATTGGGGTGCTTTCGGGGAAAATCTGAATTGGATCGAAGAGCGCAACATTAATCGGCTTCGACTGAGCAAAACCGAGAGATGGCAACACAAGAACTGCAGCTACAAGTACTCCGTAGAAACCAAATGATTTGCCTTTCATAGAATCCTCCTGTTATCGTTGGTGCCAAAATATAAGTGTCCGAGAAGTGTTCCACAACAGGACGATGACCGATCCACAGCAAACTTCTCGCGTGCGAACGAGAGCCGCATTTGTGTTTTCACAATTCTTTGCATAATATCTTCCAACCACAACAGGAAGTTATCATGTCGAAAATCAGAGTCGGCTGGTTCGAATACTTCATGGCGGTAGCCGAAGAAGTCGCCACACGCAGCACTTGCGACCGTAAGCATGTCGGTGCCGTAATCGTTCGCGACAAAGTCATCCTCTCGACGGGGTACAACGGGAGCCTCCACGGTGCACCGCACTGCGACGATGTGGGCCACGATATGGAAAATGGCCACTGTGTGCGCACCATGCATGCGGAGGCGAACGCCGTGGCGCAGGCCGCGAAGAACGGAGTGAACATCAACAACTCGGAGATCTACGTCACAGCCTCGCCGTGTCTTACCTGTTTCAAACTGATCGCCAACTCCGGTATCCACACGATCTATTTCAAGGAATTCTACCGAGACGACCGGATAACCAGATACGCGCAGGAATCAGGAGTGAAGCTGGTCTACATGGGAGAAGGGGTCAAGTCCGAGTAAGCCAGGCAGCACATCGACACGATTCACCGGCGTTATAGATAGCTAATACCGGCAACTAGAAGCCAGCGCTCGCCATTATCGACCAGACATTGTTGTTCCAATTCCCGCCGGCCGACCGGAACGCCCGGCCGGTACCGAAAGTGTATCTCACCTCCACGCCGAGACTCGTAGGGCCGAGGTCGATATGGGGCCCACCACCGACTGCGATGTTGAAATCGAAAGAGCGAGTATCGCCCGACTCGTTTGTGGTCACTACCTGCATTCCCGCCGGATAGTAGACGTTGCTTTTGCTTTCGGAGTAAACATTGAACGCAAAGTCCGGACCTGCGAAAACGTCGAACCCTGCCGGAAGAATCGGGAGGGTGAACAGATTCATCCTGAGGAGGACGGGAATTTCAATGTAGTCCATCGTCAAAGTGCTCGTTTGGGGTACGGATACAGGCAAAGGCCCGAGGGTATTCACCGAACCGGACGCACCTTTCATGGAGAAGAGCACCTCCGGCTCGAGCGAGAGCCCGGCGGCAAGATCGTATCGCGCGAACCCTCCGATTATCAGTCCGTCCCTCGGTGAGCTATAGGGATGACCTGTAAGGCTCGCAATATTCAGGCCTCCTGTAATTCCAAGCTGCTGCGCACTGGCCGCCGTCGCACTCAAGATTACTAAAGTCAAGCCAGTCAGTATTAACCACTTTATCCGTCTCATGGCAGTTCTCCTCGTTTCGTTTGTAGTTGGTCCCTAACCCTGCTACTCGTTGTGGATAGCACACAACACTCTATCGTTCAAGTGACAAATCCCTCCCCTGGCTACAAAGGTAACAGCGGCGAACGCAGCAGACCTGGTTTTCCGCGTTTCGCCACTGCGTTAGCCCGTGTGAATTGCTGCCAATTCTAAACGCCGTCAATCACTTCTTGACTCGCCTTACACTTGCCCTCCCCGGAAGGAGAGGGAGCGCCAGCTGACCGTGTTTGCTGAGGCTTACAAAGCCATGATCACTTCACAAGGACGAGTTTCCTAACCTGACTGAATGCACGTTCGCCCGACAGAGGCGTG
Organism: Bacteroidota bacterium; assembly: GCA_021811615.1. GTDB lineage: Bacteria > Bacteroidota > Ignavibacteria > Kryptoniales > JAKASW01 > JAKASW01. Next base: position 13,232 of record JAJZNW010000125.1, read on the forward strand.
GCCGTCAGTCTGTAGAAGTACACGCCACTCGGAAGACCGCGGCCATCAAACACAGCGCCATAATTCCCCGGGCTCTTGAGTCCGTTTACCAGCGTCGCGACTTGTCTTCCCAGGACGTCGAAGACTCTCAGCGTCACAAATCCGAAATCCGCGATTCGATATTCTATATTCGTGGTCGGGTTGAACGGGTTCGGATAGTTCTGCGACAAGCCGAACGAGCGCGGAGTTAGTTCTACATCATGCCTGATGCCGGTCACGATACTGACGTAAGCACGAATTAGGTATGTGGCAATTGTACTGTCCGAGGAGGAGACGACATACCATCCCGCAGGTTGCGGAGACGCCTCGGAAGATTTCAGGTAAGTATAACTATGATATGGGCCGCCCCTGGGCTGATTCGCCATCATAATTCCGGGAAGTCCCGAATCGTCTGGAATCACAAGCGCAACGGCGAACGGACGGTCGGTGCTGATATTGTTTGCGGTAAGATCAACGGTTGTCCAGTTCTGAAACGGCACCGGGTATGGAAGCGGCGATGTGGTCGATATTGCAGCAGTGACGGGAGCGACCAGCTCACCAAGCGGGGTCGGAGTTTGAACACCGGTATATCTGTAGATGCCTCCCGAGATGGACCCGGCCTTCCTTAGTCCTACGCGGACGGAATCGAGTATCCCCTGAGGGAAAGCATCGAAGGTAACGCAGACGGTATCCGACGCGGACCAAGAATAGTAGCCTGCCGGCTCGGTGTTGTCGTACTTGAGCTCCGTCGCGCCCGCGCTCACTGAGCCGCTCGACCGGTAGCTGAACGAAGCGGGATAATTCGGATCCTGGTTTATCGCCACGAATGCTATGGTGGTATAAGTTGTGCCGTAGCCGGGTTCAGAAAATTCAGAGCCGAACGGTACCGCGACGACGCTCTTCGAAGCAGGCCCGGTCTCTATCGCCTGGACCTGCAGGTTCGCGTTGCCGGTTGTGTTGGTGAAAGTGATCTTCAGGTTGCTCCCGTTCTTGAAGGCGAGATAGGAAGCCGCAACATGCTGCACCGAATCACTCCCGGATGTATTCGGGTTATTGATCAGCGTTCCGTTGGAAAGCGGGAGCCCCGGATAAGCATAACCGTACATCCGGTTCTGAGTAGTGTCGTTGAGTTCATTGGCGATGAGCCAGTTCTTGAAAATGTCGTTGAAGGTGAACGGTATCCCGGCCTTCGAGAATGCGTCATTAAGTATCCCGACCTCTGATACCTGATTGCTCTGCACAATGTATTTGAAGACCCCTATGCCAAACCTATCCCAGAGATAAATCGAGAAGCGCTGGGCACGGGCGTAATCATTGAGGACAATAGTGTTGTCGTAACTTCTCCAGTCGAACAGGTAATGATTGGTTTCATTCGAGTACAATGAGAGGTTGGAGACCGGATAACCGCAAATGACCTCCGCCAGTTTGGAACAGCTTTCGTTTATGAAGACAGGCGCGACCGAAGTTTTGTGGTAGTTGTAATTTATCATATGCTGGAATTCATGCGCGGCCGTCGACATGGCGGATTGTATGCCGTTCGAATGGGTGAGGTCGGTCGGGTTTGCATCGAGATAATATATCTCAGCACTATTGCTGTAACTTCCGCCCACTTCCTGATTGGGATCGAAGAAGCCCTCCACGTATCCCCCCGTACCCGTGAAGCCGTCCCGGACATTGCATATGAGTATGATAATCTTCGGATCGCCGTCCACGTTCGGGGGAGCTCCGAACGCGAGGGAATCGGTTTCAAAAATACCTCTTGAAGAGTTGGCGGGAGTGGTGTTATCGAAATCGTTTATGATGGAATCGACCGCTGCCTGAGTGACGCGGCTGGTCCACATCGAATCTTCGACGAAGACGTAGCAGTGTTTTCCGATCCCCCGGCACGTCGACTTGTCCTGATAATAGTTGTCGGTCTTGAGGTCCGAGACCCACCATGAATGCGCATCGCCGACCTTAAAATTCCATGACGCGGTTTCTTTCATCAGCCGGTGCCCCATCAAGTCCGGGTGCGATACCGCATAGGCTGCTGCTTCCTGGTAATGTTTATAAAGCAACGGCATGGGATCGATCGGGTAACTCTTTGCGGATTCCTGCTCCGGAAGGCTTCGGACGAACTGACCGTAAGAAATGCCCATTACGGTAAGGATGGTGAAAGAAATGATGAAGAGTTTCATAAGCTCACCCTGACTTGTCCAGTGAATTCAGTTTGATTCGACTACGGCATTGACGACATCTATCTCGTCGGCGGGCCTCTTCCTTTCTATCCCGATATAGAGGAGTTCCACTTTTCTCCCCTGGTTAGAAAGAAGGATTTGTCTGACACTGCCGCTGCATTTAATCAGGTACACGGTGTCGTCACCGGTACGTATGGCCAGCCTGGTGAAAGGCTCGTTGCCCACCATCATTATCACGCCGGTTATTTTGTGCGGCACATCGAAGACGGTCTTCGATGACGAGCATCCCGCAGCCAATAGCACAAAAAGGAGAATAGGTGTTACCAAGATAAGGCGAACGGTATTGAAATTATCGCGGTGCACGACTGCTCATTTGAAGATGAGCATTTGCGGGGATTCTATCAAGGGTTGGCGACGACCAATGTGATACAGGCCAATCATCAAGAGAGGGTATTCACAGGGCGGAAAGATGCCAGCGATAAATCACGACCAGAGAGTATGATCCGGTCACCTCATACTCAGAGGCTGTCCCGAGAGAGGCGCCGGTCAAAACAGGCGCCCCTCGAAACGTGTGCCGACAAGTTGGGTTCGACTTATCGGCATGCGCCGCTGGCAGTCTTCCGATTCATCGGATGGCCACCTTTGGGACAGCGTTGCGGAGCTCAATACGTCAGACGATGCTTGGGATCATTTGTCACGATGCAGCCACGCGTCGAGGACCTGGCATCCGGCGTCCTGTACGCTTATGGGAAGTACCGCGTGTTCACCGTTGAATACTTTCTCTCCCCATTTTGCCATCGCGCTGCTCGTATCTTCCTTCATCCAGGCGTGGAGGACTTTACGCGCTTCGGCCTCGCGTTCGTAATCCTTCAGAGCGAGAGCGTGGATTAATCCGCCGACGGTATTTCCCTCAAAGCTCCTCGGTTTCGCGCCGGCCAGGTTAGCGGTTTCCGGCCAAAGTTGGAAAGCCAGCACTCTTAGCGTCCGGTCGGCGTCCTCCTTCATTCCCAGATGACGATAGCACTGAAGCGAAAGCCAGTTCTCCATCCTGTCGTCGATGTCTTTCGGATAGGGCATTCCGACGCCGAGGTTCTCGGGCCATTTGCGGGCCAGTTCTATTTCCTTCAGCGCATCCCGGTAGGATCCGGCTTTCATGCTCCCGACGGCTTCCATCAGATAGGCCTCACGGTAGAGAGTATGAGCTTTCTTAACACCTTCAGCGGGAAGCAGATTTGAGGACATGAGCAGCTTCACGGCCGAATCGTAACGTCCTGTCGAAATCAGCGTTTGGGCATGCAGTTTTATGAGACTGCTGTTGCCGGGGAAACGATTGCCGTAGTCGCCGGCGATTTTCTCGGCGGCGGCATAGTCTCCCTTAGCAAGGTACAGTTGTGCCATCATATAACCGTATCGCCACTGGCCCGGATCGAGAGCTGCAGCGCGCTGCAGGTCCGCAATCGAGTTTGATGGGATGACCTGCGCCCGGGCACCGTAGAAGGGTGCGAAGCGCGGCTCATTGCCGCAGGAGGCCAGAAGCTCGCCTGCCCGATTCATGTCTCCCTCGAACCAGCGCAGCAGCGCAAGATAATACTTCGGCTGCCAGGTAGTGCTGTGTTTCTCAGCCCACTTGAACACATTGATCGACTCGATCCGGAACGGGAACACGAAGTCAGGTGACTCACTGTTCGCCTGGACAAGCAGGGTAGTGTCATTCTTTAGATAAGCGAGCCAGTACAGGACTTCAGTCTGACGCGGGGCGAGCTCGAGCACCTTGACGGCGTCTCCGTTCAGGCCGGCATCGTGATACCAGGCAGCGAGCTCGAGATAGGTCTGATAGGCAAGATCGCTGCGGATCATTCCGGTGAAATGTGAGGCGCTCGACTTACCCATGAGGTACTCTTCGAACTGAGTGAAATGGCTGAGCGGGTCGATTTTGTCCATGAACTTCAGCACGGTATCCGCGCCGGCCACATCGCCGGTCAGCCTATCCGCGCACACTTCGAGCCTGAGCGCGTCGAGATTGAACTTGTCGTAGTCGAGGCTTTCCTTCTCGTTAGCAAGAGCACGGTCGTATTTCTTCTCACGCATGTACTCTTTCGCAAGCGCGGTACAGGCGGCGCTACGCCAGCCTTGAGTAAGCGCGGCGATGCTGAATGCGGCCTTTGCGTCCGCTTCGTGCCCCAGTCCGACGCTCGCGAGCCCAAACTGATAGTTCGCCTCAGGATCGTAAGTGTCGATGCTAAGGGCTGTCCTTGCATAATCGTAAGCCGCACTGTAGTCCGCCCGCCGGTTTTCGAGCGAAGCCATCTGGTCGAGCGCGGGCGCATAGTACGGGTTTTTCAGAAGGCACTTCTGGAAATCGCTGTCTGCCTCGGCGTAGCGCCTTCGCCGGACGTATTCCTTACCGAGCACATACAGGCCGTAGGTCGAATTCCAATCGAAGTTCTTCGGAGAGAACAGAGGCCGCGTGAGGTCGTCCCCATTGCCGGTGGCGTATTCCAATTTATCCCCTCCGACGGAGACGCGAAGATGCATCGGGACTTCACTTAAACGGACCGTGTCTTCCACCGGTTGCATCGTCTTTAAACTCACCTCCCGTTTGTAAAGAAGGCTGTCGCCGTCGAAGATGCGCAGCGTTCCATGATATGGGCGGACCGGCGAGATACCGACGACGACTTCCTTTCCGTGACGCGTCACATTCATCGCGCCGAGCGGGCTTGCGGTAACGAAGCCGCCGATTCCCTTGACGGGCATCCAGTACTCTGTCCAGGTGTCGGTACCGTAGGGAGCGAAGCCCTTGTGCTTGAAAGGCGTATAGGTACTCTGGGGCATGGCCTGGTTAAAGAGCCTGCCGGACTGCATTTCGACGTACTGGCCGCTCGTATCCGTAAGGAGCTTTTTCCAGATCATGCCCTGCCCGGACAGTCCCCATATCCAGATCTTCTTACCGAGTTTGTCGCCGTAGGCCGCGTAGTGGGCCATTCCGAAATTATAGTCGTGCCAGTATGCACCGTAGAATTGCGTAAACTTGCCGAGGACGTGATACGATTTCGCTCCGCCGAAATCGTTCCGGTCGTACCATGAGATGTTGTGTCCGTTCGCGGTATCGATCGGCCAGGGATGGACGGTTCCGGTATGAAATATCCAATTCGTTCCGGGGTAAATGAACTGCAGGTTCCCGCTTGCCTTCTCGGCGGCGTTCATCCACGAGTAATACGGCTCTTCCATTCCGGAACCGTTCTGCCAGATCGTATGAGTCGTGAAATACGCGTCGCCGGGGCGCAGTCTTATGTCGATCCGCCATGTGCTTCGGGTCAGAAGGTCGAGCGCTCCGATTATGCAGCTGACGCTGCCGTCCGCATTTTTCTTAATCCGGTAATCGACGGGGGAGAAGCAATCCGGCGTATGTCCAAAGATACCGAAGTTCGGTTCTATGCCGCCGCTTGTCCACGGGCCGCGTTCTGAGATGTCCCGGAATTTCACGACTCCGTTGAAATAAATGAATGGTCTTCCGGTCGACTTCTCGATCGCAGTCCAGATTTTCCCTCCGATCTGCGGAGTGATGAGGACCTTTATATACTTGTTCGAGAGCTCGACGATCTTCCATTTCTTCTTTACGGGCTTGTCGGTGTACCCGTCGTACCTGAAGTACGGATAGATCCTGGACATAGCCGGGACCGGATCGGGATCGGAATACGGATAAGTCGTGAAGACGCGTTCATATTCGCGGACCATCACCTTTCCATGTGACTTCAGGCCTTTCGCCTGCAGCGGTACTGCAAGCATAATGAAAAGCAGCCCGATCATACCGTTAAACTTGAGTTGTCCCCTGCGTATTGAGCCGATCATGTCTGACTGCACTATATGGATCCTTTCTGAGAGATGAAGACGATTTGAATGCATGCTTGAATTAGATTTCGCCGGGAAAGAAGTTTTGGAAATCCCATAGAAAGTCACGGGGCTTCGACTTCCCAAATAATTTGCCACCGGAATTTTTCGCCTGGGCCGACGAAGAGACATCCGCCATCGGAGTAAGCCTGACTCAGGAGGCTCGTCGAGCCTGGCGTCGGCTCGAAGGCGCATTCATTTCGGGCGATACCCTTCTCATCGGGGTATCCCCCCTTGTCCCACCATATGCCCAAAGTAGGGAACAGCTCCGAAGGGAATTTCATTTTTACCGTCAGGCCGCTCCGGTAAGTCCAGCTCAATTCGCCGGATTTGATTCCCCTGACGAAAAGCATTTCGACGGTTCCCTTTTTACTCTTCACAAGGAAGTCACGAAGTTTGTCCGGGGTCATTTCATCCATCGGTCGATTCCTGTTCCAATCGAAGATGGAGTCGAAATATGGGAGCGAGACACTCTTGATTTCGTCCGCTCTTACAAGCGGGTGCATCGAATGTTGAAAAGGGAGCCGTTCTTCTCCGTCATTTCCGACTTCAAAATTCCACACGATAGCCGAATCGGTAAAGAGCATTCTCCGTTTGAATTTAAACGGGAGGAGCTTGCTTTCGACTGTGAACAGAAGTGCGTTTTCTTCTTCCTCAATCTCCCAGGGAAGCCAGCAAAGTTCGCCGTGATCGGGTATACTGATTCTCTTTTCCGGAAAGAAACAGGCGACGACCGACGGAAAGCAGTCGTCGTAGCCGTATACCGGCCGGTTCTCGAACTGGCCGTGATCTTTTTGGGGCGGCTTGAAACCGGACGGGGCACGGGTAAGGAGGTCGTAGTCCTTGTAAGCGATTCGTGTCAGCCGCCCGCCATCGTTGAGATGGTATTCCACGTGCCATGGGCCATTGACGAACCGGTCAATCGCGCTGTTCTCAGAACGTAAGGTTCGCAAAATGCTCCTCCAAATATTCTTTGACGGGAGGTATGTCGCTCTTGCTCGTCAGGTCGGGGACATGCTCGGAGAGGGGATAAGCGAAGATAGACTTCGGATGAGCATCTACCATCATTTTGACGGCGGCCGGTAGTTCCTTTTCATTCCGTACGGGGTCGAACGGTACTTTCTCGAGAAACGGGTAGATCATGTCGTACTGAAATTCGAAGATGTTCATACTTACTCCGACAAACCCGTTTTTCCCTTTCATAGATTCTATCTGGCTCGCAGAAGGCTTCTCTAATATATCCACGAGGAAGCCATCGTCGTCTTTGGAAGTGACTGCGAACCTTTCGATCCTGCTCCTCTCGAATTCCAGGGCGTCACGGTCGTAGTCGATCATCGCGTTCTTATGATCATGTTCGGTCATCAGCTTGAGGGCGTTCACTGAATAAAGATTATCGCTGTTGCAGACTGTGAATTTTGTTCCGCGCCAATCCCTCCGCGAGTTGAGCCCCTGGAAGAGCGCGTCGGCTGTACCGATGGGTTTCCCTTTTCCCTGAGGGATTCTCTGAACGGCGTAAGAGATCCTCAAACCGTAGAAATCGTTGTCACGATCCTCTTTGCCGTAATAGCCGCGTATGCTGTCGTCCTTCTCTCCGATGACTATCAGAATATCCGCATAGCCAGCCTGTTTCGCGTTATAGAGGAGATAATCCAGGAACGGTCGTCCGCCTTCGCCCACGCCTATCATCGACTTGGCCTTGAAGTTCGCGTCTTCGACGAGGGATTTGTCGACTTTGACATCGGGTTCCGCCGGTTTTTTCATCCTCGAAGAAATTCCTCCGGCGAGGATCGCCAATCTTGCTCCGACCATCACCTCGCCTCCGTGAGGCTCGACCTGGTGCCCTCGTCGACCGACAGCACCCAAGCCTCTCCGCCTTCTTTCTCGATAGCCTCACGGACCTTCTGAGGATTTTCGGGAGCGTATGCGAACATGCATCCACCGCCGCCGGAACCGTTTATCTTCGCACCGTAGGCTCCCGCTTTCAGAGCCGCCGCGATCATCCTGTCGATTTTCGGTGTGGAAATTTTCAGTACGTCGCGCAGGACCTTCTGATGCTCGTTCATCAGATTACCTATGAGCCTGTGATCGAGTGCCGGTTCGGTCAGCGCCTTCAACGCCATGAATGTAATATCCCTGTTCCTGACGGTCCCTTTCAGGAGTTCCACCTGTTCGCCTGTCAGCATCGAAGTGTAGTAGTCGATACCCGCCTCCGTCATGGTACGCAGTGAAAAATCGGGGTGAGATTTCTGCAATTCTTTTACGACCCTCTGGATCTGGTTCTTCACCCTTGCAAGTATTGATTTCGTATCTTTAGGCTCGCCGGAATTACCGAGGACCAGGTTGCCGAGTTTCGGATTCAGTTTCTCGATCTCAATTTTCGGAAACGAATCGAGAAAAATTATGCCGCCTATAGAAGTTGAATACTGGTCCATCATTCCGCCCGGCTCTGAAAATTCGAGAACCTCGGCTTCGTAAGCGTATTCGGCGATGGTTTCCGCCGAGAGCTGCGTCGATTGGTCGCTCATCCTCGAGAGGAAATTCACCCATGTCACTATAAGGGCGGATGAGCTGGAAGTCCCTGCATTTATCGGTATTTCACCCTTCACTTTACATTCGACGCCTTTCGAAAAAGTAAGTCCGTGGCGCCTGAGAACATTCACGACGCTCTTCAGGTAGTCTCTCTCCTTGTCATAGGTTATCGGCTTGCCGAGAGAAAAGGCTTCTTCGTCGTCGATGTCCGGCAGATGAATTATAACCTCAGAGTCTTCACGTTTGTATCCTTCGATTCCGATTCTCAGGGAAATCGCGGAAGCGATTATCGGAAGGTTGAGGTAATCCTGGTGCTCGCCGAAGAGACAGACTCTTCCGGGCGTAGATGTCTTCAATTCAATTTTCGTATCGTTCATCTGAATTCCGATTTTACTTTTTATTGTGCGATGGTAATTCTATTCCCAGTCAGTTATATGAAGGAGGAGCATCGTCTGGCGCACTCCCCCACTGCTTATCAGGAAAGGCAGAGAGATCAAATCTGAGAGATCCTCCGCGTGAAATGTCACTGAACCTTATCCATGGCTTGTCAGTTCGTCGTCCATTCACTGTCAGGCTTCGGACGTACGGCGCGTTTTCGGAAGCGGCGCGGGCTTCGATCGTGACCTCACCACGTTTCAGGTGCAGCACTATCTTCCCGAACAAAGGACTCCCGAGAACGAGGACGTTATCGCCGGGTATCCCGGGGTACAACCCGAGGGCGCCCCAGACGTACCATGACGACATTTCGCCAAGGTCGTCGTTTCCCGGATAAGCGTCAGGTTTATCCGAGAAGAGCGTAGTCATCACGCGTCTTACGGTCGCCTGTGTTTTATAAGGTCTTCCGAGGAAGCAGTATATCCACGGCGTTTCGAGGCAGGGCTCGTTTCCCATCCATGCCATCCAGCCGTCCTTCCCGCCGTCGCCGGCATTCAGTCTGGTAAAGAACGAATCAAGGCGGGCAGTCGCGATCCTTCTGCCTCCCATTTTCTCGGCAAGGCCCTTCAGGTTGAACGGGACCATCCATGTGTATTGCCCCGCTGTTCCCTCGACGTACGCGCGTACCCCGTCGTAGCTTATGACATTCCTCTTGAAGCCGGGGGCCCATGAACCGTCGCGGCGGCGCATCTGTATATAGCCTGTCTTCGGATCATAGAGATTCTTCCAGAACTGTGCGTGACTGAGGAGCAACCTGCAGTCGGCGGTATCGCCAAGTGCGTTAGCGAGTCGCGAGACGGCAAAATCGGAAGAGTTGTATTCGAGCGTCATCGAGACCGTCCCGAAACCGCCTTTCTGGTGTTCAGGTACGTAGCCAAGTTTCAGGTAGTCAGCGAGAGCGTCTCGTTCATAAGTATAAGAGCGCTGTGCCACGACATGGGGATCGGTGGCTGCCTTCATCAGCCCGGCGAGTGCTGCTTTTGCATCGAACTCTCTTGCACCGAAGGCATAGAAATCGGCGATCATCGGTGCCGCTGGGTCTCCCATCATGACGCCGCTGTCCATGTTCGGGACGCCCCATCTCGGGAACGCCCCTCCCTGCCGATAATCGACGAGGAGAGACTGCGCCATGTCGCTCGCGCGCTTCGGAACCAGCATTGCAAGGAGCTGACATTCGCTCCTGTAAATGTCCCATCCGGAAAAATTGGCGTACTGAACGCGGCCTTCACTTGCCGTGTGAACGTTGCCATCGTACCCCATGTATTTGCCATTCACGTCGGAACATGTGCTCGGAAAGAGGAGCGCGTGGTACAACATGGAATAGAAAGTCTCTTTTTCAGTCCTGGTTCCGCCACCGACCTGTATCCTGTTTAATAGGCTGTCCCAGTTGCTTGATGCTGAACGGACCGCATCTTCAAAGTCACGGTCCGAGAATTGGGAAAGCGGACTTTCGGCCTCGATATTTTCTTTCGCATCCGCGATACTGACATAAGAAATAGAGACTTTGACGAGGACGGTCCGGCTTTTTGACGTATCGAACGATAGGAATGCTCCAGACTCCTTCCCGTTTCCGTTAGGGGCCCCGTGCGTTAAGCTGTGGCCGCTCCATGTGCTGTAAGCCTCGAAAGGTCTGTTGAAGACGGCATAGAAGTAGACCGTCCCGACGTCGGGGTAGCCGCAAAAATGGCCGCCTGTCTGTGCACCGCTGACCGAGTGAGCGGCAGAGTCGATATGTATGAAAGACACGATGGCGCCGTTGATGTCGCTCCCGGCATTGACCATGACCGTGGCAGTGGAATGCTCAGGAAAAGTGAAGCGCCCGAAGCCAGTCCTCGTCGTTGTAGTCAACGCGATTTCAATCCCGTTATCCAGCCTGACACCGTAGTACCCGGGCTTCGCTGTTTCGTTCCTGTGTGAGAATCCCTCGGAGAACGACCCGCGAGTTGCCGGTGCAACGCCAGGCTGACCGCCAATCACAGGCATAAATCCAAAATTCTCTCCGTAGGGACAACCAGCTCCGCTGATGTGATCCAGACTGAAATCGGAGATCAACGAATCCGAGTATTGATAGCCGCCAGGATGTTTCCTGGAGCCGCGTGTGTCCGGACTCCATTGAAGCATTCCGAACGGCGCATCGGCGCCGGGAAAAGTGTTGTTCCCGTCTCCCGTGCCACAGAGCGGATTGACATACCCGACGAGATCCATTTGGTGGTATGAGGCTATGCCTTCATCATGACCGGCAGGCCTTGCCCACCCGTTTGTTGCGATCATAAGACAGCAAACTAAAAGAAGTAGGATCGAGGCAATCGTGCGACCGTCTGGTTTCATCGAAAAGTGGTTGCTCATATTCTCTTACGGCAAGTTCCGCGTCGTGATTTGCCGGGCATTCCTCAGGCGACCGGAAGGCTGCCCGGGCTATCAGGACGCAGGCGTCAAATGGCGCGGGCAGCCTTACAATTCCTCCGTGCTCTTCTTGAGGGTCATGCAGGTCTCGTAGAACTCGGGTAGCGCCATCATCCTGACGAATGTGAACCCGCGGGTCGCGCGTATCAGCGGACTCGGATGATCGTTGAAGTACTCCCGGCCGAGACACACCTTCAGCATCTGGTACTGGCTCACCTGTATCTTCTGTGCGAGGTCCGAGAACGGGCCGT
>JAJZNW010000028.1 GCA_021811615.1 Bacteroidota bacterium
ATCCCTTCAGCGACTCTCCTCCTTTTTGAACCATTACGCTTCTAACAACTCCCTTGATGTTTACAAATCTCTTTTCTTCGAATCCTCCTGACTTCCTACCCATTTATCACCGTAACTGAGCGGTTACCACGCACAAATGGTCAAATACGCGATCCCATTCCGACTCATAGCCCCACTATGCCATTCCCTCCACCAGATAAGCAACGAGAATGGATTCCAGCTGGTTCCCACTGTGAGCCCTGTTACCTTTACCCGCCGGTTTAGTCCGTCCTGGTAGTGCCCTAATTTGATTTCCTTCACAAAAGTGTTTGAAATGAACCGCCAAGATCACGAAGGAACGCCAAGTTCTTCACTTCAGAATTATCCTTCGCGGTTCTTGGCGGACTTCGCGGTTACCTAAGAACTTTCTTAGACAACATGTGTTGAAATTAGGACACTGCCTCCGTCCTCACACGTATGAGTTCCGGTTTCCACGAAGTGAGCTTGTATGCGACTGCGGATGGTTGTTGGTAAGTCAAACTGAAGGGCAAAAAATCACACAAACTTCACAACTATTTCACAATAGATTTGTTAATTAAGAGTGAAGAAGAAAGGAGCAGAATGAGGGAAGTAGTGGCAGTGGTCGTGGGATTAGGATTAGCCTACTATTTAGCAACTCTTATGGCGGTGACCTTTAAACTCTTTCTTGCCAGAAGAAGGAGCAGCGTCGAGGATGATTGTTTTCTTCCACCTATTTCCATCTTGAAACCGGTAAGCGGAATCGAAGGGAACCTCTATCAGAACCTCCTGTCGTTCGTGAATCAGAATTATCCTGACTACGAGATCATCATCGGCGTCCAATCTCGGACGGATTCTGCCATTGAACTCGTGAAGAAGATACAGCGAGAATTCCCTGACAAGAGAATAAAATGTGTGGTAAGCGAACGCGTACTTGGATATAATCCCAAGGTGAGCAACCTATACGGTATGTTCCCGGCGGCCGAGAACGATTTCATGGTCATAAGCGACAGCAACGTTCTTGTGGGCCCGGACTATTTGAGGGAGAATGTGAAGTATTTCCGGGACGGGAGAGTCGGGCTCGTAACGAATTTGATAAGAGGGGTCGGCGGACAAAGCCTCGGGTCCATTTTCGAGAACCTGCACCTGAATTCTTTCGTGATAGGAAACGTCAGCCTTCTCGATATGGCAGAGAAAGAAATAGTCGTAGGCAAATCCATCTTCTTTCGTAAATCGCAGTTTGACAGCCTGGGAGGGATTTGGGAATTGAGAAATTACCTTGCCGAAGACTACCTGATGGGAATGATGTATAAGAACAGCGGATACCGGGTTATTGTCTCGCCCCAGACAGTCGTTACAACAAACTACTCATGGGACTTCAGCAGGTTTCTCAACCGGCACACGCGGTGGGCACAACTGAGGTGGAACTTAAATAAGCCAGCATACATCGGCGAACTGCTTGTCAACTTCCCGTTATGGTCTCTGGTATTCGCCGCGATTTCCGGATTCTCTTACGAGGCGTCTTTCGTGACAGCCTTTTGCTGGGGTGCCAAAATCTCAGGCGACGCGCTCATGAACGCGGCCCTTTCTACAGGGCTTGGGATCGGTCAATGTCTTGCCGCTCCTTTGAAGGACATCGTAATAGCTTTCACCTGGCCAGTACCGCTGATAAACAGAAAAACGAAGTGGCGGGGAAACCCGGTCAGGATAACGCACAATACACTTCTCCTTCCAACAAACGATTAGTACAGGGATCTTGGCGGTAAATCGGATTGACGCTTATTCAAGTTTCGTTCTCTGCGCGCGTCGTGCAACTCAAACCGACCTTCGCGATCCCGTCTACTTACTCGCCGTGACGAGCTCATGTATTTCGGACACACCCTTCCTCGGAAGGCTGCGGTAGCCTTCCTCCGCCAGATTAAGGAGTTTTTCATTCTTCCGGTTCTCCCCGAGCCATCCGGGGAATTGTGATACATCCGGCAGATCGACTGCGCACCCGTTCTCAATGAGATACTCCCGGTTTCTGGCCTCATGGGAACCTATAGGAGGGAGAAAGATCATAGGCATGCCGAGCGCGGCGTAGAAAACCAACTCGCTGGGCTTCGTTATGATAAGATCGGTGGACTTGAGCGCTTCGTTGAATCGATCGAAGGAGCTGAAGATGTCCTTCCCGAAAATGATTTCCGTGTACTCCGAATCCTCGATGTTGTAGCTATTGAACAGGTCCTTTGCGCCGGCGAACGCGCGCTCGTTGTCGCCACAAAACACTATCAGCCTCAAGCTCCCTTCCTTGATAGACCCGGCGATCGACGTGACCAACTCTGCCAGCAAGTTAAAGTATGCGCCGGCTCCACTGAACGGGAACATGAGCGTAAGCGGGACGTTCGAATCACGCCGCAGACGGCTCCTTCTCGCATCGAATGCGGTGACAAGAGCGCTCTTATCCTTCTCACCGGTGTAGGCCGCGGGAAGCGGAAATCCCGTTATGTGTATCTTATCCGGCTGAACTCCGTAAGAGATCAGCCTGTCGGCCGACTTCGAGACAGGCACCATGTAGTTGAGATTGCCCGCTTTCGGATCGACCGGCACCCATACCCTGTGAAAGTCAGTGTCGCAGAGGAGCAGAAAATTCCTCCCCGGATATTTCCGGTAGAAAGAAAGCATAGCCGGGAGGTAAAACGTATGGACAAGTGTGGGGGATCGGCGGTCGAGGGAATTGAAGAACTTCCTTCCCACTCCGAGCTTCCCGAGCGTGCGGACGAACCTGGAAGCTGTCATTGAGGGAGGAGAGTCACCCTCGGGGATTTTCATGATCCCTTCGAACCAATTATAGAGCAGCTTGTTCTTCCCGTCCACTTCCCTGGAGGCGTGAGTGTGAGTATTTTGAGCGCCGTCCCAAACAATCCTATCGACTAAGCCGACATACGGTTCGCGGTCGACTCTGGCAACGGTCGCATGACCGAAGCTCGCTATGTTGTGCGCGGCCCTGAGATGACCGAATCCCATCAGGGCAGTAGTGACGATATACCGGCTGGTTTCATTTTTCTCGGACATAAATATACTTTTCAATCCGTCATTAAAATCGCAGAGTTATTCTTTAGAGGGGCTAGAGGATATCGTGGATTAATATAGTTGTCAAGATTATCTCAAACAACGGCGAGGCTGTGTCCCAAGAGTGTAATCCATTGTCAGAAGGACCGCCTCATTTGAATATGCTCTCGCGCGGAAATCGACGCATCTCAAATCGCGTCCGGTAAGTTGTGTACAATTTGCCGGGATGCGCTGTGGGTAGTCGTCCGATTCATCGGATGTCAGCCTCAATGACAGCCTCGGGCTCCTCATTAGTCGATCAGGACATCACAAGTTAACCGCCGGGTCCGTCTGGAGCCTCGGCGAATTCTTCGAAGATAAAGCGTCTGATGCACGCCTGTCGCTTCGAGTAAATCCGGCACATTGTCACCCGAGGTGATATAGCCGGATGGGTTATTGAAGATTCATGCAAGGCGGACATCAGATCGGGGAATTGTCTGGGGGTCACAGAAGTGCGGACGGATATTGGACGGGTTACGACCGTGCTGCGGGTCCGTGACTTCGACTGAATCCGCCATCTACTACCATTCGACGACCGCTTTTATCTCATCATCACCATGATGCGAGAAGGCCGACGAGAAGTCGTCGAATCTGTGCCTGTTGGTTATCAGCTTGTTGAGGTGATCTCCCCACAGAAGTTTCGCGTGAGCGAGATCGTCGACGGCAAACTGGAAGTGATCGCGAGCGGCATTCACGCTTCCGATCATCACCTGGTTTTTGAGTACGAGTCGCCTGATGAGGTCTGCGCCGTCAATCTGCAAGGGACGGTCCCCGCCAGGGACGCCGGTCAGTACGTAGACGCCATTCATCCCGAGCGCGTCGAGGAGATTAAACTCGACGGGGGCCACTCCGGTTGCATCGAAGACGAGTTCCATCGGCACCACCGATTCCGCGACCTTCTGTGCAGGGATTTTGCGACCGTCAAGATATTTCCCACCGATCTTCTCGAGCCACTGTGGACGGACGCTCTTCTCGTCGACGATATCGAGCCCGTAAACATCCGCGCCGCGAAGTACGAGAGCAATCGCCGCCAGCAGGCCGATAGGCCCGAGGCCTGCAACGAGGCATCTCTTTCCATAAAGCCAGTCGGGGGTCGAGCCGGCATCCGGAAGACGCGATGTCTGTATTCTCACGGCCTCGTCAATCGCCTTCTCGGCAACCGAAGTCGGCTCGGTCAATACGCCGATAGACTCCAGTTCGGAGGGGACGTGGACTATGTATTGCTCTTTGTCCACGACAAATTCAGTCTGGTAGCCGTCAAGTCCCCAGATCCCGCGTTCATGATACTCACCGGTCAGGCACATGTCGGAACGGTTCATGAGACACGGGAGACATTTTCCACATCCTCGCCTGACTGTGAAAACAATATAGTCATCCTTCTTAACCCTCGTGACCGACTTGCCTGTCTCCACAACTCTCCCGAACATCTCATGTCCAAGAACCAGGTCGGCTGATCCTTCAGGTGCAAGCGATCTGCCGCCGGAGGTCTCTTCCCTGTCAGTTCCGCATATTCCGACTCTGATCACTTTGACTTTCACGTCGTCGGGTGCACTTATATTCGGTTCGGGACGATCAACAAGGTTTATGTTATTTGTACCCGGTTTGATTGAAATAGCTTTCATCGTTTCTCCTATCTGATCGTATTTTCGAGCCTGGCATTGGCCCAGTCCGCCAGGTCGACTCCATTCCCGCCTCCGGAACGGACAGTCTTAAGAACGAGACTTTTTATTCCTTTGATGTCGACTGAGACGGGAACGGCGGCGGCACCGTATTCAACGGGTCCGCTGTGCCACAGTTCGTGGCCGTCGCCGTAGACAAAGAACTCAATGCTTCCGTTCCTGCTGCCATCGTTGTTGTCCACCCCCACCATAGCAGCGAACTTCGCATATAATCTACTAACATCAAAAGCTATCTCAGAGTTCGCGCGCATGCCAATCCCGGAGCCGTATCGGACACCACCAATCGAGATCTCACTTCCTGCAAGCGAAGCGTTCTCCCCGGCAAATCCATCTCCTGCCGGCTTTAGATCTCCCATTGAAACGGTCTCCGGAAGAAGTCTCCTCAATTCGAAGCTCGCGGTATCGGCTCCCTGACTTTCGACGCCGTCTTCCCACACCGATCTAACAGCGACTCGATAAGTGGCATCCGGATTCAGACCGGTCAGCGGGAAGACATTTGTCGGAGTATAACCGGCAAGCCTGCCGTCGACGTATACTTCGCAGCCGAGGTTCAGGTTATACTGATCGTCCCACTTCAGCAACACGCTGTGGAGCCCATTGCTGCGAATGCTCAGACCGTACGGAGTGCTGACCGGGTAGTGGTAATACGAAGCGGGAGCAAACTGTACACGCCAATTTATTTCGGTGGTCCGCGGCGACGTAAACTCAACCTCCGCCCATCCTTGATGGTCGACGGCACGAACTTTAAGATTGCCTGCGGCCGCACTTCTTACAACGAAGTTCCTTCCACGCGGATATGCGAAATAGAGTGCATACCGAGCACCGCCGATCACCCTGCTTTCGCCGTGAAAGCCGGTTCCGGATTTGTCAGTGCCGAGGGAGACCAGGTCGGTATATCCCTGAGTGATGTGCCGGTTCGTGGAGATCAGCTGTATATGACCGTTGCTCTGGAGAAGGGTGAGGACCCGGCAGCTTGTCGGTGGAATTGTGACCGCCATTCCCTTTCGCCAAGCACCAAGATATTCCTTGTTCCAGAAGTCGAAAACCTGTATCAGTGAAGTATCGCTGTAGCCGAGGTCTTTCCATTTCAAGAAAATCGTCTTCGTATTTTCCTGATTGAAATTGAAGAGGCCCACGACATCATAGTTTCTGCCAAGATGATTTATTTTGAGATCCCAGATGTGCTTAAGTCTCTTCGACGGGAAGAGATCGAGCGGGCGAATGTTTTGAGCGGGGAAGACGCTTTTCAATATCTTGACTCTGGCGGATGACAGATCCGGAAGCCGGTCGCTCGCCATGAGTGCCTCCCCGGAAAGTCCCTGCATCGTAGCCCAGGCTCGTGCCTGGTTCAGAGTCAGAGGATACCTGAGGAGCATTGCGTCAGGGTCACAATACCAGACGACGTTGTTCAGAAAATACCAATGCATCGTCGCCATGAGCGAAGTCATGAAGCCGCTCCAACCGAGCACGACATCGCCGCCCGTCCTCGAACCGTTCATGATCCCGATTCCGGGCTTCGGTATTCCCCAGCATCCGAGGAGATATCTCTTTTCGCCGATAGTCTTCCGGATAGTTTCCAGGGTTGCACGGTAAAGAGAATCCGTATTCTCCGAGGGATGCCTCATGTACGACACTTTGTCGCGGTATTGCTGAATGACTATCGGCTGGCCATCGATCTTGAAATAGTCGTACCCCCATCCTTTGAGCATAGTGAAGAGGCTCCTGAGATAATCGAGTCCGGCCTTCGAGGAAGGGTCTACCAGGTACATTCCTTCCCAGGTCTTCGAGACGGATGTATCCGCATTCAAGATGAACGC
Source organism: Bacteroidota bacterium (assembly GCA_021811615.1). Lineage (GTDB taxonomy): Bacteria > Bacteroidota > Ignavibacteria > Kryptoniales > JAKASW01 > JAKASW01. The sequence goes on from JAJZNW010000028.1 coordinate 6,584, forward strand.
GCCCGGGTGATCTTTCACTACGATCGGGCTGCTCTGCCCCTGGGGGGCCAGCCAGATTCCTGGTGTCAGCCCGAGGCTCTTGATATATTCTGCGAGCTTGTTCATGCCCGGTGCAAACCTGTCGTTGACTTTGAACCAGTTCCTGTTGTCCCCCCCGCCGTGTCCTTTACCCTGCCAGCCGTCGTCGATCTGTACGAACCTCGCACCGTATGCTTTCAGGTTCTTCGCGATCCAACGCGCATTCTGCCGTATCTGGCTTGCGTCGACGGTCTGATAATAATAGTACCACGAGCACCATCCCGATGGAGGGAGAGGGAAATATTTCTTGTCGATCGGTCTATAGAATTTTATCCCGAGTGAATCGCGGTAATAGTTCCTGATTACCCTGCCGTCGTTGAGAATGACTTCATCCTTCACGGGATTGAACACCCCGTCGGCAAGCGGCGTCTTGACATCTCCGAGCGTCATCACGAACAGGTCTTTGTTTGCGCCTTCATGAATTCTGCAGGGGAAGGAGTACGGCCAGCTCCTCGATGAATTCGCCGGGTTAAGACCGGCCGCCGATTTAGGCCGCGGTGTGCTCGAACCCAAGAAAAGGGCCGAAGCGAAAACGAATAGTGCGGCGGTAGTCCAGCGCACGGTTTTTGACACGAACGAGTAACCGGGTTTGTTCATTTTGCATCTCCTCTTTCTTAGTCCAAATTTAGAAATTTCCCGAATACTTTTCCTGATGCAGGCGTACCCCTTCAGCATCCGGGAAGAGTCAGGTGAGCGGCGGCGGCATTGAAGAGTGGAGTATTACTTACCTTCTGTCGATACGGTGAATCGCTTGATTTTTTGTGTGGTCGTCTTCTGAAATTCTTCGTCGCGAACTATGAATTTCTTGATTTGCTTGTAAGTCTGCAGTTCCCGGTTCACCTTCCTGACCTCTCCGCCGATTATCTCGTTGATCATTTCGGGCGTGATCGTGACGTGTTTTGTCTCGGACAATTCAATGAACGATTCCGCATCGACGACTATCTGGGCCGCGATAATTTCCCCTTCCTTTTCGTCCTTCTCGCCGTACACCATGCTCTCCATGATATAAGGACTTCTGTTCAGGACATCCTCGATTTCTTCGGGGAACACGTTCTCTCCGCCCTTGGAGATGATGACGTTCTTTTTGCGGCCGCTGATGTGAAGGAAACCGTCCTCGTCCATGTATCCGACGTCTCCGGTCCTGAACCAGTCGCCCGCGAAGGTTTCGGCGGTCGCCTTCTCGTTCTTGTAGTATCCAAGCATTACGCTCGGTGCCTTCGCAAAGACCTCGCCTACTCCATTCGAATCAGGATCTCCGATTTTGACCTGGACGTGCGGGAGCGGGGTTCCCGCAGCGTCATCTTTGAAGTCCTGAAGCCTGTTCAATGTGAGTATCGGCGACGTTTCCGTGAGGCCGTATCCCTGGACGAATCCGAATCCGAATTCCCTGAGTCCCTTTGCGACAACGGGATCGGGCGCAGCTCCGCCAGCGATGAAACACCGAATCGCCCCGCCGAATTTATGATGGATTTCTTTGAAGACGGCTTTCTTCGAGCTTTTCCAGCCGATCTTCGCCAGAATATCCGTCGCCTTGATCATCGGTCTTATGACACGCGACACCATCTTCTTTTCCTTTATCCCGCGGTATATCGCCTTGAACATTTTGTCATAGAGAAGCGGAACCGCGAGGAAGATCGTTGGGCGGGCTTTCTGCATGTCTTCGACGACAGTCTTGAGGGACCTGGCGTACGCGACGAATGAGCCGCCGTACAGCGGGCACAGCATGCCGCAGGTACATTCATAAGTGTGATGGATCGGTAGCACGGAGAGGAACCTGTCCTCCGGAAAGATACCGAAGAAGCTGACCATGTCCATCAGGTTCGAAGCGAGATTCTTCTGGCTCAGCATGACTCCCTTCGCTCTTCCCAGAGTGCCTGAAGTGAAGATGATCACCGCCATCTCCTCCGGGTCTATACGAGGGAGCCGGTCGGTGGCGATCGCCGGCGTCTTATTTATAAGCTCGACCATCGAGAGAAAAACATCCTCCTCTTTTCTCAAATCCATCCCGATGTAGTGCCTGACATGTCTGAGCGCGCCCATCTTCTCGCGAAACACCGGCTCATAAGTCTCCGAGAAGATGACCGAGGTCGCGTCCGATTCGTGCATGATATTCAAAATTTCGTTGACCCCGAGATTCTTGTCGATGGGAACAACGACCATGTTGAAGGCCATGGCAGTGAGATAGCTGATCGCCCACTGCACCCGGTTTTCGCCGATGACAGCTATATGATCGCGCTCTTTAATCCCGAGATTCCTCAGTGCCGCGCCGAAACGCAGGATGTTTTCCAGAAGGGACTCGTAACTGACTTCCCCGATGGGAGTCTCACCGAGGTCCTGAAGGGCGGGCTTGTTTTTGAACCTTCGTGCAGATTGAACGATCATGTCCTGGATCGACTCGATGCGCGGGACATCGAACAAGGGAAGGTCTGTTCTCATCTCAGGAATTCCTCCATGTCTGATTTTTCTGACGTGCCTATTTGACGCAACCTAGAAATAGACCTTGACGGTCTTAATAGAGTTCTTCTTCGTTTCGACAAGGACGTGATTACCTCTGAACGGGAGCGGCTTTCCGTCCTCCTCAAGAAAGTTCGATTCCACAACCATCCTCGGTTTCGCCGGCAGGACCAGATCGGCTTTGGAGTCCTCACCGGAAGCATCGTACCACTCTATCACCCAGGCGTTCGAATCCTCCGCCTTTTTTGCTATCGTCAAGACGAGATTGGACGGGGAGAGACTGAAAAAGGAATAGCTTGACGGAAGGTTGCCTGAATGTTTTGTCGCAAACGAACCAATCAAGGGGTAATTGAAATCATAGCCTTCTCTTTCCGTTCCGGCAGACTTCCAGTTTCCTGAATGCGAGTAGATCGAATAATCGATACTGTGCATTCCCCGATCCGCGGTGGGATCAGGCCAGGCGGGTGAGCGGAGAAGCGAGAGACGCATCATGCTTCCTTTTATGTCATAACCGTACTTTGAATTGTTCAGCAAGCTGACGCCGAATCCCGGGCCAGAGGGTACCGTTCCGCTTCCTTCATCTGACACGTCTGCCCATCTTTCCGCCGGCACTTCCCACTTAGCCGCATCCCAGCTATTCTTCGGAATCGTCGCACGAACGATGGTACCGTAAGGAATCTCATAAGTCGCCGAAGAATCGCGTACGTTCACCGGGAAGGCAACTTTCAGCATCGTGTGGGTCTCCCACCAATCGACCTTGGTTCTGAAATCGACCCTATCCACTCCATTGTAAAGGATAATGTCCTGCTTGAAGAACGAGGTCGGGAAATTATCCGTCGGGTAAACCCCGATCTCGCCCGGCTTTCTGAGATCACGGTAAACCCGAAGTACAACACGGACCGGACCGTTCTCGATAACCTTAATCTTCCTGAACTTCGTCGGATATTCCACGCCGGTCAGCCCGATGTTCCAGGCATCCCATTGTTTCGGCTTATCTTCGAGAACCTGCAGGCGGTTACCAAAACCGGTCAGCACTTCCTTCCCATTCTTCCTGTCGAAGATGCTACTGACCCACCCGGAGTCGCTGTCGACAGTAACTTTGTAAAACTGATTTTCGAGACCAGTGCTGTCGATTTTCAATCCGGTTGGATAGAAATGCGGCTTCGTATTTCTCAGGTCGTACAATTTATACCCTAAGGACGGGACACCGGTAGCTATGAAAAGTATCTCTCGTGAGTAGAGCCCCTTCTTCACGATCTGAGATGGGACCTGTTTGCCGTTCGAGTCGTAAATCGAGCAATCCCCGGCGACATTTTCGGGCAGCAGAACGCGGACGACATCGGTTCTTTCCCATGAAAGGGGATTGTACACCACAACCGGTGTTCCCCTGACCCTGAGGGTATTAATCCGTCTTTCGATACTCGATAATGCTCCGTCAAGTTCGTGCCTGCCGATCATTCCGGCAGTCTTGTATCTTTTGGCCGCGTCCAGATAATTCTCACGAATGCCGGATCCAGGAAGGATGTCGTGGAATTGGTTAAACATCACCTCACGCCAGGCTTTTTCAAGCATAGTGTTGTCGTAATGCCTTCCAAACATCGTCGCGACCGTCGAGAATTTCTCGGCATTGGTAAGAAGTTCTTCCGATTCGCGATTTGCCTTCTTCGCCTCCGACTGTGTCGTGAATGTCCCGCGATGATATTCCAGATAAAGCTCGCTGTTCCATACCGGGAGTTTTGAGAGATCCCTGCTCTTGAGCCAGCTTATGTAATTTCCTGCGGTGCCGAACTCGACTTTCGGATAGATATCGAGTGTCTTGAGATGATCGATCCGCTTCATCATTTCAAGGGAAGGTCCGCCTCCATGATCGCCGACTCCAAACAAGACCATCATCTTTGTGAAACCTGAATTTGCCTCGAACTGTCTCATCCAGTCAGTGAGCCTGAAAGGGTCGGTGATCTGGTTGACATAGTCGAACGGGAAATAGCTCAGTATCCTGGAACCGTCCGGCGCCTCCCACCAGAACACACGATATGGAAAAACATTCGTATCATTCCACCCGATCTTTTGAGTGATGAACGCATCGATGCCCGCATTCATGTAGAACTCAGGCATATTCCAGGTATAGCCGAATGAGTCGGGGTTCCATCCTATCTTAGCTTCGACGCCAAGGTTGTTCTTGAAATACCTCTGCGAGTACAACAGCTGATGCATCCACGATTCTCCGCTCGGGATATTGCAGTCCGGTTCTATCCACATTCCGCCGACCACTTCCCATCTTCCTTCTTTAACCCTTTCCTTTATCCCTTCGAAGACAGCCGGGTCATACCTTTGCATCCAGTCGTAATATGCGGCGGCGCTTTGAGCGTAAGTCATGTCGGGGCGGACATTCATCATATTGAGCACGGAGCCGAACGTCCGCTCACAAATATCGATCGTCTCGATATATCTCCAAAGCCATGCGGCGTCTATGTGAGCATTAGATACGAAGTATAAGGTGTATTGCCTCGCAAAATCCGAGAGCGGCCGTAGAAGCGGCCTGACGACACTTACCGATTTCATGAAGCCGGTGACGTCTCCCCGGCGAAGCGCATCGACGTCAATTCTCGACGCGAGGCTCTGTAGAAGGCTGTTGAGGTCTGCCTTCTCTCCCCTGTTCATGCGGGACTTGTCGATATGCGGATCGACCCTTACATGCGAGTTGGTCTGGTAAGTATCGAAGCTCAAGAGTTTCTGCCCGACCCGGAAACTCAGTGCCAGGTCGCGAAGAGTATCGGCCAATGCGCCGATCGATTCGCTCCGCAATTCTGCCGACAGGAGGTGCAGGTTGGCTCCGCCGTTGACAGCTTTCACCGCTATGACGAATTTCATCCCGGGCTTTGCGCTATCGGTCAGCGAAAATTCCTTGTCGAATGGAAAGTAACCGCGGCTCTTTCCGTTGATCCACATATACCCAAAATTGTCGAGCCGGACGAAAAGGCCTACCTTCCCCCGGACAGGTTTGCCCAAAACCGTGTTTGGAATGGTGAGAGTCGTCCGTATCCAGCAGGAGTCCGCGTCGATCTCGCTTCCAAGCCTGACAGCTTTCCAGTTTGAGTCATCGAAATCCATTCCTGCCGGATCACCGTGGAAAACGGCGGTGCTGAGATCAGGACTGACCTTCCAGCCTTCGACGTAGGCATTTGACGCGAGAGAATCCAGTGAGGATACCAGTTTGTCGACATTCGTGGGCGCACCCGTCTGACCGACTGCCCTCGAGATCAGAAAAAGGAGAGTGAGCAAAGACGACACGCGATAAGACTTTCTCATTAACAGACCCATTGTTAAAGTTGAGCTACGGAACCCGAAACACATCTATGCACGATCTATCTTCGTCCTTGTAAGACGAAGAGTCGGAGGAATTGCCTAATGCAAGCCACGGCGGCGGATAAATTTCGCGGTTTTTAGTTTAGAAATCAATTATGGGACGTCCGACCTTTCTTAACCGGGTCCGATATTTTAACTTATTGGGCAAGCGAACGGGCGAACAAACATCAGGAGAAGGCAGTGAAGATACTGGCACCCGCGAAAATAAATATCGGGCTTCGAATTATCCGAAAGCGATCGGACAACTATCACGACATCCAGACTGTCTTTTATCCTATACATCTGTCAGACGAACTTGAGATCGTGAAGGCAGACCGGCACGAGTTCTACTCCAACATCAAGCTTGATGACGACGCGAATCTGTGTCTCCGCGCCCTCGACTTCTTCTGTGAACGGACAGGCATCAACGCCGAAGTGAAGATGGTGCTCAAGAAAAACATTCCGGTCGGAGCGGGTCTCGGCGGGGGTAGTTCCGACGCGGCGGCAGTGCTCCTCGCGCTCCAGGACATTTACGGTCACCCTCTCTGCGAAATAGAACTCCTGAACATTGCAGAGCAGCTCGGCTCCGACGTTCCCTTCTTCCTGAAGAAGGCTCCCGCCTATGCAACCGGAAAGGGAGAGATGATCGAACCGCTGAAGTACCGTCTCAACGCTTTCATCCTGACGGTCACTCCCGACGTTGGAGTATCGACGCCGCTCGCCTACTCGCTCGTCACTCCGTCCGGCGAGAAGGCGGAGTCACTCCGCGAGGTGCTGCTGGGACTTGGAGACGAGATTCACAGATACAAGGATACGGTGGTGAACGACTTCGAGAAGCCGGTGTTCGGGAAGTTCCCCGTAATTGGCCAGATCAAGTCGGAGATGTACGCATCAGGCGCAGACTTCGCACTCATGTCCGGAAGCGGCAGCAGCGTCTACGGCTTTTTCCGGACACGGCCGGACGCGGAGAGCGCACTCGAGGCATTACGCGGCAGGTTCATACTTCGAGCGGGCGACATCACGGCACCTTAGAATTCCCTTCTGAAACCCCTTCGCCTGTACCACTTTATGCAGGCAATCGGCCTCCAGTCCGGGGCGGCGGGAACGTGCCGTTCCATGATCCACAATCGCACATGAGTAACCGGGCCGCACATAAAGCATTCCTCCGATTCCCGCGTTCAATCGCTTACCTTCGACATTAAAATGTTATTAATTCTCTTTAATCCATCCGGTCTTGCGAACCAACAAGCGCCCTCTCACGTTGGTAAAATTAGAAACGACAGAGACATTAGCTGGATGGATTTCAGGTCGAGTTGACGCGGCGATGCCGCTGATTGTTATCCGACGCCTCCAACTTCATCGACTCTTCATTCTTTCGAATCCTTGATTTCTTCCGAAGCGTTCCGGAACCGTCATGGCCCATCTGAATGGAGATTTTGTTAACACAACTGCAACATTATGAAAACGGGAGGTTAATATTCCACTCATAAATTGTTGCGTGAAAACAGTTGAAACGGACACGCTAAGCACAATGACATCATCTTTCAGAATAGCCCACATTTCGGATACCCATGTCAGCCCGGAATACAATCGTCACAACGTAGTTAAGCTGAAGAATCTTCTCGCGTATGTTGTGGATAATAAGTACGACCACATCGCCATCACGGGCGACATCACGGGAAATGGGGAGTACGGAGGTTACAGGTCGGTAAGACGGATTTTAAAATATTTCAATCTTCTCGACTACGAAAAGCTCAGCGTGACCATTGGAAACCACGACATCTTCGGCGGCGTACACAGGGCGGAGGACCTTTTCACTTTCGGAGGCCGCTGCCGGCTGCGGGACTATGAGGCGCAGGTGAAGATGTTCGAGAGATTTTTCAAGGAGACTTTCCCGGGTAAGGCTTACAAAGGGGAAAGCGTGTTCCCTTTCGTGAAGATAGTAGGACCCGTTGCTTTCATCGGGTTAAATTCGATATCGAGGTTTCATGCGATCTGGAACCCTGTCGGCTCGAACGGGCGGATAGAGGACAACCAGCTTGAAGAGGTCGAGCGAATACTTCTCCATCCTTCGATAGCCGCATTGAAGAAGATTGTCCTGATTCACCATCACTTCAACAAATACCAGCCGCACTCCGACTCACTCGGGACTACCCTTTATCACAAATTCGAAGCTCAGACACTGAAACTTTACGGTAAGAGTCGTGTGGAAGAACTTTTCAGCAAGAGCGGCGTGGATGCAGTCCTGCACGGACACACCCACATCGAAGGGATCTACTCGAGGTCCGGGATGATGTTTTCCAGCGCGGCATTGAATCCGGTGAGAGACGGAGCCGACATCGAGGAACCATCGACGGATTCGCAGCTAAGCTTCAATGAAGTCTCGGTTTCAGATGAAGGACTGATAGTCGTCAGCAAGCGCCGGGCGGCCGTTCTCCCCAAGGGGACTTCTTCGCGAGCTCTCGACTGGAAACATCACATTTAGCGCTAACCGGAAAAAAATCCCCAATCATACCGGCCTGACGGCCGGCCTAATCTCAGCGCACCCGACAAAGCAAAAAAGGTCCCGCATAATCCCGACGGGGACCTCTTTTCACTTTTTGACTCAGAAGTTCACCGCAAGCTGTACCTGGGTCTGATATCCCATTCCCATAGGCAGAGGTGTCAGGGCGACGTGGGCCTGTACGGCCTTGTTATGGACATGTGCTGCGATGGCTGCTTCCAATGCGGACGCAAAATGGTTGAGAAGAACGAACTCGAGAGCGTCGGTAGCGACTCTGAACAAGCTGTTCGCTTTGCCACGCGCGTCCATGTAATAACCGCTGTTCGGCGTAACGGCTTCGTTGTAGGCGATAGGCGGGGCTCCCTGTTCGCCATTCTTCAGCCAGAGGGCATACGGTGAATCTACCCATCCCTGTCTGAACTGCGGGTACTTCCCGATCAATTCATAATATTCGAAATTCCCGTGAGGGAAAAGCTGATGAGTGAAATATCCGCCCATTGCGCCTTCGATCTGATTCAGAGCGTACCAGTTTACCTGCGTCCAGGGTGCCGCGGTAGGACTTATCGTGTTCGGGAGAAGCTGGCCAACCCAATTGGATATTACCTGCTGTCCCTGCGTGGTTGTCCCGTTATATTGTTCCAATGACACATAGTTGTTCTTGATCCACTGCGCGTACCTGACGACGCTGTAGTGCGCGTTCTGGTAATTGTCTGCCGCGGTACCGTCCGCATATCTCATATAATAACTTTCCTGGTTGTTCCCCTTGGTAGTCCAGATAAAGTCGACGGCCCAGGCGGCGGCTTCGAGGGCGAGGAATCCTGCACCGACCCAGTAATCTTTGTTGTAGATTTGCCCTGCCCCGGGAACCAGGAGTGATAGACCGCCCGCGGCCAGAGCAGATTTGGTTTCGACGACATCCAGGGATTCCTTCACCGCCGGAGTCGGTTGAGCGGCGAAAAGGTCTTCGGACAGGACACCTGTCAGCCTGGGTTCACGTACCTGCGAGGCAAGATCGGCCGTCTTCAGAAACAAGCCGTCGTTGAATCGTGACTGTGCTTCCGCGCTGAGCGAAAGCATGAGTATTGCTAAAATAACTGCGCGCATCCTTGTCTCCCGAAATCTACCATGTCAAATGAAAACGTCAGCCCGAAATAGAACTTCCATTCTTTGCCATACGTCGCAAACGTATTGAACACCGGTATTTCAACATTGAATCTGTTGAAACCGTAAGCTGCATCGAAGAAGATAGCAGTTGGAAAACTGTAGAACGAGAACCCACTGAATCTGAGTTCGGTTCCCGCATCGGTCTTGAACTGTGTTCCTACAGGCGAGCCGTCCCATGCGTTTCCGACATCGCCGTAAGCCGACAGATAGACATCGCTCAAAAAGAACTGGAGGAACTGCTTGTTCACGTCTCTGAAAAGCGGGTATCTGTAGGTCAAGTTCAGGGATACCATCCTGTTGCCGCCGATTCCGTAGAATGGATACCCCTTCATGCCTATAAGACCGCCGGCGTAAAAGTCGAAGAAGTTGTCGATGGTCGGCCCGAACGTGTACCCGATATGCAGCTTCGTCGAAAGCGCGTCGTCGTTCCTGAAGAGCGGAACGGCGAGGTAGTTTACCAATTCTGCCTGAACGAAGTTGAACGGTTGGTAAATCGGTACGAGCACGCCGTTCTGGTACTGATAATTGCCGCCGGCGTTGAGTTTATCCAGCGAGCCGGTGATTCTCAGGCGCGACATAATCCCGAGAGGATTGACCCACGAGTTACGGCTCGGGAAGATGCCGTCAAAGTCGAATTCCGCATAAGCCGATCGTCCGAGGAAGTAGACATCGCCCGAAGAACCGACATACGCACCGAGGGCGGGGAGTATGAATCCGCCGACGGTAGACGTGTAGCGGTCGAACGTAAACCCGAGGGACATGTTGAGCGCCGGCGTGAAGATATATCCTGAGAAAGATGCATCTACTTCCAGCAAATCGTAATTGACCCCTACCCCGATCGTGTCGAGGCCGAGCCCGATATTCGCGTTCGTCTGGCGGGTAATGTTATACACGGCGAGTGTAAATTGGGGATATATCCCGAGCGAGGATAGGCCGGGTATCTTGTCGTTATAATCGAACTGACCGAATATGTCCCGCTCCAGAAGTCTATTGATTGTCGCACCGCCGAATATGTCGTACTTGCCGACTTCGTCCATGGAGCTGAAATAAAATCCCGCCTTCAATTCATCGAAGAAACTCGAATGCGGATTGTAGTTGTCGTAGAGGAGCACCGGATAGAAAGATAATGTAGTCGTGCGGCTTGTATACGGGACAGATCTCAGATTTGGAAGGTTCATATCGTCGTAGTGAGTGAGGTCTCTCGGGACGTCATAGCTGCCGGTGAAAAGTCCGGTCGAGGGATTTATGTTCACTTCGTAGTACGGCGGGTTCGGGACCGGCTGTGCGTCCTTGAGTTCCGCTATCTTGTATCCGTTCCAATGATAGGACGAATAGACAAGGGTGCCCTCTTGTGAGACTGTAGGCTGGAAAGCGCCGCCGACGACGTTTGTCAGAGCGACCGTCGAATCCGTGTAGAGGTTGATCCTGTAGATATTGAAAATTCCACTCCTGTCGGAAGAGAATACGAGCGAGCTGTCATGTTGGGCGAAGACCGCATTCCTGGAATCCTGGCCGTCGGGCGTCAGAAATCTGTAAGAGCTGTCGGCAAGGTTGTAAATGGCCACCCGGCGTGAAGCGGCGAGGGAATAGCTGAAAGATATCCTGGAACCGTCATCGGACCACCTCGGGTCGTAGATTTGCTGGCCGTTGACAAAATCCGTCAATCTTCTGATATCGGAAATCTTACGCGACGCAAGATCGACATCTGCAACGTAGAGGTTGGCAGTACCATCAGTGCCGCCTACTTCAATGCCTGTGGTCCACCTGACGAGCCTGCAGAGAAGGCCAAGCGGCTTGTCGTCGTTCGCGATGAAACAGACCTGTTTATCGTCGTGAGAAAGCGATGGATATCGAGCCCTCAGGCTATGGGTCAGCCGGATTTCCTTCTTCTCTTTCAAATCGTAGATATATATGTCGTCGAGGCTGTTCCAGAAGGCATTGTACCTGGTCTGCCTGGAATATAGAAGATAGCGGCCGTCCCTCGACCAGGATAATTCGCTGCTGACGCCGTCGGTTATGTCTTTCTCCTTATGGGTGGAAAGGTTCATGATGTAGATCGAAGACAGGCCGAAATAATCATTGGTCTTGTTTGAGCAGTAGGCGATATGCTTTCCGTCCGGCGAGAACGCCGGGAAAAGGTTGGCAAAGCCGACGTCGCTTATGATCTTGCCGGTATGACGGTTCTCTTCGACGGTTGCGATCCTTGCAGTGTACATTTTCTCAAGGAAGATTTTCCATTCGTCGTAGACCTGCTGTGCGGATTTGTGCAGCACTTGTTCGAAGGCATGATTTATGGTAAGAGCGTCGACGGCGCGCATTGCGATTGAGAGTCTCCTGAGAACATCGGGCCCGTAAGTAGTCGCGAGGTAATGGACGAACGCGAACCCGGCATTGTATGTCGATTCGTTCCCGAGGCTCGTTTTTCCGAAGCCTCCCATTTCCTGGAGTGAGAACATCTTGTGGTTCAAAACATACTCGCGTAGGATCATGTCCCGGTGAGTATCCCAGTAATCGTAATGAAGCCGCGGGACGTTGTACTGAGCCACGCCTTCCGCGAACCAGGCCGGTATGACGATGCCGCTGATCGGGTAACTCACCACCACATTCGGATAGCCGTACAGGACGTCGGGCCGCTGGGCGGCTTCGTACCCCAGCCACTGCAGGTAAATCGCGGGGATATGCCTTCCGAATTTAGTGGCTGTATTCATCTCGATCTCGTGCGTGAACTCGTGGGTCACGACGTTGCGCAGCCAGTTGTGCGTCCCGCGCAGGTCGAAGTCGAGGGATGTAGCCCAAATATTGATCTTGTTGTCGTAAAAATACGTCTCACCGTTCGCGTAGTCGTCGTTGTCCCATATGACGAATGTAACCTTCTGATCCGGTTCATGGTGGTACAGCTTGGTCAAAGGGCCGTACACCTCCTCGGCGATTTTAGCGACGTTCAGGGCGGTACGCTCTTCCCCGGGGTAGTAGTCGACCAGGAAGTGCTTCGTCTCGATAGTCCGCCAGTTAAGTTCGGGCTGTATGTATTCGTCCTGAGCAAATGCTGAAAGGGGAACGGACACCACGGCCAGCAGCAGGAGCAGGATTATTTTGCGGGACAAGGTTAACCTCACTTAACGACTGCTATCTTGATTATCTTGACATCCCGCTCGTTTGACGAAACCGCCTCCACTCTCGCAAAATAGACGCCACTCTGGACGCCGCCGGTGTTCCAGTCTATTTCATTGGCCATGCCGCCCACGCCGTTCACTTCGAAGTCGGCGACCTTAGAGCCTGCAAAGCTGTATATGCCAATAGATACTTTTGCGTTGGTACTGAGATAGAAATGGATTTTCGTCAGGCCGCCGGTGACGGGGTTGGGCCAGTTGTAGACCCGGTCTGCGGGCATAAGTGTGGACGAAGGCGGGAGAGGCTGCGATACAAGCTCCGTGGTGACGGCGTTCGTATGGTAACCGTTTCCGAGGAGATTGCCCCAGGCGACCTGGCTCGCCGAGGTGCCCTTGAATGTCCAGCTGTAGAGGTGGCCGTCTTTACTGATCGCCGCAAGATAGAGATTGCCGGTTACGGAATCATAAGCGACCGCCGGGCTTCCGGCGAGGCCGCTTCCGACACTAAGCGGGAATCCCGGGACTATTTTCGCCGTCGCGCCGGAGAAAGCGTAAATTTCGCCTCCCTCGGTACCGAGGATAATGTCCGGCTTGCCGCTTCCTTCAAGGTCGGCAACCGCCATCGAGCCGATTATGTGGTTGGCATCGGAAGGAAGCACTTCGCTTCCCACTGTTGAAATTGGGAAACCGTCAAGCACTGCGCCATCATATTGTATAGCATAGACCTTTGACTGCGTCGCGAAGATTATGTCCCGGCTGCCGTCACCGTTCAGATCCGCGATGACCGGTCCGGAGACTATCGTGTCGCCCGGGAAAGGAGTGAACAAGGTTCTAATATTGCTCTGCATCGAACCGGACGACTGGAAGTTGGATCCGACGTAGAACCCGGTCAGTCCGATTATTTGCGGAGTCGAGTCGGGAGCCAACACTGCGTAAGTTAATCCCACGGGTCCAAGCGTTCCCAAAGCCGCGGGAGGTTCCGATCCGCCTGACTCGATAAGGCTATCGATATTCAGCCTGTATGCACCAGTAGCAATGCCAAGGTTAAGGAGAAACGTACTTGTGTCGACCGCAGCGAATTGCCCAAACGCGGTCGATACTCCCGTACCTTCTACCGCACTCGCTTGACTCAGTTGGATCGGAATCGGAATTTTGAAAGACTTGACATACGCGCCAGAGGTTCTGAACACTGAAAACTCACCGGGAGTTTTTCCGAATGAAATTATCTTCGATCCAAGTTGAAGGAGCGGCAATCCGGCTCCCGAGCCGCCGGCGGTGGCCGAAGTCGAGAAGAGCGTATCGACGTTTCCGCTGTTAAGCTCAAATCCATAAAGCGTCGAATCACTTATCGCGTATACAGGGTTCGCTCCGGGCTGGCCTGAAGATACGATAGGCTGAAACTCTCCGGCACTTGTGGAAAGGAGGCCGGTCGAGTCAGGCGTCGCCGATGTCCCATTCATATTGAAAGCGTAGATAGAGTCGCCGTTATTCGCTATTAACTGGATCTGACCGTTGGAGCTGATGCGCCCGAAGACCGGGGAGGAGTTTGCCGTGGCATCGTAAATATTTTTCGGGAATCCGGTCGTAGGATGAACGATCGAGTCTCCGACCATGACGTCGAATGTCATAGAGCTGTCGGCATTGCTGAAGTTTGTGATGTAGATGTGTGAATCGGCGCCGCTGTAACTGCCGGAATTGGGGAGCGAGGTCGGGGTAAACGCGTTCTTGTAGCTGATGGTAGTGTTGCCCTTAAACCAGAAATCAAACGGAGAGCCTTCATAGTAGTAAAGCTGGCCCGTAATGTCCTGGATAAGACGTCCGATTTCGTTTGCGCCGTGCGCCTCCATGACGCAGACACCTCTGTGCGATGGATCGGCATTGACGGTATTAGTCGCGAGGTTTGCGTTGATCACGTTTTGGTCGATGTGCCAGATAAGGATGCCGCCGTAATAGTGGACACCCGAATTAGGATCGATGTACCCCGGCAGTGCCCAATCAAACTCGTCGGCGTCGGTAACGACGCCATTGATGTTATGAATCTGCTGACCGTCGAAATAAGCGGAGTCACCCCCGTCGGGGATCACAATAGACTGAGTCGCACCGTCATAGGCAGTAGTTATGTGTTCCCCGTTGTGGAGAGCGTCCCGTTCCCTGTTTTCAAGGAGGAAGTACTCGCTTCCGCTGATGGGCACTTCGAGTACGGAATACTTCCCCGTCTCGTTGGCATAAAGCGAATACTGAGTGGCCGTGGCTGGAGAGACGATCTCAGGTTTAACCCATCCGAGGAAAGCTTTCTCCCAAGCGCAAGGCTCGGGCGGGAAAATGCCGCCGAACGCGAATGCCGACTGTCCATCCATGAGGCCGAACGTTCCAATGCCCGTGATGCCCGTCCTGGTATCGAACAAGTCGGGGAGTCCGAGGAAGCTTCCGAAACTGTTCGCGAGAAGGCCGTTAGTGCCGAGGGTGAAATCCAGCGTATCGGGAGTCTGTAAGAGAAAGTAGTGCTCACTTTCCGGCATGATTATCGAGTTAGGAATATGAAAGCTGCCGTTGTCGACAGACTGGCCGTCGTAGCCGGAGCCGAACATGGCCTGGAGGCTTTTCAGGTTCAGGTAGATCGACGGGATATTATAGGGAAAAGGGTCGTAACCGACGGTCTGGGTGAAGTTGATGTCGCGGCCCGAACCCGCATGGAAGATGACAAAGCACTGGTAATTAGCGAAATCGAAATTCGGGTAGAGGGAGTCGGCCTCCTGCCACGATTGCTCATAGAGCAATCCCAACGCGCCGTTCGACCCGGTGTCCGGCGGGGAGTAGTAGCGCATCGTGTGCGGGAGAGTAATGACAGAGTCGAGGACCGTATAGTTGATATTCATCTTCCCGCCGGAAACCTTGTAGAAATAGTTCTTGAGGAAGAGAAGATGGTTCTCGAAATAAGTCTTATTGTGCGGCGGTGCATCCAGGCCTGTGCCGTTCGATAAATCGAAATGACCGTTACCGCTGGTAAGACTGTCCTGGTCTGTCTGAAATTGTACCATGATGGCCAGGACATTGACCGTTCCGTTTGCCAGGGCCGTGTTGGGACGCGTGCTCTGGGAAGCCGTAAGGGGATGACTGAGCCGCCATGGACCGGAAATGCCCGCCGCCGAGGCCGGGTCTGCCCATCCGAAGGATCCGGCGGACAGAACCGCGCCGAGGGCGACTGTCCGGAGGATCCTGCGGATCAAAAAGTTAGAATTCGTTTGCGCCACCTAGATTTAGAGAGAGAGAGAATCGCAGCTGATTCGAAAGGGGATTATTCTGATCGAAAGTCGAGATATAGCTGAAGTCGAAACCGTAGATGCCGTAACGAATACCGGCGCCGAAGGTCATGAAGTTACGGCCTCCGAAGTTCGGGTTTTCCTTGTAATACCCCCATCGAAGGGCGATTAGTCTCGGGCTGCCGTACCAGTATTCTGCGCCGAACGACACAATGACCGGTTTCAATCCGCCGGCACTCCAGGCAGTTATGAGCGATTTTGGCAGAGGATCTACATTGTTCGTGTAGTTCCAAGTGGTATCTGTTCCGTTGATCGCCGAAATGGTGGAATCGGTCTGAACGTGTACCATGATACGGCTCAAATCAAGAGTCACATAGAGATTGTTGTACTGGCTCTTCAGCAGGTGGAGTGCGATTCCCGCCCTTAGGTTCGTGGGAAGCGGGTCTGCCTGGGCCTGGTCGATGTAGTACAGATTCGGACCGAGATTGCTCAAATCGAGTCCCAAGCCGAGTCTGTTGCCGAGATCTCCGACAAGCGGGAGGACGAAATGCTGCGGACGATAGAGTAATCCGAGATCGAAGCTGACGTCGGAGGCGATTCCGTTGCCTACCTCCTGTTCTGTACCGAACGGAGCGAGCTCGCTTCTTATGTATCGGAAATTAGCGCCGAGGCCGAGGCCTTTGGAAATTTGCGTGCCGTATCCGACGGTGATGGCGAATTCGTAGGCGTGCCATGTACCGATGATCGTCGGGCTCGCCGATGTAGTCCTGTTGAAAGTCCCGAGGTTAAAGTAAGTGATGCTTGCACCGACGTTTCCGTCCCAGCTTTCGAGGTAATGGGTGAAACTCAGGAAGTCATAGCTGAGATCCGAGCCGAATTCCGGCAGCCACGGAGCATGAGTAAGACTGATCTGGCTTCCTCTCAGAAATGCAAGGCCGCCAGGATTCCAGAAAACCGCGTTTGCGTTGTCCGCGAGACCGGTCGCGGCCTCCCCCATTCCACCCGCTCCTGCGTCGGGAGAGATGAGTAGAAAAGGCACGGCTGTCTCACCTTGAGCAAAAGCACGGGAGCTCAGCGAAAGCACAGCAACCGTTGCGAGAAGCGTGCACAATACTATTTTCATTTGTTGTTACTCCTCATTTAGGTCTAAGTATAAATTTTTCTGCCAATAATTTCTACATATATCATCGTACGACCGCCATTTTTCCTTGTGCCTTGATCGAGTACCTGCCGTCTATCGTCCTGGCGGTCACCGTGTACAAATATACTCCGTTCGCCAAACGGTCTCCCTCGTCGTCCAGTCCGTTCCAATCTATCTTCACGAACGTGTCCGTTATTCCATACGCCTTTATCGTCTTTATCAGCCGTCCGCTTATCGTGAACACCTTTATCGTCACGTTCACCGGCTCGCCAGCTCCTCCCGCGTCGCTCCTCTGGAACGTGAACGCCGTCCCGCTGCTGAACGGATCAGGATAGTTATACACGTTCCTTATCGTTAGTGCCGTGTCTGTCTCAACGTCGAAAGTCACGCTTGCCTGAGACTCGTTGTTGAATACGTCGAATGCCTGTACCATCACCATGTGCTGGCCGTACCCCAAATGCTGCGCCACAGGGTACGTCACCGTCCCCGCCTGGTACGAGTTCAGCTTCCCGGTATAGTAAGGCGCCAGGTTCACAGGCTGCCCTCCGTCGAACGTCGCCTCAAGTCCGTGACCTACCGCCACGTCCGACAAATTCAAACCGTTCACCGCCTGTAAATCAACTATCATCGTCGGGTTGCTCGATACCACATCTCCGCTCCTGAAATTCTTCGAATCAAAATATATGCTGATATCTGGTGCTTCGTGGTTGTTCACCGCGCTCGTGTCTGTCCCTCCTACTATCACATTCCTCGTATAGCCAAGCCCGTCCGAACCTCCTCCCTCGAAGTATATCTCTATCTTTCCATTCTCGTCGCTGTACGAGATATCTTTCGGTATCACCGTCTCTGCCTGGAACTGCCCGTTCGTTATCGACACCTGACCGTTGAATAGCACCGATCCCTGGAACTGGTACGTAGTCCCCCACTCCGGAACGTATACCGGTTTGTCTGAATCGTATATCCTCACGGTCCCGGTACTCGACAGGGTATTCCACACCGACCCGTCAGGATGATAAACCGTACCCTTTATGTCCACCTTGCCGAG
>JAJZNW010000049.1 GCA_021811615.1 Bacteroidota bacterium
ACGGTTTGAGGAGGGGTCAAGGGAAACGGAGCGATGGTCGGCTTGAGCGGGACACTCGCTTGAAAGAGGAGAAACACTTAGGCTCACATGACCTGTACACCACCGCGCCCTTGTCCTACTCTACAGATGTGCCCCGGCGATCACGTCACCTGAAAAGTGCCGGTTCCTGGCGCAGGCGACGTTTAGCGATAACAGAGATCGGAGGGAGTCCCGCTGAGAAGCGGGATTCCCTCATTTGAAAAGACTATGCTGTCGGTAGCATCTTACCCTAGCTGATCTTTTTAAATTCATTTTTGGACCGGGAAGCGTATATCGTCGGCGCAAATCGACAAGGGGTCAGTTCCTTTACCAGATTTCTCGGCGAACAATCTTGCCACAAATATGCCACATGCTCAACATACATGAGTACCAAACTATACCTCTCCGGATCAGGAAATCTCAAAATCTGGTTTAAAAGGCTCGAAATAGATTTGTATACGAGCTCTCAGCACGCCTGTCACGCAGAAGGTTGTCCCGATTCAACTTCATTGAATCGGGAAGCCTCGTCAACCCCGCTTTCCCCTCTTGCGATCATCGGCTTTGCAAAGACTTACGCGTGACCACCGTCTTCTGCGTTTGAAGCAGACCTCCTGCTAGTAGGACCGGGCGTTCAAGGCTCAGTCGGCCTGATTTCAGCATCAGAATCTTCCAATGCGCCATGAAATGCAGGTATTGCCCCTTTCCTCTTCTCAAGCCAGCGTTGATTTGTAGATGTATTCCACGAATATGGCACTATGTCGTTCACCAGCCTTATACAGATATACAGAAGTACACACGTAACTCACGGACCTGAAGTCTAAACTGCTTGATTGGCCGCGTTAGTGACTTCAGCCGCTTCGTCGCCAAACTTATTACCGCCTTCTAAGTCTCTTACTGTCCGCGGTCCGGTACACCTCGACGTTCGGGATCTCGCTCCGCGGTAACCGAATTATTCATTTCATCGCGACAGCGAGTTGCGAGAACCCGGACAAAATTCAAATGAAATTGACCGAGCTAGTCGGAGTCGACGCAATACTTAGGACAGTTGAAGGATTAGGAATCAAATCATCGTTGGAGGGGGAGAGCGCTCGAGAGCTCAATCGCTCGCTTCTGTCGGCACTCAGAAGCATCGATAGGAAGACGACACTTCGTGGTGAATGGACTTCTGATGGAATAACTGAGAGATTCTTCGACTACGTTCCGAAGGGAGTTCGTAAGGCATAAGCGGTATCGCATCCAGTGTGATGGCGGTCCGCGGCCTGAAGATCTTCAAAACGACGCTCCACCTGCCTTCTTACAGATTTTGTGTCCACCTGGAGAAGCGTGTGTTTTGATGGGGACTGTCGTAGAAAATAGGTGGCAGCGTCTCTGCCGGCAGCGATGAGCGTGTCTATGGAGTGGAAATCCGACCAGTCGGCCAGACCGACTTCCGGGTTTAGCACAATATCTGCCCCCGTCAGAGCTCGCTGGTTCAGTCGGCGATTTGCTATCAGGTCTGCTCGTATCAGCACATCCAACCCGGTCTTTGGTGGTGCCTCACGCGTAATATCTTTTGATACGTCTACCGCGAGCACCGGATACTTCGTTAGACTCTTCGCTGCAGTCACGGGAACTACCTGCAGGACGCTCCCATCGATGAAATGCTCACCGCTGATCTCAACAGGAGTTATCACGCCCGGTATGGCCGAGCTCGCCGCTGCCGCCCGGATGATGGGACCCTGATCGAGAACCACTTCTTCGCCCGTCGCCAAGCTGACACAAACCGCCGCAAACGGAATATTTGTATCCTTAATGTCTTCATCCTTCAAGAGGCGGGAGAGAAAATGCACAAGAATGGAATTGTCGATTGCACCCGACCGCCTTGTAACGCGGGAGAAGTATATGCCGCGTCTAAGATAATCCACTAGATGTCTCCTCGACCTGTGACTCTCAGGCTGTGAGTTCTCAGGCATCAGGTCTAAACGCAAGTCCGTAAAGCAGTCCCTGTGAAGCAATTCTTTTACAAGCCCCTCGACGCGGAAGGAGTCGCGCAGCTGACTGTACATTGCACCTATGATCGCGCCCATGCTTGAGCCGACGATGAGAGAAGGAAATATTCCTTCGTTCTCAAGAGCTCTCAGAACGCCAATGTGAGCCAGTCCGCGCGCGCCTCCTCCGCCTAAAGCCAGAGTGAAGGGGGATTCGAATATCTTACCGGGTTGCATCTGTTTGTCCCTCCAGCTCATAGGATGCTTAAGCATGATGTGTATGATTTGTCGCTTTGCGATGCTGCTTATCCTCGATTGCCGAGCCAATCCATCCAAGCAGTATCATGCCGACCGTAAGGATCGATGTCCATGTAATTACCATTGTGGCGTTCATTTTCTTATTTCCTTTCATTAAGAGTATCATTGCAGATATTGTTTAAGTGGGGGACCGCCGGAACGCGCCCTGAACGGTCCTCGCACTTGATGATTTCACGCTAACTTCTCTTGGTGCGAAGCCCCGAACGACGCGAATCCCGCGATAGCAATTATGATCCCGGAAATTAGATCGTTGTACACGTAGCCTGTGCCGTCAACCATTGAGGGCACGAAAGCTGCCATGATCATCCATACTCCGAAGATTACTGCCAGCCATGCCTGCCAGGGCTTGTCTTTCAGGATCGCCAACGAAGTAACTGCGACGACCAGGCCGACTATCAGGTTGTCCCATAAGTTGGCCGACGGGCTGAAGCCTAAGAAGGCTGCGACCACGAACCATAAACCAAGAACCGCGTTTGTCCACGCTTGCCACATATTAAAAACCTCCTTTCAGGTTTTTGTTTTGGCGAATATGTATTCTCTTCTGTGTCACATCGGTATAGAGTTCAATCGCTGTGCCACGATGTAGCATCTCGGATTCCAGTGGAAATGTGCTTACTCTTCTCCTGACTGCTCGATTTGAGAAATTGAATTTCGCAGCAAATAGCTGAATGTTAGGATTATCACATGCTAGATAGGAAGCGGGATGGGAAATGAGACTTCACTACGCATGAGGAGCCAGGTTATGTTTCCCGGGCACGGGCTCACTATGCCATCCCCGATTACTGAGTCATTGCCTATGATTCAAATTTGGTCTATATTTTGGTCGGTTAAGGAAGGAGCTATTATGAAACTGAGTACATCCGTCAAACCGATCAGCTATCTCAAGGCTCACGCCTCTCGCCTGATTAGAGAATTGTCTACCCATCAGGGGACCATCGTAGTTACTCACAACGGTCAGGCCAAAGCGGTCCTTCAGGATATACACACGTTCGAGCAAACCCAGGAGACTCTAGCGTTGCTCAAGATCCTTGCCCGGAGCCAGCAAAACGTGAAGCAAGGCAGGGTTAAGACAATTGACGAGACCTTTTCATCACTTGAGGCACGTATAAGAGCGTTTAAGAATGAAGAAGTGTGATGTCCAGTTTGACATCGACGCGGAAGATGACCTTTTCGAGATTTACAGATATGTCGCAGCGAGTGATTCCATTGTGCAGGCCGATCGCTTGTTTGAAGACCTCAGGCGAACCTGCTTCTCACTTCGCACATCGCCCTTACGCGGTAACGTCCCGCCTGAGTTAAAAGATGTCGGCGTGTCTCAGTTCCGTGAAATCAGATTGAAGCCTTATAGAATCATATACAGCATGGAACTGAGAGCAGTTACTATTCATTGCATTCTTGACGGACGTCGGGATATGCAGACATTACTTCAGGAACGGCTGCTGCGTTAACTATATTTCTCACCCAACATCCGTCTCGCCGCTTCGCCAGCGTTGTCCATCACGGCGGTTGTCTTCTATCGTGCTGTTTCACGCCAACCTCTCTTCATGCCGCCGACCCATCGAGGCAAACCCTGCAATCGTGATGATGAGCCCCGAGATAAGGTCGTTATACACATAACCTATTCCGCCGGTTAACGGCCGTATGAAGACTGCAATTATCATCCAGGCTCCAAATACCATAGCCAGCCATCCCTGCCATTGCCTCTCCTTCATAATTGTCAATGAGCTGATTGCGACAACTACGCCTACGATGAGATCATTCCAAATACTTAAAACGGGATCCAGGCCAAGAAATGCTGCCGAGGTGAGCCAGATGCCGAGGATCGCGTTCGTCCACGACTGCCACATATCAAATCTCTCCTTTCACATCCGCATGCCGTCTGCAGTCTCCCTCCCGGAAGATTGCACCAGCATTGATTCTTGTGCGGGTAGGTCGGACCGAACCGCTTCTTTCGCAGCTGCTTCTTGTATCATCTTCTTCGCAAGGTAGCCGTACCCTTCTGACAGAGTAGGGTGAGGATATATGGCATCCGCAACGTCATGAAGATTCAAGCCCCTGGAGACTATGAGTGCTCCCTCGCCAACTATCGACCCCGCGTCTTTCACAAAGATATGGACGCCAATAATGACGGAGGTCCGGCGATCAACCACGAATTTCAGGTATCCATACGGATCGCCGTTGATCTGTGTGACGGCATCGATCCTGTAATCGTAGACGCCGGTTACTATGTCCTTTCCTTTCCTTCTCGCCTCCGCTTCCGTGTATCCGACGGATGCGATTTCCGGGTCTGAAAACAAAACCCACGAGTTCTTGTTGAAGTCGGGTCTCGAAGAATTGCCTCTCATGATATTGCCCGCTACAATATGCGCCTCGTATGTCGCAGTGTGAGCAAACTTCGGAGCGTTTATTACGTCTCCGGTGGCATAGATTCCGCTTACGCTGGTCTCCAGGTATTCATTGACGGCGATTCCTTTCGGAGTGTACATTATGTCGGTCGCGGCAAGGTTCAGCTCATCGAGGTTCGGCTTTTTGCCGGCAGACACAAGTACCTGATCGGATGTGATTGTCCTCGTGGCTCCGTCGGCACCTGAGAATGTCACGCTGAATTTGCCGTCGGAACGGGAGACCTCACCAACTCGGGAAGAGGTAAAAATGTCAATCCCCTGTTTCTGAAGCCTTGCAGTTATTCCGTCGACAAACTCCGGCTCGACGATGCCGTTCAAAATGGTGTCCATTACTTCGATAACGGTGCATTTAACATCGAGCTTCGAAAACATTTGGGCGAGTTCAATGCCGATCGGTCCGCCGCCGATGATCACGAGAGACTCGGGCACAGAATCGCGGCTGAATATCGTTTCGCTTGTGAGCAGCTCACCGGTCGCGTTTCCTTTGAAAGGTGGTATCGTCGACGAGGCACCTGGCGCTATGATGGCGTAATCGAACTCTGCCATCATACTTCCACCATCGCTGCCCGTAATCTCCACTTCGTGATTTGAAACAAACCGTGCGGTACCGCCGACCAGGGTAAGGTTCTTAAGCTTCTGAATACCGTTATAGGCTG
>JAJZNW010000079.1 GCA_021811615.1 Bacteroidota bacterium
AGAATAGTGGAATCGTGGATGAATGAATTTGCGGAGTTCAAAACGCCGATGATGCTATTCAGCCGCGTAGCGGAGGCATGTTTGTAGAACTACACATCACCCAATACGTTGAGCCCCTTTAGGGGCGGGACATTCCTCGAACGACGTTGCACATAGAATGACCCTTTTCTCTGTGTTGCTCCGTGATCCTCTTTGGATCTCTGTGTAACAACTCCCAGCCGCAATCCTTACAAGGCGGGTTGTAGCTTCCCGAGCATGGACTCATGTAAATACGGATTCGCCGCCAGGCCGGTCTTGCCGTAGATCGTCGCGTTCCCCTCGAAGTCGGTGAACACTCCGCCTGCTTCTTCGATTATCGGCTTTATCGCCGCGACATCCCACGGACTCACTATCGGATCGAGCATCGCCTCGGCCTGCCCCTCGGCGACGAACGTGTATCCGAAACAGTCCCCGAACCCGCGGTCGTGATACGACGCGTTCGTAATGTCGAGAAAGCCCTTCTCGTATTTCGTCCCGAGGAAATATTTCAATCCCCCGTACACGATGGATGATTTCTCGAGATCCTTCAGTTTGCTGACCCTGATCTTCTTACCGTTGCAGAAGGCGCCGTGCTTCTTCGAGGCGTAGTAGACTTTCTTCAACGCCGGGAGCGACATGATCCCGGCAACCATCTCGCCGTCGTGTTCAAGTCCGCAGAGCGTGCCCCAGTAAGGAACGCCGCGCGTGAAGTTTCGCGTCCCGTCGATGGGATCTATGATCCATCTGAACTCGCTTCCCGCGGATTTGTCGCCGAACTCCTCGCCGTAGAATCCGTGATCTGGAAATTTCTTCGACAGCTCCCCGATAAGAAACTTCTCGCACGACTTGTCCGCGATCGTAACGGGACTCTTGTCCGATTTGTAGTCGACGCGGAATTTCGAGCGGAAGTATTTGAGCGTGATACGCTCGGAGGCCTTGACAACCTTCAGAGCGTATTCAACTTCTTTCTGATATGATTTCAATGCAATATTGAGAGCCGGCTTCGTTGTTTCGAATTAACCGGCACCGGCCCCCCGTTAGGCCTGTGTAGCTTTGGCTTTGACTGCGGCCGCGCGGCGTGCCCGCGTTTTCGCCTTGATCTTCTTTACTTTGCGGTGGTGTTTCTTTTTGGCAACCTTTGTCTTCTTGTTCATTTGTACTCCTTGTTGAGTTTACGTTATGTGAAAACCTGCTTACGGCTCGCTGCATGAATGGAAGAAGCCGCATTTCGGACAGACATACCGGCATCTGAAGGTCTGTAGCCGTGTACCGCAGTTGTCGCAGTAGTTCCAGTACTCGTTCGAAGAAACATCGAGGGCGTTGTTTGCGATAATTTCCGGACGCTCGTCGCTTCCGGTCGATACGCCGTGCGATTGTCTGTCTTCAGGCGATTCCATCGGGATTATTTTAACAAAGGCGGAAGGAATTTCCAACCTATTTACCCCGCTCTAAAGAGCGGGCTCGTGGACGGGGGCTGCGATGTCGTGCAACAAAAAAACGCCGGGCGGCTAACGACGTCCGGCGTTGATATTCAAACATTATCACTGTTCTAGTTGGTGCTCACATCCGAAAGGTTCGGGTCTTTCGTCTCGGCCTTCGACTTCTGCTCTGTGAACTTAAGCTCGCCGGAGCGCTTGTCGATCTTCACCTTTACGATCATCCCTTCGGTAAACGTGCCTTTGAGCATTTCCTCGGCGAGCGGATCTTCGAGGAAGCGCTGGATCGCTCTCCTCAGCGGACGCGCACCGTACGCCGGGTCGAAACCCTTCTCCGCGAGGAATTCTTTCGCGGGCTTCGTCAACTCGAGCGTGACTCCCAGAGTCGACAGACGCTTCCTCAGGCTCTCGGTATGAATGTCTATTATCTTCTTGATGTCGTCCGTTTCGAGCGAGTGGAAAATGATTACGTCGTCTATCCTGTTCATGAATTCAGGATTGAACATCCTCTTCATCGCCTCTTCGATGACGTTCTTCATCGAGCTGTACCTGTCCTCGGTAGAAGGCTGACCGAAGCCGAATGTACCGGCGGGCTTAATGTCCCGCGTGCCGATGTTAGTCGTCATTATCAGTATCACGTTCTTGAAGTCGACGCGCCTGCCGAGGCTGTCCGTGAGAATACCGTCGTCCAGGACCTGCAAAAGTATGTTGAACACATCCGGATGCGCCTTCTCGATCTCGTCGAGCAGGACCACGCTGTACGGCTTCCGGCGGACCTTTTCGGTAAGCTGTCCGCCCTCTTCGTAGCCGACGTATCCCGGAGGAGCTCCGACAAGCCTGCTGACGTTGAATTTCTCCATGTACTCGGACATATCGATCCTCACGAGCGCATCTTCAGAGTCGAACAGGTAACGGGCGAGTGCCTTCGCGAGCTCCGTCTTTCCGACGCCGGTCGGTCCGGCAAATATGAACGAGCCTATCGGCCTTCTCGGGTCCTTCAAGCCTGCCCTTGCGCGCCTGATCGCTTTGCTGAGCTTTACAATCGCTTCGTTCTGACCTACGACCACCTTGGTCAGTTCGTCGGACATCTTGAGAAGCTTCGCCGATTCGCTCTCGGCGATCTTGTTGACAGGAATTCCGGTCATCATCGCGACGACGTCGGCCACGTGGTCTTCGGTGACCTCGTGGATCGTCGTCTCCGCCTTCAACTCCCATTCGCGCTTCGCAATCTCGAGATCCGAGAGTAGTTTCTTCTCCAGGTCGCGCAGACGCGCAGCTTCTTCGAAGTCCTGTGTCTTGACGACCTTGTTCTTCTGCTGTTTTATCTTCTCTATCTCTTCTTCGAGCTCGACTATTTCCTTCGGCGCGATGATGTTCGCGAGGTGGATCCTCGATCCGGCCTCGTCCATGACGTCGATGGCCTTGTCGGGCAGAAATCTGTCGGTCATGTAGCGGTCGCTGAGCTTCACGGCCGAGTCGATTGCGCTTTCTGTAAACTTTACGTTATGGTGTTCCTCGTATTTCTGCTTGATATTGTTCAAAATCTGTATCGTTTCGTCGACCGTGGTCGGTTCGACCATGATCTTCTGGAATCGGCGGTCGAGGGCACCGTCTTTTTCGATGTACTGACGGTAATCGTCGAGCGTCGTGGCGCCTATGCACTGTATTTCGCCGCGGGCGAGAGCGGGCTTGAACATGTTTGACGCGTCGAGCGAACCGGATGCACCGCCGGCGCCGACGATCGTATGGAGTTCATCTATGAACAGAATAACGTCTCTCGCCTTCTCCAGCTCGTTCAGCACGGCTTTCATTCGCTCCTCGAACTGTCCGCGGTACTTCGTGCCCGCGACCAGGGCAGCGAGATCCAGCGTTACAACGCGCTTGTTATGGAGCACGCGAGAGACCTTCTTCTGTACGATCCTGAGCGCCAACCCTTCCGCTATCGCGGTCTTGCCGACCCCGGGTTCGCCTATAAGCACAGGGTTGTTCTTCTTCCTGCGAGCGAGAACCTGTGCCACTCTCTCGATTTCCTTTTCGCGGCCGATTATCGGGTCGAGCTTGTCTTCCATCGCGAGCTTGGTGAGGTCTCTGCCGAAGTTGTCCAAAACGGGCGTCTTGGACTTCTCACCTTTGCGCGGTTCCGGAGCCGCCCCGGTCCCGTGCTGGGCCGTCGGCTGTGCAGGCTGGGAAGGCCTGCCGTTGATTATGTTATCCAGTTCCTGGCGGACGCTATCGTAGGTCACGTTGAACTGGTGCAGAATTTGAGAAGCGACATTATCGTCGTCGCGCAGGAGAGAGAGGAGCAAATGCTCCGTTCCGATAACATCCGACTTGTAGAGCTTCGCTTCCAGGTAAGTTATCTTCAAAACCTTTTCCGCCTGCTTGGTCAGCGGTATATTGCCGATCGTGAGCGTGCCCCCCGAAGTGCGTACGGTGTCTTCAACCGCCTTCTTCAACTTGTAGAGATCGACGCCGAGATTCCTAAGGATCTTGACGGCTATTCCTTCTCCTTCGCGGATAATCCCGAGGAGTAGATGTTCGGTGCCGATAAAATCGTGGCCGAGCCTCAAAGCCTCTTCGCGGCTGAGTCGGATGACATCTTGCACGCGATTCGAGAAATTACCTTCCATTTCGTACCTAAGAGTTATTTGTTCCTGTGCTTAATCCAACACGATAGAGGCCGAGCAAGTTTCAGGCTTCAGTCTCAGAACCAGTTCAACTTCAACGTCAATTTATAATGACAACCCGCTATTATCAACCGGAAGCGGGAGTCCAGGCCCAAGGCCTCTGACAATAATTTCGGAAATCGCCGTTGAAAATCAAGTCAGATGTCAGTTGATTTGCGCCGCGTCAAGTCAAGACTTTGTCTAAATTTCGCCCGATTATCCGATTCCTTTGAAAAATGGGGGGCAGCGGTTAAATTTACTCACTTCGTTTCTATCATTTGACAGTGGGCTGACTGTGAAAATCGACAGATTGATTCAAATTCTCCTCCCGCATGATGAGAAGTTCTATTCGTTGTTTGAGGAGATGACCAAACTCCTTCTGAAAGCCTCAGTGGCGCTGAAGAAGATTCCCGATTCGGATGCATCGAGAACGAAGGCTATTGTGGGTGAAATCGAGGACCTGGAACATCAGGCCGACGAAGTGACACACAGGATATTTGCCGAGCTCAATGCCACGTTTGTCACGCCATTCGACAGGGAGGACATCCACCAGCTTGCATCCTCCCTTGACGATATCATGGATTACATAAACGGCACATCTTCACGGTTCATCCTGTACAACGTAAACAGCGCCACCCAGTATATGCGCAAGCTGATGGAAATCATCGAGATGCAGGTCGACATGGTCGGGAAAGGAATCACTTATCTCAGGGACTTCAAGAATAACAAAATGCTCCAGGAAGTCCTTAAGAAGGTGAACGAGTATGAAAATGACGCAGACACCGTCTTCAATCTTGGGATAGCCGATCTTTTTGAAAATGAAAAGGATGCGATTGAGCTTATAAAACTTAAGGAGATATATATCGGTTTGGAAACGGCGACAGATCGTTGCGAAGACGTCGCTAACGTCCTCGAATCGATACTAATCAAACATGCCTGATTCCGCCTCCCAGAGATGCTAACGCTCGTAATCGTCATAATAGCAGTCGCACTCGTCTTCGATTTCCTCAACGGATTTCACGATTCCGCGAATTCAATCGCAACCGTCGTGTCCACGCGCGTCCTGACGCCGAGAAAGGCCGTGGCATGGGCGGCGTTCTTCAATTTCGTCGCGGCATTCTTTTTCGGACTGAGGGTAGCGGACACACTCGGCAAAGGTCTCGTCGAGCTGAGCGCCGTCAACGAATACGTAATTATGAGCGGGCTTATCGGAGCGATCGCCTGGGATTTGATAACATGGTACTACGGCCTTCCGACAAGTTCCTCGCACGCATTAATGGGCGGGTATGCCGGCGCAGCTATTGCCAAAGCGGGATTCTCCGCGATTTTGTACGGCGGCTGGACAGGGACACTCATCTTCATAGTCGTTGCGCCGGTAATGGGACTCATAGTGGCATTCCTGTTGATGACCGCCGTCATGTGGATCTTTCATAAGAGATCGTCGACGAAAGTCAACGGAGCTTTCCGAAAGCTTCAGCTCCTTTCCGCAGCTTTCCTGAGTCTCGGACACGGGACAAACGACGCTCAGAAGACCATGGGCGTCATAACGGGACTCCTCGTTACGGCAGGTTTCCTCAAGACTTTCGTCGTACCCTTCTGGGTCATAATAATGTGCAACTTCACTATCGCAATGGGAACGCTTTTCGGCGGATGGAGGATCGTCAAGACGATGGGCCAGAAGATCACACGTCTGCGGCCGGTTGACGGTTTCTGTGCGGAGACCGCGGGCGGAATTACACTGCTCGTCGCAACGTTTGCGGGCATACCGGTCAGCACGACTCACACAATCAACGGCGGCATCATGGGTGTCGGTGCAACCAAGCGTGTTTCGGCTGTGCGGTGGGGAGTCGCAGGCAACATCGTGATGGCCTGGGTATTGACAATCCCGATGGCGGCTCTGATCGGGGCGGGAGCTTACAGGATAATAGAGATGTTCATCAAGTAACTCGTATCTCAGTGTGCATCCAGCCAGTTCGGACCGGTGCCGACGTCGACCTCCACAGGAACACTTAGCTTCAGGGCGTTCGTCATCTCATCGCGGACGAGCGATTCGAGTATCTTCACCTCATCTTTCGGAGCCTCGAAGACAAGCTCATCGTGCACCTGGAGTATCATCCTCGAACGCATCTTCTGTTTCTCCATCTCGCGGAAGACGCCGACCATGGCGAGCTTGATCATGTCGGCGGCTGTACCCTGGATAGGCATGTTGATCGCCTGACGTTCCTCGGCCATCCGGACGGCAGAGTTCTTGCTGTTTATGTTCGCGAGGTAACGCCGTCTCCCTAGAAGAGTCTCGACGTAGCCATGTTTGCGTGCGAAGTCCAGCGTCCCTTCGATATATTCACGGACTCTCGGGAATCGCTGGAAGTACGTGTCGATGACTTCCTTCGCCTCCGCCTGCGAAATACCGAGACGGATCTTCAGTCCATACGGCCCGATGCCGTAAAGGAGGCCGAAGTTAACCTCCTTCGCCTTCCGGCGCATGTCGGATGTAACCTTGTCGGGCGCTACACCGAACACCTTCGACGCGGTCGTGCGGTGTATATCCTCGTGTTTCTGAAATGCCTCGATCATTCCTTCGTCTTTGCAGATATGTGCCATTACGCGAAGTTCAATCTGAGAATAATCGGCGGACATCACCACCCACCCCTTTTCACCGGGGACGAAAGCCTTGCGGATCTCCTTCCCCATCTCGCCTCGTATCGGGATGTTCTGGAGATTCGGATCTGACGAGCTGAGTCTCCCCGTCGCGGCAACGGTCTGGTTGAACGAAGTATGGACGCGGCCGGTGCGGGGATTGATAAGAGCGGGAAGTGCGTCGACATATGTCGACTTGAGCTTGCTGAGCTTTCTGTACGACAAGATATTGTCCGCTATCGGGTGCTGCGCGCTCAGCTCTTCAAGCACGAAGACGTCGGTGGAATATCCTGTTTTGGTTTTCTTTCCTGACGGGAGTTTCATCTTGTTGAAAAGGATATCGCCGAGCTGCTTCGGGGAGTTTATGTTGAATTCCTCTCCGGCGTGCTTATAGATGTCGGCGGCAAGATTCTCGATCAACCGTTCGAGCTCTTTCGATATTTGTCCGAGTATATCGGTATCTATCTTGACGCCGGTCTTCTCGATCTCCGTAAGAACCTCGACGAGCGGGAATTCCATTTCCTCGCAAAGTCCGAGGAGATTCATCTTCTCGAGCCTCTTCCGGAGCGCATCCGACAGTTGAAGCGCTATGTCCGCGTCCTCGCCCGAATATTCGGCTACAACTTCAGGCGAGACCTCACGCATGTTCTTCTGGTTTTTCCCCTTGCCGATGAGATCTTCTATCGGGACCGGCTCGTATTTGAGATACTCTTTGGCGAGAGCGTCGAGATTATGCTGGCCGTCGGGGTTCACTACATATGCTGCCACCATCGAATCGAATTCCACACCGCGCGTGCGGATCCCGTAATTCGAGAGGACGAGCATATCGTATTTGAGGTTCTGCCCGATCTTCTTGATCTTCGGAGACTCGAAAATCGGTTTCAATATTTTCACTACATCTTTGGCGGCGACACCGCGATCTGCTTCATCACCCGAAAAGAGATCACCCTCGTCGGAAGCGACGTTTACATAATACGCTTCGTGCGGTTTGATGGAGAGAGCTATGCCGACCAGCTTCGCGTTCAGCGCATCGACGCTGGTAGTTTCCGTATCCATCGAGACAAGTTCGGCCTTCTTCAGTTTCTCGGCTGCTCTTTCGAGTTCATCAGCCCGGGTTATGAGCTTGTAGGAGTGCCTGACCGTCGAAATGGTTTTGTAGCCCGCTTCCGCGGTCTCCGTCTCCTCGACTCCCGCCGGTTCTTCAACCGAAGAGTCCGCGCCGGGTGAGGTTACGAGTTGTTGAGCCCTGTTGATAAGCGATCTGAACTCCAGCTCGTTGAAAAGCTTCACGATCGCGGGCTGATCGGGATTTTTCTCTTTCAGCGTGTGGAAATCGACGCCGAGGGGAACGTCCGTCTTTATAGTCACGAGCCACTTGGAAAGGAGTGCCATGTCCTTTCCCGTCTTCAGCTTTTCCTTGAGGGCGGGCTTGTCGATTTTGTCGGTGCTTGAGAGAACTCTTTCCACAGTTCCGTATTGCTGAATCAACGGTATCGCGGTTTTTTCTCCGATTCCTTTTATGCCGGGCACGTTGTCGACTGCGTCGCCCGTCAACGCGAGCACGTCTATCACATGGTCAGGCTTCACTCCGAATTTCTTCTCGACCCCCTTCTCGTCGACGATCTCCACGTCTGTGCCGCTCTTCCCCGGTTTGTACATTTTGATTTTGGGCGTGACCAGCTGCATGAAGTCCTTATCTCCGGTGACCATGAAAACGTCTATGTTCTCTTTTGCAGCAAGAAGCGCGAGTGTGCCTATGACATCGTCGGCCTCGTAACCGGGCCTTTCGACAGTCGGAACACCGAACGCGTTCAGCATCTTCTTTATGTTGCCCAACTGTGAGATCATCTCTTCCGGCATTTTCTCGCGGGTCGCTTTGTATTCAGGATACTTCTTGTGACGGAACGTCGGTTCAGCTGTGTCGAACACCGCAACGAGGTAATCAGGCTTCTCATCTGCGAGTATCTTCATGAGATAATTGGCAAACCCAAACACCGCACTCGTATTCTGGCCTTTTGAATTGATCAGCGGCCGGCTGATCATGCTGAAATAGGCCCTGTAAGCAAGTGCGGTTCCGTCAAGTATGAAAAATCTTTTTGCTGGCAACATCGGCTCCTGTTTGATATAATTTTGTGAATGTGACCGTCAGTAGCAACGCTTTGACCAGAATCGTGACGTTCACATTGGAAAGCCTTGTCCTCCGTTTGTACTTCATGTACCACTAATATAATTTTAGCAAAAAAGGAGGAAACATGTCGGAACAACCACTTACCACCGAGCAGCCGCCTGAAGAGTCGATGTCCTTCACCGACAAAGCGGCCGGAGTTTTCTACGAGCCCTCAAGAGTGTTCGAATCAATCAAGAAGTCGGGGGTGAAAACTGCGGATTGGTTCATACCTGTTTTAGTGCTCGCGATAGTTGCGAGTGTGTCGGTCTATGTACGCTTCAGCACGCCGGAATTGAAGTACCAGAGCATGCAGATCGCCGAACAGGGCATCGACAAGATGGTCGCAGAGGGAAAGATGACCTCAGACCAGGCACAACTTGCAAAACAAAGAATGGAAAGCGGATCGTCAGGGTTCGAATGGATCGGAGTAGCGGGAGCACTGGTCGCGACGTTTATTTTCTTTTTTATTCTCTCCGCAGTCTGGTTCCTCGTCGGGAAATTCGCGCTTAAAGGAAATCTGACATACTCTCACGCAATGGGGATTGTCGGGCTGAGCAACTGGATCGCCGTCGTAGGGATGATCATCGGGATTGCATTGTCCGTCGTGCTCGCGCGGCTCGACGGCGGGCTTAACCTTGGGATGTTCACCAGCATGAACGTTCAAAACAAGGGCTACCTGCTGATGGCAAGAATCGATTTGTTCACACTATGGAGCCTGTTCGTCGTGGCAGTCGGCCTTGCGGCATTAGCCGGCAAGAAGGTCATCCAATCTGCAGTTTGGGTATACGGCATCTGGATTATTTTTACATTGGCAAGCGTTTACTTGTTTACAGGCCGATTCGCATGAGCAGTCACGCAGATCGTAAGGTACTCGTTCTAAAAGGCGCCTGATAATTGCAGAAACAGAAGAGGAGTAGTAATGCCGGAACAATCTGATTCTCTCGAGCGCCCGGCTCAGAAGCCGATGTCTCTGGCCGGTAAAGCCGCGGGAGTCTTTTACAAGCCTTCGCAGGTTTTCGATTCCTTGACGACATCCGGTGTGAAATTTCTCGACTGGTTCGTTCCTCTCCTATTGGTGATCGTGGTCGCGGGAGTCTCCTCCTTTGTCCAGTTGAGCACTCCCGCCCTCCGTATGCAAATAGTCGAGCAGCGGGAGGAAATGATAACAAAGGCCGAAAGGAAAGGGGAAATCTCGGCAGGTCAGGCATCGCAGGAAAGACAAATGGTCGCGGACAACATCAGCAGCGCATCGGCATTTGCCGTGGTCCTGAGGATTACAACCGTTACTATTGTCCTCTTAATCGAGTTCTTCCTCGTTTCACTCGTCTGGTTTCTTGTCGGCAGATTCGCGCTCAATTCCTCGTTCGACTACGTGAAAGGTCTGGCCGTAACGGGAATGTCCTATTGGATCACAGGCATCGGCCTCATCTTCGCGATAGTAATCGCCGTCCTTTCTTCGCGGCTCGACGGAGGGGTCCATCTCGGAATGCTCATCCCCATGAACGGCAAAAACCTGTCGTACTCAGTCCTTTCAAGGTTGAATCTCTTCACGATCTGGAGTCTGATCACAGTTTCGGTAGGCATCGGCGTACTCTCCGGAAAGAAGAAGATGACGGCGGCCTTCTGGGTGTTTGGCATATGGATCGCATGGGAAGCCGTCAGCATATTCTTCGAACACGCCATGCGCGGTTGAAGAAGATTCGATGGAATTCCCTGTAAGGGCGCGGACCAGCGGGATCCACGCCCTCACAGGACAGACTTTAGTCGGTAATCAATCTCTTCAAAGAACCTGCAGTGTGTTTCTTTTGGGATTCGATGACTTTTCTAGCCTCGTCCAGTTTTCCCCAGGTGTTCCAGAGCAGCACGCCGGTAACGCGGTTCTCTTTCAAATAATAGACAACTCCCTTCCGGTACTCCTCGGTCCAATCTTCAACCACTTCCGCTCCCGCATCAAGCTCACCGACCGCCTCATATCCGAGGTCAAATAGATCCGAATAGAAGAACGGCAGGTGATTGTAAGGCTCGGGGTTTCCGGACATGTTAAGGCCCGCAAGTCTTCCCATCGTGTTCGCATTGTCTTCGTGTTCTACCCTCATCCTTATATCGAGACTTCGGCAGTAGAAGTTCGCCACGTCGCCGGCCGCATAAATGGCATGATCGGTCGTTCTCAGAAATGCATCGACGATAATCCCGTTGTCGACGGCGAGCCCCGCTGTTTTTGCGAGAGCATCATTAGGCATGATACCGATGCCGGCAACGACCGCGCCGGCAGCAATCTTCTTACCGCTCTTCGTCTCCACGGTGTAACCGGAATCAGACTTGCCGACCGATACTACAGAATCGCCCGGTTGAACCTTGACTCCTTTCTCGGAGAAGTAATTGAGGAGAAAAGCCGAGAGGCCCTTCGGATAGACTCTTGCACCTATACCGTTATCAGGGAAAACCAACGTGACGTTTTTCCCGTTCATTGCCAACGCAGCGGCCACCTCTGACCCGATGAAGCCGCCTCCTATGACCACGAAGTCGGAAGCAGTGTCGGCAGTTGCGCGCAGTCTCCTGTAATCTTCTACGGTCCTGTAATAAACAACTCCCTCCCCTCCCGAAGGAAGTTTGCGCGGAGTTCCACCCGTTGCGAGGAGAAGTTTTTCATACGTGTACGTCTTTCCGTCTCCTGCCGTGACCGATTTGCCGGATGGGTCGATCGATTTTATCCTGGTGCCCGCGAAAAACTCGGCTTTCTGTTCTACGGTATTCCTCCAGATACTATCGAGCTGATCGCCTTTCCACAACCCTTTGGAGAGGGGCGGGCGATTGTAAGGCATATCCTTCTCTTCACTGAAGACCGCGATAGATCCGCTCCCATCATGCTCTCTGATACCACTTACAGCGGAGTCCGCACTCATTCCTCCACCAATTATGACATAGTTAAAGTCGCTCATCTTTTTCCCTGATTATTTTTTCTGCTATATGAGTCAACATATTAAAATGACTTAAGTTCCGCAGAGACTACGCAAAGCGTGTCAATTGCAATTTTCTGCCGTAGGCGGTAAACTAACTCGCATTCCCGCAGGGATGACACTTAGTGGAGCCGTTATGAAGACAGAGTATTTGGAAAGAGCCAATCGAATAGCTACAGACAATGTCTCGAGCGCACAGCAGGTATTGAAAGATACGCTCGATTTGCTTCTGGACTTCTGCGAGAAGTACACGCAGGAAAGAAGTTTTGTGCAGGAGCTCAAGTCGATCTCCACTACGCTCTCCAACGCACAGGCCCAAATGGCGGCACTGTCCAATATCGCAAGGCTCATCGATGAATCCTCCGACAGACTTTCCCCCGAAGGCATATACGGATATATAAAATGCCTGCGGGAGAAAGTCACAGCATCATCTTCGAAAGCGGCGGGCACGGCGGCCGGTTTAATTTCCGACAACGGGACATACGCCACCCTGAGCCAGAGTGAGTTTGTGATCAAGACATTCGAAACCGCCGCCGATTCCGGGAAGAGCGCCGTAGTCTATGTGATGGAGTCGCGTCCCCTTTTCGAGGGAAGACAGACCGCACGGGCATTGAAGTCGATGGGCCACCGCCCGATACTGGTATCGGATGCGGCTATCGGTTTTTTCGTCGAATCCATAGACGCCGCGTTCATCGGTGCCGATGCGATACTGTCGGACGGCACGGTCGTGAACAAGGTGGGCTCATTCGCACTCGCGGCGGCCTGCTTTGTAGCCGGCAAGGGATTTCACGCTATTACGAGCGTCCTCAAATACGATCCCGAGAAGAAGGCGATCGGATTCCTAAATAAGGAAGAGAGTCCGCACGAGATTTTTCCAAACCCTGAATTCGAAGTCAGGAACATGTATTTCG
The DNA here is from genome assembly GCA_021811615.1 of Bacteroidota bacterium. Taxonomy (GTDB): domain Bacteria; phylum Bacteroidota; class Ignavibacteria; order Kryptoniales; family JAKASW01; genus JAKASW01. The sequence goes on from JAJZNW010000079.1 coordinate 12,793, forward strand.
ACAAGGTAAGTCCGCGACTGGTCACCTCGGTGGTAACGGAAGCCGGCATCATTAGACCTTCCGAAGGGAAAGACCAGGGAACGCTTCAGAGCAAGCTCGAAGAGGCGATGAAAGAGCTCTATGGCTGAGACCTCCTCATGGTTCGAGAAGGAAGTGAACGCGACCACCATACCTCTCATAGCCTTCGGTGCCGCACTGAATATCGTTGTTGGACAGGCGGTGCAGCTGATCAAGCTGCCGCTCTATCTCGATTCAATCGGCACTATTTTGATTGCCTGCATGATAGGTCCGCTGGCTGGAATGCTGACGGGGGCTTTCGCGAACTTGACGCTGGGTCTCTTCTTCAATTATGCGTTTATTTTCTTCATCCCGGTTACGCTGGTGATCGGCGCATTCAGCGGACTCGTCGCCAAAATGGGAGCGTTCAAAAGATGGTACACCGCCGTTCCAGCGGGATTGGTGCAGGGGATACTCTCGGCAGTTGCTTCAGCACCGATAGCGGCTTTCATGTTTGGGGGAGTCACGATGGGCGGGACCGACTTTCTGGTTCTCTATTTCAGGGCGATCGGGAAATCGATTATCCAGAGCGCATTCCTTCAGGGACTTGCCGCGGACCCGGTCGACAAGGCGGTGAGTTACCTGATCGTTTATTTCCTTCTCACGAGGATCCCGCGTTCGATTCTCATCAGACTTCCGGGCTATGCAAACGCCTGAAATTCCCCGGAGAGAATACAATCCTCTCTACCACTATGTCACACTCACAATTGTCCTGGCCGCATTCACATTCAAATTGGAATGGCAGCTCTTCATTCTCCCGGCCCTGATAGCGGTTACCCTCTTCTTTCCTGAGAGGAAGAACACATACAGAGGTTTCTTGAAATTCGTCCTCCCTTTGATACTTATCGGCTTCATAATAAACGGCATCTTCTTCACCGGCAACGTGGCTTTCTCGGTCGGGCCGGTGGAGTTCAAAGCCCAGGGCCTTCTCTTCGCATCCGCGGTTGCCGCCAGATTGACGCTGATCGTAATCTCTATGAGTTTCTATTTTTCCCGAGTGAAATCGGAGACTATCGCCGAGTATCTCGCTTCCCGGGGTGCCGACAGGCGCTTCATTTACATTTATCTTCTTTCTGTGGCGATGGTTCATCTCATGCGGGACAAGCTTCAGAAGATCTACACCGCGCAATCTGCTCGCGGGCTCGACACGACGAAGAACGTTCTTACAAGGGCGAAATACCTTCTGCCTATGCTTGTTCCTCTCTCTTATTCATATATCGCCGAGAGCCTCGATCGGGGCATAGCGCTTCGCGCGGCGAATTTCTCCGATAAGAAATCGTCGAAAACTCCCTCGGTTGTCCCACTTGTTGAAATTGAAGTGAACCGGAAAGGCCTTCTGTTCGGAAGGCTTTTCTTGCTGGCGGGAGTTGCGCTGTCAATCTTCAGGTTCACAAGATGACAATCGTTTCGCTGAAAGATTTCTCGCTTTCCTATACGAAAGACTCGCCCCCCGCGCTTCACCGAATCGATCTCGACCTGAACTCAGGGGAAAGCGTCATTGTAAGCGGGCTCAGCGGTTCGGGCAAATCGACGCTTTGTCTAGCGGTCGCAGGATTTACAGAAACCTTCCCAGCGATGACCGTGAGCGGCCAAATAATAAGGAGTGAGAGCGCCGATGGAAAGCCACTGAGAGTCGGAATCGTTCTGCAGAATTTCTACTCGCAGGTCACCTATCTCCGCTCCACAGTGATGGAAGAAATTGCGTTCCCATGCGAGAATCTCGGCTTACCACGCGCAGAGACGGCCCGTCGTGTATCGGATGCAATTGCCAGGATCAGAATAGGTCACCTCGCACAGAGAAGCCCTCTCGAACTCTCCGGCGGTGAAAAACAAAAAGTGGTGCTCGCGGCCGCGATTGCGGGCAAGCCCGACCTCCTTATCCTCGATGAGCCTCTCAGCCAGCTCGATCCTGAGTCCACTTCTTACCTTGGGGAAGTACTCTCAGAATTGAAACAGGAATTGGCACTGCTGATCGCGGAGAACGACCCTTATCTCACCCTGAAGGTGGCTGACAGATTGGTGGTGCTTTCAGAGGGAAAGATAGTAGCGGATGGTTCGCCTGAAACTGTGATCGGCCCGTCGACCGCATCGTGCCTCGACCTCCCCGCCTGGACGAAATGTGTTGCAAAGGCTTATGAAGGATCGGTCGCCGATGATAATCGTATGACAAGGCAATATGAATTGAACTACAGGAAGGCGTTGTCGCTTTTGAGAGGATCAGAATGAAGGTCAAGTACGAAAACGTATCGTTCAATTACAGCTCAACTGCGGCACTGAAAAACATTAGCTGCGAATTCGATTCCGGAAAAACCATTCTTGTTGCGGGTCATAACGGATCGGGCAAGAGTACCTTCCTCAAATTGATGAACGGCATTCTCAAGCCCACGGAGGGACGCGTAATCCTCGGAGAGATAGCAACCGATGGGAAGCGGACGAGTGAACTCGCAAGATTGTGTGCGCTGAGCTTTCAAAACCCCGACGACCAGCTTTTCGCGCAGTCGGTTAAGAAAGAACTGAGATTCGGCATCGACAATATCGGTGGAGGCGACGGACTATACGACTCAATCGTGGATACCCTTCACCTCGGCGGGCAACTTCAATCTAATCCGTATGCGCTTGTTTATGCGATGCGCAGGCTTGTGGTGATAGGCGCGACGGCAGCGATGGGGACACCTATACTCGCGCTGGACGAACCGACCGCAGGTTTGTCCATTCGTGAAAAGGAATACCTCGGTAATCTCATTTCGTTTCTCAAGGCAAGAGGTACTACGGTCGTAATCGTTACGCACGATTTGAATTTCATGCTTCCTTACTCGGACGACATGCTGTTGCTTTCGCACGGCGGAGTACAGTTCAGCGGTGGAAGGGACGAATTCTTCACCAGGAGCGACGCGCGGGACTTGATGAAGCGGTCGGGTATCGGTTACCCGATGTATGCGAGAATTTCATCGGCGCTCGATTTGGAGAAAGCCGCGTTCGACGCAGACGAAATAGCAGAATGGGCGAGAAAAAAGAGAGCCGGTGTCACCCAGCGCACAAACGGGCAACACCAGCTCGAGGGGGCATAAACATACCATGTTCATTGCGGCCGGTTACACACGACCGGCAGTGTTCAGCTCCGCTATCAATTCACTCTTCGTAAAATTTCTTCTATCGATAAAACTAAGTTTGCTTTCGTAATCCTTCAGTAATTCGGACACCAGCCTGACGTTATCGGGGCGTGTAAGAAGGAGCGTCTTCCCCGCGTCGCGGCACGCATTTATTACTTTTTCGGTAAGGTTATTCGGTGTAGCATCCACGACGAGAATGACTTCCTCATTGAACCGATTCTCGATGTTTTCAGTGAAGTCCGGGTTCAATCTTGTCGTCCTGAATCCAGCCCCATCCATTATGGTAGTAAACAAGCTGTACAATTGATCATCCTCGGTGATGAAATAAATCTCTTCCGCGGGGAGCGAAGCTGTTACATTCTTCTCGGTAGAATCGGTGTGACAAAGAGCGGAGTTCGGGAGGTATACCACGATAGTTGTACCTGCACCGTAGACACTGTCGATCCATATATTGCCGCCGTGAAGCTCAACGAGTCTTTTAGTCAAGGTGAGTCCAAGGCCGCTTCCCGAGCCGGCGTCACCCAACTGAACGAAAGGCTTGAAAAGTTTGTCTAAGTCTTCCTTTTTTATACCGATTCCCTTGTCAATCACCCGCAATTCGGCGCCGAGACCGGACTTTACCATCTCCAGGTGAACGACGCTCCCATTCGGGCTGTAGTTGATTGCATTGTTCAGAAGGTTGTAAAGTATCTGTTTGAACTTCACCGTGTCGGCCACGAGTACATCGACCCCATCTTCGAACATAGTGTCTATGGTAATGTGTTTGCGATCCAGCAACGGATGAATTATACGACTTATGCTTTCCACCACTTCCCTGACCGAAAACTCCTGGAGGTCGAGCTTCATCTTTCCGGTTTCCACTTTCGCAAGGTCGAGGACATCGTTGATGAGATTGAGGAGATGTTTTCCGGCCGTCACGATGTTGCCGCTGAAGTCGAGAAGAAGACCTTTGTCGAGGTCGTCGGTGTCGGAATGAATAATATCAGCGAAACCTATGATTGAATTCAGCGGCGTCCGGATCTCATGGCTCATGTTGGCGAGGAATTCCGACTTGGACCGGTTCGCCGCGTCGGCTTTTTTCGCTTCCTCATCAAATCTGGCGGCGTCGGTCTTCAGCGCCAAGAGTTCATGCTGGGTGGCGAAATACGCCTCAAGTATCTTTGCGGCAGCGATAACCGCTTCGACCACTTCCTGGTTGGGCTTGAGTGCTACGACAGCACTGTTCACCATATCCTGTTCTCTCACCGGCGCGGCAAGATAGCCCTGCGAATTCACGAACCCACGCGTCGACAGATCGCTGAGAAGCAGCTGAGGTACATTTATGATGAATCCCGCCTTTTCTTTCACTTCGAACTTATTGGAACCCGGATCCAGGCGCACCAGGGCCACTCCATCGGCTCGCGTGATGTCCATTAAGTCCTTCAGGAACAGCCTGAGATCGTCTTCGACGAACAGGCGCCGTGCCGATTCGAAGAGCTGCTTGTAGGTCGAAAGAACGAAATCGGTGTTCTCGACCGGCTCGAATATCACCACCTGTGAGTCATGGCTTCCCCTTATGATTGTCAACCGGGCACGCACCTTAAGCCCATCACGCCTCATGTAATTGAATTCGCCCGGGATTTTTGCTCCACCCAAGTTGGACTTGCCAGTCTCATCTGGCCTGACTGCCGAAGCCAAAATTTCCGAAACTTCATCTGATTGTGCGCTGCTCCCGTCGAGTCCGAATATTCTGTAGAACGCGCCGTTGATGGAACCGATCTTGTAGTCCGGATTCGGAACTTTGCTGTCCGCGGCCAGGATTACAATCCCAAGATTCATACTTTCAAAAGCATCGAGGAGAAGGGAATCGGTGGGACCAAATGGCTGACGGACGCCGTCTTCGACGGAAGGGGAGAACACCGCAAACAGATCCCTGTCGACTCTCATTATGCCGATTCTTCTGCCGAGGCTCTTGCTCGAAAAGATCCGTCGGTCCTTTCCGCTCCGCTTCAGCTCCTCCATCATTCCGAGAAGTTCGGAGTCGTTGGACCTGTGAAATGACGTAATGAAAGCGTCGTTCTCATGAATGACGTTGCCCCTGTGGTCCATGATAGCAAACGGCGTTCCGAGATCCTTTAATGCCGTCCTGACGACCTGTTCCATCTTATCCAGAAGAGACCGGGAGAGTTTTTCCCTGATGAGTTCCTGCATGTACCAGTACTCAGTCGGAGCAAGGTCGGCTTCGCTCCTGAGTTCGATCCTGCAGGTGAAATCCTGATCGTCCACCACGAAGACTACCATCTTGCCGCTTTGCCCGCCGACTTCACGGGTTGAGTGGTGTCGCCGGTCGATATGGGCGAGTGCGCTGTCTATCCTTTCAAGAACGCTTAAAGACTTCTTATTCCCGGCGCCATCCGAGACGAGGAACTCGCCGAACACGCTCCCATTGAAACTCAGTCTACCGTCTGTCGAGTCATAGGCTCTTGCAAGCGTCGAAAGCATTCCCCTGAGGACATCCTCGAGTGAAGCATTCTTCGGAAGTTTAAGACCGGCGATAGTCTTTATTCTGCGCGCCGATTCGAGTTCATTTTCCAGGTTCCTCTGTTTTTTCATGAACCCGTACACAATCATCAACAGCAACGACAAGACTGCTGCAACCACCAGCAATGTCTCGCTCATCTAATGCCTCCTCGGAATTGAATCAGCTGGAGTATTCGAGCGCGTCAACGATCCAGTTGATATAGTTCTTCCGAAGAAGTTTCTCGGCAGCGGATCTCACCTTGTCGGGCTCATCGCCGGAATCAACTTCACCGGCGGCGGTCTGAACATATTCGGGCTGGACAAAAAGGATCGGCATGCAGCTCTTAAGAGAATCTATCTTCGGATCGTCTGCGTACATGGAGTCGACGATAAACAGGTCCATTTTCCCGGATATGGCGCGTGCGCTCGCCTCTTCGGGTGTATCGACAAACTCCAGTTCGTATTTGGGATGCGGAAACGCTCTGGCGATCAGCTTCAGTGTATCCGAATTCTCGATCAATACGAGTGTTTTACAGACCAACGACATTTCTTTTTCCTTTCGCAATATGCCATGCAAAATCGTGCCATGATCCGGGGTTGCATACCCTTCCACGGGGGCGTCGTAAGCGCTTGAAATGCTTGCTGTTATGAGTCCAGGCCGATCGGCCGGATCAATCCGCTTCCGGAAATGGTGTAAAGATTACTGGAGTGTCGGAAATTTTAGCGTGTTTTAAAGGGGGATTCCCGGTTTCACGAATATTACCTCTTCACGATCCATGAAAACGGCTCCGGGTTGGCCTTTGGCTTTCTTGACGAACTTCCTCATTGTATAAGCTACCGGTACAATCCCGCTTGTCCGGGCTTTGCTGTAATGTGCGGCGATGCGGGCAGCGAATTCGAGCACCGCCTTCTGCGGATACTCCCTCGATCCGTTCCTTATTATGACGTGCGAACCGGATACGCCCCGCGCGTGAAGGAAAACATCGTTCGGTTTCGCAAATCCGAAAGTGAGCTCATCGTTGTTCTTTGCGTCTTTCCCCACGTAAATCATGTATCCGCTTGTTTCAAACTCCCTGAACGGAGTCCGCGCCTCCTCGCGCGCTTTCTCCTCCTTCGACATCATGCTAATCGTTTCAAGGTCGGCACCGGTCTCTACATTTCTGAGTTCCGCTTCCACCTTAGCCAGCTCCTTCTTCAGCTCCTCTTCTCGCGCCGACGCCTGGCGATATGACTCGCGTGCTTTCTTCGCCTTCTCGTAGTAGACTTGCGCATTCTGGACTCCCGACATCCCGGGATCAAGCCTGATCGTCTCGCCGGTGCCCGCTTCCACGAATGAGTCTGCTCCCTTCTGCACTTCCCCCAGATGCGCCATCAGAATATCGGCGTACATCCTGTATTTCGCTTCCCTGTTCCCCGAAATATCTGCCTCGATCTTTCCTATCGTCCTGAGAAGCTCATCCTTGCGTCCGGACAGCTTCCCGGTCAAATCATCCCTGAGTCTTACGTCGCCTTCATGCCTCTCAGCATTGACCGAGTATGCGGCGACACACAGGTTGACCGAATCGAATCTCTCGTCTCTGAATCGATTAAGGTAATGCAACCCGATAGTGCTCATCGCCACCGGGTCGCCGCCGTCGTAGTATATCCTCGGGACCGGACGGGACAGCTCGTCGAGCATCTTCGTGACGGATTCGAACAAGCTCAAAGCGATGTCACGACCGATCCTGGTCGCCTTCGAGCTGGCACCTTTCATGAGCACTTCTCCACCCGCCCTGTAGAAGGCCTCCTTGCCGAGTTCGCCCGAGAAAGGCGGAATCAGCTTCACAAGTTTCTGAAGAGGAGTCCCGATCACATTTTCGAAGGCTCGTTCAAATTCATCGGGAGTTCCACGCCAAAGTGAATTACCCGTCAAGCTCGCCGCCGGTGTTTCTCTTTTCCCTTTTCTGAGGAAGGCTTCTTCAAGGTCGCCTGCGGAGCCGACGAGATACGCGTTCGCGTGAGGGCCGAAGAGGTTGACTATCAGAGTCTTTTCCCCCCTCAAACCCAGAACGATCGTCCTTTCATTCACGACGACGTCTATTCGGAGGATGGTGCGGCCCACGATGTCCCTGAGCACGTTGGCCCCGGTGTGACGCTTCGGCGCCTGCCGGAGAAAGAAGAAGTTTGCGCGCGGCTTGCAGGATATGACAAGCACCTTCGACTGTCCGGTATCGCCGGAAAGGATTACCTCGAGTGTGTTTTCGACCCGCGTGTAACACGCTTCGATCGTCGAGCCGACAACATCGTTTCGGATTTCCCCAATGAGTGCTTTCAGCGTAAAATAATTGTTGACCATAAGGCGGTTCAAATTAACGATTCAGCGATAGAAGTGCGACTCACTTCCAAAGTGAGTCGCACTTACCGGTGCACTTTCCTAAATTAGGCTCGTGAAGAATTATCCCGAATTATACCTCACAATCTGGAAGGCGGTCAGGGGAGTTCGCAAGGGACGCGTTGCGACTTACGGACAGATCGCACAAATCTGCGGACTAAGAGGGCACGCGCGACTGGTAGGTTATGCGTTGCACAACCTGCCTCCGAACTCCGATATACCATGGCACAGGATCGTAAACACGAAGGGTATGATCTCGCTGAGGGCGCACACCAAAGGGCATGAGCTGCAAGAGAAGCTTCTCGAGTCGGAAGGGGTGAAATTCTTAAACGGCAGGATCGATCTCTCGAAGTACGGAGCAGATGTCGAGCCTGGAGCCGGATCGCGCAAAGCGCCGGGCGCCAGGCGTAGAAGGAGATCGGTAGACAAACACAAATGAGGCTGAACATGACACAAAAGCGAATTAATTCTCTTTGCGTTCCGCTCTTCGCACTTTGCGTTTTGCGAGGAATCTAATGAGCGAAGATTATCCCATCACAACTGCGGTTCGCCAGCTGAGGGCTTCCGGCGTAAAATTTACGCCGCACCTTTACAACTACGTCGAGCACGGCGGCACAAAAGTATCTTCCGAATCGCTCGGCGTGCCGGAGCACAGCATCATCAAGACTATCGTTCTCGAAACGGATGCGAAGCAGCCGCTTCTCGTGCTCATGCACGGCGACCTCGAGGTGTCTACGAAACAACTCGCAAGGGCTATCGGCGTGAAGCATGTCGAGCTCTGTGCGGCAGATGTCGCTCAACGGCATACAGGCTACCAGTTCGGAGGGACCAGTCCCTTCGGAACAAGGAAGAGACTTCCAGTTTACGCTGAGAAGACCATATTCGACCTGCCGGCGATATATATCAATGGCGGGAAGAGAGGGTTTCTCGTCGAGATAGATCCGTCGGAATTGAAGAGAGTCGTAGGAGCAGAGGAAGTGGAAGTTGGAATTATGGAATAACGGAAATATGGATTGATGGATCGCCGGGAATATTGGAATAATCGAATTGTGGAATGATCGAACGATTGAAGATCGTGGTGTTTCATTCTGAGATTCTAATGCCGGGTTTCAGCACAATCCCGTACAACCTCGCCATGACGGCGCAAACCACAAATTCCGCAGGCGGATTCACGCCGGTAACTCATCTGCGAAAATCCGCGAGATCTGCGGGATAGACAACCTTGTACCGGAACCCGAACGGTGTACGCTTGTCTACCGGCAGACCTCGACCACAGCATTGACGACGGCGACTTTCGACGGGACAACGGCGACTGTCGTTCGGACGGCGGCGACTGTCGTTCGGACGACGGCGACTGTCCTTCGGACGACGGCGACTATCATTCGGACGGCGGCGACTGTCCTTCGGACGACGGCGACTATCGTTCGGACGACGGCGACTGTCGTTCGGACGACGGCGACTATCGTTCGGACGGCGGCGACTATCGTTCGGACGGCGGCGACTATCGTTCGGACGGCGGCGACTGTCGTTCGGACGACGGCGACACGGGAATTTAGGCGGATCTGCGGCCCTTTTTCAGGCGAAATGGGGCTAGGAAAAACAGCGATTTAGCGGATTCCCGGGGGGATACTGATTAAGGCGAACCTTGTCAAGATCTGAAGGCATCGTACGTGTCATTCACGAAGGTGCTTATCGTTGAATGACCCTGACAAGGTTCTTGAGGTTAAGGTACAAGGTAATGTGCTCCTGGGTTAAGGCTTCGGCGGCTGGTCTGCCCCGTCATCGGGCCCTTTCTTGGGGCGGTTGACGGCGTACCGAAGAGGTTTCAGCTTCTCGAACTCGCCGAGCAGCTGTGGGTTCTTTGCGTATTCCGCCTCGGCGGCGGAGTAGATGTCGTCTGCAGCGTCTTCTACCTCTTCCATCGCCTGGAGGGCGGCGGCGGTAGCCTGCGGCGACTCGACGCGTTTCGCGTGTTCCTGGCTGGCGTTAGTGCCGGTCAGGACGGCGGCATTCGCGTTCATGGTATCGACGTCCTTCTGGAGGAGTTTCCCTTTTTTCGCGAGCGGTTCCTGGTATTTTGTCCAGGCCATCGCGATATCGGCGGCCCAGCCGCAAAGGAGTGCGGTCGAGCGGTTGAATTTTTCGCCGACATGGAACTCCTTCAGTTGAGGAGCATCTTTGGGGAACGAGCGTTTCGCTCCCTGCTGCATTCTGCGGACGTCGGCGAGTAGTTCCTCTTTGGCGGTAATCTCGCTGTCGGTCAGCTGTTCCTTATCGGAAGTTTGTCCGATATGGGTGCCGACCGAGTCGCGCATTTTCTGCAGTTTGGCCGTGTACGCGTCGAGGAACGGCTGGTCGATGCCGCGAGGTGTGAGCTCCTCAATGTGAGGAGTGACCTCGATGATCAACGCGCCGTGTTCCTCTTCGAGTCCTTCGGGTGTTGCGTGTGCCATGATGTATCACCTCCTTTCAGTTGGCTATTGTGCGTAGTATCCCAGGCGGAGCCCGGGATGGATAGGAGGCGGTAAGGAGTATATTCCGCTATCGGCAGTTGCGCGCACGCGGAGTTTTGTTGCGTTACCCTTACAGCCCCGGGGATGATGCGGAATTTTAAAGAACACACCTGTCATTGCGAGGAATCAGTCCGCTCGCTTGCAGCGGACTGGTGACGAAGCAATCCCCTCGATGAAACCTCGTCGCATGTGTCGCGATGCACGACGATCGGAGCGATGCGGGATCACAGGAAATCTGACGGCGTTTTCCGTTTTAACTTTGTTCTATCGAAGTCGCTGTCAAAACTAAGAAGATGCAGATTATTATCTGCGGCCGCCGTGTATTGATACGCGTCGTAAAAATCGAGACCGAACTGTTTTATTACCCGGACAATCTCCAGTGATCTTTCGGGTCCGACGCTCAGAAGTGTCACCGCTCCTCTCACAAAGAGGTGATCGACGAATTTGATGAATCCATCGAGGCGATCAAGCTTCTGCATTGCAATGCCGATAGAGTGGAATGAGAAATCGGTGATAAATAACTGATCCGAAGGCACCCTACTGAGAAATTGGCCTACCGCTTCTGCCCTCTCCTGGCCGAGAAGCCTCTCGAGCCAGATATTTGTATCTATCAGATACAAATATCAATCTCCGCGCCATTCATTTATCTTTTTCTGCAATTCCACGGATGTGTATTGCGATTTGTAGTCGCGTAAGGCCCCGGCCCAGTCCTGACTTAGTTTTATCCCACTTTTTTTTGCCCGCTTTTCCAGGAGAGACCGGACATATTCCGTCACCTGTTTTTGAAGATCTTCCGGAAGGCTTTTGATCATTTCTTCGATGCTCATCGAATTCTCCCTTTCAAACATGCCCTCAACTCTGTACCTCCTCGGTTACTTTATGAAATCAAAGGGACTTTTGCAAGAGAATGAACCGCGAGAACGTTTGGACCGAGGATTCGCCCGAGGAGCGGTAAACGTAAAGGAACAAGACCTTTAATGAAGCAAATCTTCAAGAGCAGCCTTCTTGAGAAAAATCTTGGAAATAGGAAGTAGAGAATCTTTGAGCCAGATCTTGTCAAATTCACTTCTTCTCGGTATTTCCGCTGGGCCTATCCGACAAGGTCAAAATTGGATTACCCGGAGCTTTTATGAATTGTATTTTGCTCGCTGCATCTGTGATCGATTGATAAATGTCAAGGTGTTCTTTGTCTTCGGGTGTGCGACAAATTTGTAAGAGGATTTCATCGAGGGGATGTTTGAAAGGGA
>JAJZNW010000050.1 GCA_021811615.1 Bacteroidota bacterium
TCTGACGGGGAAATACAGGAGAGGAAAAGCACGGCCCGCAGGCGCACGAAGGACAGATCCGACGAACCAGTTCCTCCAGTTCGATGAAGAGAAAGGTTTCGACATCGTCGACGAACTCGAAAAGATCGCCGCCAATCACCAGGCTACGGTCACACAAGCAGCTCTCAACTATCTTCTTAGGAAACCAGCGGTGACTTCGGTCATTATCGGCGCGAAGACGAAGGAACAGCTCGCCGATAACCTGAAGGCCACCGATTGGGAAATGACGTCGGAAGAAGTCGCCCGCCTCGACGAGCTAAGCAAACCGCCGAGAGTTTATCCGTACTGGATGCTCGAGAGAACGTACCAGGACAGATAAATGAGAAACTCTAAACCCTGGAATCGGAACTCTAAACAATGTTCGATGAGCAAATCACGGAGCGTTTCGTGTTCGGAGTTTCTAAATTTTTGAATTTAAGGATTTGATTTTGTTTAGGATTTAGAATTTCGTGATTGGAATTTCTTTCTCGAGAAGGAGCACTAGCCATGAGATTGAGCGATAAGGTTGCCGTAGTTACCGGCGGCGGCCGCGGGATTGGAAAGGCCATCGCCGAAGCGTATGCCCGCGAGGGAGCACAGGTCGTCATAACGGCGGCGCGCCGGAAGGACGAAATTGAAAGCGTCGCTTCCAAGATCGGAGGTACGGCGATACTCGCCGATGTTTCAAAAAAAGAAGAGGTCGGTGAACTCGTTGACGAGGTTATCTCTAGGTTTGGTCGGATCGATATCCTCGTGAACAACGCCGGTCGAGGCATGAAATTCGTCAACGGAAACTTCATGACTGAGCCGCGACCCTTTTGGGACGCGGACACCGATGTCTGGAGAATGGTAATAGACACGAACGTCAATGGCGTTTTCTTGATGACGCATGCCGTGGTTCCTCACATGCTGAAGCGGCAATCGGGCAGGATAATAAATATCTCGATGAATTACGAGACGATGAAGCGCAAAGGTTTCACGCCGTATGGCCCGTCGAAGGCCGCGCTCGAGTCGATGAGCATCATCTGGGCGCAGGAATTGGAAGGTACCGGTGTCACGCTGAACGTCCTCATTCCCGGAGGCGCGACAGACACAGGCATGATACCTGACTCGCTCACGGCATCCCAGCGAAGCAAGCTCATCGATCCGGCGATCATGGGACCTCCGGCAATTTATCTCGCCTCGGATGACGCGAGAGACGTTAACGGGCACAGAATTGTTGCTATTGAGTGGAACAAAGAAAACAAGATTTCAAAGGAGATATGAAAATGGAGCAAAGACAACTAGGAAAAACAGGTCTGAAAGTATCCGCCATCGGACTTGGCTGTATGGGGATGTCCGAATTTTACGGTCCGGGAAACGACGAGGAATCCATCAGGACCATCCACCGGGCGATCGAACTCGGTGTCACTTTCTTCGATACGGCTGACATGTACGGGCCTTTTATAAACGAGGAGCTTGTCGGGAAAGCTTTAAAGACATATCGGGACAAGGTTGTCATCGCGACTAAGTTTGGCAATGTCCGTGGCCCGAATGGTGAAAGACTCGGCGTAAGCGGGAAACCCGACTACGTGCGAAAAGCCTGCGAAGCGAGTCTGAAGCGACTCGGCGTCGAGACGATAGATTTGTACTATCAGCATAGGGTTGACCCGAATACGTCGATTGAGGACACTATAGGCGCGATGGCGAAACTGGTCGAGGAAGGAAAAGTAAGATTCCTCGGAATGTCGGAAGCATCCGCGGCTACGCTGCGAAGGGCCAACAAGGTCCATCAGATCACGGCTCTCCAGACTGAGTACTCCTTGTGGACCCGCGACGTGGAGGACGAAATTCTGGCGACTTGCCGCGAGCTCGGTATAGGATTTGTGCCATATAGCCCGCTTGGAAGGGGATTTCTCACGGGCGCGATCAAGAAGCTCGATGTTCTTGACCAAGCGGATTTCAGGCGGAACAATCCGCGGTTCCAGGGTGACAACATGGAGAAAAACCTGAGAATTGTTTCGGAGATCGAGAAGATGGCCGCCGAGAAGAAATGCACGCCCGCACAGCTAGCGCTTGCCTGGGTTCTCGCGCAGGGAAAGGACATCGTTCCGATTCCGGGAACGAAGCGCGTCAAGTATCTCGAAGAAAATACCGCGGCGGCCGATGTCAAACTGACGCCGGACGATCTTAAGAGGCTCGACAAGGTAGCCCCTCATGGAGCCGCGGCAGGATTGAGATATCCTGAAGCCGGAATGAAAGCGGTAAACATTTAGGCGATCGATGGCTACCAGACGCGCTAGATAATGCCGACTTTCAATGACGTTGATGCGCTTGGAGTAGAGCGAGTATGGCGAAGTCATCTCCGGTAGAGAAAAACGCGAAGTACCATCTAAGCTCATTGAGTTTCAATTTGAATTGCGAAGGAGTACATCATGGAATATCGTGAATTAGGAAAAAATGGTCTGAAAGTTTCTGCCCTTGGCCTCGGCTGCATGGGAATGTCACAGTCGTATGGACAGGGGAACGAAGAAGAATCTGTCGCGACGATTCACAGGGCGATCGAACTCGGAGTGACATTGTTCGACACGGCTGATGTTTACGGAGCGGGCGTGAACGAGATCCTTGTGGGCAAGGCGTTGAAGCCCTTCAGAAACAAGGTCATGATCGCGACGAAGTTCGGAAACGTCAGGACGGCAGACGGCACGAGGCTGGGGATCAATGGCAAGCCGGAATACGTCCGCCAGGCGTGCGAGGCCAGCCTGAAACGGCTCGGCATCGATACAATTGATCTCTATTATCAGCACCGCGTCGATCCGAACACGCCGATCGAAGAAACGATTGGCGCAATGTCGAAGCTCGTCGAGGAGGGTAAGATAAGATTCATCGGGATGTCGGAGGCGTCCGCCAAGACGCTCAGGCGCGCGAACAAAGTCCACAAGGTGACCGCGCTTCAGAGCGAGTACTCACTCTGGACGCGCGATGTCGAAAAGGAAATCCTTCCGACATGCCGCGAGCTCGGGATCGGATTCGTGCCGTTCAGTCCGCTCGGTCGAGGCTTCCTCACGGGGCAGGTCAAAGACACTTCGGCATTCGGGGAAAAGGACTTCCGGAAGGATAATCCTCGCTTTGTAGGCGACAATTTCAGGAAGAATCTGGATCTCGTGAAGAAGTTGGAAGATATGGCGGCAGCCAGGAAATGCACCGCCGGCCAGATCGCCCTTGCATGGGTCATGGCACAGGGCAGCGACATCGTTCCCATCCCCGGCACGAAACGAAGGAAGTACCTCGAGGAGAACGTGGCGGCAGTCGATTTGAAGCTCTCGAAGGATGACCTTGCACGGCTAAATGAGATCGCTCCGATGGGTGTCGCGGCCGGCGCGAGATATACCGACGAGATGATGAAGGCGGTCGACAGGTAAGCTCAAAAATGAGTTGCGTGGCGGGCGTTAAGCGGCGCTCGCCTACGCCTCTTTTTCCGTTGGTTTGAGAAGCGATGCGATCACGGATATCGCGAGTGTAACTAAAACAACGCCGAGCGCTACAACAACGGGAACCTCAAAAATGCCGGAAACCAGCATTTTGCCCCCGATGAATGCCAGTATGAAAGAAAGCCCGTAACGCAGAAACCTGAATATCTTCATTGTGCCTGCAAGAGCGAAGTATAAAGCTCGTAACCCAAGTATCGCGAACACGTTCGAAGTGTAAACTATGAACGGGTCGCGGGTGATGGCGATTATCGCGGGGATCGAATCGACCGCGAAGACAATATCGGTCGTCTCGATAAACAGCAGGACTATGAAAAGCGGAGTCGCGAGCGTTCGCGCATTTTCTTTGACGAAAAAACTACCGCCCCTGTAGTCCTCGGTGACCGGAACAAGTTTGCGAAAAGTTCGAAGAACGGGGTTTTTCTCGGGATGGATTTCAGCTTCCCGGTGAAAGACCATCCTTATGCCGGTATACACAAGGAACGCCCCAAACAAATATATAACCCAGTGAATCTTCTGGATGAGCGCGATGCCAGCGAAGATGAAGATCGCACGCATCACGAGCGCGCCGAGTATTCCCCAGAAAAGGACCTTGTGCTGCCAACCGGGATCTACCCTGAAGAATGAGAATATCAGTACGAAGACGAAGATGTTGTCGACACTGAGCGATTTCTCGATAAGATATCCCGTAATGAAACCGAGCCCATCTTCATGTCCACGCCACATATAGATCCCAGCGGCGAAGAGCAAAGCCAGAACAATCCAGACGCCGGTCCATATCAGCGCCTCGCCGACTCTCACCTCGTGAGCCTTGCGGTGAAAGACACCGAGATCCAGCGCCAGCATGGCCACGACAAATAAGTTGAAGAGGATAAATTCTCTCAGTTCAAACGACATAGTCGCCAAAATTAGTCCACTCGCCTTTGAAGAAGACTGGAATCCGCGGAGACTTTAATAAAGAGAAACGGCGGACAATTGTCCGCCGCCTTCCCGTTGTCTCCAATTCTAAAGAACTAGCGATCAGTTTTGCGATGTAAATTGCGAAGGAGGCAAGTGTTTTCGTCTCCTCATGAAGAAAACAATTACGGCGATGAGCACTAAAATGATCACGACGTAAAGGAGGGTATACGACGGCTTCGTACCTTCCTCCCACGCCAGCAGTTTGTTCTGAAGCTGGTTATCCTGGGCCTGCGTCAGAATGCCTTCGTCGACCAGCATCGGGAGCCATTGCGAGTTGACGCTTGGATTCCAAACGTTCTTTAGAAAATATCGCAGCCTCGATGCTCTCTCGGTGCCGGGAGCCTTCAAATTTCCTCCCTGTGTATCGAAATAATTACTGAGGCTGGCCACGAACTCATTTGCGTTGCTGAAAGAGTCGACAGGAACCTTGTTGCTCGTGAATTCTTTGTATAGCCCTGCCCACAAGGCCGAATCCGCCTTCCGTCCCCATTGAGCTATGA
This sequence comes from Bacteroidota bacterium, assembly GCA_021811615.1. Lineage (GTDB taxonomy): Bacteria > Bacteroidota > Ignavibacteria > Kryptoniales > JAKASW01 > JAKASW01. The sequence continues at coordinate 4,946 of JAJZNW010000050.1, forward strand.
CGGTGTCGATGTTCGCGATTTCTCTTTCTCTATCTCTGCTGTTGACATATATGGAGGTTAGTCTTGGGCCGAGGCCTTTCCAATAAGACTTGAACTTATGCTGTTCTCTCAGCGTCTGAACGAGATCTTTGCCGGAAAGCTCGGTCGTCTCCAGGAACTTGAGATTCTGTTCCGCGGCCTGCCGGATCGTTCCCACGACATTATGGCGCTGCATCTTTCCGATGAGCATCCCTTTCTGGCGTTCCGGAAGAGTCTGCAGGTTCGTTCCATACTGCATGAACATGCTGTCGACGAGCGCGAAGATCGCGGCATCCCGCGCCCTCAGTCCCTGTCGCAGCCTGCCGATGATTCTCTTCATCGAATCGATCTCGCTTCTGTTCCTAACGAGCG
>JAJZNW010000121.1 GCA_021811615.1 Bacteroidota bacterium
GCGGAATGGTTACTCCGTGATGTGAAGGGAGTCGAGCTGTGCGGGTCTTTGAAGAACGTAATTGCCCTGGCTGCCGGCATGAGCGACGGCGCGGGATACGGCGACAACACCAAAGCCGCTCTGATGACGCGCGGTATGGTTGAGATAACGCGGTTGGGCGAGTCGCTCGGCGCGCATCACAAGACTTTCTCAGGATTGGCAGGGATGGGCGACCTGATAGTTACCTGTATGAGCCGGTACAGCAGGAACAGGTTTGTGGGCGAACAAGTGGCCACGGGGAGAAAGCTCGACGATATTCTTGACGAGATAAAGATGGTCGCGGAAGGAGTCCCTACTGCGAAAGCTGCGCATCAACTCGCTCAGAAGCACCGGGTGGAAATGCCGATCATGGACCAGGTTGTCGAGGTGCTGTTCGAAGGAAAGGATCCTCAGAAAGCGGTGAACGATTTGATGAAGCGACCCGGGAAGGATGAGTATTGAACGCGTGGATTCATGGGAATGGTGGAATAATGGAAAAATGGAATAACGGAAGTCTGGAATGGTGGGGGGAGTTCCGGGAGATACGCCTTCAGACGAGGTGAATAGAATTGTTTGGAATTGACAGTCTGCACATCGGGTCTTCGGAAGATGCGGAAGCACTTACCGGGTGTACCGTCCTTATTTTCGAGGGGGGTGCCAGAGCGAGCGTGGACATTCGGGGAGCGTCGCCCGGCACCAGGGAGACTGCACTCCTCGCTCCCGACAAGCAGATGGACAGGATCGATGCGCTATTGCTTACAGGCGGGAGCGCGTTCGGCTTGGCGGCCGCGACCGGTGTCGTGAGGTTTCTTGCCGAGCATGGGATGGGATACCGGACACCGTGGAAGCTCGTCCCGATCGTACCTGCAGCGGTCGTGTTCGATCTTAATGTAGGCAGCGCGGACCGGTTTCCCGACGAGACTATGGGTTATGAAGCGTGTCAGGCGGCGATGAAGGGACATTTCATGAGCGGTTCGCACGGCGCGGGGACCGGCGTGACTGTTGGGAAATGGAGTGGGCTCGAATCCGCCGTAAAGTCCGGGCAGGGAGCAAGTCAGATAGACTTTAGCGGGCTGAGAGTCTCCGCTGTGGCTGTTGTAAACGCAGTAGGCGATGTCGTAGATCAAAACGGAAAAGTTATTGCAGGTGCGTATAGAGACGGGAAGTTCGTGGCTCATGGAAACAGCACGACCCAACGCATCACGGCAGCGCCGGTTCCCGGAACGAATACGACACTCGTCGCGGTGGTAACCAACGCTAAGCTTTCCAAGACGGACCTCAATCGTGTCGCGCAAAGAGGGCATGATGCACTCGCAAGGAAGATCGTGCCGGTCCATACGAGCTTCGATGGCGACGCTGTCTTCGCGGTGTCGGCAGGCGAGATCGAGGCGCCACTAGATACAGTATCGGGAGTTGCCGTTCAGGCGATCGAAGCGGCAATCGACGACGCGATAATGTCTGCGGAACCGATCGGCAGCTTCCCGTCTTACAAATCTATCCATCGATAAGTCCTGCTGCCGGTCTTAGATCGGAACCTCTGCGGCGCCAGAATTACCCGCACGCCGCTGAAACCTGTTCAAAGATTCGGTCGACGGTTGAGCAAGATAATGGGTTTTGCGCGTCTAATCTCTTCAGCGTTGAAACGGAAGCGCGTCAAAATTAAATTGATCCCATCAAGGAGACTCAATGAGAATCGCATACTTGGATACATTTGCCGGAATCGCAGGCGACATGGTATTGGGCGCGTTTGTCTCGGCCGGGATAGATTTAGAAAGACTCCGGGCAGAGATCGCGAAGCTGAACCTCGGCAAAGTAGATTTGGAGACAGGAAAGATCGTCCGGAGCGGAATAACCGCGACTAAAGTCGATGTGGTCGTGTCGGGGGAGGTTGAATCGGTAAACGATCTCGGCGGGGAAATTCATGGGCATTCGCACGGCGATGATGAACATCATCATCACGGCAAGGGGCATCATCACCACGAGAGCGCTCACAGCCATCAACCTGGCAGGAGTTATCTCGAGATAAGGAGCCTGATAGAGTCATCGCCTCTTTCAGAAAGCGTGAAAGGCAAGTCGAAGGAAATATTCAGGCGGATCGCCGAAGCCGAAGCGAAAATACACGATACGACAATCGAGAAGATTCACTTTCACGAAGTCGGCGCCGTCGACTCGATAGTGGACATAGTCGGAACAGCCTTGTGCCTGGAACTTGCAGGGATTGATGGCATCTATACTTCACCGGTAAGGGTCGGATCGAACGGGTACGTGGAGGCTCAGCATGGAGTACTGCCGGTGCCTGCACCGGCTACGCTCGAGATATTGAAAGGATACCCGATCTTATTCAACGACGTACCTCATGAATTGACGACGCCGACCGGAGCGGCAATTGTGGCCGCGCTTTCGAAGGGTGTTCTGAAAGACACGCCGGTGAAAGTCGAGCGGATCGGATATGGTGCGGGGACAAAGGATTTTGGAAGACTCCCGAATCTTCTCAGGGTCGTTATCGGAGAAATCAAATCGCCGACTGAAGAGGACCACGTGCTTCTCGTGGAGACAAACATGGACGACATCAATCCACAGCTCATTCCGCACCTGATCGAGAGGGTTCTGGCCGAAGGGGCAACTGACGCTTACGTTACGCCAGTGTTGATGAAAAAGGGAAGGCCCGGTTTTGTCTTCACCGTCCTGATGGCCGAGCCGCTCCTCGACAAGATTTCAAAGGAGATATTCTCACAGTCTACCACGCTGGGGTTACGAATCCAGAGGATCCGGCGGTCGAAACTGCACCGCGAACTCAGTACCGCGGCCACGAGTTTTGGCGAGGTGAGGGTGAAGGAAAGCACCGTTGATGGAAAGAAGCGCGTCACGGCAGAGTTCGATGAGTGCAGGCGGATCGCTGAAGAGAGAGGGATGTCGCTTCGAGATGTCATGGAGCGCATCAATGCGGAGCTGAATAGGGATTGAAAAACAGGTACTGCGATGTCGCTTTCCCGGTTCCGGTGCACAGGCAATTCACTTATGAGATTCCGACTCCCCTCGCGGATGCCGTCAAAGTCGGTATCAGAGTTCTCGCCCCATTCAGAAAAAGGCTTCTCACAGGAGTAGTAGTCGGTCTGTCGGCTGAGTCGAGTCTCGGCGAGATCAAGCCCCTGGAGGATGTCCTCGGCGAGTATCCGATGTATTCCGACGAGACGCTCCGACTAACACGCTGGATATCGGATTATTACCTCAGTTCGTGGGGAGAAGCTCTGAAGGCAGCCGGTCCAACCGGGACGGCGATCGAGAGTTCCCAGCAAGTGAGGCTCGTCTCGCCCGATGCCCGCGACACGAATGAATTCCGCCGGAAGATAATCAACGAGTTGAAAGACGGGAAGGGTATATCCATAAAGCAGCTTGGGCGAAAGCTTGGTTCAACCGGACTCCGTTATCACATCGGGAAGCTTGAGGCTGCCGGCATTGTGGAAGTCTCCGAAAGGCTCGATGAGCCTCGGGTATCTATCAGATTCGAAAGGTATGTACAATTCAAGCCTGAGTATACCGACCCGCATAATCTCACGTCCGTGCTTAACGAACTCGACAAGCGGGCGACGAAGCAATCGGCAATTCTCCTCAAGCTCTCGCAGCTTCAGAAAGTAGCCGACGGCGGGGTGAGCGTCGTTCAGCTTCTGTCTCAGTCGAGGGCGAGCATGTCTTCGCTGCTCGCGCTTGTGGAAAAGGGGGTGGTGGAGCTTTATGACAAGGAGAGTTACCGGGAGGCGGAGTTTGCGTACCACGAACCCGAGAAGAGCTTCGAGCTGACGAAGAACCAGGCGGAGTGTATAGGCCAGGTAAATGACGCCGTGGAATCGGGAGAGTATGCTACCTTCCTCCTGCACGGTGTCACGGGAAGCGGCAAGACCCAGGTTTACATAGAGGCCATCGATCGCGCCACTTCCAACGGTAAAAGTGCGATAGTACTGGTGCCTGAGATTTCACTTACGCCACAGATAGTCGACCGGTTCAGAAAGCGCTTCGGGGAAAAGGTCGCCGTTATGCATAGCCGTATGTCTCTCGGTGAGAGGTACGATGCATGGAGAAAGATATTCAGGGGCGAGGCGTCGGTCGTGATCGGGGCGAGAAGTGCCGTATTTGCTCCAGTGAAGAACCTCGGGCTCATCGTCGTGGACGAAGAACACGAATCCAGCTACAAACAAAGCGATACCGTCCCTAGATACAATGCGAGGGATGTGGCGGTCATGAGGTGCTTGATCAATAAGTCGGTCGCGCTTCTTGGAAGCGCCACGCCCTCGGTAGAGTCATACTTCAACACGGAGAGCGGAAAGTACAAGCTGCTGAGTCTTCCCGAGCGCATCGATGACGCCAGGATGCCCAGGGTTGAAATTGTCGACATGAGGAAGAAACGGCGGGAGAGACTCGTATTCGGGAGCTTCAGCGACGAACTCCGGGCGAAGATAAACGACCGGCTCGCGAGGAAAGAGGGAATAATAATTCTTCGCAACAGGCGGGGGTTCTCGACCTATCTGCAGTGCAGCGACTGCGGCACGACAGAGATGTGTCCGAACTGCGATCTAGCGCTTACATTCCACAAGAAGAAGAACCATCTAAGATGTCACTACTGCGGCTTCGTGAAGATACCACCGGTGAAATGTCCCTACTGCGGAAGCGACAAGCTTTACTATGGTGGGACCGGTTCGCAGAAGGTCGAGGAAGAGCTAACCGCTTCATTCCCGGAAGCGAGGATACTCAGGATGGATCTGGATACGACCTCCTCCCGCGGCGCCCACGACAAGATGCTGACCGAGTTCGGCAACGGCGACGCGGACATGCTGGTGGGAACTCAGATCGTGGCCAAAGGGCTCGACTTCCCGAGAGTCACGCTTGTCGGTGTGGTGAGCGCCGATTCAACCATGCTGATTCCGGATTTCCGGGCAAACGAAAGGACATTTCAGCTTCTGACGCAGGTCGCCGGTAGAGCCGGCCGCCGGGACAAAGAAGGGGAAGTCATAATTCAGGTGACCAACAGCAGGGAAGAGATACTCGATTACGTCTCCAGGCACGATTACATTTCCTTCTATAAGAATGAGATAGGGGTACGCAAAGAGCTCAATTATCCTCCCTACTCGAGGATGGTCGTGCTGGAATTCCGGGGGAAGGACGCCAAGCAGACGAGCGACGCAGCGGAGAGAGCTGCAGCGCGTATCCGGAAGAGCCTGCCGGTCTTAGGTGTTCTCGGGCCTGCCCCCGCAGTGATAGGAAGACTTCTGGGAAAATTCAGATATCAGATAGTGATCAAGATGAGTAAGCAGCTGGACAAGGCAGGTGAAAGGCTCGAAGCCGTGCTCGATGAAATCGATATCGACCTGAAGAGGGCTTACGGGAACTCAGTCACGTTCTTCCCGGACGTGGATCCGGCAACGACTGTTTAGCGGCGATCCGCGCGAAACTTTCCCCATGCACCTTCTCGGCATAGAGGAAAGCATACAGTTTGCCGAAGCGCCTCACGGCTTATTTAAGGTATCGAAGGAGTAAATATATCAGAGGTGCGGAAAAGATCAGGCTGTCGAACCTGTCAAACACCCCGCCATGCCCCGGAATCATGGAAGAAGAGTCCTTCGCACCCGCGTCGCGCTTGAAAAGAGACTCGACGAAGTCGCCCGCCTGGCCAAACGTCCCGACGATTATTCCCACTCCGATGGCAATCCGAATATCGAGAAGTGGAAGAGCAATGAAACGAGCGGCTACCGCAGCAGCCACAGCAAACACGAAACCGGCTACCGCTCCTTCCCAAGACTTGTTGGGACTGACGAACTTGCTCATCTTATGCTTGCCGATCGATTTACCGACGAAGTATGCGGCCGAATCGCATATCCAAATCGTTGCGAGAATCGAAATGATGAACAGGCCAGCCTCATGTTCGGCGGGGAAAACGTTTGTGAGGTCGACCCTTTGCCTTATCGCGGTAAGGAGCGAACCGAATAATCCTATATAAACGATGCCGGTGACAGTCGCGCCGACGTTCGAGAATACACCTGCGACTCCTTCGGTACGCTTCCTTCCAAGTTCATAAAGGAGGACCACTGCCACGATAACGATGAGGGAGTCAAAGGCGATGCCGGTTCCCCTGGCGTAGACAATCGCATTAAGGACGCCGGCGGAAATTACTCCGATGGTCGCGGCGGGTTCGATATTCTTCGTATGGGCGAGTGTATAGAACTCGTTTGTCGACATCACTATGAGTGCGGTCGTAAAGAGAAAAAAGTAGGGGCCGCCGAAGTAGCATGCAGCTACGATCAACGGTATGGCTATTACCGCCACCAATACCCTTATCGCCAGATTCGACATTACTCTTCATCCTCCCCGATTTCGTCGTCTGTGAGCCCGAGTGTCTTTGCGATCTCCTGTGCTTCCTCGAACTTTTTCTTCGGAACAAGAACCTCAACAATCGTCGGACGAGGCAGCGTATCGGTTGTATCAGGATTCGGTTTTGAGAAGACCTCCGATTCGATCTCCTGCTGTTCGAGGTTAGCGTACAACATGGCGGCCTCATACTCGAAATCGAACCTGTGTATTACTCTCCAGTCGTCCAGCATCGTGCGATGTTTCGGATCACTACAAAGGATCCTGTTGCCGCTCGATTCGAGACACTCATCGCAAACCGCTTTACCGCAAACCACGCAAAAGCCGACCGCACGGTTTTCGACATGCGTGTCGCATACGAGTCCCTGGTCCGACGCGAGGTCGGTATTGACGGCGCCGCAGTCTGTACAATACAGATTAGTCCGGACATCCATCTCATGCCCGCAGTGTAAACAGTGGCCGGCTTGCTCTGAGCGGGTTCCGCATTTAGGGCAGATCGCGAATTCTTCCGGGCTTGAGTGCCCGCAATTGGGACAGATCACTGGAGTCTAGCCTCTCGAATTTTCTTGCTATGCTGTTCCGTTAGTTTAATGGTTACGACGAAAATTAACGCCAAAACGGCCGACCATCCTATGATATAGCCCACGCTGAGCGGCCGGCCACCGGAAGGGGCAATTATACTATCTTTATGGAAAGCGTAAAGGACAAATGCCGAGACGAAATTGTTCATGAAATGCCCGACCATCGGCACGATAATGCTTTCCGATACGGAAACTAGATAACTGAGATAAATTCCGAGCGCGCAGAGGGCAACGAATGTGAATGGATCGAGGTGATATAGCCCGAAGATGAGTCCGGTTACTATTATTGCCTTACGACGCGGCATAGATTTCTCAAAATTACCCTGAACGAGTCCTCTGAAGAGCATCTCTTCGCAGATCGCGGGAGTTATTCCTATTACAAGGAGGACAAACAAAAATTCCCACGGACCGTGCGCCGTCAGAAGTACCTTGTAGGTTTCCTGTATGGTCCTTTGAAGCTGATCGACAAGATGCTGCATCGGTCCAGGAAGCGGAATGAGGCCCTGAAGGTAGAGATAAAGCTCGAGAAGCTGTTCGAGTGATACTACTCCAACAGCCGCGAGGATAACAAAATAGATGTCGGTCTTCCTTATTCGAAGGAGCTCTTTCCATTTCATTGTCTGGATGCGTGAAAGGAATATCGCTGGGACCAGGATAAACAAAACCTCGGCGGCTATGGTTGCGAACCGGAACGCGAGGGTTTGGTCGCTCGAGGGGATAATGCCGAACAGATAGACCGTAAGACCGCCGCCGACGGCCTGGTACAGAAAGAAAACTATCATCAGTGAAATCACCGCGAACCATACGGGATTGAACCTGTGATCGCGTCCGGTGTCTTCCGGCATCAACTCTTGTTCTTCGTTCAAATCGTCTCCTAGTATTTTGAAGTGAGTGGACCGGCCAACCCGCTGTAACTCGTGAGGTCTGCAACCACCGAGCCGATCACAACGTCCGTCTTTACTCTCACCGGAACTTTCAGCGAGTCATCCGTTATCCACACTGTGATTTTCCCTGTATTCTTGAACAGCCCGCCTTTCACTATCACGGGCTCGATTACCCGGCAATGAAACTTTCCTGCCTTCGTGTGCACATCTTCCTTCCCAAGGTACTTAACATCGAGCGGGTAGACCTTGTTCTCGTAAAAATTTGAAAAGTGAATTTCCGCCCCGACCTTCAACGAGTCATAATCGAGAGTCCGAGCATAGAAAAAAGTGCTGACGGCATCCTGAGTGTAAGGCTTTATTACATACGGCCCTCCCGCACTGGTGGTTGCGGTATGACTACACTGGTCGAAGGACGCGGTGAAATCCTTCCTGTAACCGCCCTCTCGTATGTGCTGTTCGAATTTCCACGGGAAGAGTCCTTTGGCATCTATCAGCGAGTAATAGTAATCGCGGACCTTGAAAAAGAAGTCGAAGAAGGGAGCCGACCGCATGGTGAATTCAACCTTGTAACACTTTCTTCCGGCATAGTAGACATAGGAAGGTATCTCGATGGTCGCGCTTCCGGCGACGATCGGCCCGTAGTGAATATCATACTTGAGCTTTTCGCCGACGTTAAATGCGTCGTTGGCGATGACTCTCAGGTCGTTCAGGCTTGTGAAGGGTGGAGGAGTCTCTTTCGTCGTCGTGTCGCGCCGCGCGCCGATCGAGGAAGAGTCGGCTCCATGGACTTCGACCCCAGTTTCAGAGGGGGGACTGCCGCAGGGAGCAGCCGCATCGGTCAGAAGGAAAGTAGCGAAAATCGCTGCGAGGAAAATCTTGATCTTCATCCGGCATTCACCGGAAGCATGACTCTCGCCGCGCGGAATACTTCCTCGACGGAGATCTTTGAAAGATCGTCGGAGCCGTCGGATGGTGAAAGTATCGTTTTCTTAACAGTTATGGGAGCCCACCTCTTCGGAGTCATCGGTTTGTTATTCGGGTAGATTCCCACCACCGGAGTGCCTGCAGCGGCCGCCAGATGAATCGGTCCTGTCGAATTTGAGACAAACAAACTTGCGAGTGAGAGAAGTGCGATGAATTCAACGAGCGTGAAATTCCCGGCTGAATTCACACAGTTGGGGATGCCTTCGGAAACGCTTGCGCAGAGCTCCCTCTCTTTCTGCGAACCTGTTACGACGACCTGAAGCTGAAGTTCGTCCGAGATTCGTTCGCAGAGGGATTTGAAGTTTGCCGGGCTCCAGTCCGCCGCCGATCCGCCGCTTCCCGGATGTACGACTGCGAATTTGTCTATCTGCTTCCTGGTCAGGAAGTCCTTTGCCTTGCATATCCCTTTGTCGTCGATACGCAGGCTCGTCTCCAAAGTCTTCGCATTACAGCCTATCGCTTCGGCGAGTGACAGGTTGTATTCTGCTTCGCTCTTCACGGAATCTTTGCGGTGTTCCCGAACCCGGCGGTTGAACAGAAATGAGTACCATCTGTAAGCCGTCCCCACTCGAATCGGTATTCGCGCGAGGAACGCGGCGACAGAAATTCTAAACCTGGGATAGAGAACCAATATGGAATCCGCGTCCACTCTTTTCATTTTCCTGATGGTAGTAAGAATGGATTCTTCGGGATCGTATGTGACCACCCTGTCTACATCGGGACAAGACGAGACGACATCGGATGTGTAATCGCGTACGAAGGCAGTCAGCTCGCACGCGGGGAAGCATTTCTTAAGGGAAACAAAAGAGGGGAGCGACAGGACTACATCCCCTATCCTGTCGGTCCGGCTGATTATTATCCTTCGAGCATCATGAAACATTGAGAGAAATATAACCCTGTGCCGTGTTCATATTCAATTTGTGACAGCAATACGCTAAGATGCGGTCTCTCATGGCTTTATCTTAAGTGACAGATTGCTTATTTTTGATTCAAATAGAGGAGGATCATTAAGTGCATCGTGATGCATCGAGCGGAGTGTCTTTTGCCCAGTCGGTGGGCGCGAGGCAGGACTCTGGAGAAGGTGGCTGATTTGCAGGAAGAAGATCTTGATTTGTTTTCGGCCCGAGTCCCTTCGTCAGGCGATGAACACGTTTTGAAGGTACGGGATCTAACGAGGCTGGTCAGGGGAGTCCTCGAAGGAAATTTCCCGTCGGTCGTTGTCGAGGGTGAAGTTTCCAATTTCAAAAGACATATGCCATCCGGCCATCTCTACTTCACGCTCAAGGACGAAGAGGCGCAGGTACGTTGCGTGATGTGGCGTTCCGATGCATCAAAGGTCCGGTTCGAAGTCAGTGACGGGATTAAGGTGATAGTAAAAGGCAGAGTTTCTCTCTACGAGCCTCGCGGCGACTTTCAGCTGTATGCGGTTACGTTGATGCCTGCCGGGCAGGGTGCACTTCAACTGGCGTTCGAGCAGCTGAAGAAGAAGCTGGAAGACGAAGGGCTCTTCGCGGAAGACAGAAAAAGGGAGATCCCCGTGTTCCCGTCGCGGATCGGTGTCGTAACGTCGCTCGAGGGAGCGGCGGTGAGGGATATCATCAGCATAATTAACAGGAGATTCCCGGCCGTCGAGGTTGTCATATATCCCGTGAAAGTGCAGGGGGAGGGGGCCTCGGATGAAATCGCGAGAGCGATCAGGGACTTCAACAAATTATCGAATGTGGACGTTCTCATCGTTGGGAGAGGCGGCGGAAGTTTGGAAGACCTGTGGGCTTTCAACGAGGAGGTGGTGGCAAGATCGATATTCGAGAGTGTCATACCGGTGATAAGCGCGGTTGGGCACCAGGTCGATTTCACCATCGCCGATTTTGTGGCCGATGTCAGGGCCGCCACTCCGAGCGCGGCGGCAGAGCTTGTGGTGCCCGACGGGCAGGAGGTTACGGCAGGGATTCAATCCGCGGTGCGCAATTTAGGACGACTTGTCGAGCAGAAGATATACGGACTTACCCTGGAACTTGACAAACTCAGTCACCATTATGCATTGCAGCAGCCTTCCGCGCTTGTGGAGCAGAAATCGCAGCTGGTAGACGAGCTAATAAGGAGGCTGGATACAGAAGCACAGCATTCCATGGACGTCACGTCCCAGAAACTGAAAGCTATTGAGTCGCATCTCAACGCGCTCAACCCTTCCGCGGTTTTGAGGAGAGGATACGCGTTCGTTGAGAGCTCTGCCGGGATAGTGAGCTCGGTCCGTGATATCCAGGCAGGCGAAAGTGCGACAATACATCTTCACGATGGGACTCTGGAATCACAGATAACAGGTAAATCGGAGCGATTGGCCGAACATGAGTAAAGCAGCAAAGCAAAAGGAAGATCTGAGTTTTGAAGGATCGTTAAAGAGGCTCGAGGAGATTGTGGAGACGCTCGAGACGGGGAACGCGCCTCTCGAGGAGTCGATCAAGCTGTACGAGGAAGGGATGACGCTGGCGAAGTCTTGCATGACGCGGTTGAATGAGGCTAAATTGAAATTGAAGAAGATACAGAAGAATGCCGGTGGTGCGTTGGAGGAAACAGATATTGAAAACTAAGTGGAGACCAGATGGAGTATAAGTACCTTTATTCCATAAATTCCCCGGAAGATCTGAGAAAGCTCAGCGTGAATGAGCTGAAGATACTTGCGCAGGAAGTAAGGGAATTTCTGATAGATACGATTTCGCAGATTGGGGGACACCTCGGCGCCAGTCTCGGGTCGGTCGAGTTGACGCTCGCTCTTCATTACGTCTTCCAGACACCGGACGACCAGCTGGTCTGGGACGTAGGACACCAGGGATATATACATAAAATTATCACGGGCAGGCGAGACGTGTTTCATACTATCCGCCAGTTTCACGGCATAAGTGGTTTCTTGAAGCGCTCGGAGAGCCCATACGATGTCTTCGGTGCCGGGCATGCCAGCACATCCATTTCCGCGGCGCTTGGAGTTGCGACAGCCCGCGACTTCATGGGAAAAGACTTCAAGGTAGTCGCAGTGATCGGCGACGGTGCGATGACGGGTGGTATGGCATACGAGGCTATGAACAACGCGGGGATTCTGAAGAAGGATCTCATCGTGGTCTTGAACGACAACAGGATGTCGATCGCTCCCAATGTCTGGTCCATCTCGAACTATTTCAGCAGCCTCACGGTAACCGGGGCGTATAATAAATTCAAAACCAACGTCTGGGATCTTACGGGTAAGTTGGATTCGGTCGGCGACAGGATAAGGAAGGTAGCCGGCAGGCTTGAAAGCGGTATGAAGGCGATCGTGACTCCCGGAATGCTCTTCGAGGCTCTTGGGTTCAGATACTTCGGACCTTTCAACGGCCACAACATCTCCCAGCTTATAACGACGTTCAGGGAAGTCAAGGATCTTAAAGGTCCTCTCCTCATTCACGTTACGACTGAAAAAGGCAAAGGATATCTGCCGGCGGAGGAAGACACTCAGAAGCTCCACGGCGTCGTTGCGTTCGACAAGGTAACCGGGACACAATTCAAGAAACAGGGGCCGCCGTCACTGACGAGAGTATTCGGCGAAGCCCTGGTGGAGATAGCGCGGAAGAATAGTAAGGTTGTTGGAGTCACCGCCGCGATGCCTGACGGTACCGGGCTTAACATACTCCAGAAGGAGATGCCCGACAAATTCTTCGATGTGGGAATCGCCGAACAACACGCAGTTACTTTCTGTGCGGGAATGGCTACACAGGGCTATATACCCGTGGCCGCGATCTATTCGACTTTCCTTCAGAGAGCATTCGATCAAATCATCCACGATGTGGCGATACAGCACCTCCACGTTGTGTTCATGCTCGACCGAGGCGGACTTGTCGGCGCCGACGGACCTACTCATCACGGAGCTTTCGACCTCAGCTATCTTCGTCTCATACCGGGCATGGTCGTCATGGCCCCCAAGGACGAGAACGAGCTTCGTGACATGCTCCTCACCGCAGTAAATTACAGCGGAGGCCCCGTAGCCGTCCGATACCCGAGGGGCAACGCCTCATCCTCCCCCGAGAAGAGCATTGAAGAACTCCCGATAGGTAAGGGTGAGGTCCTGAGGTCAGGGAACGACGTCGCGATTCTCGCTGTCGGATTGATGGTGCAACACGCGATGAAGGCGGCGGAAGTACTCGAGCGCGAAGGGATACATGCGGAAGTGGTGAACATGCGTTTTGTGAAGCCGATAGACAACGAGTTGCTCGACGAGATCGCAGGAAAATTCGACCATGTGGTCACCGTTGAGGACAACACGATCAAAGGAGGTTTCGGGAGTGCGGTACTGGAAGCACTGCAGGAGATCGGTAAACCTGTTCGTGTGCTGAACCTTGGGCTTCCCGATGCGTTTGTCGAACACGGGATGCCGGATGACTTATACGAGCTGCTGGGACTTCACCCCGATGGGATTGCGGACAAAGTCCTTCATTTCATAAATGTCGAAGGGACCTCTTCACGAGAGTCCGTGCTGGTGAGCAGGTAAGAAATGGACGATATCAGATTAGGAGTGATCGGGGGCGGTGCCATCGCACAGGTTGTGCACCTCCCATTATTGAAGAAGATAAGCGGAGTTAAGATCCTCGCTCTTTCCGAGCAGGACAGGCAGAGGCTTGCAGCTCTCGGCAGGCAGCACGGCATAGCGAGATTGTACAACTCCCCGGAAGAATTGCTGGCCGATCCTGATGTAGACGCGGTCGATATCTGTACTTCTACCGAAAGCCATTACGAAATCGCGGTGGCGGCGTTGAACGCGGGTAAGAACGTTCTCATAGAGAAACCACCAACGATAGATCACAAGCAGTGTTCAGCTCTGGCGAAGCTCGCCGATGAAAAGGGAAAGACGGTGCTTGCGGCCATGAATAATCGCTTCAGGGCTGATTTCATGATGTTGAAAAGCTACCTTGTCGATAAGCAGCTTGGCGACGTCTTCTACGTAAGCGCCGCATGGCACAAGGAAGAGCCGAGCACCAAGATGCGCTTCGACTCGAAAACGTCCGACCGGCGAGGAGTGATGCTCGACCTCGGGATAGTTCTTGTGGATCTGTCATTGTGGCTCCTGGACTTCCCGGAGATAAGTGGAGTTAACGCCGCGTTCTTCAGCCGGAAATTCAAGAGGGTTGAAGACACTGCCCTAGTCACCCTGCGAACGAAAAAGGGAGGGATGATCCGACTCGACGCGAGCTGGGGCCTCCAGCAGCCGGACGAAAGTTTCAGATTCGAAGTATACGGCACGACGGGCACAGCAACGCTCAGCCCGCTCCTCCTGCACCGCAGAATTAACGACGAGCTTGTAAGCCTCACTCCGGTACAGAATTCGAAATTTGAAAACGTCTTTAAGCGGAGTTACGAGACGGAGCTGACTAATTTCGTCAGATTCCTTCGGGGTGTAAAGGCCGATATGCCGACCATCGGCCAGATGTGCAAGGTCATGGATATTGTAGACGCTTCTTATACTTCCGCCAGGCGCGAAAGTGCCCTGAGGCTGTAATGCCCACTATCGTTCTTCTGACCGACTTCGGCAGCAAGGACTACTTTGTCGGGGTGATGAAAGGTGTTATATCCTCGATAAATCCGCTTGCGAGGACCGTCGATCTGACACATGAAATCGAGCCGCAAAACGTCCGGCAGGCGTCGTTCGTGCTCTGGGCCTCGAGGAAGTATTTCCCGGAGGACTCGATTTTTGTCAACGTCGTCGATCCCGGAGTCGGAAGCGAGCGAAAGATAGTCTGCGGATCGATCGACAATCAGCTTTTTATTGCACCCGACAACGGTCTTCTCGATTATGTGGTCGCGGAGGCCGGAGACATCCGCCTCCACGTGGCTTCGAACCCGAGATATTTCAACGGAGACATAAGCACCACATTCCATGGCAGGGACATCTTCGCGCCCCTGGCCGCTCATTTGTCGCGGGGAGTCGGCCTGGCAGAGATAGGCAATCGCTTCGATTACCCGGCGGTCAAGAAATTCTATTCGCAGATTGAGCACGGCAGGAATGAAGGAAGAGTTGTGTACCAGGACAGGTTCGGCAATGTGTTCACTAGTTTCCTGTGGGATGAGGCACTACTGGCGAAGAGAGCGACGGTTAAGATCGGACCAAATCGGATTCAGCATTTCTACCTGTCCTATTCAGCTTCACGAACCAAAAGTGTCGTCGGTATAAAGGGGAGCAGCGGGCTGCTCGAACTCGCAGTGAATTTGGGAAGCGCGGCGAAGGTCCTGAAATCCTCGATAGGACAAAAGCTGACGCTTACGCTGAGGTAACAGTGTCTGAAGAAGAGAAAATGATGCGCCGATGCCTCGAACTCGCCGTGAAGGGAAGCGGACGTGTAAGCCCGAATCCTATGGTCGGGTGTGTCATCGTGAAGAAGGGAAAAATAATCGGTGAGGGGTACCACCGGCGCTTCGGGGATGCCCACGCCGAAGTGAACGCCGTCAAGTCGGCAACCGCATCGGTCGAGGGATCGGATGTCTTTGTGTCTCTCGAACCATGCAGTCATTTCGGCAAGACTCCGCCGTGCGCAGACCTTCTTATCGAAAAAGGGATTCGAAGAGTTTATGTATCGATGCCCGATCCGAACCCCATGGTCAACGGAAGCGGGATAAGGAAGCTCAAGCGGGCCGGCATCGAAGTGTATGTCGGCCTCCTGGCTGATGAATCCAGAAAAATCAATGAAGCCTTCGTGAAGTATATCCAGACAGGGTTGCCTTTCGTTACGCTGAAGGCGGCTCAATCTCTCGACGGGAGGATCGCCCTTAATGACGGGAAATCGAAGTACATAACTTCCTCTGAATCGCTCAAGATGGTACACTCGTTGAGGGCAGGCAGCGATGCGGTCCTCGTCGGTGCAGGGACTGTTATCGCAGACGATCCATCGCTCACAGTCCGCCTCGTGAAAGGGCGATCGCCCGTAAGGATAGTAGTGGACGGCAACCTGCGGTCTCCGCTTGATGCAAGAATGTTCCGCGACGGTGCGTCGAAAGTGATACTCATCTGTTCTACGGCGGCAGCGGAAAGGTCGGCCCGCAGAGTCTCGCTATTCCGGAAGCAGGGCGTGGATGTTCGCGAACTCCGGGGGAACAGGGAAGGGAAGATAGCGATCCGGGCGCTTCTCGGAATGATCGGCCGTCTTGGAATCGCATCCGTAATGGTGGAAGGGGGGAGCAACATATTTTCGGAGTTCATAAAGGCCGGTGGAGCGGAGAAGCTCTTGATCTTCACGGCACCGATTATTCTCGGCGATGGAAAGGGGATTGCCGACGATATCGAGCTGAGAGACCTTTCCCATGCATCCCGACTTCGGGATTTGACATATTCAAAGGCAGGCGTCGATCAGCTGATGACGGGCTATTTTGTCAACAAGGGTTTACATTAATTCAATAAGGCAGCAAGATGTTCACGGGAATAATCGAGGAAGTCGGGAGCGTAAAAGGGATCATCGGTTCGTCGAAGGGGGGAAGGAAATTCACGATCGGTTGCAGAAAGGTAATGGAGGATATTTCGATCGGCGACAGTCTTTCGGTGAACGGAGTCTGCCTCACGATTGTTAAGAAGCTGAAGAATGAAGTGAACGTGGAAGCAGTCGAGGAGACAATCAAGAAAACGACGCTCGGCGGCCTTCAGACAGGCGATCCTGTCAACCTCGAGCGTGCAGCGACATTAGCCAGCCGCGTCGGCGGTCACATGGTTCAGGGACACGTCGACACAACCGCGAAGGTGATGTCCGTAGAGAGACTCGAGTTGAGCCGCGTGTTCCGGTTCCGGCTCCTGCGTCAGTACATGAAGTACATTATCCCGGTGGGAAGCATAGCCGTTAACGGCGTCAGCCTGACGGTTGCGGAGAAGCTGACCGATTCGTTCAAGGTTGCCATAATACCTCATACGCTTGAGAACACAACATTCAGTTCGCTCCGGGTGGGGGACATTGTGAATATCGAATTGGATATGATGGCTAAGTACATAGAGAGTCTCCTTACGAAGTAAGATGGCACGAAAAATCTATTATCGCATTCGCGACGACGGGAATAATTTCGTCTCTGGCGAGGAGTGGGATGCGGTCAGGTCGTTGCAGAATTGGTATAATTCGGAGTTCTTCTGGACCGGCGGGAAAATCAACTTCCGCCGATTCATTGTCTTTCCAAACTTCGAGACGGTCGGAGAAGATCTTGGAAGGGTACACTCGGAATTTGCAGTTCTGGAGAAGGCGGGATATTCCGACGATGAGATAATCCGTGAGCTCGAGGCGAGGAAGTTGATCATCGTGAAACGCGGCGGTTACGAGGACGGCATGATCGCAAGCGGCTTTACGCGTGTGGCTGACAACGAATTCAATGCATTTCTGATTTTGGATTTTTTGCTGAAAGCGTCGAGGATTACGCGGACCGCGATGGTAGAGGTCGTCGACGAAGGCTATTTCGTCAAGACTCATTATGCAGAGTTGAGCAACGGGGACGTGGCGGTGAGTGAAGAGCACGTCGGCCGCAATCTCTACATGGAGGCGAAAAAATCACACAAGATTTTCGCGATCGTGAATCCGGACAAATACGACGGGCACCCTGAGTTTACGAACCGGGTTAGCGAATTCAACGACTTGCTCCCGATCGAACGTGCGAAGGTGCTGGAAGACTGGAACTGGCTCGGTTATGAGAGCAAGGCAGATTTCGATTTCAATGGGGATGATTTTTTCGGCTTCGATCTGAACCGTAAGATATGCCATCTCTATTTCAAATAGAGAAGTGAAGTCGAGAGCATTGAGGCCTGAGAAGGCATGCAGTAGTTTATTCAACGGAGGATCCGTCCGGGTCATAACAGGATGGCTCCTTGTCAAAACGAGGTTGGAGAGGGTATGTATCCGGCGAAATTCAAGAAGATCAGCGACGACGAAATTCTGGTAAAATGGAGCGATGGTAAGGAGTTCATCCTCCCGGCAAAGTACTTGCGGGACAGATGTCCATGTGCATCATGCGCAGGCGAGTCGGTCCTCTGGCGCGAGTACAAGCCGGACCCGCTCCCGGTCCTGAGTCCAGGGAAGTACAATTTGAAGGGCGCGGAAGTCATCGGGGATTATGCGCTCGCGCTAACCTGGCTGGATGGCCACAACACGGGCATATATTCGTTTGACTATTTACGTCGACTCTGTGAGGAATACAGAAGCAACGGCGTCGCGGCGGGCTCGCAAAAGAAAAACCAAGAGGAAGACTGAGAGAAAGACGCGTCCTTCATTCAACGAAGGCGGGATTCGAGTGCTGTGTCCTTTCCGGGGTGAAGTGTCTCTTTGAGATTGGTAAGATCTGCCAGTGGATCGCCATCCACCGGCTCGTTCGTCAATTCATCGGGGCGGTATAATATTCGGTCGATCGAAGTATTCTGAGCCGTGAACAGAGGCGGCCAGGTGGACCGGGCGGGTGGCGAGTATCACGCATTGTAAAAGAAAAAAGAGAGGGCGGCAGGCCTATGCCGTACCGCCCTCATCTTATTGGGGGAGTGGAGCAAACTTATTTATGATTTCGGAGGAATCTCCAGCGCCAGATACTCGCTGACCTTAGCCGGAGTCTTCACCCGGAACAGAAGAGCGTCGCCGGGTTTCTTCGTCTTCACGATCGCTTTCAAGTCCGCAGACGATCTGATGGGCTTGTTGTCGACGCTAATTATCAGGTCGCCTTGCTGAACGCCGCGATTGAATGCTTCGCTTGCGGGCTGAACGTTCGTTACGACCACACCATACTTCGCGTCGTACTTCTTGAGCGAATCTTTACTTACATTTTGCACCGAGAGGCCAAGCGAACTTAGGTTTGCCGAGCCAGCCGATTCGCTGCCGGAAACTGAAGCGAAGAGTTCTCCATGCTCCGCCTCGAGCGTTACGGTCTTCGTTTCGGTCTTGCCGTTCCTGAATATTTCGACCGCAACCTTTTCGCCTGGCGATTTGGCAGCGACAAGCGCCTGAAGCTGGTTGCCATGATATATCCTGATGCCGTCGAATTTCAGGATGACGTCGCCGCCTTTTATTCCTGCCTTTTCCGCGGGGGAGCCATGGACCACAGACTGTACCAACACGCCTTCCGGTCGCTTCAAGCCAAGTGCCTTGGCAGTTGTCTGGTCGATCGGTCCGATCATCACTCCGATATATGGGCGGATGACCTTTCCGTGTTGAATGATATCTTCAGCAACCTCCTTAGCGATGTTTATCGGAATTGCAAAACCATAACCTTCATAGCTGCCGGTGTTCGTGGCTATGGCGGTATTTATGCCGACGACGCGCCCTCTGAGGTCAACGAGCGGGCCTCCGCTATTTCCAGGATTTATAACTGCATCGGTTTGAATGAAATCTTCGATGCCGTACTTGTTGCGGATAATTCCGATGTCCCTGCCGAGCGCACTTATGATTCCCTGGGTTACGGTGTAGTCGAGCCCGAACGGATTTCCGATCGCGACGACCCATTCGCCGACGTGGACGCTGTCGGAATTTCCCAGCGACACATACGGGAAATGGGAGCCTTCAATCTTAATAACCGCAATGTCTGTGGTTGGGTCGCGGCCGATCAGCTTTGCCTGGTAAGTCCGGCGATCGAGGAGTGTCACTTTGATTCCGTTCGGGTCGGCACCGCGAACGACATGGTTGTTGGTAATGATGTAACCGTTCGAGGTCACGATGACACCTGAACCGAGTGCTTCTTCAGGTTCCGGCCTTTGCTGAGGTTCATTAAAACTGTGGAATGGGAAATCCGGTCCGAAGAAAAAGCGGAACATGTTGCCGGGTGAATTGCCCCCGTTGGGGACGTTTACTGCCTTTGGCGTCGAAGTGACGCGGATTTGCACTACTGCCGGTGTTACTGCTTTTGCCACCGAAATGAAAGCGTTACTGAGATCTTCAACCGATGGAGAGACCTGGGTTATAGGCGGGGCAGCCGCGCCGAGTTTGACGGGTTTGTGCAAGTCGCCCATCTTTCCGAATGTGAGACCCATCGTCAGCACGAAAACCACGGCTATGACCCCAAGAGCTCCAGCTCCGTATATTAGTTTCCGTTTAATCATTTCTGCCATTGTTTATTCTCCTTATTTGCGTCAACAATATTGCGACGCAGCCGTGAAACGACAATTAAAAAGAGATGAAAAGAAATTCACGTCACCGACGAGTTCAGGTCGTGGCCTAACACCATTTTTATCAATTGAAAATGTATGTTTCGGGCTCTATATTTGTGAAATCAAAAAAATCCAAGGTCCCATGAACGAAGGAAAAGTTGTACAGATTATCGGCCCTGTGGTCGATGTCGCGTTCGAGAACGGAAAATTGCCGGAGATCCTCAACGCATTGGTAATCCCGAGAAGAAACATTGACGGCCATGATGAGAATCTTGTCGTTGAAGTTCAGCAACACCTGGGTGAAGATACGGTCAGGGCAGTTGCGATGGACTCTACCGACGGCCTGGTCCGCGGCATGATAGTCAAGGATACGGGTAGTCCCATAAAAGTCCCGGTAGGTCCGGGGGTCCTTGGAAGAATGGTGAACGTCATCGGTGTCCCTATAGATGGTAAAGGGACTCTCGAGGCGAAGGCGGAATATCCGATTCACAGGCCCGCACCTAAATTCGAAGATCTCAGTACAGAGAAGGAAATGTTCGAGACGGGGATCAAGGTTATCGATTTGCTCGAGCCCTATTCGCGTGGAGGGAAGACGGGACTTTTCGGTGGAGCCGGAGTAGGAAAGACAGTTATCATTCAGGAGCTCATTCATAACATAGCCACGCAGCATGGTGGATATTCAGTGTTCGGCGGCGTCGGCGAGCGTACTCGCGAAGGGAACGATCTCTGGATAGAGATGAATGAGTCGGGTGTCATCGGTAAGACTGCGCTCGTGTTCGGTCAAATGAATGAGCCTCCGGGAGCGCGGCAGAGAGTTGCTTTGACTGCTTTGACGCTCGCGGAATACTTCCGCGACTCCGAAGGGAAAGACGTCCTCCTGTTCATAGATAATATTTTCAGATTCACGCAGGCGGGTTCTGAGGTGTCTGCGCTTCTCGGACGCATGCCGTCCGCGGTGGGATACCAGCCGACACTCGCCACCGAGATGGGCGCCCTTCAGGAGCGGATCACTTCTACGAAACGCGGATCCATCACTTCGGTTCAGGCCATATACGTCCCAGCGGACGACCTTACCGATCCGGCGCCTGCCACGACTTTCGGTCATCTCGACGCGACGACCGTGCTCAGCAGGCAGATCGTCGATCTCGGAATTTATCCGGCGGTTGATCCTTTGGATTCCACTTCGAGGATACTTGATCCTCTGATCGTCGGCCAGGAGCATTACAAAGTCGCGCGCTCGGTAAAGGAGATTTTGCAGACATACAAAGATTTACAGGATATCATCAACATCCTGGGCATAGACGAGTTGTCGGACGAGGACAAGCTTACGGTCTCGAGGGCGAGGAAGATTCAGCAATTCCTTTCGCAGCCCTTCTCCGTTGCGGAGGCATTCACGGGAAGAAAAGGAAGATACGTCAAGCTGAAGGATACGATTGCCGGCTTCAAGGCAATAATTGAAGGTTACTGCGATGAATGGCCGGAGAGCGCGCTGTACATGACGGGCACGATCGACGAGGCGGAAGAGCAGGCGAAGAAACTGCAGGCAGCGTGATGGCCGGGAACAATACGAACAACTCCGACAAGCTTTTCAAGCTCGAAGTAATCACTCCGCAGCGGAGTATTTTTACGGGCGATGTCGAGGGGCTGACAGCCCCAGGTAATGCCGGTTCGTTTCAGGTACTGAAGAATCACGCACCGCTTTTGGCTTCGATCGGCATCGGTGAAGTGAAGATCCTGGATCAGTCGGGCAATGAGCTGGTTTACTCCACAAGCGGAGGATTCGTGGAAGTAAACCATAACGTTGCGAGTTTTTTGGCCGACACAATCGAAGCGATGAATCAAATAGATGTGGGGAGAGCCAGAGCTGCGAAGGAGCGCGCAGAGGAGAGGCTGACTAAGAAGGAACCTGGAACGGATATTGCGAGAGCAAAGGCCGCCCTTGCGCGAGCCGTCAATCGTCTTCGAATCGCGGGGAAGTAGAGGAGTCCGATCGGGCACTTCATCGAGTCCGTGTCCGCTTTCCTTTCTTGTTTGGAACGCCATCCAAAGTTAAATTTACCGACGAGGAGATAAAGTGTTCAAAACAGTCCTAATTGTCTTATGCGCCTGCACGATAGGTATCATGGGATGCTCGGCAGGCAGCGAGATCGCGGGCACGCCCGACTCTATGAGGACGGAACCGGATCTTTTGTCGACCGATCCGAATTACCGTGCTGCCATGGACCATTTCATTTCTGGGAACCTTAACGACGTAAAGGGTGAATTTGCCCAGGCGATTCTGGATTACCAGGAAGCGCTCATGAGTTACAAGGATCCCAACATTTATGACGCCATGTCAAAAGACTACATGCGGCTTGGAAAGCCTAAGATGGCGATCGATCAGGCGAAGGCTGCCGTCGGTCTCGACCCCAAGAAGATCCGTTTCATAAGGACGCTTGCGGAAGCTTATCTCTCCGATTACAACATCGACAGTGCGCGTATACAATATCAGAAGATACTCTCGTTGGACAGCACGGATGTCGGCGATATGCTTGTGTTGGCCCGCCTTTACGAGCAGGACCAGCCAAAGAAGGCCGCCGAGTTGTATCAGAAATCGCTCACGCTTACCGGGCCCGATCTTGCGACCATGATGCAACTGGTGAGGATTTACAATACTACAAACGAATATGCAAAGTCCATTTACGTAGTTGAAGCAATGGTCCGGATCGATCCTTCTAATGCCGCTTTGAAGGAGATGCTGGTCGATCTCTACATGCAGGTCGGGAGGAACAGCGACGCCTTGAACATCCTCAATGCAATGATGGCCGGGACAAAGAACGACTACGACCTGATGGCGAGGGCGGCAACGGTATACCTGAGGATGAAAGACTTCTCGAGTGCAGACAGCCTTCTCGATGTGATTTTCACATCGGACTCCACAAGGGCCGACGCGAAGTTTGCGATCGGCCAATTCTATTTGAACGAGATGCAGCAGGATTCGACCGTGGTTCCGTTTGCCCGGGAGATATTCGCCCGGCTTCTCAAGTTGTACCCGAACGATGCACGTTCTTACCTTATGGCGGGGCTGGGAGCTTCGTATGCGCACGCAGACTCAGCCGCAGTCTTGTATCTCAAAAAATCGATAGCGCTCGACTCCAGCAGTGTCAATGCATGGCAGGCGCTTGGAGTCCTATATTACCAGAACAAGGATTATGCGCGGATGGCGGGGGTCATGTCGG
This sequence comes from Bacteroidota bacterium, assembly GCA_021811615.1. Lineage (GTDB taxonomy): Bacteria > Bacteroidota > Ignavibacteria > Kryptoniales > JAKASW01 > JAKASW01. The sequence goes on from JAJZNW010000121.1 coordinate 23,150, forward strand.
ATGCCGTGAAGTTCTTTCCGGACGATTACAGGATAAACCTGTTCCTCGGACTCGCCCTTAACCAGGAGGGAAAGAACGAGGAGGCGGTGAATCCGCTGGAGAAGGCGTTGTCCATCAAGCCGACCGAGACCGATGCGCTCAGCATACTTGGCCAGGTCTACGAAGCGCTTCACAGATACGACGATGCATACAGGCTTTATGAAACCGCGCTGAAACTCGATTCGAAGAACTCGTTGATCCTGAATAATTTTGCATACAGCCTCTCCGAAAGGGGGATCGATCTGCAGAAGGCGCTCGATATGTCTAAGCGAGCTATAGAGCTCGATCCTAAGAACAGCGCCTATCTCGACACGATGGGATGGGTCTATTATAAACTGGGAGATTACGGGAAGGCCGAGGAGTTTGTCCGCAAAGCTTTGTCCGAGCGGACGAAGGCTGACGGCTCACCGGCGACGCTTGAAGAGCATTTGGGCGACATATACGAGAAGCTCGGGGACACTGCCAAGGCGGTCGAACAGTGGAAGAAGGCTCTTCAAAGCGATCCGACGAAAACTGGTCTCAAAGAGAAAATCGAGAAAGCCAAGTCTTGATCCGAGTCTCCTTATTTTTTCTCTTCTCGGTACTGTTCGTCGGATGTGCGGCGACCTCATACTATGCGGATCTGTCCGGAGTGACGGCGCAGAAGGTCGCGGATGAAATAAGGACACAATCCAACACGATCAGGTATTTCAGTACGAGCGGATACGGCAGCTTTGAGACCAAGCAGGGCGCTTATTCCGCGAGTTTCGATATGTCGATCCATCGACCCTCATCTGCCACGGTGAGTCTTTACGGCCCATTCGGGATTAAGGTCGCGCAGGTTCGGCTCACTGACGATACCCTTCTCGTATACAACAGCCTGCACAATGTGCTCTTCATGGGGAAGCCGACTTCTGCGAACCTGAGGAACTTCCTCATGATAGCTTCGGACGGTTCCTCCTTTACCAATATTCTCCTCGACCTGATGCCTCCGGTCAGCAACCTGTGCGATGCGCAGCTATACCGTCATAGCGATGGGAGGAGCGTGAGCTTCACGTATACAAGCCAGGACACTGTCGAAAAATACACAGTGGACGGGGAATTCATGCGGACGAGGGAGTACGTCAAGACCGTTGCAGGTGAGACGGTGTTGAAGATCCAGTATTCCGATTTCGAAAACCTTGGAAGTGCTTATTTCCCTCGAAGCGTCTCATTCGAGGATTTGAAACACGGTGTATCAGCGAAATTATATTATCGAGATGCTTCTCTCAATCAGAAAGGAAGCATCGAATTCAGGGTACCGCCCGATGCGAAGGAAGTCATTCTTAATTGAATTAATCGCCGTCCTGATTTCCTTTTCTGTTCTGGCGATAGCGCCGGCACATGGACAGGAAAAGCCCAAGCTCAGCAAGAAGAAGCAGGAACTTTCGAAGATCAGGGGCAACATCCAGCTTTACCAGCGCAGGCTTGCCGAGAGTAATAAGAAAGAATCGGTCTCACTTGCGACTCTCGACAAGCTGGAAAAACAAAATCTTCGGACGCGGCTGACGATAAATCGGATCTCGAACCAGATAGACAACAATTCGAGAAATATTTCAGGAGTCGAAAGCAGGATAGGCGACGCTGCGGCACGGCTGGAGAATCTCAAGGAGGAGTATGCGAGTTTCGCGAGAGGATTCTACGAACAGGGAAGGATGCATGATCTTGAACTCCTGCTCACCTCTGCCTCTGTAAACGAAATGCTCGTGCGCTACGAATACCTGAAGAGGTTTTCCGATCAGACGCGGCTCGACTTGAATTCCATATCGGCTGAGAAGGAAAAATTGACGGTGCTGCGGAGCCAGCTCCGGAAGCGCCTGTCCGAGCAGCAAAATTACCTTAGACACAAGAATGTGGAAGAAGTGAGGCTTGCATCCAGTATAGTGGAACACAGGAGGGTGCTCTACCAGCTCAGGAAGAGTAAGCGAGTCTATGCGGAACAGCTCAAACGGTCCCAGGCGGCGGCGGCGGAGCTGGAGACTCTGATACAGAATCTGATAGCCGAAGAGGCGAGGAAGAAACCCGCTCCGAAGAACAATTTCGAGACTTACAATGAGACTCCGGCTTCTGTACTGGCAGAGACACTCACCGGACTGAGGGGGCACCTCCCGTGGCCGGTTGCACAGGGAAAAGTTGTCGCGAACTACGGGGAACAGGAAAACCCGATACTCAAGACGGTCACACTGAATTACGGGATCGACATCGCGGTACCTGAAAACGCGCAAGTGAGAAGTGTCGCCGACGGTGTTGTCTCCAGAATTTTCTGGCTGCCGTCGTACGGGAACCTTATCATAATAGATAATTACAACGGCCTTCGGACGGTTTATTCGCATCTTTCGGATATTTTCGTCAGAGAAGGTGAGAAGGTAAAAGCACTCCAACCGATAGGGACTGTCGGCGAATCTCTCGGCGGATCCATATTGCATTTTGAAGTCTGGCTCAATACAAAAAAGCAGGATCCGGAGGTATGGTTAAGCAAGAGGTAAGAAACGAATCTGGATTAACGGGATTCCTTTATTCGCACGTATTCATCAGTTTGATGTACGCCGCTTATGCGATCTTCTCGCTATTTGACGGCAAGGCGAGGAGGGGATTCAAAGGCAGGGGGGAGCTGTTCGGACTCCTTAAGGATGGCCTGGCCCGCGTACCTGAAGGTAAGAGGATCTGGTTCCACGCGTCATCCCTGGGTGAATTCGAGCAGGCGAAACCGATAATCGAGATACTGAAGAAGTCCGGTTATAACGTGATAGCTTCTTTTTTTTCGCCCTCAGGGTATGAGTATTCCAGGAACTATCCGTATGCCGACGTGATCACGTATCTTCCGATCGACACCCCCGCAAACGCGCGCCGTTTCATATCACTTGTGAAGCCAAGCGTCGCCGTGATAATGCGATACGATCTTTGGATGAACCACTTGAAGGAAGCTCGGAAATGGGGGACGAAAATAATCCTTGCGGACGCTACATTCCCGATGAAAGTATTCCAGAGAGCGAAGTTCCTGAGAAGTTTTTACAGACGGCTGTACAGCCTCCCGCACGAGATACTCACGACCACCTTGGAACACAAGAAGATGTTTGATTTTTTCCTGGGCACCGAGGTCTCTACCGTTGTAGGTGACACGAGATTCGACCGGGTCTACAACCGCAGCGTGTCGAACAACATGGGCAAAACCCTCCCCTTCAGTATCGACAAGGCACGCAAGACAGTATTGATTCTCGGCAGCGTGTGGCACAAGGATATTGAGATCGTGTCCGGCGGTTTAAAACGGATGCTGCAGAAGCTCCAGTCATTGAGCGTGTTGATCGTCCCGCACGAGCCAACCAATGAAGAGATCGGGCGCATAAGGGAAGAATTCCCCGACGCGAAGTTGCTCTCCGAACTCAGAGGTGAGGAGGGAACCAATTTCTCAGCACTGATAGTGGACAAGGTCGGAATCCTTACGCAGCTTTACGTGCTGGCCGATATCGCGTATGTCGGCGGAGGGTTCGGGGCCGGAGTGCACAGCGTTTTGGAACCCGCGGTGTACGGTGTGCCGATAATAACGGGACCGCGCATCGAGCGGTCCGACGAGGCCGTACGCCTGCTCGAGACAGGCGGTCTGTTTTACGTGAAGGATCAAGCGGCCGCTTACCGTGTTTTCCACAGGATGGTCGTGGACGGTGCGGCACGGAGACGGGCCGGGACCATCGCGAAAACATTTGTCGATGAGCGCCTCGGCGCGTCTGAAACGGTCGCTGCGAGGGTCAGGCAGCTCTGTGACGGTTGAGGACCGTGGCAACTTCCAGTTCATACTTGTAAATTAGGTGTCATACTGTTGTTTTGCGGGGACGATGCTCTGCCGGTGGTCCGATCAGGGCAGGCTATCGACCATGTCCCGTAAATTTCACGAAAGCACTGTACAATAAGTGATTCCCAAATCCATTTAAGACTAAATATGCTGTCGAAGCCTTTCGGTCTTTAGAGTCGAAGGAACAAAATAGACATGAGACTATCTCTCCCAAATATTCTGCCGAAAATTTTCCCCGCTGTAAGGTCAGGGGGCAATCGAGTTGATATCTCGCCGGAACTCCTGAAGGCATCGACGAGTTCTGTAAACGAACTATACAAAGTCCATGGCACTTCAGAAAAGGGGCTTAGCGGCGAGGAGGCCGAGCGAAGGCTGGAGGAATTCGGCGCCAACGTCGTTGTCCATGAGAAGAGTAATGGCTGGCTGAAGCTGCTCATCACCGCCATCGTGAACCCGCTCGTCATACTGCTGGCGGTACTGGCGACGGTGTCACTTCTCACCCAGGATGTAGAGACTGCTGTCATCATCGGTGTCATGGTCGTGATGGGAATCGTCCTGAGGTTCGTGCAGGAGTTCCGTGCGGACACGGCTGCTGCCAAGTTGAAGGCGATGATCCATGTAACCGCGACAGTCATGCGCGACGGCGCTGCGAAGGAAGTCCCTCTTGCCGAGATCGTGCCAGGCGATATAGTGAAGCTCGCTGCTGGAGACATGATACCTGCAGATGTGCGGCTCCTGGCATCAAAAGACCTGTTTGTTATCCAGAGCAGTCTGACGGGGGAGTCTCTGCCTGTCGAGAAATTCGATGTTCTGCAAAACGGTCAGACCCGGAGTCCTCTTGAATCTCAAAACCTGTGTTTTCTCGGTACCAGCGTGGAAAGCGGGTCCGGTGTCGCGCTCGTTGTCAACACAGGATTCAAGACCTATCTCGGACAAATGGCGGGGCTGATCACTTCTCAGACGCAGGAAACCAGCTTCGACAAAGGGGTGAAGCGCTTCACGTGGCTGATGCTTCGGTTCATGTTCGTAATGGTTCCGTTCGTGTTTTTGATCAACGGTCTGACGAAGGGTAACTGGCGCGAAGCGTTCTTCTTCGCTCTGGCGGTCGCCGTTGGCCTTACACCTGAAATGCTTCCCATGATCGTTACCGTGTGCCTGTCGAAAGGCGCGATAGCGATGTCGAAGAAGAAAGTCATAATAAAGCGGCTTAATTCGATACAGAACCTCGGAGCGATGGACGTCTTGTGTACCGACAAGACCGGCACTCTGACGGTCGATCATGTAATTCTGGAACAGCATTGCGACGTCGTCCAGAACGAGGACGACGATGTGCTCATGCTCGCATACCTTAACAGCCATTTCCAGACCGGGCTGAGGAATATCCTGGACCGGGCGATACTTGCTCGAAAGGAAATTCACGAACAGCTTCACATACCTGAGCACACAAAGGTCGACGAGATACCGTTCGATTTCTCCAGGAAGGTTATGTCGGTGGTAGTGGAACTTCCGAACGCAAAGACCCGGATGATTACCAAAGGAGCTCCGGAAGAGATTTTCAAAAGATGCACAGATTTCGAATTGGACGGCGAGATCCAACCGATTGATCCTGTCCTTATAACCGACCTGAAGGAGGAATACGAGAGGTTAAGCCGCGATGGGTTCAGGGTTCTTGCGCTCGCGTATAAAGACCTTGACAGGAAGCAGGCCTACACGAAGGACGATGAAACCGGCATGATATTGAAGGGATATCTTGCCTTCCTGGATCCCCCAAAAGAGACCGCGTCGCCGGCTATCCAGGCTCTTCAGAACCACGGGATTGCGGTGAAGGTGCTCACCGGCGACAATGAACTCGTGACGAAGAAAATATGCAGTGAGGTTGGTCTGCCTGTCGAGCACATGCTGCTGGGGAGTGAAGTATCACAGTTGTCGGACCAGGATCTTGCGGAAGCTGCCGAGAAGACGACGGTGTTCGCACGCCTCTCGCCCGCGGACAAACAGAGAATTGTAAAAGCGCTCCAGGCAAAGGGACATGCGGTCGGTTTCATGGGTGACGGCATAAACGATGCGGCTGCTCTCCGTGCCGCAGATGTGGGGATCTCGGTCGATTCCGCTGTGGATATCGCGAAGGAATCCGCGGACGCCATACTTCTCGAAAAGAGTCTTATGGTTCTCGAAGAGGGCGTCGTCGAAGGGAGAAAAGTCTTCGCGAACATTCTCAAGTACATTCGGATGGGCGCCAGCTCGAACTTCGGAAACATGTTCAGCGTTTTGGGCGCAAGTATCTTTCTTCCTTTCTTGCCGATGATACCCATCCAGATACTGACCAATAATCTGCTATATGACATTTCGCAGACCTCGATCCCGACAGACGATGTCGATCCTGAGCAAGTAGCTAAACCACGCCCCTGGTCGATCGGTGAGCTTACAAGGTTCATCCTGTTCATTGGACCCGTCAGCTCAATTTTTGACTACACTACCTTCTTCATGATGCTATACCTATTTCACTGCTGGGACCCGTCACGGGCTTCGCTTTTCCAGACCGGCTGGTTCGTCGAGTCGCTGCTGACGCAAACCCTGATCATTCATGTTATCAGGACGAACAAGATACCATTTCTTCAAAGCAGGGCAAGCTGGCCGCTGATGCTCACGAGCGTAATCGTAATGGGAATCGGCATATACCTGCCGCACTCTCCTTTTGCATCGGCGTTGGGCTTCGTCGGGCTCCCGGCCTTATATTGGCCGCTGATAGTGTTGACGCTCCTCAGCTACGTCATCCTTACGCAATTCGTCAAGAGTTTCCTTCTCAAGAGAGGGTGGTTGTAAGATCCCTGTACCTGGGAATGATGCTCCGCATATCGATGTTACGCGAAACGACGCGGATCAGGACGAATGCAGTCGATTGAATTCATAACAACATAGCTATCCGAAAGTTCTGAAAGGATATATGGATAAACCGTTTCACATTGCCACAGCACAAGAGATTCTCGAAGGAAAAGTAACGGATGTATACTTCCATCGTGCAATGGAAGTGTTACAATCGAAAGGGATACATGCACGCGTGAAGGCAGAATTTGTCGTCAAGAGATTTCCCGGAAAGTATCCGTGGGCGGTGCTGGCGGGACTTGACGAAGCCATGGCTCTCTTACGGACGCTGCCCGTGAAAGTAAAATCGATGCCTGAAGGGACGATATTCTATCCGGGCGAACCGGTAATGGTAGTCGAAGGACTGTACCGGGATTTCTTAGTTCATGAAACGGCCGCGCTCGGATTTCTGTGTCAGGCATCCGGGATAGCAACGAAGGCTGCGCGGGTTCGGGTTGCAGCGGGCGCGAAACCGGTGGTCCACTTCGGAGCACGCAGGATGCACCCGGCAATCACCCCTATGATAGATCGGAACGCTTACATTGGCGGGTGCGACGGCGTTGCCACGGTGGCAGGCGGGGAGCTCCTCGGGATTCCTCCGAGCGGGACGATGCCCCACGCAATGATTCTCCTGTTCCGCGACACCGTGGAAGCTGCAAGGGCGTTCGATGAGGTTATCGATCCCCTTGTGCAGCGCACTGTTCTCATAGACACTTTTGGAGACGAAAAATTCGAATCGATCAGGGTCGCAGAAGCACTCGGAAAGAAATTGTTTGCAGTCAGACTTGATACGCCGGGCTCTCGAAGAGGGGACTTCCGTGCCATCTGCAGTGAAGTCCGGTGGGAATTGGACATTCGCGGCTTCAGGCACGTAAAGATTCTGGTGAGCGGTGGTGTGAACGAATTCTCGATCGGCAATCTGAACGAAGTGGTCGACCTATACGGAGTCGGCACTTCCATCAGCAGTGCTCCGGTTCTCGATTTCGCGATGGACATCGTCGAAATCGATGGACAACCTTTGGCGAAGCGCGGCAAGCTTTCTGGAGAAAAACAGGTCTTCTTAAATAAGAAGAGCGGTTCGCGTTATGTCGACCTGGCATCGGCGAAACCGCGGAAGGGCTTCATCCCTCTCCTGATTCCTCAACTTGAGAAAGGGAAGATTGTTAGCCGGGAGAAGTCGCACGCCGAGATAAGAGAATACGTGTTGAAACAGTTAACAGAATCTAAGTTGAGAATTGAACTGGAATCTGAGCGGCTCTGAGTTCACAGCGCTAGTCGCCGAAAAGATCGGCAGGCGCATGGAACATCCGGAAGTGATTGCGACCTTCTACGACTCGGCCTTGCGCGGAGGAAGGACAGCTGACTTCAGTGATCTTGCCTTTTACGCAAAGAGCTATCAAAAAGCGGCTCGCTTGCTTTCGAATGAGATAGCCGACGACAAGATTAAAAATACTGTCACTGAAGAGCTCAAGTCGTTGATTTCGCGCTTTACAGATGTGGCCGAGGGCATCATGGGAAGAATGCCGGCTGAGGAAGGCGATCAATTGCGTTCGAGATACTTCGTCTTGACGCAAGATTCCTTTCGAAATCTACAGACACTAATGAGCGATTTCGCGGAAGTCAAAGATTTTCTACTTTTGGAACGCGATGGTGGGAAGGGAAAACAATAACAGGGTATGAACGGAATGGAAGACTTACGCGGGGTCTGCCAGGCGGGATAGAATCCTGGCTGATATCTCCTCGCACAGTCTGAAGCCTCTTCTCGTCAGGAGAATAACCTGTCCATTGTAATCGCAATAACCTCCCTCTTGCAGCTCCTCGATCGTATCATCTGGAATCGAAACTGTGAACAGACTTTCGAGTTCACTGGAATCCAGGAGTCCCTGCCGGAGGTGGAGCAACACGTACTCGTCGAGGATTTGGGAGGGGGAGAGGGTCTCTCTGGCGGAAACGGGAATTATGCCGGCGTCGATATCCGATAGATAACTTGTGAGGCTGGATACGTTCCACCACCTCTGGCCGTTTAAGTAAGAATGAGCGCTCGGACCAAAGGAGGCGTACGATTGGGCGTTCCAGTATTTCAGGTTATGCTTGCACTGGTACCCCGGACGGGAGTAATTAGATATCTCATAATGGATCAGGCCGCGATCTTCCATCGTTGACATTACCCGCTCGTACATATCCGCTTCAGACGACTCGGGGGCCGGTTTGATCTCCCCCTTTTCGACGGCGGCGTTCAACGGCGTGCCAGGTTCCACAATGAGGCTATACGCGGAGATGTGCTCTGTTTCGAGCGAAAGTGCCTTTTCCATATTAGCTGTTAAGCGTTCGACCGTTTGTCCGGGCAGGGCGTATATCATGTCGATATTCACGTTTGTGAAGCCGGCTTTTCTGGCTTTCGCAACCGCACTCACGGCCTCCTCGGCGTTGTGAATTCGTGAGAGGAATTTCAGCTCATCGTCGAAAAATGACTGCACGCCGAAGCTAAGCCTGTTGACTCCGAGAGAGCGGTATTCGGAAAGATGGGCCGTATCGACCGTCCCCGGATTGCACTCAAGCGTGAACTCGGGATTTTCCGCAATCTGAAAAGTGCCGGATATGGCAGACAATACGAGTTCGAGCTCGGAGGGACTCAGAAGCGAAGGCGTCCCGCCGCCGAAGAATATCGTGTCCGCCTTCCGTTGCCCGTATATCTGCTTGAACATTGATATCTCTTTGACGAGGGCGTTAATGAAGGAGTCACGTTGAGAGTGATTCTCAAGTGAATAGAAATCACAATAGAAACATTTCTTCTCACAAAAAGGGATGTGTATGTATATCCCTATCGGGGAAGGGTGAGACTGAAAAGCCGAAGCTTCCGGAGTCATCTCAAGTCCGGGTCGGGGTACGTTTGAAATGAAAGCGGCCCGTCACGATCACACGGGCCGTTGCTGAAAAATCTTCTGTCGGTTGACGCTTCAGTGTATCAGCATTCCGATTCTGCCCCATCGGATGCTCCCGATTTTCGCGAAAATATCCCACATAGGGATGTGGGGATTCCACGACCAATAAATAATCATAGCCTGGCCGACGATGTTTTGGAACGGCACAAAACCCCAGAAACGACTGTCGAGGCTGTTTTCGCGGTTATCGCCCATCATGAAATAGTAATTGTGCTTCACCGTGTACGTCGCTGCCGGTCTGTTGTCGACATAGACGGTAGTATCGACGAGTGAGCAGGTATTGCCTTCTCGCTCGATGAAGATTTTCCATTTCAGATAATTTCTCTTTGAGAGGTGGAGTATCTCACCTTTCTTAGGGACGACGATCGGACCGTAGTAGTCCTCGTTCCAATCGGATCCTTCCGGGAAGATTTGCGGGTTGGGGTAACCTTTCGGCATCACTGCGTATGTGTCGAACTTAATCCCGGGGGGAAAGGGCTGGAGTTTACCATTTACATAGACCACCCGATCGATTACCTGGACAGTGTCGCCAGGAGTTCCAATACATCGCTTGATGTAGTTCACCGGTTCGGGAGGTTTCACCTCGTTGCGGTCACCGGGCCACTCGAAGACAACGACATCGCCGCGATGAGGATGCTCGAGAGGAGGGAGCTGGAAATAGGGGATTGAAATATCTGTGAAGGGTAGGTACTGCGGGCTTTTTGCGCCGTAGATGAATTTGTTGACCAACAGAAAATCTCCGACAAGAAGCGTGTTCTCCATCGAGCCGGTAGGAATCCTGTAGGCCTCTACCACGAACACCTTCAGCAATAGGGCGACGATGACGGCGAAAACCAATCCTTCGATGGAGTCCCGGAATCTCTTCTTGCCAGTCGTTTTCTGATTCTTATCTGTGTTTTGCTCCGAACTACGTGAGCGTCTCTGCTGCTTCAATTTTCCTTCTCCTAGATCCTCGGGATCACTCTTCATCGTTTAATGAAAGGACTGCAAGAAATGCCTCTTGGGGGACCTCAACCCTTCCAATTTGCTTCATACGTTTCTTGCCTTCTTTTTGCTTTTCAAGGAGCTTGCGCTTCCTGGAAATGTCCCCGCCGTAACACTTGGCGATTACATTCTTTCGCATGGGGGAAATGCTTTCCCTTGCGATGATCTTACTGCCGATGGCGGCTTGAATGATGACTTCGAAAAGCTGTTTAGGAATGAGTTTACGAAGTCGAGAGCTGAGCTTCCTTCCCCAATCGTAAGATTTGTCGCGATGGACCACCGACGAGAGTGCATCCACGACATCGCCGTTAAGCAGTATATCGAGTTTCACAAGATCGGACTCGCGGTTATCCAAATATTCGTAATCGAACGAAGCGTACCCGCGAGTCAACGATTTCAGTTTATCGAAAAAATCGAACACGATTTCAGCGAGAGGCAGTTCGAAGCGTACGTCCGCACGTTTAGTATCTATGTACGTCGTGTTCTTGTAAACTCCCCGCCTGTCCATACAAAGCTTCATGATGTTGCCGATGAATTCCGACGGGCATATGATCTGGGCGGTGACGAAGGGCTCTTCGATGTGGTCTATCTCGGCAGGGGATGGCATTTCGGCTGGATTATCCACGAGGATGATTTCGCCGGATGTCTTGACAACTCTGTACTCGACGTTTGGGACGGTGGTTATGATAGTCTGATTGAATTCCCGTTCCAGTCTTTCCTGGACTATCTCCATGTGCAGGAGTCCGAGGAAGCCGCATCTAAAGCCGAAGCCCAGTGCTGTTGAAGTCTCAGGTTCATAAAGGAGGGCTGCATCGTTGAGCTTGAGCTTTGCAAGGGCATCACGCAACTCTTCAAACCTTTCGCTCTGTGCCGGATAGAGACCGCTGAAAACCATCGACTTCACTTCGCGGTAGCCGGGGAGCGGAGTCTCCGCGGGGAGGTCTCCGTTCATCACGGTATCGCCGACGCGCGTTTCTGTCAATTCCTTTACGCCGGCAATCAGATACCCGACGTTGCCTGCCTCCAGTTCCTGGACGGGCAGACGCTCCATGCCGAGTACCCCGACTTCCTCTGCCTGGAAGACTTTGCCTGTTTTATGGAAGAGGACGTTATCGTTCGTACGCAGCTTTCCGTCGACGATCCTGATGTATGTGACGACCCCCCTGTACGAGTCATACTTTGCGTCGAATATCAGTGCCCGCAGGGGCGCCTCGGAGGTCCCGGCCGGAGTCGGTATCCTCGATACCACTGCTTCCAGTATTTCGTCGATACCCAACTTGGCCTTGGCGCTAGCCAGAAGAATCTCTTCCTCTTTGCAGCCAATGAGATCGATGAGCTGGCGTTTTACTTCGGGGATCATTGCACCAGGAAGATCTATCTTATTTATTACAGGGATCAACTCAAGTCCGGCATCTATAGCGAGATAGACATTGCTTATTGTCTGCGCTTCCACGCCTTGTGATGCATCGACTACAAGTATTGCCCCCTCGCATGCGGCAAGAGATCTCGATACCTCGTACGAAAAATCGACGTGACCCGGTGTATCGATGAGATTGAGAACGTAGGCCTCGCCGTCTTTTGCCTTGTAGTTCATCTGGATCGCGTGACTCTTGATCGTAATTCCACGTTCCCGCTCGAGGGGCATGTCGTCCAGAATTTGATCTACCATCTTCCGTTCGGCGATGGTTCCAGTCTGTTCCAGAAGTCTGTCTGCAAGTGTCGACTTTCCGTGATCTATATGTGCAATAATGCAGAAATTGCGGATGAAACGGGGAGAGAGACTCATTCTATTTGGTAAGGCATTCCATGTGTTTTGTGAAGTAATATAGGGAAAATAAGAAGGGTTTTCAATTTACGAGTTGATACGACATTGCTGAGTGTTCTGTCGGACGGATGGCGAAGAAGTCTTCTGAACTAAAAAGTGCTCGCTGGCAGTCAGCTTACAGCATCCGGCATGGCGGCGGATGTTTCGAACTTATCCGTGTGCGTTGAGGCGAGCTCGACTCCGGAAGTTCCATGCGGTCGGGCAATGCCGGAGCCCGGGCCTGCGTCTCTTTCGCCCTGGTGGGCTACTCAGGCTGCTGGTTCAATGCCCGATTTATTCTCTTCAGAAGCTCGGAAGCCATGTATGGTTTGGGCAGGAAATCGATTGCACCCTGATCGAATATTTCAGCTTTGAGCTCGGGTTCAAGGTAGCCGCTCGCGGCAATAACCCTGAGTTCGGGGGCAAGTTTTTTCAGAATAGAGAGAAGCTCGCCGCCGCTCATCTTCGGAAGTCCCATATCGAGCAGGACGAGGTCTATGTCGGATTCATGCCTGGCAAAGATCTCAGCAGCTTCGAGTCCATCGGAAGATGAAAGCACGTTGTAGCCCGAGTATCTGAGCGTGTTTTCTACAAAGTCCCTTATTGGGGCTTCATCCTCCACAACAAGAATAGTCTCCCCGGAGCCGCCGATAGTTTCGAGTAATTCCTTGGAAACGTCCGCTACCTCTATTCGTTGAAGAGGGATGGGAAGGTAAATTGAAAATGTACTTCCGCGCTGCGGCCTGCTTTTTACCCCTATGAAGCCATGATGTGATTTTATTATGCCGTATACCACCGAAAGTCCCAGTCCGGTACCTTGTCCATGTTTCTTGGTCGTGAAGAAGGGCTCAAAGATGTGGTTCAGTGTCTCGCCGTCCATACCAACGCCCGTGTCGGTAACCTTCACCTGAATATATTCCTGCGATTCGACGTCGTCAAAGTCGTCGCTGAGTGCGTTGCGACCCACTCTGGAAACCGAGATATTGATCGTTCCTCCTTCAGGCATCGCATCGCGTGCATTGACGCACAGGTTTAGGAGGACCTGGTGCAGCTGGTTTGGATCTGCGTGAATTGTAGGAAGCCCTTTTTGTATTTCGATTGAAAACGTAATCTTTTCGCTGAAGGTCTCCCTGCAGAGGGTGACAATCTCATCGACGATTTCTCCGGTGTTTACCGATTCGGTGACCAGATCGACCTTGCTCGCGAACGTGAGAAGTTGTCTTACCACATGTGCTCCTCGCTTTGTGGCTTTCTTAATCGCATCGACGCTCGCATCGAATCTTTCCTGGTCGAACTGAGCCCTGCTGACTACGCTTGTGTGCCCCGATATGATTGCGAGAACGTTGTTGAAGTCATGCGCAATCCCGCCGACAAGTGTACCGAGGTTTTCCAGTTTCTGGGATTGGTAAAGTTGTCCTTCGATCTTCCTTCGTGCCGTGTCGTCGAGCAGATACCCACGAATGGTTTTCAGGTTTCCGTCCCGGTCTAGTTCAGCAAATGCGTTCTCGACGACATACACCCTGGTGCCATCCTGCTTCACATACTCCGCTTCATGATTTAACACTCTTTTCTTTTCACGCAGGGTCTGAAGGAAATTGTCTATGAGGCTGACTGCGGGAAATAGCGAGGAGAACGGACGTCCGACCGCCTCCGACTTGGATGAAAAGCCGAAAAGCCTCAGGAACGAATCATTGCAATCGACGATCGTCCTATGGAGGTCTGTAACGTAGTATGCGGCGATATCTTCGCTCAGGAGCCGCTGAAACCGGTATTCCTCCGCAGCCACCTGAGTCCTATCCATGGTCGTACCCACGATCATGTGCCGCTGACGGTGTCTTATGATATTGGCTCGGAAAGCGATCTCAAGTTCCTCTCCATCTTTTCTGATACCGTGTACAATCCGTTCGGCTTCCTTGAACTTTCCTTTGGCCGAGTAGGTGAGCAGCTTCGTGAGGAGATCTCTGTCTTCCGGCGCCGTCAGCTCGATGGGACTGAGTTTGTCGATAATCTCGTCAGGATCGTATCCGAACATGCTGGCGAAAGTCCGGTTCACATACCTGAACAGGTTGTTCTGGATAATAAAGAAACCGGCAAGTGATGATTCCAGGAAAAGGGAGCAATGGTCTTCCGCGCAGATTTTCTCGCGGTTCATTTCAGCTGATCTGTTTCTCAACATTCCGTCGTGCCCTCCGACTCTCTAAAAGTGGCTCCACATCGCCATGCAGGCCCAGGTATTTACGAAGAAGGATTGTCTTCCACGCAGATTCAGGCCTTACTACGTTGCGTCATTTCCCCAGAAAGGGAATGACGTCCTGCCAAAAAAAACGCACTGCTTTATTGCAAAGTCCTGGTGCTTCGGTTATCGGCGGAAACAACCCGCGTTCTTAGGCCGCCCTGATTGCCTTCCATGGCTTTCGAGATTCTCGACCGGCTATATGCCTCGGCGCATCACTCATCTGAACGGAAAGACGCTTAGCCCGTCCAAATCGTTTTCCACCGGAATATTTTTTGGAAAACGTTTCTTATAACTGAGATGCTTCAATAGGTGTGCCGTCCCACATGGGATTATTTGCACAAATCAACGGGAGTTTTGCGGAGCCGGGTTTCGGACGTTACCCGCTTGTACCGTTATATCCGCGAAATGTAACGATGAGTTGCAGAATCGACTATCCGTGAGACCGTCTTGATGCCTGGTGCTGTCTTCGGAGGAGTCAGACGTAAGAGCTGGAATTGTCCAGCAATGCCATGGCTTCTTCGCTCAGTCGTAAAGTTACGCCAGCGATCAGGGAATCGAGCTGTGAAATGCTGGTCGCGCTTGCTATAGGAGCCGTTACTGCCGGTTTCGCAATGAGCCATGCAAGCGAGATTGCGGCTTGCGGCAGGCCGTATTGAATCGATAGCTCATCCAGAGCGGCGAGAATCCTGAACCCTCGATCGTTCAGGTATTTCTTTATTCCATTTCCGCGGGGACTTTTCCCGAGATCCGATTCCGAGCGATATTTCCCCGTGAGAAAACCGCTTGCGAGTGAATAGTAATTGATTACGCCGAGACCTTCTTCCATGCAAAGTTTTTGGAGCGACGTCTCGAACTCCTGGCGGTCATAAAGGTTATAGGCCGGTTGAAGAGACTCGTAGCGGGGATATCCATGCTTCCTGCTTGCGTCCAGAGACGCACGCAGTCTCTCCGGAGAGAAATTGGACGCGCCGATGAAGCGAACCTTACCCTCGTTCACAAGCTGCGCATGAGCCTCCAGGGTTTCCGCCACCGGCACAGAGTCGACGTCCCAGTGTGTCTGGTACAAATCGATATAATCGGTCTGAAGCCGGCGCAGGGAATCTTCCACGGCAGACAAGATATGTTTCTTTGAGATATCTCTGTGTCCTTGTCCCATATCCGAACCAACTTTTGTCGCAACGATTACTTTATCGCGGTTGTGACGGCTCTTAATCCAGTTTCCAATTATCGCTTCGGATTCCCCTCCCTTGTTGCCCGGTACCCAGCGCGAATATGAATTAGCCGTATCGATCAGTTCAAAGCCGGCGGCCGTGAACGCATCCAGAAGTTTGAACGATTTGTTTTGATCCACTGTCCATCCGAAAACATTTCCGCCGAAAGCGAGTGGTGCTACACGAATAGAAGTTCTACCGAGTTGTCTTTTTTCCATATCAGTTGCCTTTTCAACTTTCCTTAGGATACGTCCGAAAGAAAAGGACGATTGATTTGTGAGAGCAGTCAGGCCCCGACGATTTCCTTTAACGCGGCAACAAACTGTTCAGGATTATCGGGCGTGACTACCACAGTTTTATCCGGGAACCTAAGTACGACCGCGAGCCTCGGATCCGTGGCGTACGCGCGGTAATTCCCGAGCCTGTCATTGTGGAAGAAACCGGCGATGCAGAACAGCCCGCCGTTCCCGAATCGAACCGAGCCGGACATCGCATCGGGATCAATTTCAAAAGATATCAGCCCGGTCAGATCGACTCTCGAGTGCCAGAAAAAACGCTGGATGAATAGAGTATCGGGGGTTATGATATATCCGCGTATTATGAAAAGGGAAGAACCGCTTGCAAGGATTAACGGCACTCCGGTTACCATGAACGTTTCGAGAAAGCCTGCCCGGTGAAGTCCGCTACGCCCGAGAGTGGAAACCACGAATAGGACGACTATAAACCCAAGCGTCGAATAACTCAATCTCCGGCTCCAGGGCGACCGGAATGCCATATATCTTTCCATAGATTCTTCCGATTGTACTTAAAAAATATAAAGGTGCGCTCTTGAAAACACAAAGGGACCAATCTTAGTCGGGTGCAACTTAACTTCGAATCGCTTATAATATTTCAAGAAGGATTAAGTGTCCGGATTCCGGCCGGAATTGGCAATAATTTTGGATGTCGATGCGTATATGCATATTTGAAGACGAGTATTATCCGCGTCTGTTTCCGCTGTGCTACATTCGTCCCGTATACGACTTGAGGTGCGGGCAGTTGACGCTCAGGGAAAAGATTGCCAGGGTGTACCCTGATGACATATTTATATTAATGGCGCGAGATTATCTCAGGAACGTCGTCAAAGAGAAGCATCCCGGTTCTTATGTGAACGAGATTCCCGCGGATACGGACCGGCTTCTACTTATCAACGGAAGGATTCTCTATACCGGAGAGGTCGCGCGTTCGTTTGTCGACCCAAGTCGAGATGTCATTTACGTCAGCGGCGAGGTGGTGGTCGGCGGGTGGCTGTCAGGAGACAACCTCAACATACTCAGGAAACGTGCAGGGAGGGGAGTCGTTGTAAGGGACGACTTCAATCATATCGACAAGGTGGAGCTTGCGGGAGTTGAGCTTGTCGACTATCCATGGGAACTCGTGCGCAGGAACGGCGAGCAGCTGGTTCTCGATTTCCGTCTTGCGGCGGTAGGGAAGCCTGGGATGCAAGGCAAGGTGTATGAAGGTGCGCACCTTCTGAATCCGGACAACATTCACATCGGCAAGGCTTCAAAAGTTATGCCGGGGGCAGTACTTGATGCTGAAAACGGTCCTGTTTACGTTGCCCGAAATGTTGAAGTGATGCCGAACGCCGTGATTCGCGGGCCTGCATTCATTGGGGAAGGGAGCATTATCCGAGCAGGGGCGAGAATATACGAGAAGACTTCGATAGGTGAGAATTGCAGGGTGGGCGGAGAGGTCGACGCTTCCATTATTCACGGACATTCGAACAAGCAGCACGATGGATTTCTCGGTCATTCATACATCGGAGAATGGGTGAACATCGGCGCCGGCTCAAGCAACAGCGATCTTAAGAACGACTACGGCAGCGTGAGGGTCTATAACGGCGGGACGATGGTGGATACTGGCCTTCAGCATGCGGGACTGACCATGGGCGATCATTCGAAATGTGGAATCAACTTCTCATTCAATACCGGGACAGTAGTCGGCGTATTCTCCAATCTTTTCGGAACTGCAATCCCGCCAAGATATGTACCATCTTTTTCATGGGGGGAACGGCCCGAAGCGCTTACGATTTACAGACTTGAAAAGGCTATCGAGGTGGCCCGCACCGTGATGAGGCGAAGAAATGTCGAGCTCAGCTCCGCGGAAGAGGAATTGATCAGGCGGGTTTTTGAACTGACCGCTGAGGAAAGAGATGCGGGCGGGCTTAAGAAATAGTTCAGGAATTTACCCGAGGAACTGAGAAACGAACCGGCTTCACGTCGGGAGCTGGTGCCGGAAATACCCCGGCCCACAAGGTACGGCGGCTGCTACTCTCCTTCTTTCATAAGAATTAGGAGGTCCATTGAAACAGAAAGAACAAATCCGGATCGCTTCCGGGCAGGGCTATTGGGGGGATCTCCCGCAGGCACCTTACTGGCAGGCAAGCAAAGGACAGATCGATTACCTCGTGATGGACTATCTCGCCGAAGTAACGATGTCAATTCTTCAGAAACAGAAATCGCGCGATGTGAAGCTTGGTTATGCCAAAGACCTGCTTCCCGTCATGGAGCAGGTCCTTCCGTTCGTTGTCGAGAAGAACGTGAAGGTGATAACCAACGGAGGCGGGGTAAACCCTCAGGCATGTCGAGATGCGATCTTCGAGATCGCCAGGAGGGCTGGGATAAAGAAGCTCAGGATCGGTGTTGTGTACGGCGACGATATTTACGGGCATATCGATGATCTTTTGAAGAGCGGCCACGAGCTCAGGAATCTGGACACGGGTGCGGGCCTGGCGACGGTGCGTGACCGACTCCAGAGTGCAAATGTATACTTCGGCGCATTCCCGATCGCAGAAGCTCTGGAGAAGGGGGCACAGGTTGTCCTGACGGGCCGGGCTACAGATACGGGTCTCACGCTTGCACCCATGATCCACGATTTCGGATGGGCGGAAAGTGACTTCGATAAACTGGCGGCGGGGATTATTGCGGGACACATTCTCGAATGCGGCGGCCAGTCGACGGGCGGGAATTTTCTGAAAGACTGGAAGAGTGTCCCGGATCTTGCGAACATCGGTTTCCCGATTGCGGAAGCACACGCAGATGGCACGGTCTACATCACCAAGCATGAGGGGACCGGAGGTCTGGTTTCCGTGGACACGATCAAGGAGCAGCTCCTCTACGAGATCGGCGATCCGAGAGAATACATAACGCCGGAAGTGATCGCCGACTTTACGAGCATTAAGTTGGAACAGGATGGAGAAAACAGGGTGAGGGTTTGTGATGTAAAGGGACGTCCGCCTACAAATTCATACAAGGTATCGGCGGCATATTCAGATGGCTACTACGCGATCGGGACGCTGACCTACGGCTGGCCGGACGCACTTGAGAAGGCGCAGGCCGCGGACAGGATTATGAGACAGAGGCTTTCCGATCTTGGTTACCGCTACGATGAGTTTCACACAGAGTATCTCGGCTACAATTCCTGTCACGGCCCATTGAGCCCTACGCCTGCCGAGATCAACGAAGTTGTCCTAAGAGTTGCGGTGAAGGGGAAAGACAGGGATGCGGTGGATGCATTCGGCAGGCAGCTTGTCCCGCTGGTCCTGACGGGTCCCCCCACAGTCACCGGGTTCGGAGCGGGGCGTCCGAAGCCCCAGGAAGTCGTAGCCTACTGGCCCGCTCTCATTTCGAAGACTGCGGTCAAGCCGGTCGTGGAAGTCACCGACTTAGGATGAGAATAACGAGTCCTTCCGGAAAGGGAAACTGAAATGAAAAGAGTGCAGCTTGTCAAGTTAGCCCATGCGCGCAGCGGCGATAAAGGGGATGCATCCAACATAGGCCTGATCGCGCTGAAGCCCGCGTACTACCCGATTCTCAGAGAGAAGGTAACATCAGAAGCTGTGAAGCGGCATTTCACGGGAATATGCAACGGGCCGGTAGAAAGATATGAGCTTCCGAATCTATGTGCGTTGAACTTCATCCTTCATGGTGCGCTGGGCGGCGGCGGCACTATCTCGCTAAGGAACGATGCCCAGGGGAAGACGATGAGTACCGCGCTGCTCAGGATGGAAATAGAGATTCCCGACAACGAAGAGTTGTAAGAGCTCGATGGGTTAGCAGATTTTCCTTTCCATGCGGAAGGAGAGAAAAATGAAAGCCGCTATTGATGGGTGACCCGTCTTTTCTGAATAAACGCAGTTGTGAGCAGGGCGCCGAAGATTGTGAATACAGAGTATACTATCACGATAAGGAAGAAGCTCAGGAGCGAGTCGGCGAGTCCCGGCCTCTTAGCAGCTGCGATTGCCTGGCTCAGCTGATCCATAAGCCCGGCGGGCATCTGCTGACCCGCGAGAAGTCTGTTGAGAAGGTTCTTGATCATCTGAAATTTTATGTCGGCGACGTACGGTCCTATGGTGATATTCAGAACCGTCTCGAATCCGGCTCCGAAAATTCCTGTCCACAGGCCGAGGTAGAAGCCATCGATGTTCATTATGGTGTAATCCTTCGGCACATCCATTCGGAAGAAGAGCACGGCGAGGACCCCTCCCACGAAAAGTCCTGCGCAACAGAAACAATTGACCAGATCCAGTCCGGGTGCGAAGTTGACGATTGCAAGAATTAACCCGGCGAATAGTGCTGGGCGGAAGTAGAGAGAGCTATTTCTCATGCTGTGGAAGCCTCTTTGTTTTGGATTCCCTTATGAGTGAAATCCATACGGGGACGATGAAGAAGGAGAGCGAGATTCCGAACAACCCGCCAGTGATGGACCTTGACAGGAATGTGTTGTGTCCGATCCCGAGATAGTTCAGGCTGAAGTCCGCGACCATCGCTGCCAGCGGGATCGCTGCGAGAGCAGGGTGGGGTATCCTGACGTTTTCCAGCGAGCGGAAGAATGGGAACGCGATAATCCCAAGCGTGGCGCCGTAATATATCGACGCGCATCTTGAGCATACAGCGAGCTTGTAGCCGAATATGTGAAAGCTTCTCGCATCGAGCTGGTCGCATATCGGTTGGAAGAAACGGTAAAATATATCGGCATTAATTCCGAAATGTAGAAGGATAGGAGGAAACGTGAACAGCGTGTCCCAGACAAGGGCGAGGACGAGGAGCACTGCGTAGCTTTTATGTTCGATCTTCAAACTGTCACCTGGGTACCGGCGTTTGTTCCGGAAGCAATTTTCCGGGCTCCATCCGCGTCGGTGATAAACGCGATCCTCACTCCGCCTTTAACGGCCCTCAGGCCGCTTTCGATCTTCGGGATCATGCCACCGGTTATCACGCCGTTTTTTTTCAATTCTTCGAATTCGCTTTCTTTTATTCTTGGCATAACGGATCCGGCATTAATCACGCCGGGCACGTTCGAGAGGAATATAACCAATTCGGCTTTAAGGAAAGAAGCCATGGCAGCAGCAGCATAATCTGCGTTCACGTTGAGGGAACCGCCCGAATTTTTGTCGAGGCTGACGGGGGAGAGGACGAGTACGAATTCCCGGATGAGATTTTCCACCACCCGTACATTCACGGCCGAGACTTCTCCGACGAGGCCGAGGTCTTGCCCGTCGCGAGTTATCTTCTCAGCGACCATTATGCTCGCGTCGACTCCGCTTGCCCCGAGCGCGCCGATGCCCGCGAGCTGAAGAATCTTCACGAGCCGCTTATTGATTCCCCCGGAGAGAATCATCTCCGTGGCGCCGAGACTGCGGGCGTCGGTATACCTGATTCCGTCGACGAACCGGGTCTCGATGCCGAGGCTTTTGAGGAGTCCTGTAATTTCCTTGCCGCCGCCGTGGACCAGGACGATTTCATGGTTTGCCTTCCGGAGCGTTCCCACGAGAGCAGTCACTTGTGCAAGGAACGCAGCATCGTCGATCTCGTTGCCGCCTATCTTCAGGACTATTCTCAAAGTAGTCCCTCGGTCTCTTCTATCCCGGCCATCACGTTAAAATTCTGGAGAGCTTGTCCCGCAGCGCCTTTCCCGAGATTATCGATGGATGAGACAATGATCGCGTAAGGGGAGTTCTCGACTTTTTTCACGGAAATCACCGACAGATTCGTGTTGATAGTATGTTGGAACGTGGCGATCGAGTTTCCGGGGAGGACCTTGACGAGGCTCTCATTGTCATAAGCCGCTTCGAGAATCTTCGTAAGTTCTCCGGTGGACATGTCTCGTAGCAGTTTCACATAGATCGTGTTGAGCATTCCCCTTGTAATCGGCATGAGGTGCGGCGAGAAGATCACCTTCAGGTCCGATCCTGCGACCTTTTTAAGCTCCTGCTCTATTTCACCGGTATGCCTATGGACATAGCCGATGCTATAGGGCGAAACGTTTTCATTGACTTCCGCAAAGAGGAGGCGTACTTCGGGCTTGCGGCCCGCGCCGGTTACGCCGGACTTGGCATCGATGATCACCGGCACGCCGAGATCAATCAGCCGTTCTTTCAGAAGGGGGTAAACGCCGAGAATGGTAGCTGTCGGATAACAGCCGGGGTTCGCAACAAACCGTGCCTTCCGTATCGACTCCCGGTTGATCTCGGTAAGGCCGTAGACGAAGTCATCGAGAAAATCCGGGCTCGTATGTTTCTGGCCATACCATCTTTCGTACTCTTCGGCGTCGTCGAAGCGGTAATCTGCGCTCAAGTCGACTATCTTCATCTCCTTCGAAGACCCGGCTATTTTTTCGACGACGCTCTTTGCCGCGCCGTGCGGCAGGGAGAGGAAGACCGCGTCAAGATTGGCGGCGTCGACATCGTCGTTCTTGACGATCCTGAGATCGTCAGTAGTGGCGAAAATGTCGCTGAGTTTTTTGCCTGCCGACGTTTCAGCGGTGACGTACTTGATCTCGATACTGCGATGCCGTTTGATGAGGCGGTACAACTCATAGCCTGCATAACCCGAGACGCCGTAAATGGCAACGTTGAATCTCTTATTCATCGTTCAATCCGAATCCTTTATGAAGAACGGCAACGGCTTTCTTCATATCTTTTTCGTTTACGACGACCGAGATCTTTATTTCACTCGTGGATATCATCTGAATATTGATACCCGCTTCCGAGAGGTACTTGAACATCCTCGAAGCCACGCCGGAGTGCGTGCGCATCCCAACGCCGACGAGCGAGACCTTGGAAACCTTGTCATCCCCGACCACATAGGTCGCCTTCTTCTCTTTGACAAGTTTGTTCAGGATTTGTATCGCCTTATCATAGTCGCCACGCGGAATAGTGAAGCTCATGTCGGTGTAGCCGTCGCTGCTGGCGCTCTGAATGATCATATCGACGACGATCTCCGCTTCCGCCAGGGGGGAGAAAATACCGTATGCTATGCCGGGCTGATCCGACACATGGAGAACCGTAATCTTCGCTTCATTCTTGTCATAAGAGATTCCAGTGACCACAACGCTTTCCATATCCAGCGTTTCATTGATTACCATTGTACCCTCACTGTCATTAAAACTGCTTCTTACATGTATTGGAATATCGAATTTCATTCCGAACAAGACTGACCGAGTCTGCAGGACTTTTGCACCTGAGCTCGCGAGCTCGAACATCTCCTCGAAGCTTATCTTCTTGATCTTTTTGGCTGTCGGGACGATGTTGGGGTCTGTGGTATAGACGCCGTCCACATCGGTGTATATTTCGCAAACAAGCCCGCTCTTAGCGTGCGATTTCATGGCGGCGGCAATCGCCACTGCCGTGGTATCGGAACCGCCGCGGCCGAGAGTGGTAATGTCGCCCTGTTCGTCGATTCCCTGAAAGCCGGCGACGATTGCAATAGCTCCTTCTTTCAGCACGTTCGTCAGTTTCTGGGCGTCGATTCGTTTGATATGAGCCTTGGTATAGGCTGAATCGGTGACAAGCCTGACCTGGTGGTTCTGCAGAGAGCGCGCTTTGTATCCCATTGAAATCAAGGTCATGGACAGAAGTGCAGTCGAGACCTGCTCGCCTGTGGAGACCAGAACGTCCATCTCTCTGGGATCGGGTGAAGGGACCGCAGACTTGGCGAGATCGATAAGCCGGTTGGTTTCGCCGGCCATGGCGCTTACGACGACAACGACATCATTGCCCGCGTCCTTGGCTCTTGCCACGCGGTTCGCAACGTTGCGAATCCTTTCAATGGTGCCGACCGACGTCCCGCCGAATTTTTGTACTATCAACATTTTTCTTCCATGCCTGAGTTAATTCAAGTCCATCAGTTTCAGAACGTCAGCTAAGACCGGTTTAGCGGAGAGAGGAGGAGTGATACCCCGGGCCGCTGTGTCCGGATCTTTCAGACCGTTGCCGGTAAGTGTGCAGACGACGGTGTCCTTTCCGGTGAAATAATTCTCGGCAACCAGTTTTCTAAGCCCGGCCACCGAAGAAGCCGAAGCGGGTTCGCAGAATATTCCTTCGGTGGAAGCGATGAGCCGTTGTGCGGAAATGATCTCGCTGTCAGAAGTCATTTCAATCCTTCCACCGGATTCGTCGCGTGCCAGCACTGCCTGTTTCCAGCTCGCAGGATTTCCGATCCGTATGGCAGTAGCAACGGTTTCAGGGTGTTCGAAGATCCTGTTGTGGACGATAGGAGCGGCCCCTTCAGCCTGGAAGCCCAGCATCCTGGGTAAGGATGTGCCGTGCTTCGCCTTCCACTCCACATAACCTTTCCAGTAGGCGGTTATGTTTCCCGCGTTACCAACCGGAAGGGAATGGTGGGTTGGCGCGACGCCGAGAGTTTCGATGATCTCGAACGAAGCGGTTTTCTGGCCTTCGATCCTGTAAGGGTTGATGGAGTTCACGATAACAACTTTTGTCTTTTCGCCCACCTCACGAACGATGGTGAGAGCTTCGTCGAAGTTTCCGTCGATCTCTATCACCTTCGCGCCGTAGATGAGTGCCTGCGCGAGCTTGCCGATGGCGATCTTTCCTTTGGGAAGAACTACGAACGCTTTGAGTCCCGCCTTCGCGGCGTAAGCGGCCGCAGATGCAGAAGTGTTTCCCGTCGATGCGCAGATGACGGCTTCGGCTTTGTCAAGAACGGCCTTTGTTATCGCTACAGTCATCCCGCGATCCTTAAAAGATCCTGTCGGGTTCGCCCCCTCGAATTTCAGGAAGATCTTGCAAGGAGCCTTGAGTTCTTTTCTCAGATTGTCCGCCTCTATGAGGGGTGTGTTCCCCTCAAGAAGGGTTACAGGTTCAACATCCTTCGGTAAAGGAAGGTGTTCCAGATATCTTGATATTACTCCTGAGTACTTCATTTCTTCTCTAATTTCTGTCTGATAAAATAAATGAATTTTTCGATATAATTTAGTTCGTGATTGCTTAGGCTTTAGCTCCGTGAGAGGATTAAAACGACAACACTATCTTACCGAACTGTATCCGCTGCTCGATGACTTCATGAGCCTTCCGCACATCAGTGTATGGCAACTTTCTATCGATCACCGCCCGGTATCTTCCGCTTCTCATCAGATCGATCATTGTCAGAAGCAATTTCTTGCTCCCCATCGTGCTTCCGAAAATGGAGAGCTGTCTTGAGAAGACGTAACGGAGGTCGGTGACGGCTTCCGGGCCGGTGGTTGCGCCGCAGGTTACGATTCGACCGCCCCTCCTGGCAGAAAGGATGCTTTCGCTCCATGTGGACCTGCCCGTATGTTCGAATACTACGTCGACACCGCGTTTGTAAGTCAACCGTCGAACGCCGTCGGATATTCGTTCGGTATTATAATTTATGACATCATCTGCGCCGAGAAGTTTAGCTTTCTCCAGCTTCTCTTCGAAACCCGATACTGCAATTACCCGTGCATTGAAAAGTTTGGCAATCTGAATTGCTGCCGTAGCGATTCCGCTTCCTGCACCGAGGATGAGCACATCTTCGAGAGGTTTGATCTTTGCCTTTTCGACAAGCATCTGGTAAGCGGTTATGAAGACCAGGGATGAGGCGGCTGCGTCGTCGAACGAGACGTTATCAGGAAGCCTGAAGAGATTGTCCCGCCTGACCGAAACGAGTTCCGCGTCTGTTCCGTCGCAGTGTTCTCCCAGGATTTTGTAGCTCCTGCAGAGGTTATCGTGCCCGCCGAGGCATTGTTCGCACTTACCGCAGGAAGTCCCCGGAGCAATGAGCACCCGATCACCGGGATGCATGTCTGTTATTTCCCGCCCGGCTTCAATCACGGTACCGGCCCCGTCGGAGCCGAGTATCATGGGCAAGGGGAGGCGGAGATCCCTCATTCCATCGCGCACCCATAGGTCGAGGTGATTTATCGAAGTCGCGGCAATCCTGACCAGTACTTCGTCAGAAGCCGGGGAGGGCTCGGGGATATCGTCGATCAGTATCCTGTCCGATCCGCCATGTTCGTGGATGCGTATCGCTTTCACTTCAGCCTGCTAAGACGGACCCGCCGTTTACGTTGAGGATCTCACCCGTAATGTGGGCCGAGAGATCTGACGCGAGGAATAGTATCGGACCCGCAATGTCTTCAGGGGCAGGGATTTTTCCAAGAGGGATCGATTTAAGGACCTCTTTCCGAAGCGGTTCACGCCGTAAAGTGTCGGCGCTCATATCAGTATCCACCCAACCGGGGGCGACACAGTTTACTCTGATGTTGTCCTTGCCGAGTTCACTTGAGAGACTTTTCGTGAAAGATATTATTGCGCCCTTAGTGGCAGCGTAATGCGAATGAAAAGCCTCGCCGCGCTGTCCGGCTGTCGATGAAATGTTGATGATGGATCCGCCGCCCTGTCTTTTCATAATCGGCACCACGTAGTGACAGAAGAGAAAAGTCCCTTTCAAGTTAACGTCCATCGTCTGGTCCCAAACATTCTCCTTCATCGTGTCGATTTCACCGTATGTCCAGATTCCCGCGTTGTTTACGAGGATATCGATTCTTCCGAATTCCTTATGAACGTCATGCACAATCGTTTTCACGACATCATTCTTGCTAATGTCGCCTTTGTAGGAATGAGATTTCTTCCCGAGATTCCGAATCTCGTTTTGAACTTCTTTGGCCTTCGAGTCGCTCCCCTGATAAGTGATCGCCACATCGCTGCCCGCTTTTGCGAAGAGGATTGCGGTTGCTGCGCCGATGCCTCTTGAACCTCCGGTAATTAGAACAACGTTGCCGGTTAAATCTATCATTCATTCATCCAGATCGATTAATTTTCCAATTGAAATTAAGGAAGCGCCGTTATTGTTTCAATAATTAGCGTCCGTTTCTTTACTTCAGATCGAGGGGTTTGCATCTCCTTGGTGGCTCATAGTCGAATTGGCGATTCCCGGGTATTCGAATCAAACGGAAAGTAACTTAGAAAGGATCGCATCTTGTATGAATGACGAGGTTATCTCTCAATTGGCTCCCTGCTTAGTCGGGCCTTAGTCGGCTTAGTATTGCGCTACAATTGCGCTAGTATTGCGCTCAACTCTCGTTCTTCTTCCAGATTGGGGTCGGGTGCCGCCGGGCAGACGTCTGCTTTTATGTTTTGCTCAAGTCTCTAACGAGCCATGTGCTGTCCGGATCCTGCCGACATATGGACGGTCGGGAATCCGTTGGATATGACTCGAATCTGCGTTAAATTCAATGAAAAATGATACAAAGCAGGTTCCCGACAACCAATCTCCCGCATAGCCAGTTCAGGATTCTCGTTCAGCAGTTCGAAGGTTCGATGAGTTTTGCCAGCGGCACGACGAGGCATGTCTATATGAAAGCGCTCGAGCAGCTTCTTTTTTTTGCCGAGGGGAACCAGTTCAGGTTCACGCCTGAAGACTTCACACAATTCAGACTGTGGATGCTGAATGGGAGGAAGCTTTCAAACAACACTGTGAACACTTACATGACCGCCTCGAGGAGATTCTGCGAGTTTCTTGTGGATCTCGGGGTGCTGCATCAGAATCCGGCATGGAACGTCCACGGGTCGGCGCAAAGTTTTAACGTGACGAAAGTCTCGCTGACAGAAGTGACGCAGGCGATATCGAGAATCGACAGGAGCCCGCTGCTGGGCAAGCGGGATTATGCATTCCTGTCAGTGATGTTCGAGTGTGGGGCGACCATTTCGGAGCTTATAAACGCGGACATAGGAGATTTGAAGCGAAGCGGTGAAGCGGTCGAGTTAAGAGTGAAGCCGAAAGGGACGCGCGGAAAGTACGAGGTGATCAGGTTGACGAAGACATCGAGTTCGGCGGTATACTCTTATATCGATGCGCGCGGCGCGGTGGCTTCAGATTCTCCACTCTTCACAACGGTCAACACAGGGAGGGCGACGTCCAAGAGGCTCTCTTTCCGCGGAGCCAGGGCGGCGATGCGGAAGCGTCTTACAATTGACGAAAAGAGAGCGCTCAGACTCGATTCCCTCCGCACTTACTGTGCGGTCAGGCTGATGAAACAGGGAAAGACATCCGAGGAGATCAAGTCGTTCATGAGATTCAAAAGCAACATGCCCTTCAGAAAAATTTTGATTAATTCCAAAGCTATGGCAGAAAAAAGATGAAATACGATTTCTTATCGATTGAAAAGAAATGGCAGAAGTATTGGGAAGAGAACAAAGTCTACAGCGTCGATTTCCAAAACGCCGATCATAAACTTTATTGTCTCGTAATGTTCCTGTATCCGAGCGCTGACAAGCTTCACATTGGGCATTGGTATAATTTCGCTCCGACCGATACGTGGGCGAGATTCAAGCGGATGAACGGCTTCAACGTATTCGAGCCGATCGGATACGACGCATTCGGCCTCCCGGCGGAGAACTTCGCCATCAAGACGGGGGTTCATCCTCAGGACAGCACTCAGAATAATGTGAACGTCATTCGGGAACAGCTTCGCGATATGGGGTCGATGTACAACTTCGATTACGAAGTAGACACTTCAAAGCCGGAGTATTACAGGTGGACTCAGTGGGTTTTCCTGCAGTTGTATAAGATGGGGCTCGCTTACAGGAAGAACGCGCCGGTCAACTGGTGTCCGCAGGACCAGACGGTTCTCGCCAACGAGCAGGTTGTCGAGGGAGTTTGCGAGCGGTGCGGGACTGCGGTCGTTCGGAAGGACATGACGCAGTGGTTTTTCAAGATCACCGATTATGCCGATAAGCTTCTTGAAGGGTTGGACAGGATCGACTGGCCTGAGCGGACGAAGCTGATGCAGCGCAACTGGATTGGCAGGAGTGAAGGGGTCGAGATTGTCTTCAAGATAGAAGGCTCCGACGAGCCGATACGCGTTTTCACGACGAGGCCGGACACGCTGTATGGTGCAACGTACGTGGTTCTGGCGCCCGAGCACGGACTCGTGAGGAAGATTACGAGGCCCGAGAACAAGGCGAAGGTCGATGAATACGTGGAGTTCGTGGCGCACGAAAACGAGATCGAGAGGACGTCGACTTCGAAAGAGAAGACCGGCGTGCCGACCGGCGCATTCGCGATAAACCCGATCAACGGAGAGAAGATTCCGATCTGGATCGCAGATTACGTCTTATCGACATACGGAACGGGAGCGGTCATGGCCGTACCGGCGCATGACGAGAGAGATTTCGACTTCGCGGTGAAGTACAAGCTCCCGATAAGGGTCGTGGTACAGCCGGTGAACGGAAAGCTGGACGAGCCCATTGCCTCGGCGTTCATCGAGGACGGTGTGGCCGCGAACAGCGGGCGATTCACCGGACTTCCATCTGACAAAGTGTGGGACGGAATCGCGGACGAGCTTCAGAAGCTTGGTGCCGGGACACGCAAAGTGAACTACAGGATTCGTGATTGGCTCCTGTCGCGTCAGCGATATTGGGGCGCCCCCATACCGATAATATATTGCGACTCATGCGGCGAAGTCCCTGTCCCCGAAAAAGAACTGCCGGTACTCCTTCCTTACGATGTAGAGTTCAAGCCGACGGGGGAGTCTCCGCTTGCCCGGTCAGAAAGTTTTGTGAACGCCAAATGCCCGAACTGCGGAAAGCCAGCGAAGCGGGACGTGGATACGATGGATACTTTCGTCGATTCATCATGGTATTTCCTCCGTTACCTTTCGCCGCATCTCGACACGGCTGCATTTGACAAGGAGCTTACCTCGAGATGGCTGCCGGTAGACAAATATGTAGGCGGTGCGGAACACGCTACCATGCATCTCCTCTACGCACGTTTCGTGACAAAGGCGCTAAAGGATGGAGGCTGGCTAAACTTCGACGAGCCTTTCCAGAGCCTCGTTCACCAGGGCACGATTACAAACCAGGGCGCGAAGATGTCAAAGTCCCGCGGAAATGTCGTCAGTACTGACAAGTTCCTGTCGACTTACGGTGCGGACACTTTCAGGATGTTTCTGATGTTCATGGGCCCGTACAATGAGGGTGGCGATTGGAGCGACCGCGGCATTACAGGCGTGTTCAGGTACCTGAATAAGGTTGTAGATGTCTTTGAGGCGGGGAAATCGCTGCCAATATCGACGAAGACGAATTTCGACATGGATTCCCTGAACGAAAACGAGCGTACCGTATACAGGAAGCTGAACCAGCTGATCAAGAAGGTCACGGAAGATCTCGACCAGTTCAGGTTCAATACGGCGATTGCGGCGCAGATGGAATTCATGAACGACTACACGCAGATTCTGATGAAAGCAAAAGCATCTCCGTCGCCGGATATTACAGGGACAGTCCATGAACAAATGCAGATTTTGAACGAATATAACGAGATCAGCATTGAGATCCAGAAATATGTCCTTGACGCTTTTAACGTCCTTTTGGCTCCGTTCGCTCCGCATCTGTCGGAGGAGTTGAACGAGATGCGTGGCGGTACGCCTTCCGTGTTTTCATCGGGGAGATGGTTGACCTACGATCCTGCGGCGATCGCCGAAGAAAGCGTCACCATCGTCGTGCAGGTAAACGGGAAGGTGCGCGCGAAATTGAACGTACCTATAAACTCTACAGACGCCGCAGTGAAATCGATTGCGGAAAAAGACGAGAACGTCAGGAGATTCATCGAGGGGAAGAAGATACTGAAATCGATAGTCGTACCGAACAAGATAGTAAACTACGTGATCGGCTAATGAAGACCGCGATGTATATAAGAGAAGTCCCGGCCCGTAACGGGAGAGGAGCGGGGGGGGAGTAGTGGAGAAGGTCTCCGCGATCATTATTGCCGGAAACGAGGAAAAGAATATTGCAGACTGTCTGGAGAGTGTGCGATGGGCCGACGAAATCGTGGTCGTTAATTCGGAGAGCGGCGACCGTACGGTTGAGATTGCAGGGCGATATACGGATAAGGTTTTTGTCCGGAAATGGGAAGGCTACGCTTCGCAGAAGGGCTTTTCGCTTGAAAAGGCAAGCAACGAATGGGTGTTGAGCATCGACGCTGACGAGCGTGTCTCTCCCGAACTCCTGGCTGAAATCAGGTCGCTTGATTTCGGGAGTGCGGACGGCTTCTACATCCCACGACGTAATTACTTCCTGAACAAGGTGGTGAGAAGCTGCGGTTGGTCGCCTGACTACCAGCTCAGGTTGTTCAGGAAATCGAGGACGACGCTCACTTCGCGGCAGGTGCACGAGGGATTTGTAGTCGACGGCAAGCGGGATTACCTCAAGGGTGAGCTGATTCATTATACCCACACATCGATCGCGGCTACGCTTCAGAAGATTAACGAGTACTCGACGCTGGAGGCCGAGGAGAAATCGGGACGAATCCGGGTTACCGGCCCGAAAATATTCTTCAAGCCGATCTGGGCTTTCTTTCAGCACTTCGTAATCCGGCGCGGTTTCACCGACGGCGTTCACGGGCTGATGGTATCGATCATACATGCAATTACGAAGACGCAAGTCTACATGAAAATTTGGGAAATCCAGAATGCCCGGCCAAAAAGATAACTCGTTCAAGATTTACCTCAGGCTCCTTCGTTACGTCAAGCCGTACAAGAAATTCCTGACCGGCTCGATAATCTCCACAATATTCTTCTCGCTTTTCTCGGGTGCGTCGATTTACCTGACTATACCGCTGCTCGATACGCTCTTTAATCAGGGGACGCCGCAGCCGATGAACCTGCCTGCCACTTCGGGGTTCCTGGAACAGCTGAAGGCGAATGTGGCCAACCTGTTCAACAGTTTCGTTTTCGGCGGCACGAAATCGGATGCGCTCTTCAAAATCTGCCTGGTGATAGTTCTGTCCTTCTTCCTGAAGAATGTCTTCGGATACGTTCAGGCTTACCTGATGGCGTTCGTCGAGCAGGGACTGATGCGCGATATCAGGAACGATCTTTACAGGAAGCTGCAGGAATTGTCGATCGGATATTTCACGAACGAGCGGACCGGGACACTGATTTCCAGGATTACCAACGACGTTACCGTCATCAACAGCGGTATATCGGCCAGCTTCGTCACCATGGTAAGGGATCCGCTCATGATAGTGGTTTTCCTTATCATAGCGATTTCGATAAGCTGGAAACTGACGCTGATCGCATTTCTCGTGACTCCATTCGCGCTCCTGATTATCAGCCGAATCGGGATGCGTCTCTACAAGGAAAGCGACACGTCCCAGCGAAGAATGGCCGATATCACTTCGACGTTGCAGGAGACCATCAGCGGGATGAAGATAGTCCGCGCATTTGGAATGGAGGATTTCGAGATAGGCAGGTTCGAGGGAAACACGCAAAGCTATTTCCGGTCTCTTCTAAAGATTACGCAGATTCGTAATCTAGCTTCGCCGATTACGGAATTCCTGTCCGTTCTTGCGGGAGGGGTGATCATATATTACGGTGGGATGCAGGTACTCCAGTCCGGTGTACTTTCGCCGAGTGAATTCATGGGCTTTCTCTTTGCGATATTTCAGATAATGCCGCCGGCTAAGGAGCTGACGACAGTCAGCAACAGGATACAGGAATCGGCGGCTGCGGGGAAGAGGATTTTCGACGTGCTGGACGAGGAGGGGAAGCTTCCCGAGCCCCCGGACGCCGCCGAACTCACAGGCTTCGACAAAGACATCAGGTTCGAGAGTGTATGGTTCAGCTATCCTCAGTCGAGGATCGGAGAGCTGAAGACGACGACGGAAGAGTACGTTCTGAAAAACGTCGACTTCTCCGTGAAGAAGGGAGAGGTGCTTGCGATTGTCGGGCCGTCGGGCGGCGGCAAATCGACGCTGATAGATTTGATACCGAGATTTTACGACCCCACCCAGGGCGCGGTCTATATCGATGGACACGACCTGAGAGACGTACGCACCAAGAGCCTGCGTGCCCTCATCGGGATAGTCTCTCAGGAGACGATCCTCTTCAACGACACCGTGCGTAACAATATCGCATACGGTCTCTCCGACTGTCCGATGGAGAAAATCGAAGAAGCCGCGAAGGCTGGTAATGCGCACGAATTCATTATGCAGCTTCCGAAGGGGTACGACACGGTCATCGGCGAGCGAGGGACAAAACTATCCGGCGGACAGCGCCAGCGTATATCGATCGCGAGGGCACTTTTGAAGAATCCTCCGATCATGATCTTCGACGAGGCAACATCGGCACTCGACTCGGAATCCGAACTGCTTGTCCAGGAGGCAATCGAGAGGCTGATGCAGAACAGAACTTCACTCGTCATCGCGCACAGATTATCTACAATAAAACATGCGGATAGAATACTTGTCATCAGCGGGGGAGAGATAGTCCAATCCGGCAGGCATGAAGAACTCCTGAGGAGGAGAGGCGGGCTGTACAAGAAGCTGTATGAGATGCAGTTCAGTGACTAGATCGCATTACAATTGGGCCGGCGTGTCGGGCAGAGACGGGAAGCTTTCGGGATGACAGAACTCCTTCGGGCGCTGAAAGTAAGGGACATAATTTTATTTAATGTAGTTGCCATAGTCGGGATCCGCTGGATATCGATCGCCGCATCGACCGGGCCGAGCTCGATTTCACTCTGGATACTTGCGCTGATACTGTTCTTTCTTCCACAGGCGGTAGCGGTGATTTATCTGAACAAGAAGCATCCGGTGGAGGGGGGAGTCTACGAATGGGCGAAGATAGAGTTCGGCGATTTCCATGGATTCGTGGCGGGATGGTGTTATTGGGCGAACAACCTGGTCTATTATCCTTCGCTCCTCATCTCAGTCGCCGCGATAGCGGCTTTCATCGTACCGGGTTCATCCTGGCTGGCATCGGACAAGATTTTCATTGCCGTCGTGAGCCTTGTTATCCTCTGGGTGGCGATCGGCTTCAACGTCGTGGGAGTGAAGATCGGCAAGTGGGTGCAGAATGCAGGAGCCATCGGGACATTCGGACCGATCCTGATACTTGCGGTCCTTGCGGCGATCATCGTGCACCTCGGCAAGTCTGCGACCCACTTCACTCTGACGGATATCCTCCCGACGAAATTCGATTATGGTACAGTCTCTTTCTGGTCCAGCATGTGCTTTGCACTTGCGGGACTTGAGCTCGCGGCGGTCATGTCGGGAGAGATAGTCGACGCCGGACGGACTATTCAGAAGGCGACCTACATTTCTGGAATTGCCATCGTGGCGGTTTATCTCATCGGCACGGTATCGCTCCTGATCGGCCTGGCACCGAAAGATGTGAATATCGTTACCGGCCTTGTAGACTCGATACACGCTCTCGAGTTGAAGACAGGCCTCAATTATCTTTCCAACCTCAGTGCTTTTCTCATTACTATCGCTGGGATCGGTGGTGCGGGTGCATGGCTGGCGGGAAGTGCGAGGATTTTGTTTGTAACCGGCATCGACAATTTCCTCCCGAAGGCGTTCGGCAAGATCCATCCGAAATGGAAAACCCCTCATGTCGCATTGCTATTCCAGGGTGCGATTGCAACCCTCTTTCTTCTCATGAGCTTCATCGGGGCTTCTGCCGAAGAAGCCTACCTCGTTCTCGTCGACGCGACCATAATAGTATACTTCATCCCATATATTTACATTTTTCTCGCGGCGATCCGGATATTCAGAAGAGAGACGGGCACGTCGGGGTCAGGCGCGCTTGCGTTAAGGGTCGCCGCCAGCGTCGTAGGGGAAGTCACGACTATCGCTGCCATCGTGTTGACCCTCTTTCCCCCGGAAGCGGGAGGGAATCCGTTCGTCTTTCTTGCGAAGACCCTCGGCGGTTCTTTCCTTTTCGTCGCGGTCGGAGTTGCGATTTTCTGGTATGCGAAGCGGAGGAACCCAGGGAGCGGGACTCCTTCTGACGGAGGTTTACTCAGTGAAAACGGGGTGCCTTCTTAAGAAGCAGGCGACACCGGCTTACGACATTACAAGATTAACGTTAATCGATTAGGATTTTCATATGGAACTAAGAAACCGGCTGAATGAAAGCGAGAGCCCATATCTGAAAGAGGCCGCGCATCAGCCAGTCCACTGGCAGGTTTATTCAGGAGAAGTGTTCAAGTTAGCGAAGGACCTCGACAGGCCGATCCTTCTTGATATCGGCGCGGTCTGGTGCCATTGGTGTCACGTGATGGATAACGAATCGTACACGGACCCTCAAGTGGCGGAGTTGATCAATTCTCTTTTTGTCCCGGTGAAGGTGGATCGCGACCAGATGCCGGACGTCGATTCGAGGTACCAGAGTGCGGTCAGTGCGATAACCGGCGGAGGCGGATGGCCGCTGACCGGATTTCTTACACCCGACGGCCGCGTATTCTACGGCGGTACGTACTTTCCGAAAAGCGATCTGCAGGGAAGACCCGGGTTCATTTCGCTCCTTCCACAAATCGCCGAAGTCTATGCAAAGAGACGGGAAGATGTGCTAAAGAGTGCCGGCGAAGTGGTCCAGTACCTCCAGGAATTCGAATCGAAGACGACGAATGCGGGAGAGATCAACGAGAAGATCATAGACTCGGTCGTGAAGTCAGCCGTCGACCGGTTCGATCCGGAGTTCGGTGGATTCGGAACCTCCCCGAAGTTTTTCAATGCGACTCTGCTCCTCCTTCTGGCCGAGGAAGCCGGCCGGACCCGCGATCCGAATCTTAGGAAGGCCATCGACGTCTCGTTGGACCGGATTGCCCAGGGGGGCGTGTACGACCAGATCGGCGGAGGTTTTCACAGGTACTCTGTCGACAGGTACTGGCACGTCCCGCATTTTGAAAAAATGCTTTACGACAACGCACTCCTTCTCTCTGTCTATTTGAAGAATTTCGAGAATACCCGGAATGAACTAGACGGCGTTATTGCCAGGGAGACAGCCGAATGGATGGTGGGCGTCATGAGGTCTTCGCATGGGGCTTTCTGCGCGCACCAGGACGCCGATGTCGGACCGAACGATGACGGCAGCTACTGGACATGGACGGAGAAGGAGGTGCAGTCGAATCTGACAAGCGAAGAGTTCAACGCTTTATGCCAGTATTTCGACATCAGGAAATTGCCTGAGGATATCCATGGATTCCCGGAGAGGAACGTTCTGCGGGTCGCGGTTGCACCTGCCACCATCGCGTCCGATCTCGGGATGCCCGAAAAGGAATTGAGGGGCCTCCTGGAATCAGCGAAGAACAAGCTGAAGAGAGCAAGGGGTCAAAGAAATTCGCCATTCATCGACGCCACCGTTTTCGCCGACCGGAACGGGCTGGCGATCAGCGCGCTAGTCGAAGCGTCGCTTGCTCTGAAAGAGAAGAGGTTCTTAGAGGCCGCTTACTCTGCCGCCGATTTCATATTGGAGAACATGATAGACGGCAAGGGCGAAGTGGCGCACGCATATTCCGGCAGTTCGATAGTGTATGATGGACTTCTCGACGATCAGGTATATTTCGGAATTGCGCTGCTCGATCTCTTCGATGCAATGAGGAACGACGATCATCTGGCGGCGGCGGAGAAGATAGCTCAGGTGCTGCTGGAAGAGTATGAGGACAAGGACTCTGCCGGCTTCTTCGACAGGCCGTCCAGCAGAAAAGGGGAGGGACTTCTGTCATCCAAGAAGAAGCCGATCGACGACACGCCGACTCCCTCGGGCAATTCCGGCGCTGCGATCCTGTTCGACAGGCTCTTTTCAGTCACCGAGAACAGGGAATACTATGCCGTCGCGGGGAGGACCTTGACGGCTTTCGCCGGGTCTGCGGACACATTAGGTTTCTACGTCGGGAATTACGCGAGGGCACTCCGTTTGCATTTCGGCCTGCGCAAGAACGTGAGATGATCGGACTGGCGCGGTTCCGGCGATCGAAGCATTCAGTAGAGAAGGCCCCGGCTATTCAGGAACCTTTTTCCCCCTCGATTAGCGGGGCGAGCACATCTCTCGCCCTTTTCTCGTCGCTGCCGGCTACAAAAAAGTCTACGTTGCCCAGCCCGGGGATCGGATATACCGAGGCGACATTTTCGTTCCTCGTAAAATATTCGATCTCCTCCTGCTGAAGAATCATCTTTGCGGTGATGATGTCCGCCTGGACGAAGGAGCTGAAGACTTTTACCGGAGGAGAATGTTTGTCGTCTGTCGCACTCATATCTTTCCCAAAGCGTTCTTGAAGTCGAGTATCAGATCGTCGGTGTTCTCAAGTCCAATCGAGATCCGGACCATCCCTTCCGTAACATTGGCGGATTTCAGTTCTTCGGGACTCATCTTGATATGGCTGGTGAGGACTGGAATGCTCACAAGGGTTTCCACTCCGCCGAGGCTTGTCGCATTCAGCCCGAGTTCCAGGCTGTCGCAGAATTTTTTTGCCGAGGCGAGACTATCGAGTTCAATGCATAGCATCCCGCCGAACCCAGTCATCTGTTTCTTCGCGACTTTATAGCTTTTGGAAGAGGGGAGCCCGGGATAACAGACATCAAGCACCTTCTTCTGCCGGAGGAAGAATTGCGCGATCCGCTGGGCACTTCTGTTCTGTTGTTCCACACGAACTGCAAGCGTCTTCAGGCTCCTGTCGAGCATGTATGCATCTGAGGGGTTTATGCACCCTCCGAAGGCTTTGAGCATATCTCTGACGGCTTTTGTCAATTTCCTGGAGGAAGCGACCGCTCCCGCCATGATATCGCTGTGACCGCCTATGTACTTCGTGGCGCTGTGGACAACGACGTCTACACCGAGATCGAGCGGATTCTGGTTAACCGGAGAGGCGAAAGTGTTATCCATGATAGTCAGTGCACCGGCCTTTCTGGCTGAGTGCACGGTCTTTTCAATGGATATGCAATCGGTGGTCGGATTTATGGGGGTTTCGAAATAATAGAGCCTCACATTTGAGAAGTTCTTGTGAGCCCGGTAGAGATCGGTTTCATCCACGAACTCGACGTTTACCCCGAGCCCCGGCAGGATGTCGCGAAGGAATCTGTACGCCATACCATACAGCCGGCGGAGTGCGACTATCGTGTCGCCTTTTTTCGCGAAAGCGAGCACAGCCGATGTTATTGCAGCCATTCCGCTGGAAAACACGATAGCATCTTCGGCGTTTTCGAGTGCTGCGATTTTCTCTTCTACATTTCTGACGGTCGGGTTGGAATAACGTGAGTAGATATAGAATTCTTCCTCGTCGCCGATGAATTTATCGTAATCATCGCTCTTCTCGACGGCGAAGGTGGTACTCGTGTAAATGGGAAAGTTTGCGCCGCGGTATAAGTTGTCCTTGCGGCCGTGTATTGCCCTGGTAGCCTTGTCTCTGGTCAACGTTCGGCCTCCCTGAGAATCTCCAGCATCTCTTTCACCGCCCGTTCCAATCCAACGTGAATGGCGTGTCCGATCAGGGAATGTCCGATACTGAATTCTTCGATCTCATCTATCATCGCGACCGGTTTAAGATTGCGGTAATTAAGTCCGTGCCCGGCATTGATCTTCAATCCGAGTTTGCGGGCATCCTGCGCGGCTTTCTGCAATCGTGCGAGTTCTGAATCCGCATTTTTGCCTTTCGCGTTTGCATACTCGCCTGTGTGCAGCTCTACAAAATCGGCTCCGGCTTTCCTGGCGGCTGTGATCTGTTCTTTGACGGGAGCGATGAAGAGACTCACGAGGATATTCTTCTTGTGGAATTTCTCGGTCACCGTTTTGAAATGTGACAGCTGCGAGGCGACATCGAGTCCTCCCTCAGTCGTAAGCTCCTGTCTTTTCTCGGGTACCAGGGTCACGAGATCAGGCACAACATCGAGAGCGATATTCACGATCTCGTCCGTTGCAGCCATTTCAAGGTCTAGTTTTGTCTTGAGCATTTTTCTAAGGAGGTAGACATCGCTGT
This sequence comes from Bacteroidota bacterium, assembly GCA_021811615.1. GTDB lineage: Bacteria > Bacteroidota > Ignavibacteria > Kryptoniales > JAKASW01 > JAKASW01. The sequence continues at coordinate 62,074 of JAJZNW010000121.1, forward strand.
CCTGGATATGTCTCCGGTCTTCCCTGAGATGACTGACTATGCCGGCGGCTCCGGCGAGTTCTGCCACAAGCGCGGCCGTTACGGGGTCCGGTTCGTTTTCGCCCCTGGCCTGGCGTAGTGTAGCAACATGATCGATGTTGACGGATAGTTTCTTCATTACTTTGATTCCTCTTTGATTACTCCGTTCCGGCTCCCTTGAATGCGGAATGCTGCCGAGATATTTCGTAGCAAATAATTCCGGTGGCCACCGAAACGTTAAGTGAGTCTATTTTCCCAATTTGTGGGATGGAGAATGTAATGTCCGACTTTTCTCTCAGAAGTCTTCTTACTCCGCTGCCTTCGTTTCCGACGATCACTGCGACCGGCATTTTGAAGTCTATGTCGGTAATGGCGAGAGGGGACTTGCCTGCGCTCGTTGCGATCCAGTAGCCCTTTTGCTTAAGGTATGTTATCGCATGATGGAGGTTCGTCTCGCGAGCTATCTTCAGGTGGAACGCACCGCCGGCGGAAGTCTTGACGGTAGTCTCGTTTATGGGGGCCTGTTCTTCGCGCTGGATAATCACTCCGTCCGCACGAAAGAAGGCGGCGCTCCTGAGGATTGCGCCGAAGTTCTGAGTATCCTGGATGCGGTCGAGAATCAGTATGAAGGGGAATTTATTCGGCGATGCTGCATCGACGATCGATTCGATTGTTTCGAACCGGATCTTGCTGACGGCGGCCACGATACCCTGTGCAGACTCGCCCGCCGAAAGATGGGATGTCAGTTCGCCAAATTGTTTCGAATCGACCCGGGACACCGGGACGCCCCCTCTTTTTGCCAAGGCGTATATCTCGTTAAGATTGCCCCCGTGCGCGGAGTACAGGACATATATTTTTGAAATGTTTGCGCCGCTCTTCAATGCTTCTGCGACTGCATTACGACCGACGATTCTCTCCTCAGCCAACGATTGCTCCCTTCAGAGATTAATTTGATCTGCTGGACTTCATGAAAGTTAAATGGAACGTATGTCAAATTCTTCAGATCCCGGCGAAAGGAGGTAGAGCACTCCTCCCGGCCGGACCGTAAAAGAACCGACGCCCGCGACAAATGGGAAAGGCCGATTAGCTTACACCTGTATTGAATTCTTATTCGTATTCGGCAAGCTTTTTAAGGAATGTTTTCTCATCGAGCTTGAATTCCAAAGCCATGCGATCGTTTATGAAGACGACCGGGACCTTGTTCCCGAATCTCTCGAACATATCCGTGTTTTCCTCGAGCATAATCTTCTCAAGGAAGAATTTCTTTTCCTTTTTCAACCGTTCAAGCACCTCTTCAGCTTCGTCGCAGAGGTGACAGCCCTCTTTTTTATATATCAATACTTTCGTCACGTTCTCACCGATACAGTTTTTTGGTTGAGGTAAATCAGGCCCCCGACGCCGATGGCTATTATCGGTATGGAGATCAGCTGAGCCTCGCTGAGGCCAAAGAGAAGCCTCGGGTTCAAACGGATGAACTCCACAAACAGTCTTTCTGCGCCGGCGAGGATGAGGTAGATCATAAAGAGCTTTCCGTCTGGCCGGACATTTTTCCTGATTTTCCAGAGAAGATAAAATATCAGAAGCCCTGCGATGAACTCGTAGATAGGAGTCGGATGGAGCAGGGTATTATCGGGGACGATGCCGCCGGGAAACGTGCTTTCGATATGAGGCAGAGTCCGGAATGCTATCGACGGCGGTAGTATGCCGTGCGAATAGTCGACACCCCAGGGGAGCTTGGTCGGCATGCCGTAATCGCCATCTCCGGAGAAGTGGCATCCGAGTCTCGCTACGGCGTAACCGAGGATAAGAGGAGGGGCGAGGGCATCGGCGACTTTAGCGAACTTGAAATGCTTTCTATGCGCGGCCCACAGGATTGCAACCGTTGCGAGTGCGAATCCACCGTACCACGTCAGGCCGGCAGGGGAAAAGGCCATACCCATCGGGTCTTTAACGAAGTCGCCCCAGCTTTCGAGCAATGAGAGGATCTTTGAACCAGCTATTCCGAAAACGACGGCAAGGAGAGTAACCTGGTTGGCGAAATGTGCCCCCATTCCTTTTCGTTCGAATTCCTTCACGGCGACGAAGTTTGCCGCGATGAATCCGATTCCCATCATAAGCCCGTAGCTGTAGACGCTGAGGGGGCCGATCCTGAAGAGGACCGGCATCACGGTTTTGCTGAGAAGGTCGCTGAGCATTCGAGTCAATCCGGCATGAAGGCCCACTCAGAACGGTCCGTGAAGACCTCTATGAACCTGTCTTCAGTTGAAGACTTGAGGAGTTTCGGAGTGGTTTTCAAAGAGACCCTGAATTGGTTGACCTGTTTTCCGCGGCGATCTACAATCACCGTATAGTCTCCCTGTTTAAGGTCCTGGAATTCGCATCTGCAAATGGCAGGTCCGGGCCGGGGGAAGTCGGAAAGAGGAGTCTTGAGTCCCATTATGTTGAAGAAGATTTTCTTGTCCTCGACCTTGCTTTCGACGACGAGTTCGTAGACGAAGTTCTGGAATTGTTCGGACGTACGAAACAGGAATGCCACGCCGGATCTTTTCGGGAGTTCTTCGGAGAAGCGTTCTATCAGGAGTTTGAACTCTACTCCCGAATCACTTCGGTTGCGCTTTGGTGGTCTTCGTTTTGCCATTTAGGGTCAAATGTCGAAGTAGCTGATCTCCTCATCCTTGAAGAACTGGACGATGTCGGCGGGAGTTTTTGCGCCGAGGAGTTTCTTTCTGAACTCATCCTTGTTCATGAGACGGGAAATTCTGCTGAGCAGTTTTATGTGAGGACCTACCATGTTGTCTCTGCCGACCAGGAGGAACAGGAGCCTGACCGGTTCTCCATCAAGAGATTGGAAATCTACAGGTTCACTCGTCACGGCAAAAGCAGCCACGATATCGCTCACCGCGTCTGTTTTTCCGTGAGGTATGGCAAATCCTTTTCCTACGCCGGTAGACATGATCTTTTCGCGTTCGAAGATGGCCTCACGGACTTTATCAAGGTCCTTGATTTTTTTCGAGCTTTTGAGAAGATCTATGACTGAATTGAGGACTTCTTCCTTGTTTTTTCCGGGTAGTTTTGTCGACACAAATTCATCTTGAAGTATGTCGCTAATTTTCATCGCTTAATTGTCTTCCTTTCGTTGTAAAGCCTTTTGGGGGACTCCACGTGGAGTCAGGTATGCTGCGTTGCGGCTCGCGCAAGTATCGGAGTATAGGCCCCCATCATGCGGCTCCCTGTTTGTTCCCCTGCGCCCAGTCGGAGAGCCAGTCATTGATTTGAGACTCGAAACGGTCCACCACCGAGCGTGCCTGACCCTCGTTCTCGGACTCAGCGTTTATGTGGAATATAGCACGTTCCTTATCCGGAAGCAGGTGTACCCACGTACCGTCATTGTAATGGACCTTTATCCCGTCGATCGTTTCCCGCTTCTCGTTCTTAGTAAGCTCGATAAGTCTCCTCATGACGCTTCCTTTTTCGTTCCAGGGGCAGTCGAGGTTTTTCTTCACCATTCTGAACCTGGGAACGAGCTTGTCCAGTTCGGCAAGCGTCAATCCGGTCTTCGCAGTCATTTCCAGTATTTTCGCCACCGAGAACATTGCGTCACTAGCGAACAGATACTTCGGGAATATGAATCCGCCTTTGGTCCCTCCGACGAAATCGAAATTTCCTTCGAAGGCCGCATTCATCAGGGCCTGGTGCGTTGCCTTCGTGCGGACCACCTCAACGCCGTGTTCGGCCGCAACCAGGTCAACTTCTCTGGACGCGGAAAAGGGAACAGCGATCCTCTTTGCCTTCGGGCTGGACAGGACAAAGAGTTTTGTAACGAGGGAAAGGAGACGGTCCTCGTCGATGAATTCGCCCTGCTTGTTCACCACAAATATTTTTTCCGCTCCGGCGTCGAACATGAAGCCGAAGTCATAGTTCAGAGACCTGACGATATCTTTCATCTGCTGAATATCTGTCTGCAGCTGCCGTTTGGTTTTTGTGAGTCTCTTCGGGTCGAGATATGCGTTTAAAGCAACGACACTTGCATTGAGCGATCCGACTATCGTCGGGAAGAGGGTCGAGGCAACGCCGTGCGAGTAATCGATGACGACGTTGAATTTTTTTTCCCTTATCGCATCAATATCGAGCGATCTTATGAAATCTTCGCGATAACTCTCGTTGGTCCGCTCGGGGAAGTAGATATCGCCAACCTGGTCGTGAGTCGCTCTTGCGAACTCTTCACCGAAGAACAATCTTTCCACGGACCTTGCCTTGTTCTGGGCAAGATCGCGTCCGTCCGAGTCGAAGAAAATGATATCCGTGAGGTCGGGATCTACCGGACTTTTCCTGACATGAATGCCGCCGGCGGCCCTTCCGCTTCTCAGTTCGTGGCGGACGATAGGGATCGGCTCGCTTCTCAAATCGTAAATATTGCTTCCAGCCGACATAAGCCCGACAATGAGTGATCGGTTTATCATCCGGCTCACGGTATCTGAATCGCGGCTGCAGATGACATACTTTCCCTGCCCGAGAAGGGCGCCGAACGCGGCTCCGAGCTTAGCGGCAAATTCGGGATGCATTTCTATGTTGGACGTCCCGGTCACGCGGGCATCGGTGAATATTGCCGACAGCCATTTGTCTTCCCAGACTAAGCTTCGTGAGAGAGTTGCCCCGGCTTCTACGACTTTCTTCGGCCACAACTTCACGTTAGGCCTGATGTGTGCACCGTTTCCGATAATGCAATCGTCACTGATGAAAACGTTCTCTTCAATTTGAGCCCGTTCACCAACCATGGCGCCGCTTCCGATGACATCACCGGTCACTCTCGACCGGGCTCCGACGGTGATATTATCCCAAAGAACACTCCGGCTAACCACGGTATCAGATCCGATCGAAGTGTTGTCGCCCAATATAGAGTCGACCAACTCGACATTCTCACCGATGGCTACATTGTTCCCGATCACGACGGTACCCTTGGCTTTGAGCGAATCGGGTATCTGGAAGTCTCTCGGAACAATCATCGTGGCTCCGTCGACGACCTTTCGTTCTCCGTCCGTGTGGACGTACACCTTGCTGTCGAGACAATCCAGTTGGGCTTCGATATACTCGTTCAGGTTTCCGACATCGCGCCAATACCCTTCGGCAGAATACCCGAAGAGTGGAAGACCCTCTTTCAACATCCTGGGATAAAGCTGTTTGCTGAAGTCATATTCTTCGCGGTAGGGAATCATCTCGATGATGTCCGGTTCGATAACATATATTCCCGTATTCACTGCGTCGCTGAAGACCTCACCCCACGTGGGCTTCTCAAGGAATCTTACGATCTTGCCGTCTTCTTCCGTGATCACCAGGCCGAACTGCAGAGGGTCGGGGACGTGTGTGAGGACAAGAGTGGCCTTTGACTTTCTCGCCTCGTGGAAGGCGACTGCTTTATTGAGATCGAAATCGGTCAGGACATCGCCGCTTATGACGAGAATCCTCGATCCCCTAAGGAGATCGTAGGCGTTGCGCACGCTTCCCGCCGTGCCGTAATCCGCATCCGACTTCACGTATCTAATGGATGCACCGAACCTGCTTCCGTCGCCCAGGAAATTTTTTATGATGTTGGGATGATAGAAGACGAGCACCACGATATCTGATATGCCGTGCTTTACAAGGAGCCTGACGATATGCTCGATCATCGGTCTATTCATGATCGGGACCATCGGCTTAGGTATCTTGCTTGTCAGCGGCCGGAGCCTTGTGCCGAATCCGCCTGCCATGATCACGGCTTTCAACATCTCGAGTGAAGCGCTCCTTGATTAAAAATTCGGTGAAATATAAACCCCATGTGAGGGAAAATCAAGGAGACGGCGGCGAACGGTAGTCATAACTCAAGGATTCTCCGATGTTTGCAATTCAATTTGCAAACCAGCTTTCGATTGCTTAATATTACACGACCTTTAATTCCATCCTGTGAGGTGGATAAGGACCTACCGAAGTTGTATATCCTCACAGATGGATTCTCGTTAGTGTCTCGGGAGAGGGAAGAGGCGCAAGTATGCACCTCCTCGCGGACGAGAGCATTAGAATCTGCTTCACGCGGGCGGGTCGCTTTGCGCCGGTCAATTCCCGGTCGATATGTCTTTCCGTGTGTGCCTGGCGCACCTGGAATCGCAAACGGCTTACCGGTCGAGACAATTATGAACTCAGTCCATGCGTCGATGAAGGCAGAAAGAGGGAGGGAAAATGAATGTGAAATCGAAGATCGCCGATGCTCAACAAATCGCGCGTTCGATCACCCGCATCTCACACGAAATCATAGAGCGAAACAAGGGGGCTCAGAACCTTTGCGTAATCGGGATAAGGACACGTGGTGACTTTCTTGCGAATCGGGTCGCCGGGAAGATTTCCGAGATCGAAAAGACCGCTGTTCCGCTCGGTACACTGGACATAACGCTGTATCGCGACGATGTAAGGCAGAAGCTCAAACTTCCAGAGCTGAAAAGGACGGAAGTCCCGTTTGATATCACGGACAAGCATGTCATCCTGGTAGACGACGTTTTATTCACCGGGAGGACAATTCGGTCGGCAATGGATGCCCTCATCGACATAGGACGGCCCAATACGATACAGTTGGCGGTGCTGGTAGATCGAGGACACCGGGAGCTTCCGATCAGTGCCGACTATGTCGGAAAGAACCAGCCGACATCCGTTAAAGAGACGGTCGTAGTACATTTGTCTGAAGTTGACGGCGTAGATGAGATCCTGCTCGTTGAAGAAAGCGGAAGCTGACCCAAGGCCGCCGATAGTCAGGTAAAAAGAAAGGACAGAATACTGATGCCACAGGGAATCAGGAATTTGTTAGGACTCCGCGATATGGAGCCCGAAGGTCTGGTTGAGATACTCGATACTGCGAGGAGCTTCAGGGAAGTCCTGGAGCGTCCCATAAAGAAGGTTCCGACTCTTCAGGGGACGACAGTAGTGAATCTCTTTTTCGAGAGTTCGACGCGCACGCGCATTTCGTTTGAGCTCGCTGAGAGGCGGCTAAGTGCGGACGTCGTGAACTTCGCAGCGAGCGGGAGCAGCGTGTCGAAGGGTGAGACTCTCAAGGACACCGCACGAAATATCGAAGCCATGAAGACGGACATAGTCGTAATAAGGCATTCGTCCACGGGCGCGCCTCACTTTCTCTCTCGATTGCTCAAATCTCCCGTCATAAATGCCGGTGACGGAATCAACGAACACCCGACCCAGGCGCTGCTGGATATGTTCACGATGAGGGAGAAGTTCGGAGATCTCAAGGGGCTCCACGTATGCATAGTCGGCGACATAACGCACAGCCGTGTTGCACGCTCGAATATATTCGGACTGACGAAGCTCGGCGCGAGCGTAGCCGTTTGCGGGCCGAGGACGCTCATCCCGGATTATCTCGACAGGTTCGGCGTAAAGGTCTTTTACAATATCGACGATGCTATTCAGTGGGCCGATGTACTCAACGTCCTGCGGATCCAGCTCGAGAGAGAGGCCGGAGGGGATTTCCCGAGCATCAGAGAATACAGGTTGTACTGGGGAGTGAACCGGACGAGGCTTGAAAAGGTGAGTAAACAAATCGTCATCATGCATCCGGGGCCGATCAACCGGGGTGTCGAGCTCGACGCCGATATCGCCGACGGTGGAAATTCGGTCATCCTGGACCAGGTTACGAACGGCGTTGCGGTAAGAATGGCAGTCTTATACTTAACAGGAGTAAAACCTTCATGAAAATTTTCTTCAGGAATGCGAGGATCGTCGATCCGTCGGGGAAGTACGACGGGCTGTTCGATATTTTAATCGTGGACGGTGCGATACAGGAGATCGGCTCTTCGCTCGGCGGGAATCCCGTGAACTATGAGATCAACCTCCGCGGGAAGCTGGTGCTCCCGGGATTATTCGATATGCACACGCATCTGAGGGAACCCGGCCAGGAATACAAGGAAGACATAGCATCGGGCACCGCTGCCGCGGCAAACGGCGGCTTCACGGCGATAGCAGCGATGCCGAACACGGATCCCGTGGTAGATTCGGCCGACGTGGTCAAGTACGTTATCGACAGGGCGAAGCAATCTCCGACTGCGGAACAGGCTGGTCTGGTGAGCGTGTATCAGATTGCTGCGATCACCGAGGGGCGAAAAGGGGTGAAGCTTTCCGAGATGAAGGACTTATCGGAGGCTGGAGCAGTGGCATTCAGCGACGACGGCTCTGCAGTGACGGATTCCCAGGTGATGCGGCTTGCCCTCGAATACTCATCGATGCTTGGCAAGCCGATCATACAGCATTGCGAGGATCACGCCCTTACCAGATCGGGCACGGTAAACGAGAGCCCCAAGACTATTGAATACGGTCTCAAGACCCAACACAGACTGGCTGAGGAACTAATCGTAAGCCGAGACATCATGATGCTCGAAGCGTTCGGCGGTAAATACCATGCCACTCATCTTTCGACAGCGGAGTCGGTTGAGATTGTCGCGGCGGCTAAGAAGCGCGGGCTCCCGATAACTTGCGATGTCACTCCGCACCATCTCTTCCTGGACGACGGCGTGCTTTCATCGTACGACTCTGATTACAAGGTAAATCCGCCGCTGCGAACGAAAGCGGACAACGAAGCGCTGGTGGGGGCACTGAAGTCGGGAGTGATCGATGCGATTGCGAGCGATCATGCGCCGCATGCGCTGCACGAAAAGGAAGTCGAGTTCGACTCGGCGCCGTTCGGAATGATCGGACTGGAGACGACGGTCGGCGCAGTGATGACGGGATTGTATCACACCGGGGTGCTTGACATTCATGCGATCGTCAGGCTCCTGAGCATTAACCCGCGCAAGATCATGGGAATCCCTGTTCCGGAATTCGATCTTGGTGCCCGGGCGGACCTTGCAATAGTAGATCCCGATTACGAGTGGACAGTCGATCCTGACAAATTCAAATCGAAGAGCCGTAACACCGGTTTCAAGGGGCGGAGATTCAAAGGGAATGCAGTCGGAGTGGTCAACGGAGATAGGTTTTATTTCTCCGACAGGCTTAAATGATCGATTTGATTCCCTGAGCGGTGAAGTGTGCCGGAAGCCGGATAGACTTTCCCAGGAGGCGGATATATTCGCTCCTGGGAATCTCCACGGCGCCGAACATCTGGAGGTGGGGAGTGATGTATTGGGTATCGAGGAGTGTGAATCCGCGCTCGACCAGGAATTCCAGGAGAAAGGCGAGGGCGGCCTTTGATGCCCCGCTTCTGAGGCTGAACATCGATTCGCCGAAGAAGGCCCCGCCGAGTGCGACACCGTAAAGCCCGCCTGCCAGTCCTTCGGAATCATAGCTCTCGATGCTGTGCGCATGTCCAAGTCTGTGAAGCTCGACGTAACTTTCGACTATCTCCTGGTTGATCCATGTCTCCTCCCGCCCGGCGCATCCTTTGATCACATTCTCGAAGCTTCTGTCAGTCTCTACCCGGAATATTCTCTTTCTGATCAGCTGGCGGGTGGATCGCGGGATATTATAGCCATCGAGCGGGATAATTGTCCTCGGGTCGGGAGAATACCAGGATATGTTGTCGTCGGAGCCCGCCATGGGGAAGTATCCGATCGAGTAGGCGCCGAGAAGTATCGCGGAAGGGATCATAACGACAATTTACATCCGGATTGGCGTATTCTTCACCCACGTATTTTATGGGCAAAGACTTAGAAATGCAACGGGCGGCCCTGGCGAGGAGAGATTCCACAGGCAGTTGAAGCTTCCCGCCACTGATCGTCAGAACGGAGAGATGCCAGACCAGTCCGTTCGATTTGCCGCCAGTTCGATTTACCATAAAATAGCGCGGGGGAAACAGATCCGGCCCGCCGATGTACCTTCAGGAGAATTATTCAAGAATAAAGAAATCGCGGAGGCGCTTCGTATTGCATTTGTTCGGGAGCTTCGATATATTTTTAGCGTAATTTTTAGAAAATGACAAGAAGAGAAGGCACATTTCTGATCAGAAAGTTCTTAAGAGAGAATTCAAAAGCAGGT
>JAJZNW010000048.1 GCA_021811615.1 Bacteroidota bacterium
CATTGCAATCACCTATTTTTGCTCCTCTCAGATTGTCCATTTTCCTGTACTCTCTGAGAGAAAAGTTAGACTCTATAGGTGTGCAATTTTCACGCGGAAAAGTGTTCAGTTTTCAAGCGGAAAAAACAACCTTCACACCCATTTCATTTTCCTTTCTTAAAATGCACACATTGTAGTGGCGATAAACCTTCACATTCGAAGAATAAGATGAAGAGTAGATGAGGACAACCGTATCCGTTCCAGATACCGGCAAATTGCCAATTCAGTTACGTGGTCATAACACATGAGAAGAGCAACCTCGCATAAAGGTGCTGAACATATGCTTTTACTAATCAGTAAGAAGGAAGGGAATTCATCCTGAGGAATTCCCTATTTCTATTGCTTGGGACAATTGCCTCGTTATCCATTCCTTCCTGCTCTTCAAGTGGGATACTTTACAAATCCGGAACCGTCGAAGAGTTGAGACATGCTTCGGATCATCATCCACTGGCAGGAATTATAACTAAAAGGCACCCTGAAAATCGGATCGACGATATTATCGTAACACACTTCAACGGCGGACTTACATTTCGGAAAACGCCCACGAGCCCGTCAATTTCCGTTTTGTGCGAGAAAGTGACAACGATGCTTCGATCCAATGGAGAGGACAACAGCGGGACTGTACCGCTTGTCATGGACCGGTATGTCAAAGAGGACATTCGCTACTTAGAAACACGCGGCTGGTGGCTTATGCAAAGCTTGATTGATCGCTCGGGAGAATACATACCCATGATCAGAACGATATTCGAGGAAGAACGTATTCCTCCTGAGCTGGCGTACCTATCCATTCCCGAGAGTGGGCCTGATCCAAGGGCTCTCTCATGGGCCGGGGCGGTCGGGCTTTGGCAGTTCGCCGAGTCGACGGCGCTGCGGTACCGGCTTAAGTCGAGCTGGTGGTACGATGAGCGGATGGATCCTGTTTTGTCCACGGAAGCAGCCGGAAGACTGTTGAAAAATCTCTACGACAGCCTGGGTAATTGGTACCTTGCAATAGCAGCTTACAACTGCGGAGAGACCACCGTCGACTGGGCGATACGCCGGAGTAATGGCTCCAGAAACTTCCGGAAAATCAAGCGATATCTGCCATGGGAGACAAGAAATTACGTCCCAGCATATATCGCGGTGGCATCAATAATGGTGGATCCTGCAAAATTCGGTTTCCAGGACAATGTCACAACTGACCCCATTGTATATGACACCGCAAGGGTGCCCGGCGGTATAGACTTGGCTGACATTTCTCGCCTGACGGGGGTGGACTATGACTCTCTTGCACTATTGAATCCTGTGATGATACACCTCATCACGCCGCCGGATTCCCATGGCGGTTACTTTCTAAATGTCCCTGTTGGAACAAGCGGTCTCTTCGCTAAGGATTACTCCAAGTTGTTAGCTTCGAGGAAACCAATTTGGTTTTATCACACAGTTCGGAGTGGAGAAACTCTCAGCGGCATCGCGGCTCACTACGGAATGTCGGTCCATCGATTGATGGTTGTGAATCACCTCCGAGGAGCTCTCATAAGGTGCGGTGAAAGGCTGAAGGTGACTTATGACTTCGCCCGAGCGAGACTTTACGGGCTCGGAAGCTGATGACGGATGGACATCTGATAAGGGTGGCAGTGGCAGGAGTATCAAGGCGTTTTCGGACAAGTTCCAAAAGCACTGTGGGAAAGATAATATTGATTTCCCAATTGATGACTAGATTACTTTCGAAATGAATAACATCGCAATTTTCACTGCCGTTTATATGTACCTGGTCGGCCTTGTTATCGCGACAGTCTGCTTTCTCCGACAATCTCGCGAACGACAGAAGCACCTGTTCTTCTATGGCTTCATATCCGGATCGATCACGTTCATTCTCTCGCGATTAGCGTCGCCATTCTACTACGATCCACGCCCCTTCGTTGTCGGACACCTTGTTCCGCTCATCCCCCACGCGGCTGACAACGGATTCCCTTCAGATCATGTGTTGCTGATGAGCGCAGTCACACTAGCACTTCTACCCTACAGCCGTAAAGCAGCTTCAGTACTCGGCTTTATAACCGTGCTGATCGGAATAGCTCGTGTGTATGTAGGCGTCCACCATACTATCGATATCGTCGGTGCGATGCTTATTTCCGCCATCTCGGCCGTCTTCGTGCTTAAGTTCATAATGCCAAAGATCGCCCAAGCTGTTTGGTACAAAAGATTATTCACCCAAAAACGGCAATGACGGTATATTCGAGCAATTTCCCGATTTTGGAAAGTGGTTCGACCGAATGATTTTACGAACTCAATCGGACTTTTTGACGCACATCAAAAGTCTAAATGCCCAGGTAGATAGTCCTCCTGCCAAAGCGAACAATGCCGCCAGCCAAAAATTCTGACCTTCCAGAATGATGCACACGACTTGCACCAAAGCAAATAGAGCAAATAGTACACCGGAAGCCCAGAGGTAAGATTTCAACAGAGTTTTGTGTATTGAGCTCATTTTATCAATAGGCATAGAGCTGCAACAAGACAGCCTCGTCTGAGAAACATGTTAAATCATTTCAAATTCCATTGCCACCACAGTGCCGATGCCGCGCTTGCTTTTTATGGAGATTTTCCCTTTGTGTTGTTCTACTATCTCTTTAGCAATCGCGAGTCCTAAACCGCTTCCCTTTTCTACTCCACTCCTGGCTTCCCTTGTTCGATAGAAACGGTCAAACACTCTATCAATTTCGTCTTCGTCAATACCTTCCCCATCGTCTCCAACAACAACAGCTATTCTCTTTAATGAAGGGCTCGACTTGGTTGACACTATTACCTGTCCCCCTTTCTTTCCATACTTAATCGAGTTCTCGATGATATTGAGAAATGCACGCCGTAGCATCCCTCTGTCAGCAAAGATGAGACTGTTAGATTGCAAATTACTGCCGACCGCAATTCCCCGTCGTCTGGCAATCGGCAGAAGGTGCTCTAAAACTTCTCGAACAATCTCATCCACATTTATTTGCGACATCTCCATTCGATTCGCCGATTCGAGTCGCGAAAGAAATATCAAGTCTACGGCAAGGTTGGCAGCGTATTCCACCTCTGAAAGAAGTTGCTGTAAATTCTCCATATCCTGCTCGTTCAGGTCGGGTCTCATGAGGAGCATTTCCATTTCGGTCTGGATCACCGTGAGCGGCGTCTTGAGCTCGTGCGAAGCATGCATCAGGAAGTCCCTTTGAGCGTCCATAAGTGCGTTTATTCTCCCTAGGAGTCCGTTAAAAGAGGCCGTCAACCTTTCAATCTCGTCCTTGGTCCCAGGAGTCGTAAGTCTCGTTGGAAGCCTGCCTGCTTCGATGCGGTTGATGTCCTCAGTCACCTTTTCCAGAGGCTTGAGGGCTCTCTTTGCGAGGAGAAACGACCCCAGCCCAACTATCAGGATCGTGATCGGACCAACCAAGAGAGCAACAGCCCGTATTGTATCAATCGAATCGTGCAACGATGCGAGAGAACCAACGACAATTACGCTACCCTGAGCACCTTCGTCGAGTTCGAACTCGGCGGAGGCGGCTCGGTATGCAAGGTTGTGAAAATGCAGAGTAATGAAATCTTTTCTACGGCCTTTCCTCAAAAAGTCTTTTGGCTTGACACCTCCGGTGACTGAGTCTGGATCGTTGTAAGACAGTATTGCCTTCCCCTGATCATCCAATATTCTTACTCGAATCAGTCCGATCTTTCGCTGAAAATCGGACAGAGTCTCGCCGATATCTTCTCGCATTTTAGTTGCGTCGCTCGGGCCGTCTTCGCGCACCATCCTGTTGGCAACGCTGCTCGCAGCAGCCTGTAGCGTAACGTCGAATTCGCGGTAAGAATAAGTCTCGTATAATTCAATCAGCACCGCGGTCAAAACGACAATCACGACAGCGAAGAACAACGTAACAAATAATGCAACCCTCGTTCTTATTGGTATGGTCATTGCTCGGCAGAGATTGTGTAACCCATTCCGCGGATGGTTTTTATCAAGGTATGATGGCGCCCCCCGTCTATCTTTTTCCGCAGGCCCTTGACGTGCGCATCCACGATGTTGCTAATCGGATCGAAATTTATATCCCAAACATGCTCCAGGATCTCGGCCCTTGAGACGATTCTTCTTTTGTTCAGTACTAGATATTCGAGCAGCGCGAATTCCCTTGGAGTGAGATTCAGCTCCGCAGAACCTCTAAAAGCTTTGCGAAGCACGGTATCCAGCCAAATATCATCCACATTGAACCTTGAAGATTTCTCCTCTGATAATCTACGCGACAAGGCCCGAATCCGCGCCAGAAGCTCGCCTGCGTGGAAGGGTTTAGGCAAATAATCGTCGGCGCCTCTGTCGAGCCCCTTGATTTTGCTTTCCGCATCATCAATCGCCGTCAGCAGTAATATAGGAACATTGATTTTCTCGTCTCTAATCTCGCGACAAACTTCAAAACCGTCGGTGTCAGGCAGCATTATGTCGAGCACAACGACATCGTAGTCATTTGTCTTGGCGAGAAACGATGCTTCCTTGCCTGAAGCGGTTGCGTCCACAGCAAAATTTTGAGTGGCGAAAAGACGAAGTAGTGTCCTTTGGAGACTTTGGTCATCCTCGACAAGAAGAATCCTCATTTTATTCTCCTGATAAACACGTAAAGCATGGGTAGCTCAAAGAGCAGCAGGACACTTGATAATATGAATCCGCCAATTACTGCGACCGCGAGCGGTTGCTGCATTTGCGCTCCCGCGCCTATACCCAAGCCGAGCGGCGTAAGCGCAAGAACCGCCGCGAATGTGGTCATGAATATCGGCCTCGCCCTCACCTTGCACGCCTCGATCACCGTGTCTACCGTGTACCCAGCCTTCTTGCCAATTTCCTGTATCATGTGCACGACGAAGACTCCATTCTCCTGCACTATGCCGACCATCATTATCATTCCGACGAAGCTGGAGATGTTGAAAGTTATCCCGGTTACCTGGAGTGCCAGGAGCACGCCAAATAGCGAAGTGAGATTTGTGAGTAGGAGGACGACGGGTATCGTGAAATTCTCGAACTCAAGAATCATAACTGCTATGACCAGCAGCAAAGCTGCGATCATGACGAAAAGAAGACTGCCGAAAGATTCCTGCTGGCTTTCGTACAACCCTCCGAAAGTGTAGCTTACCCCCTGCGGAAGGATGAGATATGTGTTGAGCGTCTTCTTTATGTCAGCGA
>JAJZNW010000078.1 GCA_021811615.1 Bacteroidota bacterium
TTGTTCTCGGGCTCGTGTTCGCGGCGGTCGTTTACATTTACACAGGCGCGCGGCTTACGCAGCTCTCGTCGCTGCTGAAACGAATTACATGGAGTCGCTGGCAGCGTTTTCTTTCACGGATCGAGTCGGGCGTGATCCGCGTCGACGCGACGATCCTGCATTTCGCCCGCCGTGATCGGAGAGCGGTCGTTGCTTCCCTCGCGTCGTTTGTCGTGGGGTGGATACTGCTGGGGAGCGTTTCGTTTTTGATATTGAGGATTCTCGGTGAACACGTTTCGCTCGGTCAGGGGCTTCTCATGGAAGGCACCGTTTCGCTTCTCAGGATAGCATTCTTCTTCATACCGTCGGCGTTCGGACCGGCCGAAGCCGCTTATGTTTCATTCATCACCGCGTTCGGTGTAGCGGATCCCGCCGCGGTGGCGCTTGCGTTCATTGCCATCAAGCGCTCCCAGGAACTTCTCTGGATCGCGCTCGGATATCTCGCATTGCTTTTTTCGCGAAAACGGAAATCCGGAGAGAGAGGCTCGCTCCTCACGCAATAGGACACGGAAAGCACTTGATACTATTTGATCATGACCATCTTCTTTAGTGCCACGAAGCTCTTACCGTTCGCGCCGACCGCGTCGATTCGGTAGAAATACACGCCGCTCGCGAAACGGGACATGCTTACTGTTTGATCGTAAGTGCCAGCGCTCATTCGTCCAAGGTGGAATACTTCCACTCTCTGTCCGAGCACATCATAAATGGCAAGTGTGACCCTTGAGTTTTCCTTGAGCGCGAACCTGATGGTCGTACTCGGATTGAACGGATTAGGAAAATTCTGGAGCAAAGCAAAATGCGTCGGGATTCCTCCGGTCAATTTTATACCCAGGACCCCGGTTCCCGTTACGAAGGGAACCGCAGCAGAGAACGCGCCTGTGCCGCCCGCATCGATTCCGGCCACCCGCCAATAGAATGTCTGGTTCGCGGCGAGAGTATCGGAGATATGGATCAGGGTGTCTGTAACGGTTGTGTCGAGGATAACGGGCGTGAATGCACTGTTCGAAGCGACCTGGAGTTCATATCTGACTGAAGACGGCGACCCTTTCCAGAGGAACGTCGCCATGCGAGGTTCGCCCTCATTGCCGTTGGGGTATAAAGTCAACGGCGACGGAGGGGTGTTAACCGTAGTGGTGAAAGAATCGGTCGGACTGAAACCGCTCGTTCCGGCAGGATTGTAAGCCGCCGCCTGCCAGTAGTATTTTGTCAGTTCCTCCAGATTCGTAACCGTAACGGTAGTGTCCTTCGTTGAATCCTGGATCATGGAAACCCCGGTCGACAAGCCGGTCCAGATCCGGCAGACATAACCGCTCTCATTTAGCACCGCGTGCCATGTTAGCTTAAGCGTATCCGGACGGATATGCATCGCGTCCTGTCCCGGGTAAATAGTAACTGGAGTTCCCGGCAGAGGCATAACGGTGAAAGAATCCACCGAAGATAACGAAGATGCACCCAGCGGATTCACTCCCTGCACTCTCCAATAGTACTTCATGCCGGGGAGAAGTGAATCGATGGCATTTGTGGTGTCGACAGTGGAGTCGTTGACTACGAAACCCTCAGCCGACGTGAACATCCTGTCTGTCCGGACCTGCCAGTGGAATTGAGAGGCGTCCGATGTGCGAAAGCAAACGAGCCCGACTACCGGAATCACACCGGCTGAACCGTTAAGAGGTGAAACCAGGTTGGGAATTTCCGTTGCGGCGACCAATTTCGTCGTGAAGGTGTCGACGGAGGAGTAGGCGCTCTTAGTCCATGGGGTATAGGCGAGGACGCGCCAGTAGTAAGGGGTACCGAGACCGACCCGTATTATCTCGCTCGTGTCGGCAGTCGACGAATCGTTCACGGCCATCCTGCTCGCATTCCCGAACGTCGAATCGAGGGAAACCTGGAGATGGTATCCGGTCGCGCCTGACACCTTGCTCCACGTAAGCGTGTCTTGATCCGACAGACCGGCTGCGGCATTGGCCGGAGTTACAAGCCTCGGAATTCCAAGCCCTGACGTGATCAGGATGCCTGACGGAAACAGGGCGTTCGAGATCTCCTGATGTTCCTGGGCTGCCTGAGCTTTCCATCTGCTGTAATCGGCCGGGAACCAATGGTAGAGTTCTCCAAGCGGAAAGCCACCCATTCCAGCGCTGAGGAGCGTGTCGTTGGTATAAGCAAGGTTTCCTTCCATGGGCCAAACCTGGCCGATGTCGTTGCCCGGTTGAAACGCCCAGTTTACGCTATTGTCGGCGCTCCAGTGTTCGTACAGAAATTGTTTTATGGAGTCTGTGTTCGTTGGTGAAGCGAGGAAGTGCGGGGAGACGCTGTCGTACGCGTTTATCATGTTCATGTTCGGGAAAAGTTTCGCGCCGCTCGAATTTGTAGTGTCGAAGAAAGCGGGTGTGCTCGCGTTCAACATAGGCTGGGGGGCGGGTATGAGCGAAGTCTGTCCGGTCATTTTTAAGCTGCCTGTGTAAGGATTGTCCTGCATCCAATTGACGAGCCACGGCTGGATGTCATAACTGTTGTCCGCGAAAAGTATGTGGCGCTGCTGATCCGTGAAGGGGACCGAAAAGCCGAACTGCGCAACGCTGTCGATGTAGATAGTCCCGCCGAACGGCATGCCTTCCGCGGGTGTAGTCCCGAGCATAAATGTGTTCTCAAAAATGCAGTTCGTGACTGCCAGGTCTTTCCACCATCCCGACTCGATAGCGAACATCATGATGTTCATGAAAGTGCAGTGGTTGAAGGAGACGTAGTCCCCATAATCGCCGTCCTCCTGCTGGTACACATATCCCAGGTTGGCAAATGTACAATTTTCGAACGAGACGCTGTCGCTGTGGTAACCCGGCTGGTCGTAAGGAAATGAGAGGGCTCTTCCAAAATACCGAAGACGAGGATCGATATCGTTTCTGAAATCGCAGTTCTCGAAAATTCCCTTGAAATGCCTCGCGGCGATCGTGATGCATCCTCCGCCGCTGGGAGGAGTACCGCCGTAATCGAAGATGACCCCATCGAATGCGGCGCGCTCCCCCGCGCCCGATATGTCCTCCGTAGAGTCGTCTTCAATCCCGATGGATGTACTTACCTGAACACCGTTCGTATCTGCATACAACACCCATAGGTTTTTCAGGGTTAGGTTTCCATAACAGTCGAAGATGAAATTCCTCAGCGCGGTTGTGTTCGGAGTCCATAGAATTTGAGGCGGGGCAGTAGCCTGAGTAGTACCGGGATTAGGCGAAACTATTGTGAGATTTGAACCGGCAGGTGTGGTTACCCCACTTCGGGAAGAAGAAGCAACCTGAGACTTTGCTAATCGTCACACGGAAACCCCCGACGGATCGAATCGCCTCGGATTTTTTTGGTGCTTTTCCTCCTCATTAACCCGTGTTGTCCGTCCGATCCGTGTTCAAATCATTCCTGCGACGGCCGGCGAACCCCATCGCGGCTCACTTTGTTGGTAATCGAAAGATGAAAGAGATCGGCAACAGAAATGGAATTCAACCGACGGAAGGCACTGCCACGAAGGGCATTCTTCGCCCCTCCGCCATCGACAAAAAATTTACCCTCTTCCGTCATACTCCTTCGGAAGAGCTCGCATATTTCATAGAGCACTTCTGGATAGTCCGCTGGGACCTGCGAGGAACGGAGCCGTACGATTCGGAAACGCTGCCGTTCCCTTCCGTCCACATCGTAATCGAAAGAGACAGGGCCGATGTCTGGGGTGTCGTAACCGGTCGCTTCACGCGGAGACTCGAAGGCAAAGGACGGGCTTTCGGAATCAAGTTCAGACCCGGCGCGTTCAGGCAGTTCATCGATCGCCCGGTCTCAGATCTTACGGACCGCAAGTCTCCTGTAGCTGAAATCTTCGGACAGAGCGGAGAGAGGCTCGTCAACGATTTGAATTCACTGAATGGAGATTCTGAAATGGTGGAGGCGGCAGAGACTTTTATCAACTCTATAAATCCGCGACATGACAGGAACATCGATCTTGTGAACCGGGTAATCGGACGGATCATCTCCGAGCGACAGGTGACGAGCGTCCAACAGGTTGTGAATTCGGAGGGGATCGGAAAGCGAAGTCTTCAGAGACTGTTCGACGATTATGCCGGAGTCGGACCGAAATGGGTGATAAAAAGATACCGGCTCCAGGAAGCCGCAGATTCGCTCGCCGGCGGAAAGGAGATCGACCTTCCGAAGCTCGCACTAGACCTCGGCTACTTCGACCAGGCACATTTCATAAAAGATTTCAAAACGATTATCGGCGTAACACCGGGAGAGTATTCGCGGACTTCGGCTGCGAGTTAGTGGTACAGCGCATGTTTTCACTGAGATTGATTTTTCGCGGACCTTGGATTAGTTTCATTTGAATCGTTCAACATGAAAGAATCATAAAAGGGAACTGCAGTCATGACTATAGGAAAACAACTCAGCGAAGAATTGCAGCAGCAGGCGGTAAACACGAGAAAGCTGCTCGAGAGAATTCCGAACGACAAACTTACCTGGAAGCCCCACGAGAAGTCGACACAGATCGGGAGGCTCGGAATGCACATAGCAGAAATGCCCAACACGATAGTTCGCGCCTTGACGACCAGGGAATTCGATATGGCGGCAAATCCATTCAAACCGGTATTTCCGAACAGCGCCGCGGAGATTCTCGAGACTCTCGACAAATCGATCGCGAAGGCCGAGGATGCTCTCGCCAATACGTCCGACAGAGAAATGGAAGCCATCTGGATTTTCAAGAGAGGCGACCAGATCATTTATGAAATGCCGCGGCTCGCGGTTGTCCGCCGGACGCTCGAGCATACCATCCACCATCGTGGACAACTCACCGTCTACCTCCGTCTGCTGGATATTTCAGTGCCCGGCACGTTCGGACCGAGCGCCGACGAAAGATAGGGCCTGCAACCGGGCGACCTCCGGACCGGAGAAAGCGCCCGGCAATACAAGCCTCCACCGCAGTCTGATCAATAGATTCCCACGGCTGGATAACTATTCGAGTAATCGTCCGTGGGAATCCTTTTGTTCCCTTCCAGTCCGTGTCCTCACGAAAGAGAATTGTCCGGGAACCACTCGCCTTTCTGTCCCTGTTATCGATATGAATCCCGGAGATACCTTCGGCATCAAATCCGCACAGAGAGGCGGTACCTCGCACTTACCAACGGCCCCGATTAGAGGAGACTTGAAATGACCGAATATAGAAAGATAAAGAGAGTATTCAAGAGCAGAGCCACGCTTGAAGGCGCCGGAGTGCACCTTAAACGCGCTTTCGGGTTCCACGAAGTCAAGATGTTCGACCCGTTCCTTCTGCTCGACGACTTCAGGTCGAACAATCCCGAACAATATCTCAAAGGCTTTCCCTGGCATCCGCACCGCGGCATCGAGACGATTACATACGTGCTCAAAGGCGATGTCGAGCACGGCGACAGCATGGGAAACAAAGGCGTGATAAACGCCGGCGACGTTCAGTGGATGACGGCAGGCAGCGGGATCATTCACCAGGAGATGCCGAAAGGCGACAACACCGGCGGCATGTACGGCTTCCAGCTCTGGGCGAATCTGCCAAAGACGCACAAGATGATGGACCCGCGTTACCAGGAAGTGAAGAGCGGTCAGTTCCCGACCGTGACACGGCAAAACGGCACGAAGATAAAAGTCGTCGCGGGAGAAGTCGAAGGAGTAAAGGGTCCGGTGACGGACATAGTGATCACCCCGCAATATCTCGACGTGAGCCTGCCCGCCAACGCGAGCTTCGACCTCCCGACCGTGAAAGGACACAAGGTCATTGCCTATGTCATCGAAGGGAAAGGTTACTTTACGAAAGAGAAGGACCTGTTCTCTTACGAGATCGAGGGTTCGGACGGCACGATGACCGACACTAACCAGATCATCGGAAATGAGAGCCTGATATTATTCGACGACGGCGAGGCCGTGGAGGTCTCGACGGCCGACGAGCCTGTGAGATTCCTGCTCTTCTCGGGACAACCGATCGGCGAGCCGATAGCATGGTACGGCCCGATCGTTATGAACCACGAAGGCGAACTCAGGACGGCATTCGAGGAACTCGAACGGGGAACGTTCGTGAAGGAGCACGTGGCATAACTCGGGCTGGGAGAATATCCCGACCGGCCAAAAGGGGCGCGGCATGTGCCGCGCCTTGCGGGACGTTGTTGTGAATTTAATACGGATTGTTTAACATCAGTCGAACGGGGGAGTGGATGCCCCCCGCGGGATAACGACAAAACAAGAAGGAGCATTCTGCCATGAAGAAGATCCTATTATCCTCGGCGACTCTCATCGGTATTTTCCTCCTGACGTCAGCCGCGGCAAGTGCACAGGAAATGAAAATGAAGGCGGCCTCCGGTCCGGAAGTCGCCGAACTCAAACTCGGCACCTCAGTACAGGACAAGGAAATCGTCGGGGCGGACTCGACATTCAGCATGGGCGAGAAGGTCTACGCCTGGATGCGGGTCACGCACGCCAGCGGAGACTCTCTGACGGTTACGTGGAAACATGCCGACATGACACACGGCACGACAGTCTATATCGGCAGCAATTCCTGGCGCACATGGGTATACAAGACAATGAGCGCTTCCGGCGAATGGACCGTCAGCGTATCGACACAATCCGGAAAAGTGTTGAAAGAGGTCACCTTCACGGTGAAATGAAAGACACTGTAATCAAGTAACGAAAGAACATGGTCGGCAGGATCACGGAGTGGGCTCTCCTTCTCCGTGATTCCCGAAAAGCAAAGATGTGAAGATTTTGTCGAGGGCGATCCGCATGGGGTGCTGCGGCTGGAGTTACCTGAACGTCAGCGAATTCCGGGACGTAATCGGCGGGTATTCGTCGACACTACAGGCGTATACGAAACTATTCGATGACGTGGAGATTAATTCGACTTTCTACAGGCTTCCGCGATTGACAACCGTGGAGAAATGGCGCATTGAAGCCGACGAAGTCAATCCCGAATTCGAATTCACGGTGAAAGCGTTCAAGGGAATCACGCATCTTCACAGATTCCAGAAGAAAGATTCACTCAGCTCATATGATTTGATCAGGGAAGTGTGCGTTGTTCTGAGAGCGAAGTACATACTTTTTCAATCCCCGGCAAGCTTCAAACCGACCAGCGAGAATATCGACCACATGCAGTCGTTCTTCGGAGGCGCGGACAGGTCCGGGTTGACTTTCGTCTGGGAACCGAGGGGGACCTGGTACGATGATGCGACTCTGATCGAGAAAGTCTGCGAGGAAAACGATTTGGTGCAATGTGTCGACCCGCTCAGGAACGACCCGATCGTGTTCGGAAGGAACGGAACGGCCTATTTCAGGCTGCACGGATTCGGCAGGCCTTCCATGTACCGTTACGATTTTTCCGACGACGAGCTAGCCGGATTGGCGGAGAAAATCAGATCGCTTCCTGAAGGAGTTCGCAACGTTTACGTCTTTTTCAACAATGAAGCCTGTTACAGGAACGGGTTGACATTTCTAAGGACACAAAAGGGTAACTGAAGAAACTACTCATAGTGCCTCTTCCTCTGTTGCTTTCTGTGTAATTGTTTAGCTCCTGCCCGGCAGGAAGACGTTCCCAGACATTGAACATTTCACAGAGGGCCACAGATACCGCCTTGCGGTATTCCGCATTATCATATTGGGATATTAATGTGCGGAAGAAAACACGTGAGTTCCACGGAGAATAGGTCTTTTTCTCCGTGTCTCTCTCTTTTCTTCCTCTGTGGCTCTCTGTGTAATTTTAAGCTACCGCCCGGCAGGCAAACGGAATTCTCCCGATCCCACACCACTCGCACCACTCAAAGTGAAGATCGAGATTTCCGAAAGCTGGTTTGCCAACGCGGCTGTCAGAACTGGAAGTTCCTATTGTTGGCCTGACGCGAGCTTGTTCAGTTCGTCGACGAACTCCTCGATGCGGTGGTCGTCAAAGCCCTTCTCCCTCGCGGCCGATTCGAGTGTTCCCCAAATCGGTTCGCCGCACGCTATGCACTTGATCCCCTTCTCCATCAGGTAAGTGACCGAAGCCGGGAGTGCCGATACAAGCTCTTCGATGGTTATATCCGCGCTTATCTTATTCATCTGCAGGATTGGATGCAATGGGCCGCGGTTGGTTTCAGGTTGCGGCATGACAGGAAAGCGAGAAGGGAGAAAGAGATTCGAGAACCTCTTCCTCCCGTTCTGCGAGGTTATTGTTATTTACTCGAAAGTGTGATCGTACCGACCTTCGTCGTCTGGCCGTCTGTGACGCTGATGTTGGTCATCGTCGTGTCGTTAAATGCCGTGTCGGCCGGAACTATCTGCAGGCTGTATGTGCCGGACGCGAGATATCCTATCGTGAAATTGCCCGTTGTATCGGCGATAGTCGAGACGGTGTCTGATGAACTGAAAGCCGTCACAGTTGGGCGCGCGCTGTCGGGGAGCACGGTTCCGGAGATCGCGCCGTTCGATGCGGTGGTGATGACGTGGATAACCGGTTTCAGTATGAAATTGCCGCTAAGCGAATTGCCCGTCAATACGATGGATTGGCTCGCGTTGAAATCGAGCGTGAGCACATATGTGATGTTCGACTGAATGGTCGCGTTTACGTTCAGCTTCAAACCGCTTTGTGTGCCGCTCGGGATAGTCAGAGGATAACTCGTTCCCGCAACGACGACGTTCGAACCGCTGCCGATGAACAGCCTGACCTGTGAATACTGTCCGGCAGGGACAGTCGCTTTTCCGATCACGGCGTTAACGCCGTTGGTCAGCTGCAGAAGGTTGTAAGTAGCCGGTGTGCTGTTCAGCGTCACCCAACCGGACGTGCTGTCCGATGTCGCGATATGTGCCTGTACGCTGTCGACCACGATATTCACCGCGTCGAACGAGCCGGGACTGTCGATCATGTTCACCTGGAAGGTTCCGCTTCCCGCGGCCGAAGTCGGGGATGACGACTTGCTGCATCCGGTTACGAGGACCGCAAGGAAAGATAATACGATGGCTATGACGATTTTTCTCATCAAGGTTCTCCTCAATTCCTGTGTATTTGTGACAAGAGAGATCAATTGCTGTGCCATCAAAATAGCGATTTTGGATAAAACCGGGTAGTGACGAACGGAGATCAACGAAGTATCTGCGCCGCCCCGCGCAAAACGTGCGCACACGCATTGCGTCCTGAAGGTGCCGCTTCCTCTTGCGTAGCAATTTCAGGCCGTCAAAGATTCATCGAATAGTGCGAACGTCAATACAGACCGGCAGACGTCTACCTCATTTCAGCAATACTATTTTACGTGACATGGTTAGTCCGCCCGCGTTCAGCCTGCACAGGTAAACTCCGCTCGACACCTGAGTACCGTGCTCATCCCTACCGTCCCAGCGAACCGTGTAGTTACCCGCTGGGAGTTCTTTCGACAGAAGCCGCTTCACAAGCTGGCCGTTCACGTTGAATATGCTCACTTCAGCAGTGTGGTTGGATATCGAAGGCGGTATGGCAAACGCGATTATGGTCGTCGAGTTGAACGGGTTCGGATAGTTCTGTGAAAGTCCAAGGATGTTCGGCAGCGGTCGAGACGATCCCCTGTCGTTCACCCCGGTAAGCAGCGACGGCCCTTGAACGGAGCGGGTCCCCTTCTCATCGGCAAGATAGATGTTCACGAACGAAGGCCGCAGCGACGGCGACAGCGCATACATCGTTTTCCACTCTTCGTCGGTCAGCCGTTTGAAGTTAGTGCTGACATGTTCATAGTAACTCATCACGGGTCCGACGAAAGTCGTCAGTCCGCCGCCCGGCAGGTCGGCAGTAACTATCGCCATGTTCACCGGACCGGTCCCGACATGCAGGACCCATCCCACGAGACCGCCGAGATCGTCCGTAGGAGAGGTGTGAATATCGGCGACCACCATGTTGCTGTCCGTGAGCGCCTGTGGAGAAAGGAACAAACGAGTGTACCATCCGTCGTACTCTATTCCGCACATGTTGACATCATAAAGGACTCTGCGGAGAAATCCTTTCTCGGCATCGGAAAGCTGCGTGCCGGAGAGCTCTTTGCGCGAAATCGAGCCGAGCGTATCAGCCACATTTCTGAGGGTATGGAAATATTCCGCCCCGTTCGTGGCATTGAACGGTGGAAGGCGGAACTTCATGAAAGCCGCGTCGGCAAACGATTTGACCTCGTCGTAGAATGCCGGAACAGGCTCGACGTATCCTTCCGGGTAAGAGCAAATGATCCACGGCGTATAGGACTGTTTCGCATAAAGAAGATTGTCGTGTCTCAGCTGGGCCCAAGAAGCGAGCTGCGTGTTCATTTTCTCCTGCCACCATGCCGCCGTCTGCATGAAAGCGGGGAGCGAATCCCTGTCGGACGGCGGGTTCAGCGCCCTGACGGAATTCAGCCATGCGTTGTAAATGGATACTGACCAGAAATCCTTCCCGTACGAATCGATCAGATACCTGAGAGCTGCAAGGTTCGGAGAGTATCCGTACGTGTCAAGTTCCGCCCTCAGAAGCTGGGCAGCAGCATCGTTCCCCGTCGCGAAGAGGACATCGAGCGGCGAAGGGAGCATCCGCTTTGCGGCGATCCTGTCATAGACTACGTTGCCCGTGACGTACGAATCGACGATGAACCTTTGACCGAGGAGAAGGAACGCCGATGCAGGCTCCACCCGGTCGGGGTCCATGGGATTCTTCTCGAGGAGCTGAGAAAGTATCCTTTGAATTGCGAAGGACTTCGTCAGTAAAGTGTCCTGGAATTCCCTCCATCGCGTTGTATCGAGAAGTTCATGGGCGTCCTGCAAATTGATCGAGGTCGTTATGTAAGCGAGGTTCGGAAGCGTCACATTGTCAGACTCGCCGACGAAATACTTGATGATGTCGTCAATCATCCCCAGGCGCGGAATCACGTTTGCCGATTCCACCAGCTCCTTGATGAGCACCGCATCGATCGTCTGTCTTTGTATGTCGGCGTCGGTTTGTCTGTTGTCCAGCGACTTCGGGGAAGTCAGATAGAGTTCGATTCTGCCGAGCCAAATCATTGCCTTGAAATAGCGTGTGAGCTGCTGGGTCCGGGTATAGTGGCCGCGCGGCGTGAACTGGCTGAAATCGATTTTTCGCGGCGTGGAAGAGAAAAGGGGATACCCCACAACATTCTGCCCGGATACGAAGTCGAGGAGAGAATCGACGAGCGGCGAGTTCTCGGCAAAAACTGGAGAAGCCGAGCCGTCAAGAAGCCAACGGGGAACAGTAAGATAAACGTCCACGTCCCTGAGCATCGTCTTCACCTCAGGGTTGCCGGAATACTTCATTGCAAGGATAGGGAGCGCCTTGTGCATCGCGGCGAGGAGTGAATCGAGTTCCGGAACAAGCGTCTTCTCCTCGACGCTCATCAGAATTGCGTCGTAGGACATGTGGATCGAATGCAGAATGGCGTCGGTAGAGATGAATACCGGGAGATCCGTATGGTAGACATCCGCAAAAGCCGCCCCGAACGAGTAATTGCTCAATCTCTCGGTAACGACGAATCCGTTCTTTTCGAGAAGGGATATCTCGTCGCCGGTAAGATTGTACTTGATCTTCACGCTGTCGAAATAGGCAGCCTCCCGGACGTTATTCCGCACTTCCGCCTTGAACTTGCCCGCGTCATGAAGTCCAAGCAGCTCCGGCGCGGTCATGTTTTTGTGCGAAATCAGGAACTGCCTGTATGAATCGACACTGAAATTGTTTCCCTGTTGGGCATACCCGATGCCCGCGAAAAGCCCCACGAGAAGGGCTACAGACGATATGCACGACTTCTTCATCGTCTTATCCTCCCTGTTTGCTGCCACGAAAGTTACATTTTGACAAGACTGATCGCAAGTCAACTCTCTCTGACAGTGTGATCGCCCTGACAGAAGCGTGGCCGGTCTGAGGACCGGGCGGGCGATGTGGTTAATGTTGTCTTCGTTATCTTGACTTTCGTCCGGACCGTCAGTAAAATTCCACGGTTTGAAAATCTCTACTACAATCTGTGCCGGAGGTGCATCGTGGAAATCAGCGTGATAGACGCGAGCAACTACTTTAAAGGGCTGCTGCTCCTCATTCGAAAAGACCACAAAGTCACCGATCCGGAGGCGGCCATGATATCGCGCATCGGCAAGCAGCTCGGATTCGAGAAGGAATTTCGCGAGACCGCCATCAGGGAGATCATTACCAACAAGTACATCGAAGATGCCCCACCGCAGTTCTCTTCGAGAGAACTCGCGATGATGTTCATAAAAGACAGTCTGGCGGTGGCCCTTTCAGATGGAATCCTGGATTACAAGGAAGAGAAGTGGCTGCGAGCTGTCGTGGATAGGAACCTGCTCAGCAGACGCTGGTTCGTAAGAGAGCTGGAGAAAGCCGCCTCGCACAAGATCAACGTGGATCATCTTGAAGTGGACGAACTCACGGTAATGCACACCGTATAGCCGGAGAATACCGGCGCCCGGCGCTGAGACTGAAGCCAGAGTCAAGACTATTTCAATTACTTCCTCCATCGAAATTTCTTTTTCCCACCTCAGATCATCCAGACATCTTAATGTTCGCTCTGCCCGGAGATCGGGAACGCATAAGGCGAGTATCGTCGTTAGACTCTATTATGGCCTGTAATTCACGGGCAGTAGATATAGAAGAGTCATTCTAAATCGGCGCGATTAAGACAGGCATCCATGAGGCGACGGGCAATACCTGTTCCCCCGCCGAAAAACCCGGCCATATCCGTTTCTGAAAAATTAAACCGAAGGGCCCGAGAGATGAGCAAAGGGAGAATGGAAGCGTTCAGCGACGGCGTTCTCGCAATCATCATAACCATTATGGTCCTTTATCTCGCATCGCCGCGTGGGAAAACACCCGGTTCGCTCGTGCCGCTCATACCGGTCTTCCTCAGTTACATCCTGAGCTTCATCAATCTCGGGATTTACTGGAACAATCATCACCATATGCTGCAGGCGGTAAGTCACGTCAACGGGCGGGTCCTCTGGGCAAACCTCCATCTTCTTTTCTGGCTGTCTCTCTTTCCGTTCGGAACGGCATGGATGGGCGAGAACAGCTTCGCTGTGTGGCCCGTCGCCGCGTACGGCATCATTTTGCTTTTCGCCGCCGTCGCATACTTCATGCTCGCGAGGGCGCTCGTCGCGCTGCACGGAAAGGATTCCGTGATCGCGGTTGCTCTCGGAAGCGACTTCAAAGGAAAAATATCCATCGTGATCTATCTTGCAGCCATAGCATCCTGCTTTTTGTCAAGATGGATAGCTTGCGCACTGTATGTTGCGGTTGCGGTAATGTGGCTCGTTCCGGACAGGCGAATCGAGAAGACACTCGCCGGATGAATCATCCGCCGGCTCCATTCGCTTCTGCTCCGAAGCCGGCCTTGTGACAGACCAGAAGGAGGCTCACCAGATGGACCAGAACCCGGTATCAGATATTTCACCGCGCAAGCCGAACGGTGCGCTCAGAACGATACTCTCCGCCTGGCTTCTTGCCGGGACACTCGATATTGCAGTTGCTTCCGTTTACTACCCGCTCGCGTACGGAGTCAAGCTGATCGTCCTTTATCAGGGAATCGCCAGCGGCGTGCTTGGAGCAGCCGCCTTCTCCGGCGGAGCAGGGACCGCGGCACTTGGGCTGGCGCTTCACTATTTTATTGCGTTGATGTGGACCTTTTTCTTCTTCGTCGTTTTTCCGTTCATAAAAAAACTCTCGAGAAATCCGTTTCTTAACGCGGCGGGGTACGGAATTGTCGTATCATGTGCCATGACTTTCGTCGTACTCCCTCTCAGCAATGTGCATCACAGCAATCAGCCGTTGAATGTTCTCCATTTCGCGATAGATACCGTGATACTCATTTTTACAATCGGAACGCCCATCTCGACGATCATCGGAAAGCATTATTCGCGTGAATGAGGCGATAGATTGGCGGATACAATCCTTATCGGCGACAGTGTCAGTATCAGGAATATTTCATATAGTACAATCAAAGAGGTTATTTGCCATGATGTCAGAACAAGAGATACAGTCACGAAACTACATTAGAAGGCGTTCGGCATTGAAAGCAATATTCGCCGCGTGGCTGGTTGCTGCGACACTGGATATAACCGCGGCCACGTTGAATTATTTATTCACTTTCGGCGGGAGGCTGACAATACTTTACCAGTTCATAGCGAGCGGTGTGTTCGGAAGAAATGCCTTCTCCGGCGGACTCTTGATGGCACTTCTGGGTCTGCTTTTTCATTACACCATTGCACTGATATGGACCCTCATCTTTTACTTCCTCTTCCCGAGGGTGAAGGTCTTTCAAAGGAACCGACTTGTGACCGGAATTATTTACGGGCTCGTCGTATGGACGGCCATGAATTTGGTGGTCCTACCTTTGAGCGGCGTGCCTCACATACCTTTCCGCCCAGTTCAGACCACGCTCGCGGTATTATATGTGGTGTTCTGTATCGGTGTGCCGATATCTATGATCATCGGGAAGTTTTACTCGGTCGCACCCAAGGACTCCCCGCCGGTTAGATTTGATAATGAAACGTTAACTCATTCTTAGGTGAAGTGTACGCGTATATCCGCTATATTCTTTGAAACGAATCTCGAAATACTCAATTGAAATCGGGCGAAACCAATGAAAAGAATATGTGTTTATTGCGCTTCGAGCAGTAAGATAGATGAATCATATTTCGACGCGGCGGAGAGACTCGCCGCGCAGCTTGTCTCTCACGATGTGACGATAGTATATGGAGGTGGGGCGGCCGGACTGATGGGATGCATCGCGGATACCGCAATCGAGCATGGCGGGCACGTCGTCGGGATAATACCGAAGTTCATGACGGAAGTCGAGTGGCAGCACAAAGACCTCGAAGAGATAGAAGTCGTATCGGACATGCACGAGCGGAAAAAGAGACTTCTCGAAGGCACCGACGCGGTGATCGCGCTTCCCGGCGGGAGCGGAACGTTCGAGGAGCTCCTCGAGGCCATCTCTATGAAGCGGCTCGGTCTTTACACGAAGCCCATCATCATCATGAATATCAACAATTACTACGCCCCGCTCATCGAGATGCTCGAGAGAAGCATAAGAGAAAACTTCATGTCTGAAGCGCACAGGAACATGTGGACGGTGGTCTCCAACCCCGATTCGGTAATGGACGCGATAGAGAATTCACCCGAATGGTCGGCTGACGCGATATTGTTCGCTGCAGTGAAATAAGGAAGTTCCAAATACAAACCCCTAAGCTCCAAACAGACTTCAAATACAAAAGAGTCAAACAAAAAAAACAACACTTTGATATCATTGAGAAGGTCGCTGACATGGTTGCGTTTTGACTTCCACATCGACGTTCCCGGCCTCACCTGAGCGCGAGGGTGAGACGGATTGATTCCTCCATGACAAATGTGAGTCTAACTAATATCCGAGCGGCAAATCAGCTGCTGTCGACGAGCGAAGTCAATACTCCCGGCGATGTTGTCAAACATCTCGCTGCGGTCCAGGGGCAGGATTATTCGGGGGGCGAGTGGTCGATAGGACTGCGGCTGCCCGGTTCGACGCTCACGGACATAGAGAAAGCCATCTCGGACAGGAACATCGTGCGAACATGGGCGATGCGCGGGACTCTGCATTTCCTCGCCGCTGACGATGTAAACTGGATTTTGGAGCTTCTCGCCCCCGGGATGATCGCACGGTTCAGCCGGCGATACAAAGAACTGGGGCTGGACGATAAAACCTTCACAAAGGCCGAGAGGCTTATCGGGAAAACTCTGAGGGGAGGCAGACAGCTCACACGCAAGGAGCTGGTGACTGTCCTCGAAAGACACGGCATTTCCTGCAACGGACAGCGTGCGGCATTTATACTTAACCGCGCCTCGGTCGACAGAGTCATTTGCTTCGGCGTGAAACGGGAAAAGCAGGAGACCCACGCTCTGTTCGACGAATGGGTAACCCGAACGAAGACCATGGCACGTGCAGAAGCATTGGCCGAACTTGCACGGCGATATTTTTCAGGATACGGTCCTGCGACGATACAGGACTACATGTGGTGGTCGGGGCTGAAGGCCGCAGACGCAAAGTTCGGGCTTGAGACGATAGAGTCCGGGCTCAGGAAAGTGTCCATCGAAGGAAATACTTACTGGACGCCGAAGGAAAACGATGCAGAGAAGCCGAAGGCACCAGCTGTGTACTTGTTCCCGCCATTCGACAGCTTCCTGATAGGGTACAAAGACAAGACGGCGTCGATCGACGAGAAGGTATTGAAGCTGCTGAGGACAGGCGGCATGCCGGATGCGACGATAGCGATCGACGGTAAGGTCGCGGGAAAATGGTCGAGGAAATCAGGAAAGGACCGCGTTACCATTATGCTGAAAACATTCCGGAAACTCACCGGCGAGGAGGAGAACGCTCTTCAAAAGTCATTCAAAAGGTATGGAGCGTTCCTGGAGAAGGAACCCGAATCAGGGAGATGGCGGACTTTTCCATCTTCAAGATCGAGTTCCCGATGAAACCCGGGACGCACTAGAGGCTGAGACCGGTTTCTACGGGGTCCGTCGGCTTCCGCAAAGGATTTGTTCACTCCCATGATTCGGCAACGAGTCAGGCTCCGGCCCTTCACTTCCATCAATAGGACGAAAGGCTGTCGAACTGCTCATCCGTCATTACTGCCCGCCTGACTTCCACGGTGTCGCCGTTTTCCACCTTCCAATATTCGTACTCGTTATAGTTGGAAGAGTCTTTTTCGTCGAATTTCGGATTGAATAGGTTTTTCTCGACCAGGCTTTCACACGTCATGAAATCCACCAATTGCGGTTTTCCATCAACCAGTCTGTAGGACGACGAAGTCCAATTATCCAATCCGCCGCTGTCAAATGTGTCTATCTCCTTCCTTGCCGAGTCGGGCGACGGCGAAACCAGATCTTCCAGATCAAAATCTTCCACAAACGTCCCTGTCGCTGTATCGTATAGAAAGTAATCATACTGCGGATTGGTTGTCGCTCCGGACATAACGAGGCAGCGGAAGTCCTTATAGCCGTCGATGTTTATGTCTTCGGCGTGAAAAACATCGTCGAACGTCCACGGCACCAGGCCTGCCATCGTGCCGGATCCCAGAATCTGGATCGTATCTGTACCCGACTCGTTCATCACGACAAATGCGTAATCCTCCGTCGCCATTTCATCGCTCCGGCTGAAACCGGTCGTATCGTAAGAGGCTGTCGCTATGATGTGAAATCTGAATGGCTGCAGCTTGGGATTGACCGAAACAACGACCGTTGTATCGTAATCATGTTGGGCCAGTGTTCCCTGCCAATCCTGCGCCCGGACTGTGCCACAAACAAGGCCCGCGACGAATAGGATCACTAACAAGGCATCGAACTTCCGTTTGAAAAAAGACATTCGCATGGCCGTCTCCTGAATTGTGTTGTCACCCGGTATTTTTTCCAATTTAGGGAAACATCAGGTCCTATTCCCGATGCCGATTGACCTGGATCACTCTACATTACCTCTGCGTGGATAAACGAATGTCTTTGACAGTTAAGACAGCTGATCGTATACTGTCGTAGACAGCGAATTGTTGAAAGACTGAATGGAGAAGCACATTTGGACATGAAGACAGCAGACAGCCCTCAAATCACTCACGTCTCCGACACCGCCCTCTGGTAGCCATCTACCGGGCGATGGAGACAAAACGTAAAGATGCACTTCGCACCGGAAGGCGGGACGGCCTTCTTCAAAACTTACGGCTGGAACGTCGGCGAGCAGCGGTCCGTGGCGAAAGAGGCGAGGAGGTTGAAAAGAGAAATGCCGAGGGCGGGATTCTACAGGTTCATGGCACACTTCGTGCCTAAGAAACAGCGGGAGTTTTTCTCGAAACTGGACTCGCAATTCGTGCTGCTCAAGCGAAACGAGCAGTAGCAGGCAAAGAAGCCGACGATTTCCGCACAGGGCTTATTTGAATGCGAGTCGTTCGAACGGGAATCAATCGGCCTCCGTGGCCTCGAATCGAATTGCACGGGTAGATGAACCACCATCCGCCATTCGTGCTATCGCTGACGGCCGTTCCGTCGCCTGCGTAATACGGATCGCGCCATTCGTCATATCTTATTTCCACACGGCCTGCTGATGGATACCCGTTCACTTTGATATCTCCGCGTTTAGTTTGTACATTTGAGTTGTACAAGTGATCAAGGAGGTGAGTATGAAAACTATCGCAGTCAGTGAGCTGAGAGCAAATCTTATGAAGGTGCTCCGGGAGGTAGCACACGGCTCGGTCGTTGACATCGCGTCTAGAGGAAGGGTAGTAGCGAGGATCGTACCGCCGGACCAGTTCAGAGATCAAGCCAGAAAGAAGCTGAGGGAAATCGGCAAGACCGCCGTGATTAACGACGTCGTTTCTCCGGTCGATTCCCACTGGGATGCTCTCGATGATAACGCTTGATACGCATGTCATAATCTGGGACGCACTGAACCCGGCTCTTCTAAGCAAGACCGCCAGGAAGGCCATCGACAGAGCCAACGACGCCGACGGCATCATATTCTGTGAAATATCGCTCTGGGAGATCGCGATGCTCGCGAAAAGGAATAGGCTGATCATCGACATCTCTTATATCGAGTTCATAAACTTGTTAAAGGCATCCAACAACTACCATTTCAAAGGCTTATCGCCCGAGGCGGCTGAATTGTCCGCAAACCTTCCCGCCGAGATAAACCGGGACCCCGCGGACAGGATGATATGTGCCACAGCTATCGTGAACAACTCCAGTCTCGTCACGGCAGACAAAAATCTTCGGCGGGCCGGCAGCGTAAAAACGATATGGTAGATGTCCGGCCGGTCGAGGAGGACCCGCCCTATGTGCTGCGCAAACGGAACCCTTGTTTCAAATTCTAAATCCTAAGCCCGAAATTCTAAACACGTCCGAATTATCCAATCACCAGAATTCACCAATGGATATCTATTCAATCTGCGGTTTGGGATGTCGCATTTTGAATTTGTTTAGAGTTTAGGGTTTGGAGTTTAGAATTTCGCCCGTGCTTGATCGTCTTAATGATAAAAAGGCAAAATGGAATGACAGACGTGAGCACGAGAACCGACCATAATCGAATCAGTCCGACGGCAAAGATAACCGCGTATTGGAGATCGCTTTCCGATATACCCTGCTCAAAGGAGATCGCCGAGTCCGCCGGCGCGAAAGAGACCGCCCTTAAATTGCTCGGCAGCCAGGTCGTATCGATGGGGGAAATTTCTCCCGCCATGTTCGAAGCGCGGTACAAATCGATCAACCGCGGACTCGAGAAGTGCGGGATCGCAAATGCCATGGAGCTGGCATGCGGACTCTCGCCGCGTGGGATAGAGATCGCCCGAAAGGGAGGAATCTATGTCGGTACCGATCTACTCGACATGTATGCCGAGAGTTCGCCCGTCATTACGGAGATCGCCGTAAGGGCCGGCATCACGATGGACAAGTTTCACCTCCAACCTGCGAACGTCCTCGATGAGGACCAGATGAAAGATGCCGCTTCACATTTCGGCGGAAAGCGTTTCGCCGTCTGCAACGAGGGACTCCTGATGTACCTGGACATGGAGGAGAAAGCGAACATGGCACAGATTGTGCGCGGGTTGTTGCTCAAATCGGGAGGCGTCTGGATCACGACAGATATCACACTCGGCGAGGCGCGGAAGAAGATCGCCTCGATGCTCGGGCCGGTCGGGAATTTGATCGCGAAGTCGGCCATGAGGAACATTACGGCGCAAACGGGTATAAACATCAGCGAGAACGATTTTGAAAGCACTGCGCACGCGATCAGGTTCTACAACGATCTCGGGTTCAAGATAGAAGAGTTTCCGATGTACGAGGAGGGGCAGGAGCTGTCGACGGCTGCGATGATTCCCGAGAAAAGAAGGGCGGCTCTGCTGGAGATACTATCTTCGGCCAGAACATGGATAATGAGGCCGAGGGATTGAACCCCTTCGTTCCGGATCATGTATCAGCCGCAGGTTGAGAGCCGCCCGGGTTACAGCCGGTCACATCCGGCGGTCTTCCATTATTATGTCCGCCGCGATAGAGACTGCTTTCTTAACCACCTCGTTGCACTTGCCGGTCTTCGCCGCTTCCATGAACAGTTTCATGTCCTCCGGATTCTGAAAATCGTAGGGCCTTCCAAACTGGTGTTCCACTACCTTCGAGCATCTTGTGGAACCGAATTCGGCGGTGAATCTCTCGAAGAATTCGCTTCCGGCCTTCAGGGACGGGCTCTGCATCGCGTACTCTTTCTTGTCTTTCGCTCCGAATGATAATCCAAGTGCAAGGAGAGATCCGGTCACGGCGCCGCATGTTTCCCCTCTCCCCGTGATTCCACCGGCGAAGAGTTTCAGCCCCGGAATTATGTTGTCCCCTTTCAAATCGAACTGTTCATTCAGCGCACAGAAGCTCCCCTGCGAACAAGCCCCATAGATTTGCATGTACTTCTCTGCCTTCTCCTGCACTTCCTTCACTATTTCATCCCTTGATTTGTCTGCCTTTGCGGCGAACACTTCCGAGATGATTCCGGGAAAAGACATCAGAGCGAATCCCGCCGTGCAGCCCGCGGTTTTTGCAATGAACGCTCTCCGTGTAGTGCCCTTCTGACCTGGAGAATCGAAAGGCTGTGAATTTGTTTCGAATGAATTCATTTCTTCCTCCTCTTCTGAGTTTTGTGAATTGACAACGGGTTGATTTTCCTTTGATGCCGATTCTGCTTGTCGGGTATCGCGGCTGATAGTGAGGCGACAGCCCTGGAACCCGCCCGGGCGTGGTCAGAAGCGTTTCATCGTTCCGCACCTGAACGGGAGAGAGGGCTCATTGCTTCCTTTGCTTGAATATTCCGGCTCCGATATCAAATCCAGGCGTGCCCGGAACGACATGCATGTAGTCGTGCGGCAGGGGCCTGTCGATTTCATCCAGGAAGGGGCGATCGTCGACACCGGTCAGCCTCAGTGAGATGTCACCCTCTTCGATTACCCCGATCTCACTTATCTCAAATTCACCGGGCTTCAGACGCAGGCTGTCGGGTATTCCCATATGGTGTCTGTTGTTAACCACCAAGCAATTACTCATGGTACATCTGGCTGCCCCGGGATAATTGTTAACCCAGACGTACCTGCAGTTTGCGACGATACTGTTACCGAAATAGAAACCCCTCGCCGGCGACGCGGTCCACACCGCCTGAGACGTGCCGAAGATTATCGAATTGGTAAAACTGCCCGAGTCGCCGGCGAACACTACGGCATTCCTCACTTTATAGAAGACACAGTGATCGACCATGATTTCATTTTCAAAAGCGATTACCCCCACCTGTATCTGCGAGACATTTGCATCTCCGACAAACATGCATTGTTCAACCTTGAGATCCGTTGTTGATTTGTTGAACCTGGCAATCGGGAAGTATCTCGTATGCGGGTAAAAATACCCGTGAAACTTGATCCCCCTGATTGTAACATGACTTTCATTTATCAGGAAAGCGACCACCCAATGATGTAATCCCGGGATTTCACCTTTTACAGATCTGCTGGCGATCACGGGCATCTTCTCGGGCGTCCATGATGTATCGTCCGGTAATATGCTCGCCTCGATCACTATTCGTTTGCCCGCCGTTTCCTTTTCCGTCTCGACCGACACATGGTGGTTCAGGATGTAAATTCCGGGATTCAGCTTTATGGTACAGACATTATTGTCCCGGCTCCTGACGATTTCAGCCGCCCTCCCGACGGAGAACAACGGAGCTTCCCTGGTGCCCGGGTTCCTGTCATCGCCCGTATTGCTGTCCACGTAAACCGCCTGAGCGTGACCTATCAAAGGCCATATTGAAGTCAAAAGAAATATTAGCAGAGCTCTCTTCATAAGATTCTTTCCTTTCTGTTCAAGGCTCACTCCGAACCGACCCGTTCATCCTCCAGGATTTGTCTTATTTCTGCCGACATGCTCTCGACTCCGGCTTTGATTTCCGATGTCGATACAACCAAACGACATCCGACATGGAAAATCCCGAGATACTTTTTCTGCTTACGGAATAAACCGCCATCCTGTCCGGTGTAAAGAGTGTCCCAATCCGCAGAAGAGTTCAGCCGTTTGACGATCAGTGAACAGCCCTTTTCACAGGCCTCCCGTGTCGCGAAGGAGAAGACGACATTCCCGACCCCGGCTGCAGACAGGGAAACCCCCTCCGCGAATCTGAGATCGACTTCGAACGGGACCGCGTTCAGATTGTAAAGTCCGAGGTTTCCTTTGATATAGACAATCCTTGATTCGCTGCGATAAGCCCACGCATAACGATTAAACATGTTCACCAGTTCGGGCTTGCCGGAACCGGCGATCCGCCCCGCTATGGCTTCAGCCACCCGGGCGAACCCTGAATCGTTCGACCGATCCGACGATGTGAGGCTGCAGTAGTATTTTCCTTTCCAGAACAGAAGGAACCCATCGCCTGCATACGCTTCACATGGAAAGCCATCGACCCGCCTGCCGGTATTGTATGTGATCAGGGAGAAAATGCCGTAAGCCGAAGAGGAATCTTCCATTTCATAAAGCTCCACGTCAACTTGGTCTTCGGTCTTGTCTGAATAGCGCTGCACGATGACCTTTCCGAAGCCGTACTCTCTGAATATGTCCGCTCCGCCGTCGATCATCCTGTAAAGCTCATCTCCGGCATATATTCTCGCAGAATCCGATGTTGTATAACTGCCGATTGAAATCGGCAGCAGATCGGAGACATTCTGTGCGCTGGAAACCGACGTGCCGATCAGGAGAAGGAATGCCAGGGGCTTCATTTCACGGTTTCACCGGTCCGAACAATCCAGTTGGCTGCAGTATCACGCTATGAATCTCTGACGTTCAGTTTCTTCAGATCCATTTCGCCGAGCCCATGCTTGTGCGCCGTGATTATCGGGAGAATATCCGCGGGGTTATAGCCGAGGATTCCGGCACCCAAGGCATCGACCGCAACGATATCCGTCCCGGCGACGACCTTCCTTGCCTTCGACACATTGCCCGGACCGAACGGGCCGTTGCTCGTTATAAACTCCGTCGCGTCTGCGATGCACAGGTCGGGTTTCCGGATCATGTTTGCATCTGCAATGCACTGCGACAGGAACGGAACATCGGCATAACCGCCACCCTTGTCCGATCCGTTGTGAAAGAAGTCGTTGGTTCCGGAGGATGTCAGTCCCATGATATTCTTCAGGCAGCCGGTGATTTTCACACCCTCGTGCTGCTTAAAGATGGGGATATTGATATAAGCGTCGCATTCGAGGAGATCGGATCGAACTTCGGCTTCTCTCAGTGATATTCCGTCCGGTATCTTCACCCTCCTGAAGCCGTTCCCTGCATTTTCAATTCCGCCGACGACTTCGGAATGGTTCTTAGAGAAGCCGCTCAACCGCCAGTAAGAGCTCGTGACATTTTCGAGGCTGATAATTTTCTTAGCACCGGCGGCGAAGCACATATCCAATGCGGCGATCACAATCTCCGGCTTGACGAAAGTGCCGGGTTTGATGTAGCGCGAATTGACGAGGAGTCCCACTGTCGAGCCGTTTCCGACAAACCGCTTCATTCCTCCCAGCGCTTCCACAGCCCTGATCGTGTTCGCGTAATAATCGTCCCCGCGGAAGATTGCGACGTCCGGGGTGTCCGGTACGAAGAGCCTCGACGTCTTCGCAAGCACACCCGTCCTGCCGACGAGCGCACCAGCACCCAAAAGGACTCCGGCCTTAAGAAAATCCCGGCGACTGCTTCCTCTTTTCATCCAAGCCTCCTGAGCTTTGACTCGCTTCGGTTAAGTTTCAAACTATTCGGTGGAAACTCAACTCGAGAATTGCGCAGGAACACAGGCGGCCGCATTTCAGTTCTCGATTTGAACCGAACTTCTGACGATAACTCCCATTCTCTTCATGTCTTCGAACAAGCGGGCCGGCTCGACAATGTGTCCCATCATCCACAATCCCGGCTTCCGCGCCGTTCCGTCGAGATACTGCAG
>JAJZNW010000135.1 GCA_021811615.1 Bacteroidota bacterium
AGTTGCGCGCTCAGCGGAACATGTGGTCCTGCCGCTCTCTCTCGTCGACTTCAATTTCACCGAACGGGCTGGCGTCGCTGAGCCAGTCGCCGACGGAGAACCTCAACATGTAGCAGTAGAAGTAAAACGCGAGGAGAGGGAGGAAGCGAAGCACGGCGTCAAAGGTATCGCTTCCCGTCGGAAGGAAGGCGAGAAGCACAGGTATTCCGACGACAATGGCGAATGTGACTAGCCATCCGCGCTTCCCGTTCTTGTAAAGGACATAGAGGACGTAAGGCGCGAAGACGATGGCGAGAACGATCAGCGCCACCAGGACAAGGAAGTAGGGAAGGTAAAACAGCCCTCCGTACAGGAGCACCGAGAACCTGTTATACGACAGCCAGTAATATAATTTCCTTATCTGCGGTTGGTTCACACGTGAAGATTCATGGTTCGGCAGCATCAAATGTCCTCCTCAAATATAGGCCGTTGAGCCGCGGCTTTCGGGCCTCGGCTCAACGCGACTCCACGATTCATTTTACCAGGTATTTATCAAGCGTCTTCATCAGCTCGTCGCCTCTGAGCTGATCGCCAGCGGCGATGACTCTGCCTGTGGGGTCAACAAGCACCGGGTTGGGTATGGACATAACGTCGAAGTCTTTTAGAATTTTGTTCTGGGAGTCCATGCCGAGGAAGACGTTAAGCCAGGGCATCTTCCATTTCGTCTCGCGGAACTTCACGACATCTTCCTTCGACCTGTCTAGCGACAGGCTTAGAATCGTGAAATTGTCCCCCTTGAACGTGTCGTACGCCTTCTGGAGGTTAGGCATTTCGGCCACGCACGGGCCGCACCATGTCGCCCAGAAGTCCATGAGATAGAATCTTCCCTTCAGCGACTCGTTGGAGATTGTTTCGGCGGAGTCTTCCATCGACACGACCGAGAAGGAAGGCACAGGGCTGCCGACCTCCGGTCCGGCTCCGGGAGAGAAGCGTTCTTTTATCGCCTGGCCGATCCTCGTGTTGGCGAAGCGTTCCACTATTAAGTTGTAATACTTTGCTGCCGCGGCGGCATCACCGGTCTGTTTTGCCTGGACGAATTCGCCGGCGAGAACAGCCGCCTTCACGTCCGCGCTCGGATTCTCGTCGATAACGGCCTGTATGTACGCCTCCTGTTCCGACTTGCTCTCACCCGCCATCCTGAGCACCGTCGACACGATCGGCATCAGCGCCCAGAGATGGGACCTCGGAGAAATTTCACGGAGCGACTCTCTAACCAGCGGCGTGTCGAGCTTCGCGGTGAGCGCGCCGAGCTCGATGTAGGCGAACATGAGCTCTTTCTTCAAGAGCGGGTTCTTCTCGGCGGCGATCCTCGACGCGATGGATTGTTCGACGGCCGACCAGTCGTAATGGAATTCCATCATGCTCTTCCCTGACGCCATGTAGCTTCTGTAATAGTCCATGAAATTCTTCTCGTTATTCATCATCTCATCGAATATCGCGGCGAACTTCGCCTCCGCTGAATTGCTGTCCGCGAACATAACCTTCGATGGCTTGTCAGAACGCTCAAGCTTCGATGGGTCGAATATGATGTTAACCTCCCCGTTCTTCGGCTTGAGGACGGAGTTATATCCCCAATAGCCGTCGTATAAATAGTAATCCGCGTCCGTCCCTTCGACGAGGTCCCCCTTCACGACGTTCATCAGCCTGTACGCT
Organism: Bacteroidota bacterium; assembly: GCA_021811615.1. Classification (GTDB taxonomy): domain Bacteria; phylum Bacteroidota; class Ignavibacteria; order Kryptoniales; family JAKASW01; genus JAKASW01. Next base: position 1,693 of record JAJZNW010000135.1, read on the forward strand.
ACCGAGTCGGCTTTTGTCTTCACAACGAGCGAATAGGTGCCGTCGGAGCGCCTGATCATAGGATAAGCACTCGCGTTGTCCCAGTCGTTGAAACTCCCCACCACCTTGACTTCGTTGAAATTATCCGGATAATGGTACGTTCCGAGTCGCACGTCGACGTGAATTGTCCCCGGCTTCTCGAAGTAAAATGCCGTCCTTCTATATTCGTGCCCCACGCCGGTAAATTCGAGGAGCCAGACTCCGACGGAGTCGACCGTGATGCTGAAGTCGCCGTTCTTCGCGGCACGCACAGTTCGGACTGTGTCCTGAACGTCGGTCGGCGCGAGAAGGACGACGTTGGCTTCGATCATCGGCTTGCCGTCCTGTCCGGTGAGTCTGCCGGTGACAGTGGTTTGCGCCGACACGAATGCGGCGGCAAAAAGAAATAACGCGATTGTTAGCACAGCCCGTGACATTTTACCTCCTTTGTAATAACACCCTCTAGAGCAGGAGCTACTTGCATCCCCTCATTTACGTCGAAGCATACGCAACCATATGGAAAGATGCAACGACGCGGACGGGTAGGCGAGGACGAATCAGGGCGGAGCCTGATCGCCGCGGCTTGACTCTTCGGAGGCGATTTGAATGACGCATGCGCCTTTCGTGTGGGTCGCAGTTTCGCTCCCCTCGGGATTGGTGTACTGTGTCCTCCTGCTGAATGGGGGGTAACGAAAGAATGGTTGCCCGATTACACTTCCAGTGGGAGGTAGCTGTTCCCGCTGGGCATCGCCTTAATTATCAACGGCGAACGGAATCGGTTCGATTGGCGAAACAGTCCTGCCGGGGAATGTCGGGAATGTTACCCCCGCGTTATAAACCCCCTGGACCAGGCGCACTCTTGGCTTTTGAGCGGGGGTTGTGGGAGCCCTCCAGCGAGCCTGAAGCGTATCGCCGGGAAGGAATGTTTTTCTTTTTACAATCTGAATAAAACCATAACCATCGACTGAACTCGCGACGACTGAGCACTTATGGGTTATCGTGAAGACTACGGGCGGTGGACCGGTGACATCGTAGTAGAGCGTGTCGGCTGTGCGGTTAACCATTACAAATGAGAGGTCGAAGTTGTCTCCGGCACGGAACCGCGTTTCTCCGCCATTATCAGTGTCGCTCAGGGAAAAGACGGCGGTAATGTCGTACTCTTTTTCTGAAGGAGGTGTGCCGGTGACGGATGATTTGCAGCCTGAAAGGAAAGCGAAGGCAAATGCCAAGGCGAAAGAAGCACGCATGAGATCCACTCCTTTCTTTTTCCCGGGTCCCCGCTCGATTTAACCGATTTCGGCCCGGAAATATTCTCCTTCGGGTAAATTTGTCAAAATACAAAGAAGAAGCAACAAGGCGAGTCCAACAGTACTCTCCGACGATTGTACCGGCGATGATGTTGCCAGCAAAATCCGGCTGCCATTAATGGCCGCTCGCCAAGCAAGAGCGGCGATACGAAAGGGGACCGGTCACGATTGAAGAGAGACGCCGACACGGCCCCCTCCCAAAGCAGATCGCTGGTTGAATTGGAAACTCGAAGACCGCATAGAATTCAGGCTTACTTTCGCAGCGCGGATTTTGTGTTAGTCCATACCATTGCCAGGAAAAGCTCGTTCCTGTTCCAGTTGGAGATCTTTGTGAGGAGAGCCCTGGAACCTTCTTTGTCTCCTTTCATATTTAGCGCCATCGCATGGTGGTACATAATCAGCGGGTCCGGCTCCAGCTTGCTTAGCCGGTCGACCGCGTCGTCATAGTTGCCGCTCTTGTAGTCGATTATGCCGAGAAGCATTTCGAGAGTCTTCTTCTCGGCAGGGTTGCCGCGCGGCTCGATCTCCTCGGCAAACGCGTCTGCAGTCGCTCCCGCTTCGTCCAGCATGTCATTTGCGGCGTACGCATACGCGAGCCACGAATCGATGTTCACGCGAAGATTCTCTCTCTCGGCGGTCGTAAGATCGGCGTTGTCCAGCTTCGAGGAGATATCCTGCAATCTCGCCAACCCATCCGAGGGATCACCGAGTTCGCACTGGATCAACCCGGCGTAGGCAGCCGAATAGAACGCGGAAGTCCTCTGATTTTCCTTCTCGGCGAGAGAGCGCCTCTCCTCAAATGTCCTAACAGCATCGTCCGGATTATCGTCGAACAGATATGACCAAGCCTTGTAGGACATTGCCGTCAGCTTATCGTCTATCGAGTTACTTCCGGCAAGTGCTTTGTCGTAGTGTGTCCTCGCCTCTTCTGAATTTCCCTTGAACAGGTGAGCGTTGCCGACGCCGTACAGGCCGGAGATGAATGTTTCATCGAGGTCGAGTGCTTTCTGATATTGAGCTATCGATTCGTCATACCGCCCCATCTTGAGGAGCAGCTCCGCGTACGAATCGTAAGGATTCGGCATGTCCGGATTCAAGCGGATGTATTCCTTGAACGATTGTTCCGCCGATTTGAAGTTCCCGACGGCGCTGTAGGAATAACCGAGCATGTTGTAGGCGGGCGGGAAGTTTTTGTCGATCGAGGCGACCTTCTTGAAGTATTTGATCGCCTCTTTGTAGTTCTCAGTGCCGTAATAATAATAGGCCGTGTACAACATGACGCGTTTGTCACCGGGGTACATCGAGACAAGCTTGTCAAGATCTTTTTTCATCTCGACAGTCCTGCCTCTGTAACCGGCATCGAAATAGGAAATCAGAAGCTGCTCCCCCTTCGAAGCATTGCCTGCAAGAGAACGCGCTTTCTCGAAGTTCTTGTTGATGACCTGCGAACCGCCGCCCGAGACGGCACGATAACAGTAAGCAAGCGCGAAATCAGGATCTTCAGCGATTGCCTGGTCGAAGTACTTGGCGGCGGCCGGGAGCTCAACATTATCGAACTTATCGAGTCCCTTCATGAAAAGCTCCCTTGCCTCGTTAGATGCGGTAGTTATCGGCATTACGTTCGCCTTCTGAGCGGCCGACAGGTTCACCAGTACGATTAGAAGAATTGTCGCGATGATAGCATTTTTCATGGTCTCAATCCTTTCTTTTTAGTTTGATGAAGCTGAGTGCCGACCGAACTGGCACCGCTTCCCTTCATGGCTAGTATCGGTCCCAGCGTGTGTCATGTTTATGTTTGTAGCATACTGTTTTCGCGGGAGGATGGGATCAGGGGGAGGAACGGGCATGGTACTGGCGTTCATCGTCACTGCGGGGATAATGATATACATCATCGACGCTCCCTGAAAGTTCATGATGATGTAAGCGAATGGAAGACCGCCCGGCGAGGGCCCTGGATGATCCGGTTTTGGAGAGAAAGTGCAGCAGCTTCCGGCTCCCTGAGCGACCGGTGTCGAGAAGATATACTGCACCGACCCCAAAGTCAAGGGAATTAGCAGGTAGGCGTATCAAAACTCGGTTGGTGAAAATGGCGTAAGTTGCCGTAATAATTAAAGATGTCGAGATTATCGGGTTCACGAACCGGATAATGGAGACTTTGTTGGAGAAAGGACCGAGAAGAAGA
>JAJZNW010000040.1 GCA_021811615.1 Bacteroidota bacterium
GACATCTCTCCGATTCATTCTCTACAAGCCAAATCTTGTATGCGTTGAATGCAATCCGGCCCCATCGTCCACTGAAAATAATTTTCAAATTGTGATACGCAAGCCGGATCAGCGCGTCCATTATACAATAATCAATGGCGATTCTTCACTATCGATTACGACATCGCTGCTCCGTATTACTTGCCGGAAGTACCCGCTCCGGATTTCGTACTACGACAAGTCCGGAAGACTCTTGACCGGCGAACCGCTATCGGGCGGCATTTCTTCGTCGAATGCTACCACGGAGGCGAGATTTTCCATCACCAGCAATGAACATTTTTATGGAACCGGTGAGCGTGGAATCAGTCTGGACCTTCGCGGCCTGGAGTTTGACAGCTTCAACGAGCAGCATGGGGGGTACCCGAACGGAGGCATGCCGCCGACAATGAATGTTAATATCCCTTTCATCGTATCGTCAAATCACTACGGCATTTATTTCGATGACACATACAAGGGACATTTCGATATCGGTCATGTCAATCCAAGCATACTCGGCTACAGCGCCTACGGTGGAAAGTTGTCGTACTACTTCATCTACGACTCTACGTATGCGGGCTTGCTTCACGATTATACCTGGCTTACGGGAAAAGCTCCACTCCTCCCCAAGTGGGCATATGGTTACATCCAGTCGAAGTTCGGCTACAGAGATTCAGCCCAGGCATCCCGGATGATCGACAGGATGCGGAAAGACAACATCCCATGCGACGCTATCGTGCTGGATCTATACTGGTTCAGAAATATGGGAGACCTGTCATGGAACACCGCTGCATGGCCGGACCCCAGGCAGGTCACATCGAGCTTTCTCTCCCGCGGGTTTAAGACCATTGTCATAACCGAGCCGTATGTTGTCCGGCATTCGAAGAACTTCAAGATTGCCGAAAGAAACGGATATTTCGCCAAAGATTCGGCGGGAACGAGTTACCTTCTCGACCATTTCTGGGCATGCGGCTGCGACGCCGGCCTTGTTGACATCACCAATCCCGCGGCGCGCAGGTGGTGGTGGAAACACTATCGGCACATTTTTGAGACAGGCGTATCGGGGATATGGACCGATCTCGCGGAGCCGGAGCGGGATTATCCACAGATGATGTTCCATGATGGGCCCGACCTTGAGATTCACAACGTGTATGACTTTCTCTGGGCAAAGACTCTCTTCGACGGTTACAACCGCTCGTTCCCCAACCGACGGCTCTTCAACCTGACGAGATCAGGCTACGCCGGGATACAAAGGTTCGGGGCCGTGACATGGTCCGGAGATGTCGCGAAAACATTCCACGGTCTGTCAGTGCAGCTTCCCATTCTGCTTAATATGGGTATGTCCGGGATGGCTTATCACAATTCAGACATCGGAGGTTTTACGGGAAACAAGCCGACGACACCGGAGCTTTATATCAGGTGGTTGGAGTTCGGCGCGTTCTGCCCGGTGATGAGAGCACATGGTTATGACGCCCTCGGCGGAACCGAGCCATGGGCTTTCGGCGACTCGACAGAAATGGTCGCCAGAAAAATTATCGACCTACGATATTCGCTTCTGCCCTACAATTACACTATGGCGCATGAGGCGTACACTTCCGGACTTCCTTTGGCGCGCCCTCTATTCATGTCTTATCCTACTGATCCCAATGTCGCGAGCGAAAGCTCGGCTTACATGTGGGGAGACGATTTCCTCGTCGCGCCTGTCGTCAGGGAGGGTCAGACCACAAAGAAGTTCTACTTGCCGGACGGCAAATGGGTAGACTACTGGTCCGACTCCGTTTACACAGGCGGGACAATCGTATCCGTCCCTGCCCCGCTCGATCAGGTTCCTCTATTCGTAAAACTCGGGAGCATAATTCCGAGGCAGGCGCCCGAGGCTTATGTGGGTGAATATCCGGCCGATACCGTCTTGCTTGCCATCTATCCCGATCCCGATTCAAGTTCGAGCTTTAGACTCTATGAGGACGACGGGAAGACACAGGATTATCAGCGCGGAGAATTTGCGGAGACAGCTTTCAACGTGGATGAGGTGCATGGTTCAAAAGCGGAGGAGCTCAGAATATCGATCGGTGCTTCGTTGGGAAATTACATCGGGAAACCGAAGAACAGGGTCTACGAGTGTGAGATTCACCGTATCGATAAATCGCCCGCAAGCGTGGTTGTAGGCGGTTCTCCACTGCGGTCAATAATATCACGGAAGGCGTGGGAATTGGCAAAGTCGGGCTATCGTTACGACCCGACCGTGAAAATGCTTTATGTCAAAGTTCCGGCAAGTACGGACAAATCATATTTAGTCACAGCACAGCTCTCCGAGTAACCGGAGGGCGGCCGGCGAACAGATCACGTCTACGCGATCACGCATTCTTTAACTTTGTCGAAGAAGTGAGCGTGTGTCGTATCGAAATACATTTTCAGCTCGGTGCCCGGTTTAGGGTTGATGGCAGCGGCAACGCGGGCCACAATGGGATTCGATCCGGACTGGAAATAGAGAAAGACCTCATTTCCCATCGGCTCAGATATTTCCACCTTGAGGTTGCATGAGGAGCGGAGATTTCCTTTCCTATCCTCCTCTGGGACGATGTGCTCAGGCCTCAGTCCCAGATAGACATCCTTGCCCGCGGCGGCCGGCAGCTTCCCTTCCAGCTCTGACGGGATTTCTATTTTCAGTTCAGCTTCCTTCCCTTCGAAGTAGAGCCTCTCTTCCTTTTTTACGCGCCCTTCGAAGAAGTTCATCGCAGGTGTGCCTATGAATCCCGCGACGAACTTGTTTCCGGGATTGTTGTAAAGCTCAAGAGGGCTTCCTATCTGCTGGACGACGCCGTCTTTCATCACCACGATCCTGTCCCCCATAGTCATAGCTTCGACCTGGTCGTGCGTAACATATATCATCGTCGCGTCGAGCCGCTTGTGGAGTTTTGAGATCTCCGCGCGCATTTGAACCCGCATCTTCGCGTCTAGGTTCGAGAGCGGCTCGTCGAACAGAAAGACCTTTGGCTTCCTTACAATCGCCCTTCCAAGCGCGACCCGCTGACGTTGTCCACCCGATAAGGCTTTCGGTTTCCGCGAGAGATAATCCCGTATACCTAGGATCTCCGCCGCTTCCGTCACTCTCTCTTCAATTTCCGGCCTCGGATAGTTTCTCAGTTTCAGCCCGAAAGCCATGTTATCATGGACACTCATATGCGGATAGAGCGCGTAGTTCTGGAACACCATTGCGATGTCCCTGTCTTTAGGCGGCACATCGTTCATCAACTGATCGCCGATGTATAGTTCACCGTTCGTTATTTCCTCAAGGCCGGCTATCATCCTTAGAACCGTCGTCTTCCCGCAGCCTGACGGCCCGACAAGCACGACAAATTCTCTGTCCTCCACCTCGATGTTTACATCTTTTGCCGCAATGACACCGCCGTCATAAATCTTTGTCACGCCGCTCAGTCTTACTCCGGCCACATTCAGCTCCCTTTAAACTCTTGTTGCTCGTGGATTTATTTGATGTCGTTTACAAGAAGGACGCCCCAGCCCGGATCGATAGTCAAATGGAGCTTGCCTTCCCGCGCATGAAGTTCCTTCTTGTTCAATACGTCACGGTAACTGCCGTTCTCTTCGCCGGCGGCCACTTCCACAACTTCCCTTTCGCCGGACAGATTGAAACCGACGATCGCGACATGCCCGCCGTATGCTCTCTCAAACACAAAGACCTTCTTCGAATCGTCGGCGACCAGAGTCTTGTAAGTTCCCAGTGTCAATGCAGGGTCGGCTTCGCGTTCGTGCACAAGCTTGCTGTAATAATCGAAGAGGTTCCAGTTAAAAACATCTCTATCGTCCGGACGCGTTACACCCGCAATGGGACTCGTCTTCTCGTCCCTGTATTTCATATCCGGCCACAACATCGGCTTCCTGTTATCCGGGTCGGTGGCACCCCACATCCCGGCTTCGTCGCCGTAGTAAATCATCGGCGCGCCGACGTATGTCATTTGGAACAGGACGATGAGCCTCTGCCGCTGTATCTCTGCCGTATCGGGTTTCCTGACGCTATAGTTCGGGTTATTCCTCGGGCTGGCGTCCGCATTGTATGCTCGGTCCGGATTTACGATCATCGATTCGAGCCTGTCGGTATCGTGGCTGTCCACCAGGTTTTGCAGAACGTAGTCGACGCTATCGGGGTACATATGCCTGATGGCGGCAAGCGTCGAGTCAAACTGGGACGGCGTAATGGCCATCTTCTTGTCGATGAAGAACTTCATCACCGCTTTCGCGAATTCATAATTCATCACCCCGTCGAACTGGTCACCTTTGAGCCACGCCGCGGCGTCGTCCCAAATTTCGCCGATGATGAGGGCGTTTGGGTTAATTCCCTTGACAACCTTTCGCCAGGCGATCCAGAACTGATGCGGCACCTCGTTCGGAACATCGAGCCTCCATCCGTCTACTCCATCCCTCGGATTTCCGTTCGGCGCCATCCATCGCTTCGTTATTGCCATTATGTATTCATAAGGTCCGTGTACGAGTCCGGTAATCGTGTCCTTCCTGAATATCGGGAGCGATTTAATCCCCCACCAGCCTGCATAGTCGAACTTCGTCCCTTTCGCGGAGTCGTTCCAACTCTTAACGTCGAACCAACTTCTGTAAGGCGACTTCTCCTGATACTCCTCGACATTCTTGAAAGCCCAGAAGTCGGTGCCGACATGATTGAAGACGCCGTCGATTATCACTCTCATCCCCATGGAGTGGGCCTTCTTAATCAGTTTCAGGAATTCTTTGTCGGCGGCGGTCCAATTCCAAGTCGAAGGGTCGTCCGGATTTTCCTCGGACATAATCTTAAGGTCACCCTTTGGATCGGGACCGAAGTTGTGGTCTATGTGAGCATAGTTCGCGGTATTGTACTTGTGGAGAGACGGCGATTCAAACAGAGGGTTGAAATAAATCGCGTTGATGCCAAGTTTATGGAGGTAGGGGAGTTCATCCATCACCCCTTCGAGGTCGCCGCCGTACCGACGGTCGAAAACAACATCGTAAAAATTGCCCGACACTTTTTTCTCCCACGGCTGCAGCTTGTACCAGTCGCTCGTCCAGGGAGAGATGCGCCAATCCGGATTCGTCACCTCCGCGTCTT
>JAJZNW010000067.1 GCA_021811615.1 Bacteroidota bacterium
TTTATTTCGCTTTCGCAGAGTTGCTGATACAGGAAAATACTTTTTGATATGCTTTTCTCCCCGCGACCGGGCATATAACGGGCATGGAACGAAGAAATTTCCGGAGGCTACAAGGAGAATTTCATTCCAGCCATTCTCTAAGTGCTCCAGCCATCTCCTCATGTCGTTTCAAGAGGCCCGCCGTGAATTCCTCGGTGTAGGTGACTGACCGATGATCCAAAAGATTGAACTCGCCGTTCCTCAGAAGCTCCATAACGGACTCGTGGTCGTCAAGCAGGACCGCAATGATTTCGTTCTGCGTTTCGAATAGCTCAGCGTGTCCGTTTAGCCTCGTGATCTCCATGAATTCTTCATGAACGAAAGAAGGAGTACGCCCAAAAGAGCGCACCGCCCTGCCCACGTCGGCAACTATGGCACTCATGGACCGGCACTGTTTCTCGAAAAGCACCTGCACTTCGGCCGGACATTCGTCAGCTATCTTCCGGCTTGCATCGCGCGTCCTCATATAAAGCACGTATTCGTCAGCCAGAAGCTTCTCGAGTTCTGACGTTTCAATTATCACACACCCTTGTGTGGATTCCTCTTTATCAGCCACTATCTCCTCTTCAGATTACTCGAATTAACTCCATGCCGCCTCCCGCCGGATGACGTCTTGCCTTTTCCCTCTTGCCTCCGAGCTTATTCTCTACCTAGCTAATCCGTGGGTGCTTGGGAATTGCCCTTTCTTTACGCCAAAGGTACAATCTGAAACGAAGGCGCCGCCACCAACGAAAATCGAAAAGCCTGTGAACGTTCAACCATGAGATCCCGGTCGGTTGTATATGCTTGGGCCCATTTCCGTAGATCATTTCATCCAGAGATTCCATCCGAAATCTGCTCAACAATTTCTTCACCTGTTCACCTTTCACTTCGCAGTTTCCTTTCTGCAGTTTAAAGATCTTCCCGCCTCCCACCAGGGGTTGTGCAAGAATCAAACTCACCGGCAAACCTCTTGAGGAGGCATAGTCACGTGTGTCGCCGTTTCCACCCGCGTGCCCTTGGCGTTAGCCGAGTCTTCTTTCAGTCACCGACCACCGAGATGCTGCCTACGATCGTTTCCAGTGTCCCGTCAGTGTACTTGTAATCCCTGATCTCCAGGCGCGTGTGCAATGCGAGTTTTTTCATTATTGCCTGCAGATGCGTCCGCACGGCGCGCGTCGAAGTTTTAAGCTTCTCCCCGATTTCCCTGTCGCTCAGGCCGTTGCCGACGAGCCCGAAAATCTCTTTCTCTGTCCTGGTCATCCTGACAGGCTCGGTAATCTTGATTTTCTTTCCCTTGATTGCCTGTTCCACAATCAGCGAAAAGAGCGATTCCGCAAGCGTAGGCGGCAGGACTTGCCCGCCTTTTGAGACCGTCTGTATGGTAGCGATGAAGTCCTCCAGCGTCGCATCTTTGAGTATGAAACCCGATGCTCCCGCCCTCACGTATTGAACGACGTCGCCGTGAACGGGGGCCAGATCCATGACTACCACTTTCGCTTCCGGAAATTCCTTCTTCACAAGGCTGACCACGTGCAGACTGTTCTGACTGCGTAAGTTGAGATCCAGAAGAATCACGTTGGGTCTCAGTTTATGCAGTTTAAGAATTGTATTCTCGCTATCGCCGGATGCCGCGACTATTGTAACGTCGTCTCGTTTCTTAAGAATCGCCGCGAGCCCATCCCTCAGCGTGCGATTTTTTTCGATGAGTAAAAGCCTGGTCTTTTTCATTCGATGCTCCTGAAATTAGAATTCCGAGTTGGTCCTGTCATCGCTTATGCGCCGGCAGCACCTGCCGACCGGGAAGAGGCGATTCCACGAATTCATCACACCATTAAACTAAGTTCACGCCTACGCGGATTCAATCGTCCATGAGGATGAAAACGGGATTAGACCTTTGAAGGAAGGAGATTATTCCTCGATGAGAGTGACGCTTTCCTCGGCTTTCATCAGCTCCGAATTTGTAAGGGCGTACTTCGCGATCTGGACGCGGGAGCGAAGGAGAAGCTTCTCGAGTATATTGTGGACGTGACTCTTTACGGTGTAAGTGGAGAGGTGCAGCTTATCTGCGATTTCCTTATTCGAGAGCCCCTCCGCTATGAGCAAGATGACCTGGCGTTCGCGCCTTGTCATCCGCACGGCTTCGACAACCCTCGATGTAATTTTCCCGCTGACAGCCTGCTCGACGATTTGTGAGAAGAGCGATTCAGTCATCAGCTGCGGCAGGACTTTCTTTCCGCGGGAAACGGCGCGTATGGTCCTCAGAAAATCTTCAGTCGTGGCGCCTTTTAGCACGAAGCCGGATACTCCGGCGCGCACGAAGAGCAGGATGTCTGTCTCGGTCGGAGCAAGGTCCATAACTATGACCTTCACATTAGGAAAATCAGACTTTATCGACCGGACTAGTTCCAGGCTGTTCTGGCTTCTCAGCCCAAGGTCGAGAAGGAGCACGTTCGGCCTGAGGTCTCGAACTTTCTGGATAGGCTTCTTCCGGCTACCCGGTCCGGAGACTACCCGGATATCTGAGTTTCTACTGAGTATAGCCGAGATACCCTCACGGAGAAGCGGGTTATCTTCGATGATCAGCAGTTTTATCTTCTCAGTCACGGTTTCTCCGGTTTGGAATGCCGGTCTCGCAAGTTGTCATAATGATATTCGGACCTGACATTGGGGATTCAACAGAAGTTACCCAACCCGAAGGACTCGTGCAATCCGGCGATACTCCTGCGATGGACGAATCGTCATGCCAACAGCCGAAACCCCGCTATGCTCGAGTCCGAAAATTAAGTCATGGCGCTTTCTGAGGCTTTTCTTCCCACTAATAGCTGCGGGACCAGACTTGAACGTTCGGCCCTCACGATGCCGGCCCCATAGTGGTTCCAAATCGCCTTTTGTAGAGTCGAGGGCCGGGATTTTCTTAGGAACGGTCAAAGGGATTAGTCCATAGGAGTGGGAGGTGACGACTTCCGGGACTGCGAATCAAGGGACTACTCTGCCGGGCTTCGCCCTGGTGTTCGTCCCCACGTAATCCATGTTGCCCGGTATGAATTCCCCTGGAAACTGCTGCAGGCTCAAATTTTTATGCTGAAGCCGCTTTTCTTTTTTCGATTGGCATTGAGTCTCTTATGGATCTGTGCAAGAGATTTTTCAGCCGACGTGAGAGTTTTCCTGACAGTAGCCGATACATTCAAGAATTTTACCGGAGGACATTTGCCTCCCGGGAATTCGTAACGGAACTGAACGAGCACCTCTGCAACGGATTCCGATAACCGGAAGATACCGTCAAAGTCGAGAATGAGCGATGAGGGGTTATTATGTTTGTCGGATTTCTCTCTCCATAAACCTACTGTCGCCCTTACCAGCCTTTGCGCAGACTCACGCGAGTGCAGCGTCTTAGGAATCGATGATACAATCGGCGCGGTTGACTCGTCGTCCGTCTTTTCCCTCATTCGTCTCCTTGTTAGGCAATATACCATAGGGCCGCCGATAAACTACTTCGGCAGGCCGTCTAGAGAAAATAATTATCCGGTGCCCGCATCGCGGTACGCCGCATAATCAAGACAAGCATGCTGTTGGTGCGGCAGAAATTCCCGGAGCACTTATACCGGGCTCAACCAACACCAACCTTGCATATCACATGTAACGGACTCCCTACGCATGATTAATCTCATTCAATGCCGGAAGATTACCGTTTAGCGACTCTTGCCTTCGTAGCCCTGCAGTTCCTGCCATTTCTTCTTCCACGTTAGTCCACTCCGGTCATGTACCGGTTTCGGCACACTGTCTTTCGCACGGATGACCTTTCCTTTCGGAGGTTCTTTCGGTAACTGCCGGCTGATTGAACCGCCCGTGTCCTTCAACGTAATCTCCCCGCGGTATTTGTAGAGAATCTGCCGGAAGGATTTTCTCTCCTCTTCCGTCGCTACGAGCGAGATCGCTTCCCCCTTCTTGCCGGCGCGGGCGGTTCGTCCGATGCGGTGCGTGTAAGATTCCACGTCCTTCGGTATCTCATAATTATAGACATGAGACACGTCGTCTACGTCGATTCCCCGCGCCGCCACGTCGGTCGCGACGAGGACGCTGAATTTCTTCTGACGGAAATCGTTCGTCACCCTTTCGCGCTGGGGCTGAGACATGTCGCCGTTGAGACAGCGGGCATGAATGCCTGCTGCAGTGAGTGTCTTCGCGAGTTTGGCGGTCACATACTTTTTGTTGCAGAAGACAATCGCGAGTTGGCGATCTTCATTGAGCAAGTCCGAAAGCATTGCCGTTTTCCGTTCCGGTGTAACATTGCAGTATGTCTGCTTCAGAAATACCGGCTTCACCGTAGACGCCAGGCGGACATTCTTGGGATTGCGCAGATATTTGCCCGCAAGTATTTCTATCTCTTTCGACACGGTTGCACTGAACAACATTGTCTGGTGCTCAGGCGGAAGCTGACCGGCGATCCTCTCGACATCGCGTATGAATCCCATATCCAGCATTCTATCCGCCTCGTCGCAGACAAAGTACTTCACGGAAGACAATTTCACGGCACGCCTGTTCAGGAGGTCGATGAGCCTCCCCGGAGTCGCGACGATTATGTTCGCGTTGTGGAGACGGGATGCTTGTGCGCCGATCGGCACTCCGCCGTATACCGGAACGATGCCGAGACGTTTCCTACCGGAATACTTGATAAACTCGCCCGCGACCTGGGTACAAAGCTCGCGCGTCGGCACAAGGACGAGCGCCCGAAGGCCGTCGTTCCTCTGCAGTTTTTCGATGATCGGTATCGCAAAACTTAGCGTCTTGCCCGATCCCGTTTCAGACTGTGCAAGCACATCCTGACCGTTTGTGACTGCCGGTATGATTTCTTCCTGTACCGGTGTCGGCACTGTGATTCCCTGTGCTTCGAGCAGATTTGTTATTTCACTGCTCAGCACAAAAGAAGCTGATTTCATATAAATCTTTCTTATAACTGAAAAAATGTGCGGGGAAGATGAGCTCCGTCAAAAATGAGCTGGAGGGAACGTTTCGTTTTCCTGGAGATCCTAATAAAGAAGGCCAAATCCCGGCTTTTGAACACCGTCGCCCGTTCTTCTTCTTAGGAG
>JAJZNW010000080.1 GCA_021811615.1 Bacteroidota bacterium
AAGCTGAGCCTTACAAACAACTGTTGGCATTTGAGGAACTGCCGAAATCATATCGTCCGGCGAATCTACCGTCGGCTGGAGTATCACAAGCTTCGGCCTGTTTGCACTTACCACCTCCACGTACGCGATCGTGTAATCGGGATACATGAAGCCGTCCGCGATTTCGGGGGACCGCCTGATTGTAAGTACCCCCTTCCGACTCTCCGATCCCGGGACTCCGTTCGGCTTCGCCGTACTCTCGACTACCTTTCCGCCTCCTCCGGGTGATGCCTTCTCCAGCATACCGACTGCCGCTCCTACCCTTATTCCGACTCTCACCGAATCCGAATCTATGCTGCCCGACGCGACAAATCTGAACTGCGAACCTGTGTATGGCAGGTAAGAAGCCGTATCACCCGAGCCTGTAAGGAGGCTCCCGTACTTTCCGCCGCTGATTATCCCAGCTTCGTAGAAACTCACGAACCCCGGACCCGACAATACCGGATTCCATTGTACGTCCAATCTGGCTGTATCTCCTGTCGGTATCTCCCGAGGATCGACCCTCACTATCGGCCGACCCGATATCTGTACCGAATCAGTCTTCGTGAGGCCGTCGCTCGTCGCCTGGATCACGATCCATGATGTCGAGTCGGGGTAAACACCGTCAAACTCAAGCATGTAATTACCCAGGCTGTCGCCCGTCGTCGTTATGCTCGTCCCTATTCTCACACCGGTCGCGGCATCGTGGAACGAAGCGTGCTCGCTCCCCGAGATTATCGAGCATGTCAACGGGTCCGAAGGTGTCCACGCTGTGCTGTCGCAGGCATCCTCTGCATTTACCTCGGGTATATAGGGATCGCCAACAAAATATTTCGACACCAGCTCGAAATCGAAATCGCTATTGTAGGGAGTGCCATAGCATATTCCTCCGTTCGGCCAGATTATATAAATATCGGTTTCCGATGATCCGGTCGTAGCACTCTCACTTCTTACAAGTGTGCCGTCGAGGTAGATCGAAAAGACGGCGTGGGTTACCTGCCCTGGAAGTGTAACCCCCATCTGCGGCTCGAAGCAGTATTGGCCCGCCGGTGCATGCGGAACCGATACGACTATGCTGTCCGATCCGTAAACTGTTCCCCCGAGCGTCATACCGCACGGCGCAGCCTCAATCAATAGACGGCTCGTTACATGGCTGTCCCATGAGAGCACGAAGCGAAGATCGTGGGTAACCACTCCGCCGGCATCTGTGTTTCTCGGCTGAACCGGAGATATAGTTGCACTCTCAACGATATGCACCTGCGCCGTCACCGGCACGGTCATGAAGATTATCGTGAGTACCGACAATAGCCACTTTGCGGCATTTCCCCTCCGAAGCCTTCTTCCCTTGCCCATTTCGTGCTGCTCCTTCCCATTCGAAGTTTGAGCGGGCCATACTCCTTTTAAGCGTGATAGATCCCCCTCTCACGCTTTCTCTTTTCCGCCAATCTATGATCTCATGGTCCGAATGTCAAATCGATTTCCGCTTCTTGTGAGATTTATCACGACGGTAATTCCCCCTTCCTATCTCCTTGAGCTCAATTTCGGCAAGCGGTGACTTCCCATGGCATTAGCGAGACGCCTCGTACAGAACCGCCAAGGATACCGGCAGACCCCATTGCTCTCTGCTCTATGCCCTTTGCCCTCTAGCCCTAGAAATCATATCCGAGTGAGAAGTAGTATCTCGGCGGTGAGAAGCTCTGCATGTTGAACGCCCAGGCGATATCGAGCCGGAGTAGGAAGTAGAGGATCACCATTCTGACTCCCACACCCGTGCCTACCAGGAGATCTCTTGTCTTGAGCCTTCCGCCGCTACTGTAATCGAACGCCTGGAACTTAACATACCTGTTGTTCCAATCCCAACCCCATGCCGAGCCGACATCCATGAAGGCGGTACCGAAGAAAGTCTGGAAGAGCGGCAGCGGTCCAGCCGATAGAAACCCAAGCATCGGAAACCTGAACTCCATATTCAATAATGCAAAGTTGTTCCCGAATTTGGCATTATAATCGTAACCGCGCATCGGAACAACAGGCGTAAGGAATTGGAGATCCTCCGCGTTTCTGACAGGGATGAAATCGCCGTTGAACCTGATATTGATCCAGTTCTCGGTCCCGCCGATGAAGAACTTCTGCGGGTCCGAGCCTATTGAAGTCCCGGCGAACACTCTCCACACGAATGTGTAGAAGCTGCTAAAGAGTCGCACGTAGCTGCGGTAATCAACCGTTCCGCTAAGGAAGTCGATTCCCTCCGATCCCATCTTCGGCGTTCCATAAAGCGAGAGGATATATCTCGAGCCGTTTATCGGCGCGATGTAGCCGAAGAAAGAGTTATCGTGTACGTAACTGAGAGTCGGCACGATCAGATTTCTCCCCTGGTTTGGCTCGTAAGTCTCCATTAGATTTTCGCGCGTCAGGCTCATCCAGCTTAGCCCGCCTTCGAGCCTGTTGAAGCGGTCGAAGGGATAAGCGGCGCTCAGCGATATAGCCGAGCTCTGGAACCGATACAGGTCGTAATATCCGGTGTAAGGCGATGTCAGGTAGAGGAAACGGGCGAAGTGCAAGCCCACGAGCGAATAATTGATCCGCGAAGGGAGGTAACTATATGCGAAAGCATAGTCGCTGTTTTTGAGATCCACTACCAAATCCGTGAGGAGAAATATCTGATGATTGCCAAGCATGTCGCTGAAAGCCATCATGGTACTTCCCTGGACGCCGAACAAAGAATTGTAACCGGCGTTGCCATAGATAATGTCCGGCGAGAAACTCACCTTGTATTTCTGTGCCACGAAATTCCCGGTGCTGTCGACGTTGTCCTTCACATTGAAGTTCTCGTTGAAGTTCGGAGGCTCGAACAAGCTGTCGACGGCCGGCTTGCTGCCGCCGAAGACGTAATTGCTAAGGTCGACTTGAATATCTTTTCCGTATAATTCTCTGACTTTCGTCGAATCGGCAGTTCGAGCAGTATCGATGAGGGCCGCCGCAGGTTCCGGCTCCTGTGATCGATTCCGCAACAGACCTCGCCTGTCGTGGTTCTGCTTCATAAATACGGTGAGCGGCACATCCTCGTCGCCCAGGAGGTGATCGGCGGGGGATTTAAGGACGAAAATGTCGAACCCTCCGTTTTCAAGTGTCGAGAACGCGAGCCTGGAGCCGTCGCTTGAAATCGAGAATTGAGTTATGCCGCTGAGAGAATTCGTGACAGGGAGCGCCCTCCCCGTTTCGAGATTCAGATAATATATGTTCGCGATGCCGCTCTTGTCGGAGATGTAATAGAGGTGCTTTCCATCGGGGGCAGCGACGGGGTAAGTTTCTTCGGTCGAATCAGATTTCGAAATACGGCTTATGATGCCGGACGCGACAGAGAGCGAATAGAGACCGCTTCGGTTGAAATCGTGGTTCCATATCCTGAACTTGTCGCCTGTTTGCCTCCTGTCAAGGTACCGGCCGCGGTCGCTCGCGAAGTAAATCGTTTTCCCATCGGGCGACCAGCTCGGGTCTGTCTCCGAAAAGATGTCGTCCGTGAGGTTGACTGTCTTCTTGTTAATTAAGTCATAGACATAGACATCGGACTGCGGTCCCTTCTGGCCGATGAATGCCAGTCTTTCGCCGCCCGGCGACCAGGTGACGGAGAAAACGCCTGCGAGGTCATGGAATTCGATCTTTTCCATCTTGTCCGTGAGTACGTCTATTATGAATATCGCATCGTGAGCTCCGCTCTTCACCGCGATGGCCACCTTCTTCCCGTCAGGCGACCAGGTAAGTCCCGGAGTCAGGAGGTGAAGTTCTTCGAAATTTTTTGTCGTCTGCCCGTCGACAAGCTTCTTTATCGCCTTTCCGTTGCCAGCATCGATCAGGTAAATGTTCATGTAATCGTCGCGGTCGGAGATGCACGCGATCCTGTCGCCCTGCGGAGAGATGGCAGGACTTGTGTTGTAGAAATTGCCGATCTCCTTATGGTCGGTCAGCCTCGTCGCAAAATCTTCGGGCCTTTTCCTCGCAGCGATCTCGGGCCAATAGAGAACTTTCTGTTCGTAGGTCCATCTCTTCGACAACTCCTTGACGGTTAAGCCGAGGGCGCTTTTGAAGCCCTGCTCGACACTTCGCGTCGTCCTGATCCGGCTCAGTATCTCGCCGATCTTCTCGTCACCATATTTGTTCGCGATGTAGTACCAGACCGACTGACCTCCCCTATAGGCAAAGTAACCGTTCAGGTCGTCTATCGGTACGAGGTACTCGTTTACCGTCGCATCGATCATGAACATATCGGAGTTCGCATCCCAGCCGAGGGATTCGTATTCCGCAAGTCCTTCATTGAACCACATCGGGATCTGAAGTGTAATGTTGTTCGCGATTATCGACTGTATCGAGCCTCCGTAGAACATATCGTTGATGACCGCATGGACGAGCTCATGATGGATGACGTGACGCAAGAGCTTGTAGGATCCTTCGAACGGTACAACGACGCGGTTCTTGAACAGCTCCGTGACGCCGCCTACTCCTTCCTCAAGATACTCTGAGACGACGTTTGTCTGCTGCCAATCGTTATGTGAATCGTAGATGACGATCGGTATCCGGTTGGTAATGTCGTAATGGAAATGTCCGCTTATGGACGAGTAAGCCGTCTCGGCTTCTTGAGCGGTGAATTCAGCCAGATAATATTCCTGGGGATAGAAATACACGTCGAAGTGTTTCGATTGGATGAAATACCATTCGAAGTTGCGGTATTGAACTTTGTTTTTGCCGAATTGATCGACCTGGGCGGAAGCGGTTCCCACAAGAAACAGCAAGCCCAATAGCGACAGCCCTTTCATGCACGACTCCCTTCGGAAGGAACATACCAACGATCTTGAAGAGATTCAAGGAAAAGTACGCAAGTGCCATTGCAGAAGGCCGCCTTCTGCCTGTGCCATGACGAAGGTAAAGGCGACCTTCAGCTCAGTCATGACAAAGTTGTAGAGTAGGACAAGGGCGCGGTGGTGTACAGGTCATGTGAGCCTAAGTGTTTCTCCTCTTTCAAGCGAGTGTCCCGCTCAAGCCGACCATCGCTCCGTTTCCCTTGACCCCTCCTCAAACCGT
>JAJZNW010000045.1 GCA_021811615.1 Bacteroidota bacterium
GCCTTTCCTTTTTCGATATCGAAAACGACGGTCTTGCCCACTCCGGCCAGGTCGGCCAGTTGTTTCTGGGTGAGTCCGGCCTTCTTCCTGTGAGTGATGACCGCTTCTGCTATGTCGTCTATCTTGTTCATGTTTTTACTGCTTAAGCGGTAATTTGCTCCTTCATTAGCTCAAGATATATCGGAATCCATCATTTATCAATGACAATTACTGCTATGGCGGTACGGAAGGCCGTTTATGAGTTCTATTCAGAGATTACAGGCGTCTGGACGGCGTGTTTTACTGCGATGACGGTAAATATGCGATGATCCGCGGTTGTATGGTTGGGCACTCTACGGTTTCTTTTCAGGAGGCTGGTACGTTCCCGGTACGCTTCGGAACCCGACCGCCAGCCTGTTCCATCCGTTTATCGCCACGATATTGATGGTCAGACCGACAAGTTCCTTTTCGCTGAAATGTTTGCTGACCTCTTCGTAAACATCATCGGGCGCGTGCGTCTCGCTGAGCAGCGTGAGCGCTTCAGTCCAGGCGAGTGCCGCACGTTCTTTGTCGGTGTAGAACGGCGTCTCGTGCCACGCGTTCAAGGCGTACAACCGCTGCTCGGTTTCGCCGAGCGCGCGTGCATCTTTTGAATGCATGTCGAGACAATAAGCGCAGCCGTTTATCTGGGAGGCTCTCATCTTGACCAGCTCGAGAAGCTTCGGATCAAGTCCGCAGCTGCTTGCGTACCTTTGCAGTTGCCGCATCGCCTCGTAAGCGCCCGGCGCTACCTTTGCATATTCCAATCTTGATTCCATCTGTTCTTCCTCTTCTACTATCAACGGCTAACATGCCGCCGTCAATGCCGGTTCCACAACGCGGTCCAAACCTTCAGGAGTCACGATTGTATTCTTGCGTCAGCGATTCCAGCAATCGTTGTACATGCTCCCGGCGTTCCGAAGCGTCGATTAAGAGCGTCACCTTTGTCTCCGCGAGACTCCATAAAGGGATGCTTGAGACTATCGCGTCGACCTCCTGCGGCGAAGCTGCCTGTACCATGAACCTCAGCGTGATCCTTCCGGCAACAGGGCCTCCCGCCGCAACGTTTTTCTCCGAGATGAGTTTTTCCACCATCGAAAGAGTCGGCAGAATGAAATTCTCGATGAAGAACTTGCCGTTCTCGGGCGTGGGCAGCGCGCCGGACCTTACATAATCCATTTCAACCAGAAAAAGCATTTGCATCTCCTTTCTTATCCTGGAAAGCATCTGCCGAATGCCAGAAGCAATTTCGGAGATCCTTTGATCCTGATTTTGCGGCGAAGAATCGACCAGAAAAGGTTCCGCTCCTTCGCCAGGATGCCGAGCCAGGTTCGGCCGTCCGCGGAAATTATCATATCCGGCGCTCCAACATGGCCGCTCGTGACTTCAATCGCGCCGTCGCGGATCGTGACCGTTCCCTCGCCGGATTCTTCACCCGTAAAAGTGAAATGATACACGGCATCCAGCCCTCTCGAATGCTTTCTTTGAAAGGTGAGGGGAAGTCCCCAGAAGAATGCCTGCACGGTGTGCGCACGCAGGCTTCTTCCGACTCTCTTTGTTTTCTTGTGAGGAAACCGGCGTGCGACGTGATCTTCGGCATCGGAATTCGGAACTACGTAAATCGTTTCGGCTTTGTTCTGCAGCGGTCTGACCACATCGTGGAGATACTCTTTTCTGTTTTCGAGGAACGGACCTATGACGTCTTCACCCGCGGGGCAGACCGCCATGCAGTACGCGGCCTTGTAGCTCGCTCCGAAAGAAAGGCTTTGCCACATGGAAGCCGATTCGCTGTCAGAGACGTTCCGCCTGTAATCGAACCTGTTCCTGCTCTCCACGACATTCTCCACCCAGTCGCTGAAGCCGCCCAGGAACTCCCGGTAGTTGTGCGTGTAGCAGGCGGTGAAATCAAAGCGGCCGTCCTCCCCGATAGCTCCCACCGGACACGCGGACACACAAAGCTTACATTCCAGGCAGGGGTTGTAATCTATCGGATGATCATAGCTCGACACTTCGGCGTCGATGAGAATCGTACCGAGCAATATGAAATCGCCGAACTTCGGATGTATGACGTTCCTGTGGATGCCCATCTGCCCGAGTCCCGCCGCGACCGCGACCGGTTTGTGCGAGACGACCCACATCTTGCCGTCGGGGAACCGCTGTACCTCCATGGGGAATCCCATCGAGGGATTAAGTGCGCGGACGCCGTTTCTTTCAAGTGTCGCCACGATTCTGCGAGCAGCCTCATTTACCTGGTCGCCGGCGTGCTCGAATTCCAGGTTTGCGACAGACCGGGCAGGGCTGCGAATGTCCTCCCGGTTCATTCTGCAGACAAGGCTTATCAGCGTCCTTGTGCGGGAAAACGCGGATAGGATCTCCTGCCTCTGGTTCGCCAGTTCGGGCCGTTCCATTTCGACGAAACCGACATCGTCTGCGCCAGCATCGAGGCAGAGACGGCGCAGCCATTCGGCATCGAGCGGTCGCCGGGCTTCTTCTACCGTCACGGCCGCGGCCCGCTCATGGACTTTCATAACGGTCGGGTGTTCGGAAAGTATTTTCACGGGAGTTCCTTTCTCACTTTGAGTAGGTCGCCTGGTTGCATATACAACCTTTGTTCTCAAAAAATTTTGTCTATGACCCGGCAGACGCTTTTGACCTGAGCGTCATCACAGTCCTGCCGAGGTTCACGATGTCTTTTTCTCCCAATAGTTTTCCGGCCTCCTTCTGGGCCTCTTCCCAGGCGGGAAATGCTTTTTCCAGAAGCTTTTTCCCGGATGAAGTGACCCTGAGAATAGTAACGCGCCCGTCTTCGCCGGCTTCGCTCCGGATCCAACCGGCGGCCTGCATGCGAGTCAGGTCGCGGCTGAGTGTCGACTTGTGCATGTGGAGAACCTGGCAAACCTTCTGCTGCTTAGCCGCACCTATGTAAGCGACAGCCGCAAGCACGTTGAGCTGGCTGATGTTTAATCCGTACGGACGCAGTGCCTTGTTGTAAATCCTGGTTACGGCCCTGGTCAGGAGGCGAAGCCTGACGGCAACACATTCCTCGGCCATGATCCTGACGGAATCGTCGATGTTACCGGTTGTGCTCATTGGTTGAATATACAACCAGTCTTCTGCGGTGTCAAGGATTGAAAACGGTTCAAGCCTTCTATCATACGGGATCTCTTCTCAGACCCCGCTCTAAAGAGCGTGGCTTGAATATACACTATCCTTAATACGATGTTCTCTTGTACTCGGACCGTATACGTTTCACGCGCAGCCTTTCGAAGAGCGGCTGGGGATTGAAGCCCCGCCGCTGAAACTCCGCGCCTATCTCCCGGCCGGCATTCTGAAATGCCGCTTCGCTTTCCCAGACAGCGGTTGTCATGAAATTGTATTCACTGTCTCCGTTTATCTTCTCATAACTGAATCCTTCAACAAAACCCGTTATGGTCCTGATAAACCCCTGGATCACATGAGACTGCCCAAGGAATTCTTCCTCGGATTCCTTTGGGACGATGAATAGGTCGATCGATACTATCTGCATTTCTATCTCTCCTATCTGAAACGATCCGCGTAATCTCTGAAAAACTGCTCTACGGTTCTCGCCGGTCTGCCGAGTATTACTTCGACAGTTTTTGTTATCACCGGCTTATCCCGCGAGAGACTAAGAAAAGGACTTCTATACCAACCGGGCGGCTCAGTCACATAAGTCACTTCCTCGTGAATGGCGTCGCTCAATGCCCTTGCAATTTCCGGATAAGTGTAGACTCTGGCTCCGGTAAGAACATAG
The DNA here is from genome assembly GCA_021811615.1 of Bacteroidota bacterium. GTDB lineage: Bacteria > Bacteroidota > Ignavibacteria > Kryptoniales > JAKASW01 > JAKASW01. The sequence continues at coordinate 3,791 of JAJZNW010000045.1, forward strand.
CTTTTGCCGGCATTTGATCCCGGATGTGTGAGAACGGTGAAGGCAACTTCCGCGATATCCCGCGCATCGATCAACGCGAGTTTGTCCACTCCGCCACCGCCATAGATTGTCCTTTCCTTCCTGACTGTGCCGGCAAAATCTCCGAAGTAAATCCAGTTCTGCATGAACCCGCCGGGTTTGAGGATTGTCCATCGCAAGCCTGATTCCATAAGCGCCTTTCCAACGTCGGCGAGTGCTCTGTAAAAGGAAAACCCCGAGTCGGACGAAGCAGGATATGCGGAGAGCAAAACAACATGCTCCACTCCGGATTCTTTCGCCGCCTCGATGGCGTTGCATTCAAGCTCAGTCGAATCGGACGCAAGATACATTCGTTCACAGCCTTTCAGCACGACTCTCAAGCTCTCCCTATCGGCAAGATCGCATTCGACCCATTTGACAAACGGCTTCGGCGTTGCTTTTCTGAGGTCGCGCGTAACCGCCTGGCATCTTACCTGGGCAAGGGAGAGGAAGTCCAGGAGTTCGCTGCCGGTCTTTCCCGTCGCGCCGAATACGGTTATCGATTTGTATCCCTCCCCATTTGCCGCCGGTGATTCGCCCTTGCCGGTACCGGTGTTTACAGCCCCATACGTGTCTTTCATTTCATTTTTCCCCACTATTAATTAGCCGGCTAATCAACATTGCACAAAAAAAACCTATTGCAGATTTTTCAAGATATTCCCGAGAGTGCCGCGCAGCGTCTCCTTCTCTTCCGGAGAAATGCCCGCTGTCGCCTTGCGCTCGAGCTCTTTCCAAACCGAAACAGCTGCATCCGCAGCGGTTTTTCCCCTCTTCGTCAGAAAAATTCTGGATATTCTCCTGTCCTCGTTGTCTTTCACTTTCCTCACGAATCCGCCCGCGGCCAGTCTGTCTATCATCCTGACCATCGTCGCCTGCCGGATCGATACCTTCTCTGCGAGGCTCGACACTGTCTGACCGTCTTCCTGTCCGAGGAAGTAAAGGAGGACGTCCTGCCCTGCATATAACCCGTGCGCGCCAAGCATCTTATTCGTCCTGTTCATCCGCGCCTTGCAGATGTGGATCAAAAGATAACTGACGGAGGGTTTTTCAACATTCGATTTCATATCTCGATACCGTAAAATATTACTTAGTCGGCTAATTAATAGTGGGGAAAAA
>JAJZNW010000129.1 GCA_021811615.1 Bacteroidota bacterium
TCCAGCGACACCGATGTTACTGCGTTCAACTCTGAAATTGACGGCGAAACTCCTATGAATCTGAACAAGAGAGCAAGACCCTGCCGCCTCGACTTGACCGCGTAGTAAATTCCTTCGCCCCCCTTCATTTCTGCCGACTCAAGCTGATTCGCTGGCAATAGTGAACCGAACTTCGTCGCAGGGACGGACAAATCTTTCGGGAGATTCCCGTTGGAAATTACAAGCGACATCGCGGTACCCTCGATGGAGTAAACTCCTACCGACTCAGCCGCAAAGACCTGGCGGAGGAGGTCAGTCACTCTTCTGGAGTATTCTTCGAACGAACCCTCTCCCATCCCGGTCAACCCCACCATGGCACGCGTCACTTTTCCGCTCTCCTCGAATCTCCGCTCCGCGGAAATCCTGGCGTGAAGCCCCGCGGCCACCGAAGATGCCGCTTTCAGGACCGGAGCGAGCTCATCGAGGTAATTGGCCTGAATGCCGGATGAAGGGAAAGCGATGGAAGCGAATCCGAGGACGTCCCCGACCGCCGTGCTTTGCAGAAGGAGCCTCGAATCTCCCGACGAAAGGACATTCATGAAAGTGGAATCCGGTATCTCTATTCCGGATAAAGACCCTCCGTGCCTGGCCGCGATCACATCGCTCTCTGTGAGGCTGAGAGACAGAGACGGCTCTATTCTTCCCGAAGCTGTAGTCATTAAGAAGACGTCGGCGGTTCCGCGGGAAGTTTGCAGCGTACCCGTTCCTATTACTTTCGCGCCTGCAAACGCGTCCGCCGCAAGGAAGTCGCTTACGCCTTTAAGTATCCCTTCGAATTTATCGGCGGTGGGAAGGTCCCTCACGATAACATTCCGCCGCTTCAATTTCTCTATCTCCGCGCGCTGGCTGATTTCCTGGTTGACCGGCCTGAACCGGTACACATGAGAATTCCCTACCGGGATGTTCTCGACCTTATAAAAGCGGCCGTTCAGCTCGCCGGTGTCATCCGGGCGAGCTATTCCAACGCCAGCAAGCACCTTCGCGGGGTCGACGCTCTCATCGAGCCTTATCGCCAGCTTGTTCCTCGCCGCGACGTTGGCGGCACGGACAATTCCCATCTCCAGGATGAAGACCGGATCATCGGCAAATGATTCCAATAAATTGCTCAACAGACCCTGCGCCCCACGGAGCTGCTGCTTCAGCAACTCCTGTTCGGTGATGTCCTCCAGGAAAAGGAATGTCGTGTCTTCCATGACCGAAGCACTGACATTCAAGTATTTTCTGTCCGTGGCGCGGCACATGCGCATCACGATCGCGCCGGAACGGAGTTCAGATTTGAAGCCCTCTGGAGATTCGCCTAGATATCTGAGGAACCCGTCGAAGCTCCTGTCCGAAGAAAGAAATTCCTTGAAGAGGCTTTCGAACATGTCGTTCCACCGGGAAAGTTTTCCTCCGTTCACGGCGGCTGTCGGGAGGAAACTGTTGAAGAGTCTCCCCGACTCCAACGTCGACTTCCTAAGCTCTTCCTCAATTTTCTTGAATTCCGAAACTTCCCGGAAGAGGTAGAAGCCCTTCCCGTGGATATCCCAGTGGGCCACAGAAAACGCCCTCCCTCTCTTGTCAACCAGTTCGGAAACGCCCTCTCCCAGCCCCGGCGCGGCGAGCCCATTCGACGAGAGGAATTCCCCGAACAATTCGCCTTCACTTGTTTCAAGTGTTTCCTGTAGAGAGCGACTGAAGAAAGCGACGCGACCCTCCGAAACCATCATGGCCGGCACAGCGGCATTTCTTACCAGATCCTCCGAAAAGGACTTCGCTTCGTGCACGGCTTTCTGCAAAGACTCGTTGTCGGAACGGAGGGCGTCAATGGTCCGTCCAAGTTCACCTCTGAGTTCGATATCGGAAGTATCATCCACGAGGTACACTGCCGATCGGCCGCGGCCGCCGTCAGGATTTTTTCTGGTCACGACATATGTCTTGAAGTGTCTCCCTGAAATAACAACGGATGTCGAGCGACTTTCTCCGGCGGCGACCCCCACAAAAAGCTCGACGAATTCCTGTCTCGCCTTTTCATCTACGAGCGAAGAGAACGATTGCCCTTCAGGCTTCAAGTCAGGTTCGGCAAGACGCCTGAGAGCAGTGTTAACTTCCACAATGATCCCATGCTCATCCAGCACCGCGGCTGGAAACGCCATTTCGTTGAAAAGATTGAGATGCGAACTCTCTTTCTCGGTTAGTTCCCCTTTCAGCTTAACCAGCTGTTCATCAAATCCAGTCTCCAGCGATTTAAGCCTGCCTTTGATCGCCGAGAGTTGAGAAGCCGCTTTCAGTAGGAATACAAAACGGCTTAGGCCCTCTCGGAGTGTCGGGGGTTTTTGATGCAGAAGGAGCAAGAGCGCCTTCTCCGCGGAGTCGGTCTTCAGCGAAGACGTCGCAACGAGTTCAACTCCAAGTTCCCGCTGCAACTTCCTCAACGCCGCCGATGTAGTCATATCCCCGAGAAGTTGAAAGATGTCGTCGTACTCGGCAAACGCCGCTTCGAACGCTCTCTTCCGGCCGTCGGTGAGAGGGATCTTGTTGGGTGACAACCTAATCCCCGCTTTTCTGATGAGACTCGCGGTCTGTTCCGGATTGGCTACGGAATATCTGGTCAATGCCGCTGTTTCTCCAGAACGATTGAACAGAAACGCGTCGCAGTCAAACGCTTTCCCGGCGGCTGACACGATCAGCGCGTCGGCAGAGTCGAGCTTCTCTGCAAATATTATATCCGATAGAGCGGCGAAGAAAGATTCCTGAAATCTGGCATAATGATTTTCCAGCTCTACCGGCTCGGTGGATTTACTCTTTTTCAGATTGAGCATAATGCTTCGGATTGATGATTGGTGACGGGAACAATCGCATCACTTCAAAATGGAAAGGGATTTTCTCCCTTTCTCATTGCCTCGGGAGCGTGAAGTAAAATGTCGAGCCTTTGCCTTTGCCTGCCGATTCGACCCAGACGGTTCCACCGCTAAGTTCGACGATCTTCTTAACAAAAGACAGGCCCAAACCGCTCCCCTCAACTTTTTCGGTGTCGCTCGTCTTCACTCTCTGGAAGATCGCGAAAATTCTGTCGTGGAATTCCTGCGAAATGCCGATCCCGTTGTCCCGGACGTAGAAGAGATAATGATCGATTTTGTCGTGGACTCCTATCGTCAGCTGCGGACTTGGCTGATCACCCATGTATTTGATGGCATTGTCGACGAGATTCACGAAAATTCGTTCAACATATCGCGCTACAACGTAAAGCGTCGGGAATGTCCCTTCAAGAGAGACTTTGACCTTCTTCTCGGCTAGTCTGATCGACATGTCGGTCAAAACGCGTTCGATGAGAGGCGTCATGTCTGTCTCTTCCGGTACGGCCTCGACGCTTCCGACTCTAGCGAGGTCCAGGAGGTCGTTTACGAGCGAGTGCAGACGCGCGGAAGACGTCATGATAGCGTCGATAAGAACGTCCTGTTCGACTTCAAGCCGACCGCTTCTCTTGAGTTCTCTCGCGAATCCTTCGATGACGAGTATCGGAGATTTCAGATCATGGGTGATGGCGTAAGTGAACTGCTGCAACTCGCGGTTCTTGCTTTCGAGCAGCCTGGTCTTCTGGATAGTTTCCTCGTGAAGTCTCGAGTTCTCGATGGCGGCCCCGATCACCGTGCCTATCCCTTCTATTATCTCGCGCTGCGCGTCCTCAAGCACGCGATCCGATTCGCTGAATAGTGCGCCCACCCCGACAGCTTTTCCTTTAGCCTTCAAGGGAAAAACGACAAGCGAGGCAAAAGGTGATCTCCGCATCGAGCGCGGCATCAATGCCTGGTTTTCGTTCCGGCCTATGGACTGCACGGCATCCGACTTTAAAACTTTCCCGAACACGTTTGATGTTATTTCCGAACCGTGGACCTCTGAAAGGAAATCCTCGCTAAGGTTCGCGCTAGCCGCCACAAATATTCTGCGGCCAACTTTGTCCGGAAGAAGTATGGCTCCTGCGTCTCCGGTAAAAATATCCATCGTTTGCTTTACAGAAAACTCCAGTACCTCCCTGAAGTCGATCGTCCGGTTCAGGAGCGTGGCGATGCGATTGATCGCGCTTAGCTGAAGGTTTCTCTGAGTGAGCGTCTCCTCCAGTCGTCGTCGGTTCGTCACGTCGATAAGTATGCCGAGCGTGCCGGCAAGAACGTTGTCTTCTCCGAAGAACGGCGAGGTAGATATTTGAATGTAGTACTCTTTGCCGTCCGGCCTTCTTAGCAGGAATTCCTTCGAGTCGATAGGCCTTTCGGTAGTAATGGTCTGGTTAAATGGAAGGTTCGGCGACGCAACGGGCCGCTTCGTGTTCGGGTCACACACCCCGCTTAGGAGAGCCGCGGAGTTCTTGCGGAGATTCAGCTCTCTGTCGACGCCAAATATTTCCTCCGCAGCCCTGTTCATCCCAACTATTTCCCCAAAGCGGTTGGTAACAATCATACCCTCTCCGATACCTTCAAATAGTCTCAGAAGATCCTCGGAGATAACCACGCCGTTATTTCTTACATCCACGCCCATCAAGTTGCGATTTATTCAAGGTGTTTCAAGTTAAACCCCGACCACTTTACTTACAAACGTGTGTCCCATGGATGTTTACCATGATCGGAAGTTCATTGACATCCGTCTTCTTTTCCGCAGAAAACTTGAGTAACCAGGCACCTAAGGGAACCGGAGGCATCCTTGCACCTAAGCGCAGAAGAATCTATATTATCACGTCCCGATCGGCGGGATTCTTTGATAAATCCGGGGCTGTAGCTCAGCTGGGAGAGCGCGTGAATGGCATTCACGAGGTCGAGGGTTCGATCCCCTTCAGCTCCACAAGATTCCATCCTCGCAATTCAATCCATCCTTATCCGGTCGATATCCAGTCGCGAGTTGCACTGAACGGCAGTTTTTCGAACC
>JAJZNW010000046.1 GCA_021811615.1 Bacteroidota bacterium
TTCTTTATTCCGGTACCGGAATCGGTGAAACGTATGTTTATCTTACCGCTTACAAACTCCGTCGAAATGATCATCTTTCCTCCGTTAGGCATCGCGTCTTTCGCGTTAATCAGTAGATTCAGGAAAGCCTGCTGCATGTAGTTCTTATTCGAGTCGAGTGGAGGGAGTTCTTCCGAAAAGCGCAGGTCAAATTCGATCCCGCGGTTCTTGAACTGGTAGTCTACGAGAGCGATGATTTCATTTATGGCCCAGTTGATGTTTACCAGTTCGTGGTTCAGCTCATCGGGTACGCTTCTGGAGAATGAGACGAGTTGTCGGGTGATCTGGGAGATTCTCTGCACCTGGTTCCTGATTATCTCGATCCTGTGTTCGACATCTTTTCCCTGCTGAAGGAGGGCGATATGGCCGAGAAGTATCTGCAGAGGGTTATTGATTTCGTGAGCTATGCCGCCTGCCAGTTCGCCGAGCGATGCAAGTTTGGCGGCCTGAAGCATCTGGGACTGCGATTTTTTCAGCTCTTCGGCGGCGTCCAGAAGTTTTCTTATGTTGTGGAGGTTCTCGATTGCGACGGCCGCCTGGTTCGAGAGAATTCCAAGCAGCATCAGCTCGTGGTCGGTGAAAGCCTTGCGAACGCTTCCGGTGCGTATGATGTATACTCCGATGGCTTCGTTGCGGAGAGTGAGCGGGACGACGACGAAATTTCTCTGCCCGGCCTCCGCCATCGAGGCATTCAGATCCGGGACCACCGTCGTCTTCTTCTGCTCTATGACCCAATCGAGAATGCCTTCTTCAAGCAGATGCTGTGAAGCTTTGAGCATGTAATCCGAGCATGTGGAAAGAAATGGCTTAGTCTGGGACCTGGAAGCTCCCGTTTCAAATATCATGCTCTCTTCAACCGGGACCACTTGCCGTGTAAGTTCCAGGAGTGAATCGAAGACGGAAATCGGATCGGTGGCGGTGCTTATCGTATTTGCAAGTCTTTGCATCGCAAAGACCTCGTCCAGCGATTGTTTAATGTCTGTTTCGGTTTTCTCATGGAAGTCCAGCTTCATCTTGAGCAATTGGACGGTGCTTTCGAGCGCATGTATGTACGATTCGCGGGTTTCCATGAATCGTTCTATGGTTTCAGTCACGGCATGGGCCTGCGTTTTTGCGCTCTCCGTCTTTATATCGTTCTCTTCTATCTCTTCTTTTTTCATTTGTATCTCCGGGTAAACAAATCAGATGATATTCACGAAAGTCCGTTCAAGATCTTCGCGCAGTTTCGAACCGAAGGACTCGTAGAATGCCTCGGTTATTTCAGCTTCGGAAATATTGAGGATCTTCAACGATTCGGGATCGTATGTCTGTACCTTCTCGTACGAGAGCGCTCCGATGCCAAGCTTATGGCAGAGATAGTCGACAAAATGAATCAATGCAGTCAGTTGAGGATTCCTTTCGGCGAGTCCCGGCTTGTGATGGTATTTGATGGCTTCGATCAGTTGCTCCGGCAGGTTCCATCGTTCGGCGAGCCACGCCCCCATTTCACCATGTGTGGCGAAGAGTACAGTCTCTTCCATATCCTGGAAGGAGGCCTTCCCGCCGGTGACGGCATCCACGATCTGCTTGTAGTCATCGTGGAAATACTGATGCGTCACGAGGATGCCGATATCGTGGATGAGCCCTGCCACGAACGACTCTCCGCTAATCCTGTAGCCGAGTTGCCTGGCAAGAGTACGAGCGGCAATGCCTGTCGCGAGTGAATGCTCCCAGAATTCTTTCGAATTGAAATACTTGTCCTGCTTCTTTTTGAAGGCGCTTATCAGCGAAATGCTGATGAGGATTTCCTTCAGTGAATCGAAGCCGAGCACCATGATGGCAAAATCGAGCGTCGATATTTTTCTTTGAAATCCGTAAAACGGCGAGTTCGCTATCTTCAGGACCTTGGCGGTCAGGACCTGGTCGGCAGAGATGACGCTTGTGAGCTTGGAGACACTCGTGTTCGGATTGTCGATGAGCGAAGCAACCTCGACCGCAATCGTAGGAAGTGCGGGAAGCTGTATGATATTCTGTACTTTTTCTTTTAGAATCTCATTTTCCATTGGTCCAACCTATTCGTTAGTATCGCGCGCTCAGCCATCTGCTGAAGTGCGGAAATTGCGTTTTTGTAATACTCCGCGACCTTTGCTTCCTCGTAGCCCAGCACGGTCGCAACCTGTCTAAGTTCAAGCCCCTCGTAAAGCTTGAGAGTCAAAACGAGCCTTTCAGTGGAAGGAAGCAGCTTGATCGCATCTTTGAAAAATCTCTTCAATGTGCCGTCATCCACTTCGTCCTCAGGTTGATCGTCTGGCTCAGACGCGGGGATATCCGGTTCGGCTCCCGGGGCGTAATCCGTCACCGGAACGCGAATCGTGATGAGACTCGTGTTATCGTCGCTGATGTATTTTGAGGCGAGAACTCTCATCGGAGGGGCAAGACGTTCTATCCCCAGATACTTTATCGCCATGGTGTCGAACCTCACCGGTTGGTCCGCGCAGGAATAGCCTACCGACGAGGCAATGAGACTGGCCGCGTGGACGATCGAAGTAAGCTCAGGATTAACTTCAGAAAATGCCGGGGAGTGATGGAATTTGATTGCCTCGACAAGGTATAGTGGGAAGCCCCATTTTGAGGCGAGCCATGCGCCGATTTCACCGTGCGTCGTCCCCGTAACCACAACTTCTGCCTGGGAAAGTTGCACGTTATCCTCGTTCACAAGCCTTAATATCTCAGCGAAATCTTCCTGGAAATATCTGTAAAGCACGAGCGTTCCTACGTCGTGGAGCAGACCCGATGCGTACGCCTCCCCCGGTATCCTGTATTTTGCCTCTCGTGCGAGAGTCCTGGCAGCGGAGGCGGTATCGACGGCGTGCTTCCAGAATTTACGCGGGTCAAAGTCCTTCGTCGGGCCCCCCTTGAATAAGTCGATGACCGTGAGAGAAAGGATCGTCTCCCTGAGAGTCTCGAACCCGAGAGCCACGATTGCCCATTCGATCGTCGAAATCTTCCTGACAAAACCGTAATAGGGTGAGTTTGCGACGCGGAGTATCTTGGTCGCGAGCGACGGGTCTCTTGAAATTATCCTCGCCAGCTCGGCCGCGCTGCTGTCGGAATCGCTTGCAAGCCGCATAACCTCCAACGCGGTCGTCGGAAATGTCGGCAAGTCCTTTATCGATGATAACCTATCAGTCAATTGTCCAACCCCTATCATAGTTCAACAACCCTTCTAAACTGCTCTTTCAATTTCGATATCACTTCCGAGTGTATCTGGGACACGCGCGATTCGCTGATGCCAAGGACTTTCCCAATCTCTTTGAAAGTGAGCTCCTCGTAATAGTAAAGAGTGACCACCATGCGTTCTCTATCGGCCAGCTGTTTCAGGATCTTCACGAGTTGACCCTTCAATTCCTCATCCTCGAACTGCTCGATAACTTCGCTGTCGCTGCCGATCACATCTTCCAGAGTCATATCTTCGCCGATCGCCCTGGTGAGTGAGACGGCCTCTGCATTGGCCAGATAACCCTTGATCTGCTCAAACTCGCTTATGCTCATGTTTATGGCCCGGGCGTATTTCTCGCCGTTGACGCTGTCCATATCGAGCTCACTGAGCGATTTGGATGCTTTCTTGTATTTGTCGCGGACCGATCTCGGAAGCCAATCGACTTTCCTGATCTCGTCCAGCATGACACCGCGAATTCTCTGGGACGCAAATGTTTCGAACTTGACTCCACGCTTCGGATCGAACCTCTCTATAGCCTCGACGAGCCCGATTATACCTATACTCATCAGGTCGTCCGTATCGAAAACACATTTCGACGGAAGGTTAATTGCGCGGGCCGCATATTTGACGAGATTCATGTAAGAAAGCACGAGGTCTTTCTTCACTGCCGCCGTCTTGCGCCTGGAGTACTTCTCCCAGAGTTCTTGAGTTGTCATGATTGCATCTCAACTTTCTTGCTCTGCAGCTGTGCCGATTGCACGTGCTGATCTGCCGCAGGTATTTTCGCGTTTTCCGATCTGTTCTTCTGAAGCGTCAGGAAGAACATGAGTAGCATTGTGAACAGGAGAATAATCAGGGCGACACCGAACGCAACCATAAACGCCCTTACTATCGCATCAACCACGCCGTACCCGTCCGAGGCGAAATAAACCACCCCGAGGAAGAAGACCAGCATCGGTATTTTCGTTCCAAGCTTGTCCATCACGCTTTCTTCCTGAATGACCCTTTTGCCAGGATGCGTTCCGCGATCGAACAAAGCGCCTTTGATGACGCCGAATCGGGAAACTCTTTCAAGAACGGAACCTGGACGCTTACAGCTTTCTCGACAGACTCATCCGAAGGGATGAAACCGGCATAGTCGATTTTGAGATTGAGAAAATGCTCGCTGACCATGTCAAATTTTGCTCTGACTTCGTCCGCCTCTCCCGCGCTCTTCGCCCTGTTTATCAGGAGACTGAGGTCTGCACTCGAATTGATCCTCTTGATCGCCTTGACAAGCACGTAGGCATCCATGACCGCCGTAGGCTCAGGTGTAGAAACCACGAGGACTTCGTCTGAGAGAAGAGCGAGGGATATGGATTCCTGCACTATGCCGCCGGCAGTGTCGATCACCGCGTAATGAAATGCTGGCTCTGCGAGCTTCACTTCCCTGAAGAAAGCCGCCGCGTCTCCGGAACCTAACTTCTTAAGCCTTCCATCGGACATGCCTGCCAACAGGAACACGTTCGGAGATATTTCCGCAACTGCCTCCCGGAGGCCGACCTTCCCTTCAATCACATCGAAGAGCCTGAAATTCGGAGAGACACCCGACAGGATGTCGAGGTTCGAGAGGTTGACGTTGCCGTCGACCAGGAGAACGCGTGCGCCCTCACGGGCCAACGCTATCCCGAGATTCAGGGCTATATTGCTTTTCCCGACGCCGCCTTTTCCGCTCACTACGCTGATCTTGTGAGGCTGATTCCCGATTTGTGTGACAGCTGTCTGCGCGTTCACCACTTCCCTCAATCTCACCGCCTGGTCAAGCATTGGCTTCAACTCCGGCTTTATCACGAGATGAGCCGACCGGATAAATCATCTTCGCGAGCATTTCTCCCGATGCAGGCTCTATGTCGTCGGGAACGCTCTGGCCGTTCGTGATAAACGAAAACGGTATGTTCGAGCTCCGGGCAAGGCTAAGGAGCATGCCGAGAGAGACCGCCTCATCGGTCTTCGTTATCAATAGCCTGTTCGGCTTCAGGCCTTTGAATTTCCTGTAGACATCCAGCACGGTGCTTGCCGAGAAGTTTGCGCTCAACACCAGATGGACTTCGTTCGGATCCGCAGCATCGATAAACCTGCCGAGCTCGATTATTTTGTCGGGCTTCCGCTGACTTCTGCCAACAGTATCTATGTAAATCGTGTCGCAGTTCGAATATTTCCTGATTGCGGCGATCATCTCGTCCGGGGTGTAGACGACAGACAACGGTATAGATGCTATATCTGCGAATGTCTTGAGCTGATCGATGGCGCCGATCCTGTATGTGTCGGCAGTGATGAGCGCAACGTTCTCCCCTTTGACGAGTTTGCTAATTGAAGCCAGCTTAGCCACCGTAGTGGTTTTACCGACACCGGTCGGTCCGACAAGCGCTACGACGTAGCCTTTCCTTCCGAGCCGCCTGGCAGGAGCCTCCGTGAAGCGCCTGGCGATCGAGCTGTATGCGATATTATCGACGGCAAACTGATTCTGGCTCGCGCTTCCGCCGAGCTTGTTGTTGCATGTCTGAACGATTTCGAGGGCTACATCTTCTTCGACCTCGTTGTCCGTCAGAGTTGTGTACACATTTTTCAACGCTTCTGAGAGAACCGGCATCTTGGAGTGCTTTATATGCTGGGCTATTTCACCAAGCGCGTTTTTGACCTCAGAGAGCTCCTGCTTGAGCGCATCGCTCTCGACGCTTGACACGGCCTGCGCAATCGTCACAGGAGGACGCTTCGCCGAAGCATCCGCTTTCCGTTTCTCTTCAAATTTCGAGGCCAGCTGTCTGAGGCTGCCGAGGACATCCTCGCCGGCGGAGGGCGACTGCTGCGGTCGGGACTGTTGAACCCGGGGCTGTACCCTCATAGGAGATTCATCGTAAGCGGCAGTCACTTCGACGTATTCCTCGTTCCCAATTCCAAGGACGCCGCCTTTTGTGACGCGACGCGTGTTTAAGACGACGGCTTCTTCGCCGAATTCCTGACGCATTTTCTCGACGGCTTCCTTTGCCGTAGCTCCGGTGAATTTCTTTATTCTCATCCTGCTACTATCCTTCCGATGATGTCAATCTCGGTGCGCGCCGGCAGCTCCGTGTACGAAGTGACGGCCACCTGCTGGAAGTTCGTATGTATAAGCCTGTAGAAATAGAGTCTGACAGTCGCCGAACAGATAACGACGGGGTCATAACCGAACGACTGGGCATGCTCGACATTTTTCGAGACGCTGTCGCTTATCTTCCTGGTAATCTCCGGGGAAAGGCCGAGCGTGTTCGTGATCTCTTTCTGGGTTTGCAGAGAACCCGACAGGATCTGCTCCACCGAGGGATCGAGCGTGATGGCGTGTATTACGCCCGATGGATCCGCATAAAGCGCCGCGATCGTCTCAGAGAGTGCGTGTCTGACGTATTCGGTCAGCACTTCCGTATTTTTCGTGACCTTGGAATAATCGAGGAGCGACTCTATGATTGTAACGAGGTCCCGTATCGGAATTCGTTCCTTAAGGAGATTCTGCAGGACCTTCTGAAGCGTCCCCAGCGGAAGAAGATCCGGATTGATCTCATCGACAAGTGCTCCGTAATCCTTCTTCAGGTTGTCTATGAGCATCTTCACTTCCTGCCTGCTGAGAATCTTATCCGCATTCCTCTTCAATGTCTCGCCGAGGTGTGTCGAAAGAACGGCAGGAGCCTCGACGACCGTGAAGCCGAGAACCTCGGCATTGTCGCGCTGCGTTCGCTCTACCCAGACCGCCGGCAAACCGAACGTCGGATCGGTCACATAAATACCGGGGATGTCACCCTCCTTCATAGAAGGACTCATCGCGAGGTAACGATCCATATAGAGCTCGCCCTGAGCAACCTGGACGCCTCTTATCTTGATCACGTACCGGCTCGGGGGGAGTTGAAGATTGTCGCGCACCCTGATCGGAGGGACGATCATCCCGAATTCGAGAGCGATCTGTTTCCTGAGATTAGTGATGCGCTGGAAAAGGTCGCCTCCCGCAGCTTCGTCTACCATCGAAATCAGTCCGTAGCCGATCTCAAGTTCGATCGGATCAACCTGCAGGTAGGACTCGATCTTCTCATCCTTCTTCTCTTCTTCGGTAGCCGCCTTCGCCTGCTCCTCCGCAGGCTGCTTCGATAAAGTCTTCGACCTGACGTAGCCGAAACCTGCCACGATGGAAGCGAGGGCGAGGAAAGGCACGGTAGGAAGGCCTGGTATGATCGCAAAGAAACCGAGTGTCCCGCCTGCTATGTAAAGCGCTTTCGGTCGCGACAGTAGCTGCTTCTTCAACTCCTGGTCGAGCTGGCCGCCGGACGCGCTCCTGGTTACAATCATACCGGCGGCAGTAGAAATGACGAGGGCGGGTATCTGCGTGACCAGGCCGTCGCCGATCGTGAGAAGTGTGTAGTGCGACAGGGATCCTGTGAAACTCATTCCGAGCTGCGCCATGCCGATTATGAATCCGCCTACGATATTGACTACGATTATGATAACGCCGGCGATCGCGTCACCTTTGACAAACTTGCTTGCACCGTCCATCGCGCCGAAGAAGTCGGCCTCCCTCTGAAGGTTGATTCGCCGCTGCCTTGCCTGCTCTTCCGTGATTAAACCGGAGTTCATGTCGGCGTCGATGCTCATCTGTTTTCCGGGCATCGCATCCAGTGTGAACCTGGCCGTGACTTCCGCGATTCTTCCGGAGCCCTTGATTATTACCACAAACTGGATGGTCGCCAAGATTATGAATATGATAACGCCGACCACGTAATTGCCCTGGACAACGAACGAGCCGAACGCGTGAATAACTTCACCGGCATATCCCTTACTCAGTATCAACCTTGAAGAGGCGACGTTCAGAGAGAGACGGAAGAGCGTGAGGATCAGGAGCAAACCGGGGAATGCGGAAAGCTCGAGCGGGCTCGTGATGTACATGGCGACCATCAGGAGAACGATCGAGAAAGTGATGTTTGCCGAAATCAGGATATCGAGCATGAACGGCGGAAGCGGTACGATCATCAGGGAGAGAATCAGCAGGACCACCCCCGCGAGAAGCAGGTCGGTATTCTTTCCGAATAACCTGTATGCTTTGCTGGCCGATATTCTATCTATGGTCGCTGCCATTTAGTTCTTTCCGTAACCGCGTTTGAGTTTTTTCATCTTGTAGATGTAGGCGAGTATCTGGGCAACTGCCTTGAACAGGTCCGGCGGAATCTGCTCGTCGACTTCGACCGTCTTATACAGCAGCTGCGCAAGCGGCTTGTCTTCCACGATCGGGATGTTGTGCTCCGCTGCAATCTCCTTGATCCTCTGCGCTATCAGATCCTTACCTTTCGCGACAACCAATGGAGCCGACATCTTAGCCGCGTCGTACTTTATAGCGATAGCATAGTGAGTAGGGTTCGTCACTACGACATCCGCCTTCGGGACGTTGGCCATCATGCGCATTTTATGGCGTTTCACCATTTCGCGTCTGATCCTCCCCTTTATCTGGGGATCGCCTTCGTCGCGCTTGTTCTCTTCCTTGATCTCCTGCTTGGACATTTTTATGTCGCGTTCGAATTTCCTTCGCTGCACAATGAAATCGGTTACGGCCATGACGAGGAATACCGCCGCTATCTTCATGGTTACCGCGAAAGCGCCGGTGCCCATGGATGAAAGGATTTGAACAGGCGAACTTTCGACCAGGCGGATTGACCCTTCTACGAGATCGACCAGCGCGAAGTATCCGATCACACTTACGATTAAGATCTTAAAAATGCTTTTCGCCAGTTCGATGAGAGAGCCCTGCGAGAAACCGAGCTTCTTTATCCCGTTCAACGGGTTCATTCCGGAGAATCCCTTTGCGAGCGGCTTGGTCGTGAAAAGGAATCCTACCTGGGCGACATTCGAAAGTATTCCGATCCCCATTATCACAAGGAGGACCGGAAAAACAATAAGGAGAAATCGTGATGCCATGCTGCCGGCAATTGTGATGGCGTTTGTTTGGCTGATGTCCATTCCATAAGAGAGCGAAAGGTACTGCTTCATGACATCCGCAATTTCACCGATCAGGCCGCGTCCGAGCATATAGAGAATGATGCTTCCCCCGAGAAGTCCCAGGGCGGAGTTTACCTCCATGCTCTTGAAGACTTTCCCGTCCCTCCTAAGCTCGGCACGGCGCTTGGGGGTAGCAGGTTCGGTTTTTTCCGCGAAATTGTCGTCTGCCATCTTACATTAGCCTCAACAATTGAACGGTCTGCCCTTCAAAAACTTCCAGAAGCTTTCCGAACACAATGACGAAAAAGGGAAGAGAGGCGATCAGGAGAACCACGCCTATGCCGATGGTGATCGGCATCCCCACGAAAAAGACATTCACTTGCGGAACCATCCTGGCCATTATGCCCAGGACGACGTCCGTGAGGAAAAGGGATACCATCACCGGAGCGCTGATCTTGATCGCGGTCACGAAAACCATACCCGTCAGGCCGACGAAAAGGTTCACAGCCGATCCCGTCAGCTTCATGCCCGATATCGGTACCGCGCTGTAACTCATCTGAAGCGCCTGCAGCAAAAACAGATGACCATTCATAAGCAGGAATAGGAACGTCGCCATGATCGCTTCGAACTGACCGATTACCGGTATATTCACGCCGCTCTGCTGGTCGATCAGGCTCGATATTGAAAGTCCCATCTCTATCCCAACCAATTCGCCCGCATAATCGATACCCATGAAGATCAACCCCATCGTAAACCCGATGGCGGAACCGACAATGACTTCCTGAATCGCGAGGACTATCAGAGAGCCGAGATCAAGTGAGAGAGTGCCTGTATTTGCTGCGACAAGCGGGAAAAGTGCAAATGCGACAGCCGCGCCGGCCCAGACCTTCACCTGTGCGGGGATCGCCTGGTTCCCGTAAAGCGGCGCCGTCGCAAACATCGAGAGCGTCCGTATGAAGACGAGAAGGAAGACGACGAATTTTTCGGCGTAGAAAGTCATTTCACTTCAGATTGGGTATCAGATTAAAAACGTGTTCCGTAAACTGGAGCATCTTATTCATGATAAACGGAAGAAGGAGTATGCAGACGACTCCTATCGCAAGAATCTTGGGGACGAAGGTAAGGGTCATTTCCGTTATCGATGTGGCAGCCTGGAAGACCGAGATCAGGAGACCGACGACGATGGAAACGACCAATGCGGGTGCCGACACGAGGAAGATCGTGTAGAAAGCGTCCCTGGTAATTCCGATTACAAATGCTTCTGTCATATTTCCCTCAATGAAATCCCCGCACGAGTGAACCGACGAGGAGGTACCAGCCGTCTACCAACACGAAAAGTAAAATCTTCATCGGCAGCGAAATCATCATAGGCGGCACCATCATCATACCCATCGACATCAATATGCTGGCGACTATCATATCTATCATCATGAAGGGGATGAAGACCAGAAAGCCGATTTCAAAACCTATCCGCATCTCGCTGATGGCAAAGGCGGGTACGATCACGTATGTCGGAATATCCGCCGGAGTATTTGGGCGGTGAAGATGGGCAAGGTGCACCATCATAGCCAGGTCCTTTTCACGAGTCTGACGGAGCATGAAGTCCCTGATCGGTTTCTGACCGACGGTAATTGCAGAGTCCAGCGAGATCTGGTTCTTGAGATACGGCTGGAACGCGGTCTCATTGACCTTGTTCCAGGTAGGGGCCATGATGAAGAATGTCAGAAAAAGCGCCAGGCCGATAAGAAGCTGGGTAGGAGGCATGGTAGCAGTCCCCAGCGCCTGCCTGATGAAGTAAAAGGCGATGATGATGCGCGGAAAGGCGGTCGTCATGATTAAGAGCGCAGGAGCGAGGCTGAGGATCGTCATGAAGAAGAGTATCTGCAGCGTCAGGGCTACGTTCTTCGGATTCGAAGACTTCGTGATACCGAAAGTAATCTGTGGTACCGGGATCGTCGTCTGGGCATGGGCGGCTACCGGTACGATAGAGATAAGACACGCGGCAACCAGGCCTATGAACACAATCTTCTTCATTTCAGTGAAAGCCCCTTCAGAATCTCGGAGAAGCCTTTCATCTGTTTCCGCTGTGCGGTCGACTCGATGATTTCGAGCGTCTCGTCGTCGGTGATTTCACCGAGAGCGGCTATCGAATTGTCGCTGATTCCGACCAGCATGACTTTGTTGAATACCTTCACCAGGAAAATCGATTTCTTCGGCTGAAGGCTTAAACTGGAAAGCACTTTCATATTGTCGTTGGAAATATTCGACCTGTTGAATAAGTACTTCCGCACCACAACCAGAAGGGCGAACATAAGTCCGACGATCATCATCATGGTTAGAAATGCTTTTACGACCAGCCAGTCCATTACTTTCTCAATCCCTTTATGCGTTCCGAAGGGTCGATAAGGCTTGTTATCCGTATGCCGAAGTGCTTGTCGACCACGACGACTTCACCCTCGGCCATCTTCCTTCCGTTGACCAGGATATCGACCGGTTCGCTTACTAGTTTGTCGAATTCTATGATCGATCCACGACCGAGTTCGAGAATATCCTTTATCATCATCTCGGTCTTCCCCAGCTCCACGCTGACTGTGAGGTCGAGGTCGAGAAGCAGGTCGAGCTTTTTCTCGCCGCCTGCGGATTTTGTTTCCGTATCGGTAAGGTTTTCGAACGCCGCGCTCTGGACTTCTTTTCGTTCAGGCTTTTCGACTTCGGCATTCTTGATCGCATCATCTGCCATCATAAATCTCCGTTTTGTTCCTCTTCTGAAGCGTTTCTCACAATCTTGACGGCTTTGTGCCCCTCGTGCACCCCGGCCTTCGCGAAAAATTTTGTCCTTGAGGCTATCCTCACCGGGTGCAATCCATCCCTCTTGCTGTCGAGGACGATCACGTCTCCCAACTGAAGCTCGAGAAGGTCGCGGATGGAGATGGCCGATTTGCCGAGTTCTACACTTACCGGTAGTTCGGTCACAGAAATATTCTTCACGGCTGCGGTCGCCGACTTCGCCCTCTGGGCAACGTCGCTGCTTCCCATCGGGGCGACATGCTGTACGGTGAGACGTTGAATAATTTCTTCGAGCGAAAAGGTCGGGAAGCAAAGATTCATTAAATAACTCGTTCCCGCTATCTGGACATCGAAGGAGACGACGAGCACTATCTCGCTGGCGGGGGCAATCTGAAGAAAATCCGCTTCGCTTTCGAAACGGTTGGGAATGAACTTCAGACTGCTGATTGACTTCCATGCGCCCTGCAGATCCTGAAGCGCCTTCTCAACCGTACCTTTGATGAGAGTCTTCTCTATCTCCGTGACCGCGCGAATCTTTCTCTGCGGTTCCGCAGCCCCGCCGCCGAGAAGTCTCTCAACTATCGCAAACACAAGCATGGGTGAGAGTTCAAGGACTCCACGGCCTTCGGATGGCTGCATGTCGAACACATAAAGACATGTGGGACTCCCGATCGATAGCTGGTATTCCGAGTAGAAGAGCTGATCGACGGAGCTCACTGCGATGGAAACCTGGGTCTGCAGTTTTGACGCGAGGTAGAAGCCGAACAATTCTGCGAAAGTCTCGTGAACCGCCTGGAAAATTCTAAGCTGGTTCTTAGAAACGCGGTTCGGGCGCCGAAAGTCAAATCCCTGTATATCCCGGACCTCTTCCTTGACCTCGGCCTGTCCTTCAGTGACTTCTGGTGCCGGCGATTTTCCTATCCCGGCAAGAAGATTATCTATTTCAGATTGCGAGAGTACTTCAGGCATTCTTCTGGCTCACTGGATTATGAACTTGCTGAAATAAACATGAAGCACACTTCCCGTCGTAAGGTCCCTGTTAAGCGCCTCTCTGATCTCTGCCTTCAGGCTGTCGCGCGAATCAACCTCATCGAGCTGCGGGAGGGTTTTGCTCGTTAGAATGTTGATGATAGCATCGTGTATCTCGACATTCCTCTTTTCACACTCTTTTTCGGTCTGGGCAGATGAAACTTCGAGTCCTATCGTGGTGAGGAGAAACCGCAGTCCGTTTGTGCCTGCGGGATTCACGATCAAATCCTTCACGATGAAGACATTGTCGAAATTTGCACCGCTGGAAGAGGCCTTCTTTTCATTGACCTTTTCATTAGCGGCAGCACCCGACGATTCCGGACCGCCGTGCTTAAGGAACAGACCTACCAGAAAATACGCGGCTACCAATTGTACCACGACGATTAGGACAATCAAGAGCAACTTGTTAGTCTTCCCGGCCGGTTTGGCGGTACGCGTTTCTTCGACTGTTTCTGCCATCTCTATAAAGCCTCTACTTCATTCTTTTTGGTTTTCATACCCTTACTTAGTCAAGAGCTATGCCGGCACCGGCCCCTCATTTCAGGCCGAAATTTGAAGTTTTTGGGATGGGACTGACGAACGATGAACAATATTGAGCAAGTGGACAATATTATCAGATAGCTCGAAATAGCGGGAGAGTGCCTGCCGGTCCGAAGGGATTTGTCAGGCTTCAGACTGGAATTTCGGCCGGGCTAGATCATTCGTCCTTCTGGCGGATCTGATTTTGGAGACCTCCCATTTCAGGACTTCCTGAGGAAACTCCCGGCGAACTTATCCGCCTCCTATAGTCCACGACTCTTTTCACAATCTCGTCGATATCTTCCCGCACCCGTATCCTCCGGGATGTCGTCATGGTGATGATTGTGTCGTGAGCTTTTTCGATAGTCTCTATCAGATCGGCATTGACCGTAATCTCGTCGCCGTTTATTTGCGTCAACTTGATCATGCAGGCCTCGCTTCCTTTTAGGCTGGGAAAAAGATAGGGTGCAACTGACGCTGCACCCTAACCGAAGATTATTCTACTATTATTGGAGGTTTACCAGTGTATTGAGAAGAGTGTCGCTCGCGTTGATGACCTGGGCATTTGCCTGGAAACCGCGCTCTGCAACGATCATGTTGGAAAGTTGGCTCGCGAGGTTCACGTTCGACTGTTCGAGCGATCCGCTTACCACCTGAGTAGGTATCGCAGTACCTGCTTCTCCAACGATGGCATTGCCGGTGCTGGGAGATGCGGCAAAGAGGTTCCCGCCAACATTGACAAGGCCGCTCGGGTTGTTGAATGTTGCAAGCATCACCTGTCCTAAAGTACGTGTGGTTCCGTTTGAGAACTGGCCGATGATGTTACCGCTCTGGTCGATCGATTCGCTGTTGAGAACACCCAGGCCGTACCCGTCCTGCTGTCCGGACACCGTTGTGGATGCACCGCTCATCTGAGTCAGGCCGGAGAAATTGCCGGAAGTTCCGGGATTCAATTTCAGGCTTATCAGATTAGCACTTAGATTCGAAGCGTTGCCGACAGGCGCGGGATTGATCTGGAGGCTTGACGAGCCATCCGCGTATGTGAAGGTATTCAAAGAACCGTCATTATTGAAAACGACCGTACCGGATCCGCCGCCGGTGATGACAGCCGGCTTGTTCACGGAAGCTTGCCACGTCCAGGTATTCGGCCTTGTTATGTCTCGCGTGAACGAAAGCGTGACGTTATACTGGTTTCCGAGCGAGTCGTAAATCGTCGTCGAAATGTTTTGCGTGACGTCGGTTGCGGCCTGGGTCTGCGTCCAGTCACCAGCCTTGGCGCTGAAAACATTGTTGAAACCAGCCGCGGAGTTCGTTCCATCGGTTATGTCGATATTGGAGACCGAATGAGCCGTACCGCCGTCTGCATTGATGGTCAGCGCGCCTGTTTGAGGATCGATCGTCGTTCCGGTCTGATTCGTAATGCCGAACGCGGATGTCACACTCTTAGCCAGATCGCCGTAAGTTGTAGACGCTCCGTTTACCTGAAGTACTCCGGGGGTTATAGCAGAACCGTTCACCTGGCCATTGATGCTTAATTGGTCCCCGTTGGCGATGCCGAGGCTCCCGCCTGTGTTGTTGCGCAGATTGGAGAGCAAATCGGATGCAGTAGCGACGTGGGAAAACTGCTGGGTCGTTAGTGATCCGCCGCCAGCCGCGAGTGTAACCGGGCTCGAGGCCTCCATAGCAGCCTGAAGAACCGGGTTCGTGCTGGTAATCTGCAATGAATGTGTTCCGGTCCCGTTATTTGTAAAACTGATGGATCCGTTAGCCGTGTTGACGGAAGCTGTCACCGGGGAAGAGCCGCCGAACTGCTGGTTCATGCTATAGTTGATTTCATTGACCAGATCCTGCATCGTATGGAAATCACCCTTGCCGGTCCCGGAATCGGTTGTGACGTATGTGTAAGTGTAGGCCTTATTGTCTACGGTCATTGTCAGCGTAGTCGAGTCCGGTACCATGCCGGTAATGACGTGGTTGTTACCTCCGCCGGCGTCGGCTGCGAGAAGCCCTTCGACGTCGCTCTGTCCGTTGTCCACGGCATAGACTGAGTTTGACTGCATGATCGTGCCGAGCGGAGTCTGAGACGAATCCAAGTTGCCGCTCATTTGAATATAACTCGAAGCTTTGGCCGGGGATTTTTGGCCGTATGGTATCGTGATATCCGACACTGCAGAGCCGACGGGAAGGTTCCCCTGCGCATCGGCAGTCTTTCCCTGTACTATTGCGCCGGTACCCGGATCCACCAGCTGGCCGTTCGCGTTGAACTGGAAAGCTCCGGCGCGAGTGTAATACTGACTGCCGTTTAGATCGACAATGAAATACCCCTGTCCCTGTAAAGCGAGGTCGGTGTTTTGGCCGGTCGTCTCCAGATTACCCTGCGTCATATTCGTGTCCGTTGACTGAACGGAGACGCCGAGTCCGAGTTGAATCGGATTTGTTCCGCCGCTCAGACCGTTTGGACCCGTCGCGTTCCTGAGGACCTGGTCAAACGACTCACCAAGAATGACATCGCTCGACTTGTAGCCGATCGTGTCGACGTTTGCGATATTGTTTGCGATTGTATCCATCATGGTCTGATGACTGTCCAGACCCGAGATGGCAGAAGTTAGAGAAGCACTGAATGGCATCTTGTAACCCTCCATTTTAACGGCGAAGACGCGCGCCTTGTCTCCACCGGGTTTGTCGAAGCGCGTCAGTCAGTCGGCGCTTCGGAGGGGCTTCTCCGGATCCCGAAGTTTCGGAACCGGGAGGCCAGCCCATTTTTATTTGTTAATTAAGACCGCACTGTCGATGTTCGTGAACAAATTGTTGTTCAAGTTTTCACCGTCAACTGCCGTTACGACAGTGCGATTTTTGACATTGACGATGAATGCTACATTCTTCATTACGACGAGAGAGTCCTGTGCACCTTTCTGTCCTGCCTGGCTTACGGCATCGGAAAGTTGTCTTATGTCCTCACTTGAAAGCTGGATGTTTCTCGATTCCAGCCTCGACTGTGCATGATGGGAGAACTTAATTCCCTCCAGCTCGCCCCTGAGTACCTCATCAAATGTCTTTCCTTCCGGCGTAGTGATCTGAGGCGCAGAACTCAAACCATCTACGCCTCCGATGGGTACAAAGGGAACCTTGACTCCGTTTACTTCCTGCATCTTCAACTTCAGTAAATTTCCTGAACGCTTGAGAGCGCGACTTGTGCGCCGTCAACGAGGAGAGAAGCGCCGTTGGGGCCGAACTTAACTCCCTGAACTGTGCCCAGCACATAAAGCGAAGGCGTAATCTGATTCCCCTGCGAGTCGGCCGCGCTCACTGAGAAAGAATAGCTGCCTGAGGGAACCTGATTTCCTGAACTGTCTTTGCCGTCCCAGGTCATCATCTGATCACCGCTCGCCATAGGCCCCTCATCTATCGTCCTGATTATTGTACCATTGGAGTTTAGAATGTTAACCTTGACGTCGGCCGCGCTGCTCGGAAGTGTAAATCCAAGTGTCGGGTTGGTAGTGCCGTCGTAGTTGATCTGCGATGAGTTTACCTGAACCTCTTTCCCAATCAATGTTGCAGCCATCGTGTTGCTGATCGACTGTGTCATGACGAGATTTGCGTTCGTCGAATTCTGGACGTTCGTGTTCAGCGTCTGGAGCTCACTCACTGAACTGAACTGGGCCAGCTGTGCTGCCAGGTCTGTGCTCTGGAGCGGATTTGTCGGATCCTGGTTCTGAAGCTCAGTCACCAACATCTGGAGAAAATCCTGCTCGTTAAGCGTCTGAGAAGTGCCCGTGCCTGAAGACGACTGGCTGGAAGACGACGAAGAAGTGGATGACGTCGCTGTTGTCGGGGTCGAGGTGGGCAATGCGGAAGTTATGTCATTTAGTTGCATAATTCACCTATAGTTGCATTTCCATTGTATTGTAGCCGAAGCTCCGCGAAGTCTCCGGCCCGGCTACCGGCGTGGAGACGGCCTGCTGGCCGCTGAAGTACCTGGCCTGCTGCCTCTTCGGTTGATACCCGAACTTCTGCTTTCCCGCAGGCAGTTCACCCCCGGACAGACTCACTCCCAAATGCGACACGGAAACTCCATTGGTTTCGAGAGCCTGCCTTATCTCAGGAACGGAAGACTCGAGGTAAGCCCTCGCATCCGTCGACTTCACATCGAACTGCGCGCTGATCTTTCCGCCTTCGCTAGACACCTGCAAAGTAACCGATCCTAACGATTCCGGTTCGAGCTTCATATTGACGATCGTCTTCCCCTGCTGCGACATCATGTTGACTTCCTTCACAATGCTTTGCGCAAGCTGAAGCGCATCGGGCCTGGCAAACGTGGACGGCTGATTTTCAGAAACCGCCGACAGCGTTTGCTGGAAAGTCGTACTTGCTTTCTGCTGACCTGCAACCGCTAAGTATGCCTGGGACGCATCCGCCTTCATAAGATCTGCAGATCCTTTGTCAGAGGCTGCGGAGTTCTGATTCCCCTGACCCGTAGCAGCTGCCTGTATTTGCCCTGGCTGAGCCGACGCTGGAGGAGCGGGCCGATTCGTTGCCTGACTGGCACTGCCGGATTGGACGGCTGTTGAACCAGCTCCGGAAGTCGCCGTTGTGACCGGATTGGACTGAGATGCCGCATACTCAACCGTACCCGAAGTTGTGAGGGATAGGGAATGAGCAGGCGAGGCCGTTGTGCCATTACCTTGCGGACCCGAGGGCGTCGTCGAATTGCTTTGTGGAGTCAGGATTGTTGTGCTGTCGCCCTGGGAAACGGATACCGTGGTTCCAGTGCCTTGCGGGATTATCTTCCCCGCAGCAAGGGACGTCTGCTGTGAAAGAGTCCGCCCCTGTAAGGATGAAAGACCGGCCGATGAATTCGCGGGATTCACCTGCGAACCCTGCTGTGAAAGTTGTGCCGGCGCCGCTGCCGGGTCCAAAGCTTCCAATCGCGCGAGAATATTCTGCTGAGAAACGGAGCCATCGCCGATCATGCCGGCCAATATGGTACTCAGTTCTTTGACAGCCTTAGGATCAGGAGCACTTCCGGAAGCTATCGACAATAGGTTCGTTAATTCTTCTATGACCGGGGGTGAAATTGCCGCCTGCTGAGCCGCGCCGGTAGGATCAGCTATGGTCTTTCCGGAGGGCGAACTCGGTTGCGGTGTATTGGCAACACTCGCCGACGGCTCCCCCTGGGTCGAGGAAAGTTGATATTGCTCAGCGAGTGAGGCGAGTTCGTTCTCGGCCTGCGACAAAACTGCAGGCGTAAGGCCGGGGAGTGAAGGGAGTGCACTACTCGTAGGTTCCGATTGAGTGTGATTGTCCGGGGTACCCAGATACGGCAGAGTCACCGGCAAACCCGCCGGCGAATACTCGGTTGCAGTCTGTAAGTCGGTCGCAGAGCCTTTCGACCCTCTCGAAGGAAGACTTCCGGACAACATCGCCGCCAATTGCTGATATAGGGCTGTCATGGCCGGATCCGGAGGGGTCCCCGAAGATGCCGGTTCTTTAGAAGGCTGGCACGAGGACTGAGCGGTGACGCTACTGTTTTGTGCAGCGGTCGGTTGAACGACACCGTTGCCCGTCATCAGCGATGCTAAGACCTCAAGCAACGCATTGAATCCCTGCGTGTTTGCAGTAGAATCCGAAGTCACCGGTTGGCTCCCGGCTGTCGGCGGTGTACCGGCGGCGTTGATACCCAATATTTGAGTTGTCGGCGTCATTTAGTAGAATTTAGACTCATCATGAGTTTAGCGGCCCGCGTAGGGTCGAGATCTCCGAGAATTTTTCCAGCCTGCTTCTTTTGTATTGTCGATAGGATGAAGATGATATCGCTGTCGTCAAGATTCGCCATAATTTTCGCGGCAGCCGCAGGGTCCATATCGTTGTAGGCCGATGCAAGGTCTGCCTTCTTCTTGCTTTTCCAGGAATTGACTTCACTTTGAAGCTGAGCGATCATACCAGTAGCATCGGAAGTTTTCATCTGAAGTTGAGAGAGAGACTGGTTCAATGCCCTGATAGAATCGTCCCTGACCGCAATCGTATCGTTTTTTGCGGCAAGGATTTTTCTGAGCGTGATCACCGTCTCGTTTACACTTCCGGAAGAATCGGTTCCCGCTCCCCCTCCGCTAAGCCCCGTAAGTCCGCCAGAACCTGCGACCGCCAGCGAATCCGCGGGACTCTTGACTGTCTGCGCAACCGATTGCCCGAACATCCACGGATATTTCTCGGACAGGAAGTACATTCCTCCGGCGATGACGGTGAAAGTAATCGAAAATCCAAGGACATATGCAACTATGGTCTTCATCGTCAGCCGCTAATCCTCTGAGCAATCGCATCGATCAAAACCTGCTCCTTTTTTTCGATGTCCTTTTTGTATTCTTCAAACTGTTTTTCTTTCAGATGCTCGATGGCTTCTTTATCCTTTTTGACTCCCATCACTTCGTCTATCTTTTTGTTCTCCGACTGGGTCAAGAGAACGATTCTCGCGTTCTCAAAATGAATCTGGCTGGAAATCTTCTGGATATAGTCCTGGTGAAGGGCCATATCCGCAACCCTCACCTTTCCCTCAGAAGGGGACGTGGTGATGAGTTTTTCGTGCTCATGCTTCAGATCCTCAAGCCGGGCCTGCTCCTGCAATATTTTGTTCTTTATTGTCGCAAGCTCCCGCTCCACCTTCTTTTCCTGTATTTCCTTCACTTTTATTAATGACTGCAGCCTGAATTTGAATTTCGCCATCTTCACATTTCCTAGTCTTTAGTCAACTCCATTAACCGGCTCACGGCATCATCGAGAGTCGATACTTCATCCATTCCCTGCCTCAGGAATTTCCTTATGAGTTCGATCATCGAGACTGCTTTGTCTATCTTCTGACTGCTTCCCTTCACATACGCGCCTATGTTGATAAGGTCCTCGGCTTCGCGGTATGTTGCGAGTAAATCGAGAAGAAAACCCGAGGCTTTCCTGTGCTCGGCGGTAGTCACGTCAGGCATCACGCGGGAGACACTCTCCAGGACATCGACTGCCGGATAATGGCCGGAAGAAGCGAGTTTTCTCGATAACACAACGTGTCCGTCAAGTATCGACCTCGCGGCATCGGCAATCGGCTCGTTCATGTCGTCCCCTTCGACGAGGACCGTGTATAAGCCTGTGATACTCCCCTTTCGCGCATTCCCGGCACGTTCAAGAAGCCTCGGCAGAAGCGCAAACACACTGGGGGTGTATCCCTTCGTGGTCGGAGGTTCACCGATTGTCAGCCCGACTTCTCTCTGTGCCATCGCGACACGAGTGACCGAGTCCATCATGAGAAGAACGTCGAGGCCCTTGTCTCTGAAGTACTCGGCGATCGTTGTGGCTATCAATGAAGATTTGACTCGAATAAGAGAGGCCTGGTCGCTCGTTGCCACCACGAGAACGCTTTTCTTCAATCCTTCTTCGCCAAGTTCTTTTTCTATGAAGTCTCTGACTTCCCTGCCTCGTTCGCCGACAAGAGCGATCACATTGACATCGGCACTGGAGTTTCTGGCGATCATTCCCAGGGTAACGCTTTTGCCCACGCCGCTCCCCGCGAAGATTCCCATTCTCTGACCTTTTCCCATCGTTAAGAGTGAATCGATGGATCTAATTCCACTGGAGATAGGCGTCGTGATTCTTTTTCTTTCGAGCGGGTTCGGAGGTGCCGCATAGATAGAGCGCATCTCCTCGAAATCGACCGGCCCGCGCCCGTCCATCGGCCTGCCGAGACCGTCCAGGACTCTCCCGAGCAAATCCATGCCGACACCGACTGAAAAGGTCTTACCGCTCGCGACTATCTCACTTCCCGGGCTGATGCTCGACGCGCTCCCCAGAACCATCGACAAGACCCTGTTGCTCCTGAACCCGACGACTTCAGATAGGCAGAGCTCTTCACCGTCGCGTGATTTTATGCTGCACACATCGCCGAGCGAGCTTGTGGGTCCGACAGACTCTATCACGAGACCGATCACTTCCGAAACCCGGCCGTTTACTTTTATGAGATCGAGTCTCTCCAACTGGTCAATATATTTGTCGATGTGTTCCACGTAAGTGTCCATTTTGGACAAGGCTGCGTTCATTATTCGGCTAGACCCAACAGGGCTTCTTCTATTAACTCAAATTGGGTGGAGACCCGTGCGTCTATGTTGCCGAGTTCACTTTCGATGATACATCCTCCACGCTCGACTTTACCGTCGGCTTCTATCACAATTTCCTTCACCGAGTCGGCATAGGCGCTCAACTCGTTCCTATGCTCCCTCATATATTCTTCATCGGAAGGATTGATATGGATCTTTATCCTCTCGACGCCGATTATCTTCCTTATAGCTTCGCGAGATCTTGCAAGGACCGCGCTTTCGTCTTCCGCAATTTCCCTTGCAACTATTCTTCTGGCAATTGCCAGGGCCAGAGTTACTACGGCCTTGTCGAAATCCTGATTGAATCTTGCCACTTCGGCAGCAAACTCTCTGAGCACGGAAGGAAAATTCACGGTCACTTCCTCCACTTTCCGGTCGTATTCCGACTGCAGCGCCCTGGAAGCATCGAGCTTTCCCGCTTCAAACCCCTTCTCGTACGCCTCGGAGATCGCTTTCTTCGCCGCCTCCTGTAGGTCTGCGTTCGCACCTGTCGTCACAATCTCACCCGCCAACGGCTGGGTACCGCCGACGATATCGTCCACATCCACTTTCACGACGTTCTTCTTGTCGGCAACTATTTCCTCTATCACGCTTCTGTAATCCACGATGTCCAAGTTGTGCGATCGTGAATGAAGCTTGATAACTTTCGGCCTGCCGTCCCGAACCGACTCTCTAGACAAAGACATCTTCCGGACTTCCCCTTCCTCCTATTACAATCTCTTCGTTTTCTTCCAGCTGACGGATAACATCGACTATCCTTGTCTGAGCAGCCTCCACGTCCCGAAGTCTCACGGGACCCATGAACTGGAGCTCTTCCTTGATCATCTCCGTCGCACGTTCGGACATATTCGAGTAAATCTTCTGTTTCAGTTTGTCGTCCGCTATCTTCAGTGCGAGCGTAAGATCTTTCTTGTCGACCTCGCGCAGTATTCGCTGTACGCTGCGGTCGTCGATGTAAAGAATGTCTTCAAACATGAACATGAGGCGCTTTACTTCCGCCGCAACCTGCGGATCCCGCTGCTCGATGGATGTCATTAAAAACTTAGCCTGGACGACGCCGACCTTATTCAGTATCGCTGCCATCGCCTTTGCGCCGCCTGTCAAGGTACTGTTCTCGTTTATCACTTCATCCGCCACTTCATCGACGACGCTCTCGATTTCTCCCACAAGCGTCGGCGCAACCCTCCCGAGCGTGGTGACCCTGAAAGCGACATCCGCCCGCAGTTCCTCGGGGAAAGCTTCAAGCACATCGGCTGCCAGATCGGAAGCCAGGTGGCTGAGAATAAGAGCGATGGTCTGTGGATGTTCCTTCTGAAGGAAATTCGCCAACTGCCTCGGCTCTGCCTTCTTCAGGACGGAAAATCCTTTTACTGTCGTAAGCTCTTTGACTTTTTCTATGATCTCGCCCGCCCTCATCGAGCCGAGAGCCTTCTCGAGGACCGACTGGGCATAATCGAGTCCGCCTTTCACTATATACTCCTGGGCCAGACTGAGTTGCTGGAATTCCTCCATCACTTTGTTTATTACGTTGGAATGGACTCCCTGCATATTCGTTATCTCAACCGTAAGTCTCTCGATCTCTCCCTGGTCCAGGTGTTTAAAAATATGGGCGGCGCTTTCCACATCCAGAGCTATCATGAGAACGGCAGCCTTCTGCCTTCCGGTCAGCTGTTCAAATGTAATCTGACGAGCAATCTCTTTAGCCATTATTCAGTGTCTTCCGTTAGCCAGACCTTCAAAAGTTTTGCCGCGTCGACCGGCTTTGTCTGAATATATTCGCCGACGGTCTCCCTGATCTTCTGAGCCCTCAGAATTTCTTCCGAGTATTCGGCCGCCTGCAGGTTTTCGAGCAAATCGGCTTCCTCATGCTGGGTAATGGAGCCCTTCGCGCCCTCCGAAATGGCCTGCCTCTGCTGAGTGGATACGGTGACCGGTCTGGTGAGCTCTCCTTCCCCCTTTCGCATTCTCCGGAATATCGAAAGGAACACGATTATAGCACCGATCATGGCGGCGAGTATCACCAGCTTGTCTGCATAATCCTGAACTCGGAATCCCGGCTTCGGCTTCATCATGTACTGCCTGTTGCCGTTTTCAAAGGGAATATTTACAAGAGATACCTGGTCCCCCCGGCTCGCGTCATACCCCACCGCAGACTCAACTATGCTCGTAAGCTGTGCCAACTCCTGCTGACTGCGGGGTTTGTATTCGACCGTCTGTACTCCGCCTTTGTCGATGGCGGTATATTTTCCGTTGACCATTACCGCCACTGAAAGTTTCTTTATGCTTCCCACACTGCCAACAATTTTTTCGATCGTCTTACCGACATCGTAGTTTGTTACCTTGTTGGTTTGTCCCGAACTGTTCGACAACGAGTCGCCGGGTACCATCGATTGCTGCTGCATCGTTTGCTCGCTCGAGACGACACTGTTCGGGTCGTACTGCTCAGTCGTCTTTTCAACTTGATTGAAGTCCAGATCGGCGCTGACGCGGACTATAGCGTTGCCTGGACCGAGGACGGCGTCGAGCATCGACTGCGCTTTGTTGGACAGGTAGTTCTCGACTTTTGTCTGCAGATCATATTCCGACGACGTCAGGGCATCGATGCCGGACGTCTTTCTGGAAATCATATCTCCTTTTGAATCTACTATAGTCACATTGTCCGGGCTGAGCCCCTCGATGCTCGCCGCGACGAGATTCTGTATTCCGTTTATCTCTTCCGGGTTCAGGTGTGCCCCGTCCTTCAATTTAAGGAAGACGGAGGCGGTGGTTTTCTGTTGTTGGCTTCGGAAAAGAGTTTTCTCGGGAATGACTATATGCACGCTCGCCCCCTGTACTTCGTCGAGCTGGAGAATGGTTTTCTCCAATTCTCCTTCGAGGGCTCTTTTATAGTCCACGCGTTCCGTGAAATCTGTCATACCGAATGTTGGCTTGTCGAATATTCCATAGCCGACGATGCTCGATTTCGGCAGACCTTCTCCGGCCAACTGAAGCCTGAGCTCGTACACTTTGTTCTTTGGAACCAGGATCGACTTACCCTGATCTCCCAACTCGTAAGGCACAGCGGCTGATTTCAGTTTGTTGACAATCTGCGATGCGTCCTGAGGCTCCAGATTGGAAAAAAGCACGCCGTACGTCGGCTTGTTAGCCCAGTTCATAAGCATGACCACGGCAACGATCGATACAATAGCCGCCACGCCTATACCGATCTTCTGCTGAAAATTCAGCTTCTTGAAGACCGAAGTAAACTGATCCGAAAAAGACGAGGGTGAATTTGCCATTTTTCAGCGGTTCACATCTGCATCTGCATTATTTGCTTGTATGCATCCAGCATCTTGTTCCTGATCTGCAGAAGCATATCGAAGCTGATCTTCGCCTTTTCCATCGCGACCATGACCTCATTGACATTCGCCGGCTGACCAGAGGCCATATCATCTATGGCAGTGTTGGCTTTATTCTGAAGCTCGTTGACATGACTGACGAATCCGTCGAGCAAGTCGGAAAAATTTGACGTGGCATCTTCAGCGCTTTTGTTGGCGGAAATATCCGGCGTCAACCTCCCTAGCGCTGCTTGTAGTTCACTTACCTGCATCTTAAACCTTCCTATTTATGATTTGTCCCGGCTCCACGGAAGCATGAATGCCGGTGGGCGAATAAGTTGAATGAGCATGTATTTGCGAAGACGATTCCGGAAAGAGCTTCGCAAAGAAGGCGCGCTCGGCGTTAGTCAAGCCGCCATGACTGACAGAGGTTCCTGCCGTTGCCTGAGATTTCGGTTCCGGAGCCGCCAGCTTGGGACTTTTTGCCGGCTCTTTCTGTGATACCGGCGAATAACCCATACTTGAGATTGAACCAACTTTCATAAGTCTCCTCAGATATCGATTGAGTCTTTTATGATACTCTTTGAAGCCTGTATGGCCGTAACGTTTGCCTGATATTCCCGGGTCGTCGTGATCATATCCACCATCTCCGTAACCACGTTAATCTTTGGTTCCGTCACATATCCCTGGGAATTGGCATTCGGGTTGGTCGGATCGTAAACCGTCTTGACCGCGGTCGGGACCTGGACCTCTTTGCTTGCGACCTCCCTCACGGTGAAATCCGGCGTTGTGGCACCAAAAGTAGGCATCTGCATTTGTTCCGGCCCTGGAATCTCCATCGCGGGAAGCTGGCTCGATAGCGCCTGGCTGAACGTGATAGGCTGGCCGGGTGTCGACAGGACTTCTTCCATCTTGTACGGCTGTCCGTTTGGCCCGATGGAGTCGGCATTTGCCAGGTTGCTCGCTATCGCGTTCATCTTCTTGCGCTGCAACGCGAGACCCGAAGCACTTATGTCTATCGCAGAAAACATGTCTCCTATCTTCACATTCACACTCCGTTAATACTCTTGTCTATCATTTGCAGCGTGATTGAAGTTAACCTCGCCGCCATCTTGAACTGGAGCTGGTTCTTAGCCAGATCCGCCATCTGCTGATCGATATTAACATTGTTTGCACCGCTGTCCAGCGTACCACTGTTGTCAACCTGAACTGCCGGCTGAATGTTCTTAATATCCTGGCTGAGCTGAACGTCGTTCGTGGTGTTGGCGATCGCATTGGACAGCTCATGCTGAAAACTTACATCGACCGTCTTGTATCCGGGTGTCGCGATGTTCGCGATGTTGTTGGCTATGGCCTTGTTTCTGGCTACAAACAGGTCCATCTCTTTTTCAAGAAGAGGAATCCTGCTTCTGTCAAACAGTCCTATTTTCATCTTCAGACTCCTAAATAGTTTTCCATCTCGTCGTCCGGCTCCGCTGATATATCTTCGGCATCCTGTGTACCGGCGATGAATAACGCCAGTGTGGAAGCGAACGCAATCAACGAAATCATCACCAGATATTTATTCATACCAACGCTCCTATGCTCTCCGCAACTAAATCAACGACTGTGCCAACCCCAATGGTCAAATCCGCGCGGGAAATTGATCCATCACTCCGTCGCTTGCTCAATATTCTCCATTGTTGTTCACTATTCGCCAACCCCGGGCTCCATCCGACGATCGCTGCCGTCACGATCATTAGGTAGAGGTGACCTCGTCAACCATATCCGTCCGGCGTTTGGGTTTCAAACCTTCCCCTGCTCCTTCCTATATATGGCGATTATTATTCAAGCCACTGGCTAATATTCCTCCATTTCCGGGAAATTCAAGCCCACACTATCGAAAGCGCTCCAAAATCCGAAGAATAATAGCGGCACGCCGATTGTGATTGAAAGCACGAAGGAGTATGGACACGATGTTTATAATTCATCGCAGCGCTAGACCGATGGCTTTGTGTCACCGGGGGAGATCGCAAGACTCTTCGTCTGCAAATGCTGCCGAAGTTGAAGGCGCGCTAATTCCGGGAGAGATGAAATCGATAGTACCGATGGAAGAACCATCTCCGGTTGAAACTCTCTCAAAGAGGATCGCTGACGTGAGACATCGATACGTGAAAACCGCGGCAATCGCGCACATACTCCCGACTGCAATGTCATCCTGTAGTAAGAGACTGAGGGGGCTTGAAGAGTTCGTTCTCTTCAGCACGAAATGAAGACAATGGAAATGGCCTTAACAAGAAAACAAAGGAAGCGTCCAGATGCACTTGCTTAAAAAAATTGCCGTTCAGCTCTCTTTAGTGTTGCTGATATCAGCCGCCTTTTTCGGCACACCCGAGGCACTGGAGTCGAACGCAACACCGCTACAATCATTATTCATGATAAAACAAATGCTGCCACAGGTTCAGACAGTTGGGCTTATGTACAAGCAGTCAGCGGACAACAACGGTAATCTGCTGAGCCAGGTAAAGAGAGCTTCCGCCTCATTTGGAGTGAAGATAGTTCTGGCAGACGTCGAGGGGCTCCCTGATGTAGCAGCCCAGTTCCGCGACCTCACAGGGAGTTACCATGTTCAGGCGCTTTGGGTCATCCAGAACAGCAACGTGCTCGGGAGTTCTATCGCGCGGGACTACCTCATAAAGAACTCTGCCCTGAAGGGTATACCTCTCTTTGCCCCGAATACCGACTGGGTCTCGGCGGGAGCATGCGCGGCTGTGGTCACCGACGGCGGAAATACGAAGCTCTACGTGAATCAAAAGACTCTTAATGCACTTGGGCTCAAGGTACCGGAGAAGTATGCTTCGGTCACACAAGTTTTGGCATCAAACTGAGGATTTAAGATGAACACTAACCAACGAATCGCGAACATTCGGCTGCGACGGAAATTTTCCATGCTTCTTGTGTCGTTTATTCTATTTGCATGGGCGCTCGTTTTCGTTTACTCGAGATACTCGGTCGGCGTTTCCGAGCGGCAGTTGAACGACAAAGCCAGCCTGCTCGCGCAGGCAGTCGGCGCACAATCACAATTTGGTCTCATGATGAGCGATTCGTCCGGCCTCTCGGACGCGTTGCGGAACCTCGTCGGTACCGGCGATGCCGTGGCCGGCGCGTTCTATGCGCCTTCCGGACAAACCCTCGCTCAACTCGATTACGGTTCCATAAATCTCCCGAACCTGAATCCACTCGCAATGGCAGGAACCGTCAGAAGCGCCAGTATGAATGACGGGACCCCCGTTGTCATTTCAACTGTCAAGGTTGAAAACAAGAATACCCATCAGCTCCTCGGGTATGTTTCTATCGCGATCTCTTCTCAGTCCCTGTCGTCTGAAAGCACGACCAGCGTTCTGATATCCATTTTCACATTTCTTTTGTTCGGCTTCTTCGGCCTGGTAGCGATGTACCTTGTGCGGAAAACGGTCATTCTACCCGTGGATTCGCTCAAACAGTCGGTTCAAAAGGTCGCTGCGGGCGATTTCGATGTACGGGTCGATCTCAATCAGGGAGATGAAATTGGTCAGCTCGCAGCATCGTTCAACATCATGATAGAGAACAGTAAGAAAGCACTCGACGAAGTAAACTCGAAGACCCAGCAGGCTGAGGAAGCGAGAAAACTGGCCGAGTCAATGCAGCAGGAGTCTGAAGAGAGACAGGCCTATCTCAAGAAGCAATTCGAAAAAATATCCGACGTCGTCGAGGCAGTAACGAAAGGCGATCTCACAAAAGAGCTCTCCATCGAGAACAACGATGAAGTGGCCGCCCTTATGGAAAAAGTCAATCAGATGATACGCGACCTGAACGGTTTGATAGGAGAGGTACACCACGCCGGGAATTCCCTGGCTGAAGCGTCCGGTCAGATCTCTTCTGCCGCTGAGGAAATGTCGACAGGCGCAGCCGAACAGGCGAACCAGACTCGTGAAGTCGCCACTGCTGTCGAGCAAATGTCCAAGACCGTCATCGAGTCTTCAAAAAATGCGAACGAAGCCGCCGGTATGGCGAAAAAAGCATCCGACCTTGCCAATGCGGGCGAAAAAGTTTTCCAGGAAACCATCGATGGGATGACGAAGATCGCCAAGCTCGTGAAGAAGTCTGCCGAGATAGTCGATACTCTCGGCAAGTCGAGCGCGCAGATAGGCGAAATTATACAGGTGATCGACGATATCGCGGACCAGACCAACCTGCTGGCCTTGAACGCCGCGATTGAAGCGGCAAGAGCCGGCGAGCAAGGACGTGGATTTGCAGTCGTCGCCGATGAAGTCAGAAAACTTGCAGAGCGCACCACGTCGGCAACGAAAGAAATTGCAGGCATGATCAAGAGGATCCAGCAGGAGACCACTCAGGTTGTATTAGCCATGACTGAGGGAAATACCGAAGCGGAGAACGGTATGAAGCTCGCCGACAAGGCTGCCGAATCCCTCTCCGAAATAATCTCCTCTGTGAACGGCGTCGTCGGCATGATCAATCAAATTGCCGCCGCCGGCGAAGAACAATCTTCCGCAAGCGAACAGATTTCACACAACGTCGAGAGTATCTCCTCCGTGTCGGGACATGTGTCGGCAGCTACGGTGGACTTAGCCAGAACTGCGGAGAACCTCAATCGCCTCACGGAACACCTGCGTGAGCTTATCGAACGGTTCCATCTCGATTCAAACCTGGAAGAGAGAAGCTCGTACGGGGTCAGGGAAAACGGCAAGATCGTTCCTCTCACGAAAAGCGCTTACAGGACCGACTCCCATTCAAACGGTTCCAACTCAAACGGTTCCAGGAGGAAATGAAAAATGACTGCCGTTAGCAGCAATCAATCCAAAGAAACCATTTACCAGCTGGTAAGCTTCGTAATCGAAAACGAGGAATTCGGTGTCGATATACTGAAGGTCCAGGAAATTATTCGCACCGTTGATATCACACGTGTTCCAAAGTCACCCGATTTTGTCGAAGGGGTAATCAACCTTCGCGGCAAGATCGTTCCGGTTATCGATCTCCGCAAGAGGTTCGGAATGGCACGGAAAGACCGTGACAACGATACCAGGATAATTGTCGTCGAGCTCGTCGACAAAGTCGTCGGCTTTCTTGTGGACAAGGTGAAAGAAGTGATAAGAGTTGAGAAGACCGTCATCGAGCCGCCTCCCGAATTGACTACATCCATCAATTCGAGCTACATCACCGGTGTAGCGAAACTACAGGACCGGCTTCTTATCCTTCTCGACCTCGACAAGGTACTCTCTTCCGATGAGCAGGACAAACTCGCGGAAGTCGAGACTGAAGTGAATGCATGAACATCATGGTTAACCAAACAAAGAAAGAATCAGTTTGATCTTCTCAGCGAGGCGGGCAGAAAGTGAAGTGGCTGTATAACACACATTTATCGACGCGCATAATCCTCACTTCCGTGATGGCTGCCCCGGTGTTGATCGCTTCACCGGTTATCAACGGGAACGATCCTAACGGATGCACCGCCTCGGCGTCGGTCGGTCGCGGATATTCAGCCGAGAACGGCTGCGGCCTCAGCGACCCGAAGTCCATATCGCGAGGCACAGCTCTGATGTTCACCCCCTCCGTAATATCGGCCGGGAGATTGGCAGCGCGATCGGGAGCCGCCGCCGGTTTTGTCGAATCAACCGCTCGTTTCCAGATTCAGACATCTATGTTCGGGACGACCGAACCCGATCAATCGCCACTACGGGTGTGATAATGGAAACGAACTACAGCATGAATGCAGAAGGACCATTTCTCGAATGATTGCAGGACTGAGAGTCACCACAAAAATAGCCGCAGCTGCGCTGCTCGCCGCAGGAGTTTCGCTCGCGGCCGGATATACTCACAGTACATTGATGATGGCTGTTTCGGTAATAGGTTTCCCGGTATTGGGGTTCATGCTTGCGGCGGGGATATCCAATCCGATCAGAAAGCTTGGCGAAGATGCCGTGAAAATCGCAGCGGGCAATTACGACGTTGAGGAGCGCTCGGTACAAAGCGCCGAACTTAGAAGTCTAGCCGCGTCATTGCACAGAATCGCCACTCATGTTAAAGACGAAGCCGCAATTTCAAAGAGCATCCAGCTCAGCATCGAAAGTCCTTTTTTCATGACTGACAAAGACACGACATTGACATTCATCAACAGAGCAGCATGCGAACTTATGCAAGTGAATGCCGGAGATGCTATCGGGAAAATGAAAACTCTGGAGTTGTTCGGGACAGACCAGGCGACCAGGACCGCGCTTGCGGGTACGCCCGTCCCCGCTTTCGAGGTGAACATCCGCAATAAAGCAGGTGAGTCAATACCGGTAATTGCAAGCGCGGGCCCGATCAGAAAGGCGAACCGCGAAATCGTCGGAGCTTTCCTGACGTTCATCGATCTTAGAAACAGCATCCAGAGGCAGAAGGAGTACCTCAAACAACAGACCGGGCCGATCGAGGAAGCGATCAAAGCTCTCGCCTCGGGGGACCTGACCAAGGGCGTCGCCATCGAAGAAGACAGCCAGTTATTTGAGCTCGGTACTGAGGTCAATAAGGCGATTGCCAGCCTAAGGAACACTCTCAAACAGGTTTCCGAGACTTCAACCGCAGCAGCCACCGCTTCGTCGCAAATAAGCAGTTCGACGGAGGAACTCTCCGCGGGAGCTCAGGAACAATCCACCCAGACCGGCGAGGTTGCTGCAGCCGTGGAAGAGATGACCAGAACGGTCGTCGAAAATTCCAGGAATGCTACTTTGACCGCCGACATCGCAAAGAAAAACGGAATCGTCGCCAACGAGGGGAGCAAAATCGTCGACCAGACGGTGCTCAAAATAAGGGAAATTGCCGAAGTAGTTCAGAACTCTGCCGCCACCGTGGAACGACTCGGGTCGGCATCACAAGAAATCGGCGAGATAGTACTGGTCATAGATGATATTGCAGACCAGACCAACCTCCTTGCCTTGAACGCTGCCATCGAAGCTGCCAGAGCAGGAGAAGAAGGACGTGGTTTTGCGGTAGTTGCCGATGAGGTGAAGAAGCTCGCCGAGAGAACAACTGCTGCGACAAAACAAATCGCTGCTATGATTAAGAATGTTCAGGCCGAGGCGAGCGTAGCGGTCGCATCGATGAAACGCGGCAACATCGAAGTCGCAAAAGGGATTGAACTCGCAGACATGGCCGGTAAGTCACTTAAGAATATCGTGAACAACACCGACAATGTCGTGGATATGATGATGCAGATCGCCGCTGCGAGCGAGGAGCAATCATCGACCAGCGAGCAAATATCACAGAACGTGGAATCGATCTCGACGGTCTCGATTGAATCCGCAAAAGGGATAGCACAGATAGCACGGGCAACCGAAGACCTGTCCCGGCTTACCGGGGAGCTCCAAAAGCTCACAACAAATTTCAAATTTAGCGGCAGCGGACAATACCGCCGCGGCCCGTCGATCGGCACTGATTCGATACGCCAGGAAGAACGCAAAGAAGCTCAATCCGCCGGAAAATCCACACCGGCGCTTACGACGAGAGGGTCATGATAAATATGAGTCAGCCAGAAGACGAACGTCGGGAGCGGATAAAAGTGGACGTCGCGAACAGGCAAGTCAGTCTCGATATCTCTAACGACGGCTACGAAGCGTACGCAGTCGTCGAAAAGGAAGGTCTAGATCTGTCAGACATCC
The DNA here is from genome assembly GCA_021811615.1 of Bacteroidota bacterium. GTDB lineage: Bacteria > Bacteroidota > Ignavibacteria > Kryptoniales > JAKASW01 > JAKASW01. The sequence goes on from JAJZNW010000046.1 coordinate 32,681, forward strand.
AGGCCATACTCGAAGCTGACGGCATTGTGTACGGTGTCGACTTGAACGCGGCACGCGCGGCTATCAAAAACCCGGGTGTGAGAACGTTGGTCGCACGCGGCTCGAGACATTCCGACGGTAGCGACGGTTTTTACAAACGGTTGGAATCCCGCCCGCAATCCGATGGTGAAAAGAAATTCACCATCACCAACGTGTTCGCCGGAGATGTCCTGGGTGAGATATACAAGCCCACTGCAGGGAGCGTCGGCATAGACATATTTGGCAGGAAAGTGCAGCCGAAGGAAGGTAAACCGGTTAACGTATTCACAGGTCCAGAGATCAAACGAACCGACACAGAAGATAAGATTATCCTTGAAGCCGCCGCAGACGGTTACCTCCGAGTTGGAGCCGCCAGTGTAGAGATCGCCCCGCAGCATACGATCCACGGCGACGTCGACTATTCGGCCGGCGAGCTCGAGTTCGCGGGGTCATTGCAGGTCATCGGCGACATCAAAGGGAGCGGAAGCCTCAAGATCCGGCACGACCTTCACATCGAAGGATCTGTGGAGGACGCCAAGATAATCGTCGGCGGGAACGTCGTAGTGGAAAAGAGCTTTGTCGGTCGGGGTGACGGCCTGATCAGGGCAGGCGGAAATGTAGACGTCAACGTTGTGTTGAACCAGATGATAGAGGCAGAAGGATCTATTAAAGTCGGGAGAGAATGCGTAAACGCTCACCTGATCGCCTCGGAAAAGGTAATCGGAACGAACGCCACGATCATGGGAGGTACAGTAGCCGCTGGAGAAGCAATCGAAGCTCGTACGATCGGCGGCGAGCTCTATTCTACGACGAGAATAAAAGTCGGTATGGCCGAGCTCCTGAGGGAGAACGCGATCGCCATAGATCGAGAAATTCAGCTGCAGGCCAAAACGATCGAACAGCTCAAGAACGATATCTATCTATTGGTAAGGGAGCGGATCGACAGCAACAACTTCACCGGAGAGAAGGCCGAGCAGCTCAAGCTCCTCCAGGACAAACTCCGGCGTCAAAACGATCTTGTGAAGGAGCTTTCCGCAAAGAAGCAGGAAAAAGTGCTGGAGATGAGCCGCAAGAAATGTCCGAAACTAATCGTGCTTGGTACAATCCATCAGAGTGTAGTCGCCGAAATAAACGGCGTCAGGGTTCCCCTCAAAAGGAGCTACAGTAATACTACTTTCGAAGAGTTGAGAAATGAAATCATTCGAACTAAGAACTTGTGAGCGATTATGATTGACGAATTGATCGAACAGTTGCATACGCAGGATCCTTCGGGCAAAAGGAACGCGTTGGAAGCATTGTACGACTACTCGGAGGACGATCGCGTGATCGAAGCGGCCGCATACCTGCTAACCGACCCGGACCGTGGAGTCAGGGAGGCTGCCTCGCATGTCCTCGTGCTTTGCCTGAACGAGAAAGCGGCCTCGCTGACCGCGACTCATATTCAGAGCATGAATATAGCAGTAAGGAACCTTGCCGGCGACGCTCTAGTCAGAATGCAGGGCGTCGCGGTCAACGCACTCCTTCCCTACGTGGAATCGCCTGATAAAGACGTGAGAAAATTTGCGATCGACATCCTCGCTCAACTTCCCGCTACTGCGGAAAGCGTGGAGAAGATCGCTGCCCATTTGCGAGACACCGACCAAAATGTGGTTTGCGCTTCCGTCGACGCATTGGGCGCCCTCCACGCCAACGAGCATGTGGGTGAGCTTCTCGAGTTGTACGACGAAGCGGGGTACGCCAGGCCGAACGTCGTAAATGCAGCGGCAAAGATCCAGGGAAACGCCGACCTTCAGTTTTTCGTCAAGGCGCTCTCCGATCAGGACCCGATCGTCCAGCTTGCGGCCGCCGATGCTTTGTCAACACGGAAGGACCGCAAGACAATGGACATCCTCCTTGAAAAGTTGAACCAGGTGTCAGGACTTGCAAAACCCGTAATCCTTCATTCGCTCGTAGTCCTGTTCGAATCGGCCGAAAGAAAAGAAGCGATGCCTGAAGCGTTGAAGCCGGATCTGCTCGAGATGCTCGACGATCCCGATCCCACTTACGTAAGGACCGCCGTCCGTGGTCTCGCTAATCTTGTGGACGATGATGTTCTTGACGCCCTGATTAATCATATCGGGAAGGCGGATTCCATTGACGCAGCGATATTGCCGGTCCTTACCGGGCAGGCTCAGAAATCGATACCCATCGCATTGGCGCGCGCACAGGCAATCGACAATCCCGTCTCGACAATAAAAATGATCGTACTCCTGATTCAGAACTTGAGCGATTCGAGCTTCAAGTTCCCCGACAATGAAGAGACCAGGGCGATGGCCGAATTCATAGGTACGCACCTCAGCAGCCTGGACGTCGAAACACGAATTATAGCCCTCAGCAAGTGCATCTCGCTCGGCAACGTCTGGGCGCAGCAGCTTGTCAAAGCAAGTCTCAACGATCCTGAGACCGCCGTCAAGATACTCGCACTCGATCTGGCTGCGAAACTCGGTCCCCGTCTTTTCGAGAAGGAGCTCGATACGCTCACGAGCGACGACGACGTAGAAATAAGATCGACAGCCATAATTCTGGTAACCCAATTGACATCGAACCGAAGGAATTAGGGCAGGCTGATGAGTTACTTCTCCTTCTCCAATACTATTCCTTCTCAAACCACATCCCTGACTGAAGAGTTATTCAGACTGATGCGGACATATATCTACGAGCGCACGGGTATTTTCTTCGCGGATAACAAGAAGTACTTACTCGAGAGCCGGGTGAATCGAAGACTATCTGCATTGGGGATCGGTTCTTTCGAGGAATATTACCGGGCATTGATGAACGGTTCCGGTTCGACGGAGCTCGCCCTTCTCATCAACAGCATCACGATAAACGAGACTTTCTTCTTCCGTAACGAGCCGCAGTTTGCGGCCATTGAGAGCCACATCCTCCCGCAGCTTATCATGCGGCGAAGGGAGGAAGGCGTCAACAGGATCAGGCTTTGGAGCGCCGCCGCCTCATCGGGAGAAGAGCCTTATACACTGGCCCTTATCATAAAGGAAAAATTCCAGGCGCGTTTTCCGGCCATTAAATTTGAAATAGTCGGCACCGATATAAACACACAGGTCCTCGATGTGGCAAAAAGGGGGATCTACAAGGAATACTCGGTACGTAACATCCCTGCCGAGTATATGCAAAAGTATTTTAAGCACGAGGGCGACAAGTACTCCCTGAGTGAAGAAGTCAAGAAGCTGGTAGAGTACAGACAACTAAACCTGTTCGACAAAGCCTCGATGAGGCTGATGAGAGACTTCGACGTAGTCATAGCTGCGAACGTACTGATCTACTTCGACTACAATTCAAAAGAAAGTGTCGTCTCATCAGTATACAACAGCTTGAACAAGGGAGGATACTTCTTCGTCGGATACTCGGAGACATTGTACGGCGTATCCCAGGCGTTGAAGCCTGTGCATTTCGAGAAAGCAATTGCGTACCGAAAGGAGTGAGGTAAATTGATGAAAGCTGTAATGGTAGTCGATGATTCCGAATCAGTCAGGAAATTCCTGGTCTTTGCGCTCCGGTCTCTCGGCCTCCTCGTTGTGGCAGCAAGAGACGGCATGGATGCGCTCGAGAAACTATCGCAGAACAAGGTAGACCTGGTAATCACCGACCTTAATATGCCGAATATGGACGGGTTCGAATTCCTGAAAGCCTTGCGGGAAGACAGCGAGTATTCCGACGTCCCCGTCATAATCCTGTCGTCGTTAAGCAACGAGAACGATATCGAAACCGGCATGCAACTGGGAGCGAACTCTTACCTTGTAAAACCGTTCGATCAAAAGAGAATTCAATACGAAGTTGCAAAATACATTAACTAAGGAGAACGCCCATGAAGTTCCTTGTAGTTGACGATTCACAGACCATGCGTCGAATCGTCAACAATGCCCTCAAGGGGATTGGCTATGACGACATAGTCGAAGCTGAAGATGGCAAGGATGCACTAACGAAACTCTATGTGGAGAAAATAGATTTTGTGATCACCGACTGGAACATGCCGAACATGAGCGGGTTGGAATTCACGAAAGCGGTACGCGCGGACGATCAGTTCCTCAACCTGCCGATCCTTATGGTTACCACACGGGGAATGAAAGAAGACGTTATGGAAGCCTTGCAGGCCAGAGTAAACAACTATGTTGTGAAACCGTTTACCCCCCAGGTGCTGAAAGAGAAAATCGACCAAATTCTGAAAACGACTTAACAGAGGGTAATCATGAATACCAAAAATCTCGGCGGGATCCTCGACAAGATAAATGAACTCCGCGCACTCTTCATATTCGGTCAAAGAGTGATACCGTTTCTTGAAGAGTTGTTTTACTTCGTAAACGATATTGTCCCCGTCCTCGAGGACATTAACGAGTCCATCTATGAAAGCGCCAACAAAATGCCGCGGGCGTCTTCACAGCTCAACAAAGTCACACAGGCAACAGAATTGGCCACGACAGAGATATTGGATAACCTCGACGGAGTCCTGTCCAAGCTCAATGCCATCGGTTCCCATTTCCAGACGGCGACAAACGACATGGCGGCAATCGCGAGCCTGGACGAGCAGGAACTTAAGATGCTAAAAGCGTCACTTAACGGCAGCCACAAGGAGCTCCTCGATAAGCTTGCAGACATTCACGAACAGAAAGACGCTCACCTGAGAGCCCTCAGGTCCAACGCAGGCGGACTCCAGGATAGCCTCCAGGATATCCGGAATAAATCGAACGACATAATGATATCCCTGCAGGTGCAGGACATAACCACGCAACAGATTGCGTCAGTCAACCACCTGATTCAGTCCGTCCAGGACAGGCTGGCCAACCTCATCGACCGGTTCAAGATTTCCGGAGCCGATCTCGTGTCTGAAATCCAGAAGGTCGACGGACACACATTCGATCCGCAGGCAACATACGACAGATCCGGGGACGCCCAGCGAGGCGCTGACAGGGTCATAAGTTCAATCGAGAATACTCCGCCAGCTCAACCCGCCTCCGGCATGACCGCTTCAAGTCATACATCGCAGGATGAGATCGACAAACTGTTCGGAAAGGGAGCCTGAAGAAAGATGACGCAGCACGCGATGTTCTCGGACGATATGAAGGAAATCGTAGAGAGCTTCATTGTCGAGACGAACGAGATCTTCGAAAAGCTCGACAACGAACTCCTCGAGATTGAGAAAAGACCCGATGACAAAGAGCTGATAAACTCAATCTTTCGCGCCGTACACACCGTCAAGGGAACAGCGGGCTTCCTGAGCTTCGAACAGATGAGTGTCCTCGCACACAGATTCGAGGATGTCCTCAACAAGATGAGACGAGGCGAAATATCCTTCCAGCCCGCTATGCTCGACGTTATGCTGGAAGCTTTCGACCTGATGAAAGTCCTCCTCAAGCAAGTCGTCGATCAAAACATCAGTGACATCGATCTCGGCCCGACAATTGAAAAGCTGGAAACCCTTTCGAAGGGAAATATCTCTTCCGGCCGAACGGATGCCGGAACCGCCCAAACCGCGCTCAAGCCCGAGCCATCCGCGTCGCAGACTGCATTGAAGGAACAGCCGACAGAGAGACCGGAAGAGAAGGTCCATGATAATCAGACGGAATCCCATCAGGTAGAGCAGGCCGGAGCCCAGCCGCAGCACCAGCAGCTTCAGAAAGGTGAAAAGAACGTCACCGATACCACGATACGCGTCGATGTTCAAAGGCTCGATCATCTCATGAATCTTGTGGGAGAGCTCGTGCTCGGCAGAAACCGCCTTTCACAGATCGTTTCCATCGACAAGGACGAAGACGGTCGCGAAGACTTCTCTCATCATCTTAACGATACGGCGGCGCAGATTGATTTCATTACCACTGAACTTCAGACGGCCGTGATGAAGACAAGGATGGTTCAGATAGGCAGGGTTTTCAACAGGTTCCCGAGGCTCGTCCGCGATATCGCCCGCGAATTTTCGAAGGACATCCGGCTAGTCATCAGCGGCGAGGAGACCGAGCTCGATAAATCTATAATCGAGGAAATCAGCGATCCGCTCGTACACTTGATTCGGAATGCTGCCGATCATGGAGTCGAATCTGCCGATGTCAGGGAGAATGCGGGCAAACCGCGGCAGGGTACCATACACCTCACAGCAGGGCACGAAGGTAACCATGTAATAATAGAAGTGCAGGACGACGGAGCCGGGATCGATCCGGAGAGACTGAAGCAGAAGGCGATGGAAAAAGGGATCATCACTCCGGAAGAGGCGCACGAGATGAAAACGGAAGATACCTACAGCCTCATTTTCCTACCGGGGTTCAGCACAGCCCAGAAGGTAAGCAGCGTCTCCGGCCGGGGGGTTGGGATGGACGTGGTGAAGACGAACATTACAAAATTGAACGGCATAATCGCAGTAGAATCCGAAGTGGGCAAAGGGACAAGGTTCACGCTGAAACTCCCGCTGACCCTCGCCATCATCCAGGGCCTCCTCGTCGGAGTCGGGAACGAGACCTTCGCCATACCTTTAAGCTCGGTCCTCGAGGTCGTCCATACCCAACGATCCGAAGTCTCGACCGTTAACGGACGTGAAGTGATAAGACTTCGCGAGACGGTCCTGCCGCTTGTCGACATCTCAGAGATTCTGGATGTGCCGGGAAGAGACGCCGAAGTTAAAGCGTTCTATACCGTCGTCGTCGGTGTCGCTAACAGAAAATTCGGAATCGTGGTCGACCGCCTGATCGGCCAAAAAGAAATTGTCATAAAGCCTCTGGGCGCCTATCTGAAGAATATACCCGGGATAGCGGGTTCCACTATCCTCGGTGACGGCAGAGTGATAATGATTATCGACGCGGGCGAATTGCTGCGCCTCGTCGAAAAATCAGCGAGAGCCTCAGCAGCAAGCGAGGCGAAAGCCTGATATGTCCGTCAGAGTACTGGTTGTAGACGACTCCGCATTCATGCGCAAAGCGATATCCATGATGCTTGGAGACGATCCCGAAATAGAAGTTGTCGGCACTGCGAGGGATGGGATCGACGCGATCGAGAAAGTCAAATTACTCCACCCGGATCTAATGACCCTAGATGTCGAGATGCCAAGGATGGACGGAATAACTGCGCTGAAGAAGATCATGAAGGAGAATCCTCTTCCGGTGCTCATGGTCAGCTCTCTCACGGTCGAAGGCGCACGTGCGACCATCGACGCCCTTTCCGCAGGTGCGGTGGATTTTATCCCCAAACAACTTTCGTACGTCTCTCTCGATATTACCAAGATCAAGGATGAGCTTGTAGCGAAAGTCAAGGCGATCGCAAAAAACAAACTGCGAGCATATTCAAGGCCGTACACCAACAGAGTTTCCGCTCTGAAGCGGCCCTCACTGCTGAAAATGAACGCCGCGCAGATAGTCACTATAGGCATTTCGACGGGAGGTCCATTCTCCCTTCAGAAAGTCGTTCCAGCGCTGCCCGTGGATTTCCCCGTCCCCGTCGCTATCGTCCAGCACATGCCCCCTCAGTTCACCAAGTCTCTTGCGGATCGGCTCGACTCGATCAGCAGATTGGAAGTGTGCGAGGCGGAAGACGGAATGGACTTGACGAGAGGAAAGGTCTACATCGCGCCGGGTGGACTTCACATGAAGTTTAGAAGAACCGGCGGAATTCCGAAAGTAGTCATCTCCAAGGATCCGGGCGACACGCTCCACCGCCCTTCAGTCGATGTGATGTTCTCCTCGGCTAACGAGGTATTTGAGGGACGCGTCCTCGCTGCAGTGATGACCGGCATGGGCCATGATGGACTTGATGGGGCAAGATTGATAAAAGAGTCGGGCGGTAAAATCATCGCACAAGACGAGGAAACATCCGTCGTTTACGGCATGCCCAAATCCATCGTGGATGCCGAGCTTGCGGATGCTATCCTACCGCTCGATGCAATCGCATCGGCACTGACTACGGCACTTGCACCCGCTATACCGGTTCACTAACGAAGACCATTTCACGCAGCAAGCGGAACACCCGCTCCGTGAATGCACACCCGTGCCCGAATTGCACTAACGTTTTTCCTCCGGTTGTACATCTCCCGAAACGTAATTCGGGTTAAGTATGCGTTCGCAGCCGTCGCAGAATTTCGCTAGCGGGTTTTTCATCAGTTTCGAAAATTCTATCTCTTTCCTGCAAAAAAGACAATATCCGTATCGTCCTGAAAACACCTTCTCAATTGCCTCGAACAAATCGAGCAAATCCTCATCAGCCTTGAATGACTCGACACGCTTGATGGTCTTCACTACGGTTTCCCCCTCTGTTTCATTCTCAACCAACGGGTCTGGCACATACTCCCCGTATCGTTCGTATAGAATTGACCTGACCCGCGTGAAGATTTCGTTCCTAAGTACAGCCAGGTTCTTGGCTTCCATTTCGTACCCTCCCTTCTTTGATACCACGATAGTCAAGTCGTTATACATCGACATCGATATCAGTACCACTCCTGCCGCTGCCCGAAGCAACGCTGGTATCAGACGGGTATGTTGAGTAGAGCATCGCAAGGAACACCGCAACACTCTTTGGTCCGGAGTATCCCGGATTGTGTCGGTACAACTTTTACTACATAAAAAATCTCGGCAATTACATAATGAATGTCAACAGCGAACCGATCTGCCAGGCCGATTTATTAATGGATAGCAATATCGATGCCGTCGAAGTCCCGACTCGGTTGAAGAACCGGGTCCAGCCTGTCAGGAATCGCACCGGCATTTCATTGCTTACAGATTGAGGAAGTCTCCCCTCTCCTTCTATGAGCTGCCACCATCCGCCGTTTCAGGATATTCGGCCGCATGCTTCCCTTTCTCCGCTCATATTTTTCGCCAGTTCAACTTTGCCAAAGATATTGGATCTTCACGAAGAACTGCTGTGCGGTCCTCTCAATCCCAAAAGGAAGCGCGTATTTTGTGAAACCGTGATTGGACCCGGCATAGAACACCGTGAAAGGATTCAGTTTGTAGCTAATCAGCGGGTCGATCTGGATTCTCTTCGCAAACTGGTCGTATTGGCCGATCACTCTGATGAAAAGTTCCTGAACGAACTGATATGCTACCACACCGCGGCTTATGTATCCGTCGTAAAAAAGACGGGCATTGTCCATCGACCACAACCGTGATCTCGAATAGGAGAGGTCCACTGTCAGTTTATCGGTAGGCTTCAGGACCACTTCCAGCGAGAAATTGTTTCCTCTCCCGATATCCGGCACATCCGCACGATAAATGAACCTCCCCACAGAACCGTTGAAATATACCGAAAGCGCATTGATAGGATTGGAATTCAACGTGAATTCAGTCCGGTACACCCTTTTGAACCCAATGCTGTGAAAGACCTCGTCATCCAGAGGAAAGTAGTCGATCCAAACGTATGTTTGCCCCTTCAGCTGCAGTTGAAGTCCGACCATTGTCCATTTCTCTTTCAAGAAGCCCGCGTCGTTGAAATGTAATCCGGAGGAGGTCTGTACGGACGCATTCTCCACAAACAGGTTCTTCGGATAAACCCAGTAGCCCTGCCAGTAAGATAAGTAGCGGTTGTTCGTCGACGTTATGAACCCGTCTTGCGCCTGAAAGGTCGGAGAGACGGCAGAGTATTGAAGATCGAAGCTATAGTCGCGCGCATTTCGCTTTAAGTCGACCTGCATCCCACGGCCGGTGTAGCTTTCTCCATCAAACGCCGCGGTATACCTCGTGTCTCCGTAACGCCGCTGATCGTCGAATAGCGAAGGCGCATTCAATTCCTTCGTATCAGACAACAGCGCCTGTCCAACGAAATAGAAGTTTCCCCAGAATAGCATATTCCAGTCGACTCCGCCGACATAATTGTATGCGGCTGTAAAATTCCTTGAAGTGAACAGCCCTCCAATGAACGACTCACTGCCGAAATCGTATTTGGCCCGGACGACGTTGCTGAGCGATCTTTCGGAACTGCCTTCAAAGTCGCTACCCTCCTCGCCGGGAACGATGAAGGGCGACTCTCTGTCATACGCGACAAGATACGCGAGCGAAAACGAACCGGATTTCTGAGTTACCTTCGAAGCAGCTAACGGATTGTTTATCATTCGGGAATAAAATGCGCTCGCCAACGTCCCGAAAAGTTCTGCGCCTTCGAGGAAGAAAGGCCTCTTCTCGGGGTAAAATATGGAAAAAGTGTTGTTGACACTTATCTGGGTCGCATCGGATTCAATCTGGCTGAAATCAGGATTCACTACCGCCCCCAGCACAAGGTTTGACGACGGAGCGTACTTCACTCCGATACCTGCCCTTCCCTTGAACGGACCGCCGACGAATGGAGAAACGGGATCCTCTTCATCTCCCACCGCCCCTGTTTGAGCCGCCATGGCATAAGGAAGCAATTCGAGGTTACCGGAGGCCGTAATCCCTCTTATCCCTTCGATAGTTCCCCCCTGGCAGAGAACGCACGGGTTGTTGCGGTCGATGGGGGCCCATGTTATTTGATAACGGCTGTCCCGCGGCATATTCCGAAAGAACTCGGCCACCCAATGCTGGCCTTCATCGGGAGGAAACCTCAGACTCTTGAAGGGAATTGCGATCTCGACGGTGTAGCCTGAATCGTCGACGTTTCCCGCCGAATACCAGACACAATCGAAACTCGCATCCTCGTTATTTCCGGTCCTCATCGCATCGAACTGGCTGCCGTATGTGTTTGCCATGAATTCGTACCCGCTCTGCATGGTCCCGTATGTATCGAGAATGACGCCTACGAAATCGTCGTCCGTCATCTTATCTCGATCGGTTATGTGAGACCTTATGAGGGATGGCACACTGTCGAAGGCTCGAAATCCAAGATATAAGCGAGACGAGCTATACAGTACATATACATAAGTCCTTACTCTGGCAGGAGTGTTTTCACCGGGCTGGATTTCATAATTCAGTTCTGCTGGAGTGGATGACCTCCAGAGAGGGTCGGAGAGTTTTCCCGTCAATGCTATTTCGCGGTCGATGTGGATCGCGGTCAACCGGAAGTTTTCCGGGTTTTTCGAATTGTAAGATTTCGCGGTCCCGGCATAAGTAGTCACTAATATTGCGACAAACCAAAGGGGAGCCGCCCGCCCTGATCGATTACCACTCGCCTGTCTCAACATTGCCCTGGCCTCATCCTGATTGATATTTTAGCCATACGGCGCCCCTCTGAAAAAAGTTACCGGTGTATGAGGAACATCAAAGACTACCCGCACAGATTTTTTGATCGACCCCCGTCAGGGATGCTGACATTAAGCAGTTCCCTTATCTTGAATTTTCCTCACGCAGTATCGATAATAGATGACAAAAAGACTTTCAGGGCAGTGATGATTATCAAAGGATTCAAGGAGAAATGATTTCGCGACTCTCAGAAGCGTTGGGGAACAGGTTCACCGGAACGCGTCGCAAAGTTCTCGGGCTCTACCTTGTCCTCATTTGCGTTAATCTCGCCGTTTGGGTAATTGCCGTATCGATGTTCTTTGGTTTTCCACTCCTCATCGGCACCTCGGTAATCGCTTACAGTTTCGGACTGAGGCATGCGGTGGATGCAGATCACATCGCCGCGATCGATAACGTAACACGTAAGCTCATGCAGGATGGAAAGCGGCCTGTAGGAGTAGGGTTCTTCTTCTCGCTGGGGCATTCAACCGTTGTCGTGCTCGCATCCGTGGCGATTGCTCTGGCAACAACCATGGTACAGAAAAGCTTTCCCCAGTTTCAGTACGTAGGTGGAGTGATAGGGACTCTCGTTTCGGCGGGATTCCTCTTCCTGATCGCGCTCCTTAACATGTTCATTCTGCGCGATGTCTTCAAAGCATTCAGAAGAGTGAAGAAGGGAGGGCTCTACGACGAACAGACTCTCGATGAACTTCTCGGAAGGCGCGGACTGATGTCGAGAATTTTCAGACCGTTCTATAGAATGATCAACGAGAGCTGGCACATGTACCCGCTCGGATTCCTTTTCGGTCTCGGTTTCGACACAGCGACCGAGATCGGGCTTCTCGGGATCACTGCAACCGAAGCGACGAAGGGGTTGCCTGTATGGACGATACTCATCTTCCCCGCACTCTTTACTGCCGGGATGTCGATTGTCGATACCACCGATGGCGTCCTGATGCTTGCCGCCTACGGATGGGCATACGTAAAACCGTTGAGGAAGCTGTATTACAACCTCACGATCACTTTCGTATCTGTTCTCGTCGCCCTTCTCGTCGGAGGAATTGAGGCTTTCAGCATCATAGGGGGGAGGCTTCAATTGAAAGGAGGGTTCTGGGTCGCCATCAACCGGCTGAGCGGCGACTTCGGGATGATGGGATTTTTCATCATCGGAATTTTCGTGATAAGCTGGATAGCATCCACCATTATTTACAGGGTACAGCGGTACGATCAGATAGAAGCCGGCGTGAATAAGCCGGGTACAGACCGGTAATTTGTCTCACTTCCCCAAACCGCCGGTCCGATTGATTCAGGATCTCAATTGAAAGCCAGGAAAGCTCCTCTGCAGGTCAATGCGTGAGTTATCACGTTCTCGGATTCCAACCACCGGCTGGAGCGCGGCGGCAAACGGCTCCTCACCCTATCCTTGCATCAGGTTGTACTCTTTGATTTTCCTGTAAAGAGTTTTCCTGTCTATCCCGAGTATTTGAGCGGCCTTCGATTGGTGCCAGTTGGTCCTCTGAAGCACTTTGACGATGTACCGCTTCTCGACTTCGGACAGCGGCATGTTGTCCGAGGCAAGATCGTCTATGAGATCCGTCGATTTCATCTGGAAAAGATGCTCGGGAAGGTCCTTGCAGTCGATAATGTCGCCTCCCGCCAAAGCTATGCTTCTCTCGATTACGTTCTCCAGCTCGCGCACGTTTCCGGGCCACGAATATCTCATGAGGCATGCCATAGCTTCGTGTGTCACCTGGACATTCTGTTTCCCGAATTGCTCTCCGTATTTCTTCAGGAAATGGTCGGTGACAATTTGGATGTCTTCAGTTCTGTCTTTGAGGTCCGGCACGTGTATCGAAATCACGTTCAGCCTGTAGAACAGGTCTTCCCTGAACTGATCGTGTTTCACCATTTCTTTCAGATCCCGGTGCGTCGCGGCAATCACGCGCACATCGATCTTCTTGATGTCGTCGCTGCCGACGGGCCGGACTTCACCCGTCTCAACGACCCTCAGGAGTTTGGCCTGGGAACCGAGAGGCATGTCTCCGATTTCATCGAGGAAGAGCGTACCGCCGTTCGCCGTCTCAAATAGGCCGCGTCTGGATGTGATCGCTCCCGTATAGGCACCCTTCTCGTGTCCGAACAGCTCGCTCTCCAGCAGCGATTCGGGGATCGCGCTGCAGTTCACGGTGACGAGGGGCATAGTCTTGCGGTCGCTGTTGTAATGTATTGCCTTCGCGATAAGCTCTTTTCCCGTCCCGCTCCGCCCGGTTATGAGAACGTTGCTTCGCGCGTGAGAGATCCGCTGGATAAGCGAGAAGATATCCTGCATCGGTTTGCTTTTCCCGATGATGTTGGAGAAGGAGTACTTGTGTTCGACTTCCTGGCGGAGTAGTTCGACCTCCCTTTGGAGCCTGCGCTGCTGTGTGGCGCGCTCGAGGAGCGCGAGTATCTCGTCTATGTTGAAGGGCTTGCTTACATAATCATACGCGCCGGCTTTCATCGCATTGACGGCGGAATCCACCGACCCGAATGCGGTTATCATGATAACCATCGAATCTTTCTGAAGGTCCTTCACCCTCTTCAGAAGATCCATGCCCGATGCCCGCGGCATCTGGATATCTGTGATCACGATATCGTAGTTCTTGTCCTCAACAAGCGTCATGGCCTTCGTGCTGTCGGAGACGGTCTCCACTGTATAGCCCGCACGCTTCAGGAACTTCTCAAGCATCGCGAGCATGTTTACGTCGTCGTCAACTGCAAGTATCGAAATGTCTGCTCTCATATGTGTTTCCGGTTTTATCTCTACGGTTAATGATACATCCCGCCGAGTCTAATTTAGTGAAACCTAAATTTTTCCTGATGGTGGAGTTTCGGCGGCATAAATCGGGAACGACAGCCTGAAAACCGTTCCGGTGCCGACTTTGCTGTCGACAGCAATCGTACCCTTGTGGTCCTGTACGATCCTCTGAGTAATTGCCAGACCGAGCCCTGTTCCTTTACCCACTTCCTTGGTCGTGAAAAACGGGTTGAAGATCTTCTGCAGATTCTCTTCGGGTATCCCACAGCCGGTATCCGCGATCGCCACCTCCAGTGAACCGCCATCGGCGGCACCGTTCACAGAGGTCGTGATGGTAAGTTCTCCGCCCTTTTCCATCGAATGAATGGCATTGACTATCAAATTCACGAAAACTTCCTGGAGCTGCGCCGCATCTCCAAAAACGTACGGGATCCCGTAGGAGAGTCTCAGCGTGAGTTTGATGGATGATTTATCAAGCTGGTTCTTCAGAAGCTGCAGGACACCCTCGATCTCAGTGTTCAACAGAACCGGTTTCGATCTCATTCGCTTCGGCCGCGCGAAATCGAGGAGCTGCTGAATAAGCTTCGCGATCCTGTTCGTTTCTCCGATAATCATTCTAAGCTCATCGTAGTCCCTGTCGCCGGCCTTCACATCCATCATCAGGTATTCAGCATTGCCTAGTATTATGTTTAGCGGAGTCCCGATCTCGTGCGCAATACCGGTCGAGATCTGGCCGATAAACGAAAGTTTCTCTGTCTGCCGCAGTTCCATCTCGTACTGCTTCAGCTGCGTTACGTCGCGCATGATGAGCGCAGTCCCTATAAATGTCCCTTGTTCGTCTCTGAGAACTGTGCCGGTTAGACTGACGATGACCCTCTGGCCGGAGATCGTCTCGCAGTCGAGCTCGAAGTTCTTTACGGATCCTTCATCGTGAATCCGTCTGAGAATTACTTCGTCGTCGCCGATCAGCCTTTTTTCCTGCGGAAGAAGAATTGAAAACGGGCGGCCCGTAGCCTGGTCCGGCTCCATGCCGAAAAGGAGAGCGGCTCCCTTGTTCCAGGAGACAATCTTCCCGCTTACATCGAGGCCGATTATCGCATCAGCGGAATTATCTGTCAACATCGAAATGTAGTGCTCCCGGGAGGTGACTTCCCCTTCGAGAAGGAATTTCATCAGCCCGTATCCGAGTTGGTCCACCATGGCGAGGAGGATGCTCATGCTCTCTTCCTGGAGATCGACGACGCTGCTCTCCCTGAGCGGTACGGAAGGATAAGCGAGGAGGAGGAGTCCGAGAAGAAAATCACCGGCCGACACGGGAAGCATGACTACCAGCCGCCTGTTGCCGAATATTTCCTGCATGACGGCATAGCTCCGGCGCGCGCTGGCCTCGCCGGCGAACTGGGCAGCCAGTGCGTTCAGGAATTCGCCGCTTGCGGTCGGCCCTTTCTCGGGCATTGAGAACCTGAATGCCAGCTGCTGAGAATTCTGATCGAAGGCGAAGAACTCGACAGCATTCGCTTTCGACTCTTCCTTTATGATTATAGCCGCGGCGCTTAGAGCCTCGTCGTATGCATTTGCCGACCCCATTGCCCTGGTGAAACGCAGCAGCGTCTCGCGCTGGCGCTCGATGACCTTCCGCCGCGTCGCACCCACTTCGCTCTGGTAAGTCTGGTAAGCGGCAGCATATTGATATATGATCTCGTGAAAACACCCGTCGATCCTTCGGGAATACTCGAACAGCTTGTTCTTGTCCACCATCTTCTCACGAACGACGGAGAGGATCGCATCTTCTCCCAACAAAAATGTCTCGTGCACCGTCGTCAGGGTAAGCAGTCCGTTGTACGGCGGTTTGACGATCCGGTCGGTGAATTTCACAAGCCGCGAAGGCCCGCGGTCTTCCAACAGATCGAGGATACACTGAAGCAACTCTGTAATCTGGCTCTTGAAAAACGGAATTTGCGAACTCCCGAAGTACTTCGGGAACGACCCGATCGTTCCAGCCCATCGATTCGTGATCTCTTCAAAATTGCCGGTTACTATTTCTACGATCTCATCCATGACAATCATTTAATCCCACAATATGCCGTTGCTATGCCGAACGTCATCGGCACGGAGCGGATCTCTCTGAAATTCACATTTCTCATGACTTCCACGAAATCCTCGCCATCCGGGAAAGCCGACACAGATTCCGGCAGGTATGTATACGCACTCCCGTCTCCCGAGACTATCTTTCCTACGGCCGGGAGGACATGCCTGAAATACAGGAAGTAGAGTTGCTTGACCGGGAAAACTCTCGGCTTTGAAAATTCGAGGACCACTATTCTGCCGCCGCTCTTCAGTACGCGGTGCATCTCCGCCAAACCTTTATTAAGGTCACCGAAATTCCTCGCACCGAAGGCGACTGCGGCTACGTCGAACGCTTCCCCGGGAAACGGCAGATCCTCTGCGCTCGCCTGTATCATCTCAATCTTCCCGTCGAGACCGGAGCTCACTTTTTTAACGCGAAAAGCGCGGAGCATGTTTTCGGCGAAGTCGACTCCCACCACTTTCCCGGCGTTCGACTTTGCCGCTTCGATGGATAAATCGCCCGTCCCGCAAGCTACGTCCAGGAACGCATCTCCCTCAGCGAGCCCGGAAAGTTCGACAGCTTTCCTTCGCCAGAGGCGATCTACACCGGCGCTCAGAAAATGGTTCAGAAAATCGTAGCGGCCAGAGATGTCGTTAAACATTCGTCTGACATACCGGTTCTTCGACGCTGCATCCCGTCGGTCCTCGACGGGATCGAAGTTGTCAGCGCTGATCATTTGCCCTGGCTTCCAGCTCCGTGATCTTCCTGCGATAAAAATCCGCCCGTTCCGGTTTCTTCTTCAGAAGGATGTTGTATGCTTCAATAGCAGCTTTAAGCTGGCCCTGCTGTTCAAATATCGCGGCGAGCGTATCGGTGACAATTTCCGGTGTAAGTTCAATCCCGGCATCTTCGTCGCGGCCGACGCTCTCCTGCGGTTGTATGGGACCTGCGGCATCCAGCTCGCGGGCGAGCGCTTCGAGATCGAAATCGTCCGATTCTCCGGTAGGTTCTTCTTCAAGCGCCTCGGAATGAGTATCCGGTTCTGGCAAATCCGTGATTATCTTGTCCCCAAATTCGCGAGTTACCCTGTCGATGATATCCCTGGCGTTTACGGATTCCGTCCCGGATTCCGAATCCCGCGTGTCTTCTTCTGCCACATCGCCTTCGTTTGGCGGTGGCTGGACAGGTTCGGGCGATCTGGACAGTTTCGACGGTAAACCGGATAAGTCTTCGCCAATAATCGATTCAAGACCGGGTATCAGGAGATCTTCGTCGGAAGTGATTATAGGATTCGCCTTGAGCGTCTGTTCCACCGTCTTCATGATGTCGCTTCCCGCTCCCTTACGATACTGCTCGGCGATCTTTCTTCCTATGGAATCAGCCTGTTCCTGTTTGTCGACATCTTCCTTCAGCGATTCGACCATCTGCGAGCCGGGATGGAGATCTGCCGCCTTCAGGACCTCCTTTCTCGCTTCCCGGTAGAATCCCGCTTTGATCATTGCCATCGCGAGAACGGCATGGCCCGTCGAGTAATTCGGATGTACGATAACACCGCGCTGGGCAACGGAAAGTGCTTCTGCAACCCTGTCGATTTGCAGATAGAAATAGGATAGCATGGCGAAAAAAGTCGAACCCGGATCTTTCTTCACTTTGTCCTCGATGTATTGAAGAAGGACGAGGTCCTTGCCGCCATATTGGTAATTCATCGCCACTACCGGACGAGTAGAATTACGATGAAGGTGTTCGAGAAACTAGACATAAAAAAACGAAGCTGAAACCTCTGATTTCACTTTGTGATTTGTTCTGCTACCGGCTGCGCTTTGGGCACTGTCCGGATTGCCGACTTCTTTGCTAGAAAAGCCTGCTTGATCGAGAGGTATGAAATCGAACCGAAACCAGCGAAGAACAACAGTTCGAACGGCACTGCGGCAAACTCAAGGTCAGCCACCGACAGCGCTATCCCCGCCAGGCAGTAAAGTGCAAGGACAAACTCGGCAATAGAAACCCAGTTGATTTTCCTCTGCGTGTACTTCTTGTCGGCCCACGAACCGCCTTTAGCCGTCATGCCGTACTTCGGCGTCCTGACGAACTCCGACTTCTTGTTGAACAAGCCCTCGAGGACAGCCTTGGTGTTGTTTACCGAAAGGCCCATGCTTCCTGCCATGAAAACAGGGAAGAGATAAATTCGCCGCCGCCAGTCGGCATAAATGTCTTTCTGGCTGTAGAGGTAGAACACGAATGTTCCGAAGAAGGCGAAGATAAATCCGCCCATCAGCATGAATGTAGCATCATACTGGCCGGTATGCTTAATCAGGACGGCAGGAAGCTGCAGTATGGCAATGAGAAGGACGAAGGGGTATACAAGGCTCGCGGTGAGATGTATCGTCGAGTGTATCTTGACCCTGAGCGGCAGCTTCGACTTCCATACCTGCGGAAGAAGCTTCTTCGATGCTTCTATCGCTCCTTTTGTCCAGCGGAATTGCTGCGACCTGAGTCCGTTCACATCGGCCGGGAGTTCGGCTGGCGAGGTGTATTCCTTCATAAAAACGAACTGCCACCCTTTGAGCTGCGCGCGGTAACTCAAATCGAGATCTTCCGCGAGCGTGTCGGCTTCCCAATTGCCCGACTCCTCTATGCAGCTCCGGCGCCAGATTCCCGCGGTGCCGTTGAAGTTCATGAAGAAGCCGGCCTTATTGCGAACCTGCTGCTCGATTACGAAGTGACCGTCGAGCGCTATTGCCTGCGCGCGCGTCAGAAGCGAATAGTCGCTGTTGATATGCTCCCAACGCGTCTGTACGAGTCCGACTTTCGAGTCCGCAAAATACGGAAGCGTCCTCTTCAGAAAATCGTGACGGGGGATGAAGTCGGCATCGAATATTGCGACATATTCACCACGGGCCTGCGCCAGTCCAACCTTCAACGCGCCCGCTTTGAATCCCTGCCTGTTTCCCCTGCGTATATGCTTGATATCGAATCCCTGTCCCGATTTCTCGACGACCTTCTGGCCGATTATGGCAGTTGTCTCGTCTGTCGAGTCGTCCAGTACCTGTATCTCGAGCTTATCTTTCGGATAATCCAGGGCACAGATCGAATCTATCGCCCTGTTGACAACATAAAGCTCGTTGTAAACGGGAAGCTGGACGGTAACAGTAGGAAGCTCTTTCAATTCCCCCTTCTGGGCAACCTGCCTGTTCCTGTAGCGAAAGTAATAGTAGATCATCAAGAAACCGTTTGAGCCGAATATGAAAGGAAAGCTCAAAGCGATTATGTAAGAGATCAAAAGTGCGTCTTCAAGGCGCGGTGACATTCTAAATTACTCCTTCCCGGGTTTCTACCCGGATGATGTTTACCAATTTGTAACCAAAGCCAACAAAATGTCCTGACTTAATTTATCTTCGGCCGAGCTCAGTCCCTGACTTCTGTTGGAAGGACCCGCACTGGGATTGTATTCACCCCAATCTGAGAACTGTTTTGTCCAGATGTCCTTCTGAGTCTTCAGGTTCTCGAACCTGACCGTCACGTTCACGGTAATCTGCCACTTCCCGACCTGCTCGTTCCCGTTGATTGAAACCGGTTGAGTGGTCACGCTGTTGATCGTCCCAATAATCGCCGCATCTGCCGTCGACATGCTTGTTACCTGATATGTGTTATCCGATATAAGCTGTTGCGTGAGCAAGTTCGTCAGATTGGTCCTTAGACTTGGGTCGCCATAGCCGCTTTTGTCGTCGAACACTTCAACCGCAACCGAATGCACGCCGGGTGGCAGAGAGGCTCCACGAAAAGAGTAAGTACAGCCGCTGATAGCCAGCAAAAGCGCCAAAAATGCGCAGTATTTCATCAAACGTCCTTTAATTTATACTCCTGGAGTTTGCGATACAAAGACCGCATACTTATCCCCAGGGCGTCGGCAGCCATCCTCTTGTTCCCGTGGAACTTTTCTATGGCCGTCTTGATAAGGTGCTTTTCAACCTCTCTAAGATTCAACTCGGCGCCGTCTTGAATTCTTCCGGGGTCAGGTTCGGCTGTCTGATATGGCTGTGGAATCGGAAGGGAGAGTTTCCTGCCAACCGCCCCGGAACCTATTACACTCTTGATGTCTACAAGATCGTTCTTGATCTCCCACAGCGCGCGAAGAATTAACTCTCGTTCCGATTCTTCCGGCGTCTTGTCGACATGCACGGGCAAAAGCCTGCTCGTCGATTCCCCGACGTACATCATCTCGTTTTTCGGGAGATATTTGACAATAGAATCCGAATCCACCTTCTTACCGCGCTCCAATACGATTATGCTTTCAACCAGGTTCTTGAGTTCACGAACGTTGCCGGGCCATTCGAGACCCGACAATGTTTCAACGGCATCACTTGTGAAACCGCCGAACTGTATCTTATTGCGATCGGAAAACTCCCTGGCAAACTTCCCGACAAAGATCGGGATATCTTCCCGCCTTTCTCTGAGCGGAGGTATGTAGACGCTAACCGACCGGATCCGGAAATACAAATCCTGCCTGAAATATCCCTTTGCCACTTCTTCTTCGAGCAGCTTGTTCGAAGCTGCAATAACCCTCACATCCGAAGTCTGCGTGCTCGAAGAACCTACACGCATAAACTCGCCCGTCTCGATTACCCGGAGAAGCTTCACCTGAGTCGGCAAAGGCATGTCGCCGATCTCATCTAGAAAGAGAGTTCCGCCGTCGGCTATTTCGAAATAGCCTTTTCTCGACTCAACCGCTCCGGTGAATGCCCCGCGCTGGTGGCCGAAGAGTTCCGACTCGAGTATCCCTTCAGGTATCGCTCCGCAGTTGACCGCAACGATAGGCTTGTCCGAGCGGTTGCTCGCGCCGTGTATCGCGCGTGCTATAACTTCCTTCCCGGACCCGCTCTCCCCGCCTATCAGCACCGTAACGTCGGTGGCAGCTACCTGCATCACTTTTGTGACGACATCCCTCATCGCGGATGACTCGCCAATTATTCCGAATTTTTCCTGAAATTCTTCCGGTGTCATTTTTCTTCTTATAAGACTATCACTTGCCCGTCGCTTACCGAATTCATTTTTGCAATGCCAAATTTAGTCTTCAGTTCGCCTCTCCATCCACCGCCGTCCTCAAGTTCCATCGGAATGTGCGTGAAGTAAACGTCCATGTCACTGCTTCTTGATAGCGCGGCAACTTCTTCAAGAGACGGATGGGTTGACTCGACGAAGGATACGCCACCATCCAGCATGTTCTTCACTTCGTCAAGCGATGCGAGATCACTGCTGAAGAAGAACTTCTTAGCACCCTCTCTGACTATAACCGAAAAGCTCAGAGGGACTATTCCAAAAGCTTCGGCGTGCTTCGAGTATTTTTCAAGATGCCGGGTCTTGCTGAACTCCAGCTCAACATCTTCGAACTTCAAGGCCCCGGGATGAAGAGGAACGAGCGTGACATCGAACGACATTCTCCCGTTATATATGAACATATTTGCCAACCACAATCTGGCAAACTCAATTTGAGAGAACGGGATGTAGACCGTAAGTGACTTCTTTCTCTCCAGCACGTGCATAGCTGTGAGTACCGCAGGGAGTCCGGCGGAATGATCGGCGTGCATATGTGTTATGAATATCCGATCGACGGCGAAAAAGTCGATCCCGGCATCCTGCATTGCACGCATGGCGTCGGAGCCGCAGTCGAGAAGGAAATTCTCCCCTCCGGCCTCCACGAAATAACAGCTATTGTGCCTGCTCCTGCTCGAGTAAGCCGATCCCGAACCGAGTACGACTATCTTCATTTCTCCACCACGATTGCATTAATCGACCGGCTCTTCAGATTGTCGACCATCGCCTGCGCGGCATCCTGGTCGGTGAAACTCCCCACGCTCACACCGTATAATGTCCTTCCCCCGATATCCTTCGGAAAGACTTTTCCGTTCACACCGTAGACTTTCAAATCATGGACATACCTACGCGCGTTGTCGCGAGTGGTGAAGACTCCGACCTGAACCAGATAGATGCTCGGCGTGGCTTGGGCAGCCGCCGAAACTTGCGCCGACTTCTCCGGAGGAGCCGCGACAGGCTGGGCCGGCTCATTACTCTGAGAGTGCGGGATGTCCTCGAGCGAGTCGACAAGACCAAGCGGATCGCTGACGGGGGGAGGAAGCGCGAACTTCTTAAGTTCTACGTAATCGCGGTGAGCCGCCGCGTACTGGCCCGTCGCGTAGTGATACCTGTAAAGTTGAATGAGGGCTTCACGCGCAATGGGTGTCCCTTCGTTTTCCGCAACAACCATCTTGTACATGTTCGCCGCGGTTACTCCATCCTGTGTCAAGGCGGCCCGAACGAACATCGCGTAAGGGCTCCCCGGGTTTGCTGCTTTGAGATAATTGCGTGCGTCCTCAAGCTTGCCCGACCTCAGCGCCTCAAACGCAAGTTCACCGTCCACGTCCGAAGTCGTACCCGCCGGTTGAGCTACCCCTGAAGGGCCCTGGCCGGTAAACCTCTGGGCAAACACAATACGCGGCATCCAAAGGACCGAGAAATTGATTGCGATCAGAAATAACCAGCTATATGCTTTCATTTTAATTGAGACTGCAGCCGACTTTGCCGAATAGAGTCGCCGACGTCGCCCTTTCAATTTTCACTGAGACCATGTCGCCCGGCTTGTACGGACCCGCCTGAAAAACAACCGTCTTGTTCGTGTCCGTACGGCCGCTTAACTGAAGTTCAGACTTCTTGCTTGGACCGTCAACCATCACCTCCAGCGAATCGCCGACGAGCGACTGATTGACTTCGCCAGAGACCTTCTGTTGGAGTGAAATGATTTCACCCAGGCGGCGGGCCTTAACTTCTTCGGGCACATCGTCGCCGAGCCTGTACGCCGGTGTACCCTCACGAGGCGAATACTTGAACATGTACGCGCCGTCATAACGGACTTCTTCCATCAGGCTCAGTGTCTCCTTGTGCTCATTCTCTGTCTCAGTCGGAAAGCCGGAGATTATGTCTGTTGATAACGCGACACCGGGAATCCGCGCTCTGATCTTCCTTACGAGTTGCAGATAATGCTCTCTCGTGTAGGTCCGGTTCATCGCTTCAAGGACCCTGGTAGAGCCAGACTGGACCGGTAAATGTATGTACTTGCACAAGTTGTCGTGGCTTGCGATACTGTCGATCAGCTTATCCGATAGATCCTGCGGATGGGACGTCGTGAAGCGGACACGAAGTTTTGAATCGACACCGGCCACTGCAGACAGCAGGTCGGCAAAATCGCGCCCGTTATCCATGTATGAGTTCACGTTCTGTCCGAGAAGCGTAAACTCCCGGAATCCCTGCTCCAAGAGCTGTTCCACCTCGGCCACGACACTTATGAGCGTCCGGCTTCTCTCCCGCCCGCGGGTAAATGGGACTATGCAGAAGGTGCAAAACTTGTCGCAACCTCGCATTACCGAGAGCCATGCGGATATCCCTTCGCTTCTAAACGGTATAATGTCATCATATGTCTCGGTCCTGGAAAGCCGAACTCCTATTCCCTGTGAGCCTGCGAGCGCCCCGTCTACAAGGTCTGGAAGCTTGCGGTACTCGTCCGGCCCCACTACGATGTCCACATTGTGCCTGTCCATCAAGTTTGAGCGAAGCCTCTCGGCCATGCAACCGAGCACCCCGACCACGAGTTCGGGTTTGTCGGACGTCCGCTTTCTGATAACGCTAAGCCTCTGGTGGATCTTCTCCTCTGCATGCTCACGAACACTGCATGTGTTGAGCAGGACAACATCAGCCTCATCGATGGCTTGCGTAGGAGAGTACCCGCTCTTGTTTAATATCCCGAGGACAATCTCCGTATCAGCCAGGTTCATCTGGCATCCGTATGTCTCTACATAAACCTTCCGGCTCGAAAGCTTATCAGCCGTTCTATCTTGAATATCCATTCGCGCCAATTTGTCACTATTAGGTGTAATTTCGTCATAAATTTAGTTTCCTGTATAGGAATAAGCAATCCATGGAAAAATGAAACACAAAAATGGGCCAATTCGCCTCAGAAATCAGATGTGCTGTTGAAAGGTCTTGTCAGCTAAAACTATGTCTAATGAATCATAATTGGCGGTGTGCGACATGGGCGTCGAAAATTTGATTGCGATAGCGTTTGAATTTTGGCGCCGGTTCGATATTTTACTAAAAATTAGGAGTATTAGTGAAAATTGCTGTCCTGCTGGGCGGCAGCTCCCCGGAGCGGCTCGTGTCGATAGCTTCAGGAAGAGGAGTCATTAACGCCCTCCGTGAGCTGGGACACGATGTCGTGGCAATTGACCCGTCGCTCGGCCCCGATCAGATTTCAGAAACCGAACTACTTTCGCAGGCCGTCGGCGCAACTCCCCCGAGTAAGGACTTTTTGAGCAGACTCTCTCCATCGAATTACCTGGCAGCCGTAGAATCGAAACTCTTCAACGATGTCGATCTCGCGTTCATCATTCTACATGGGAAATGGGGAGAAGATGGGATCGTACAATCGCTTCTTGAATTGCGGGCTATCCCTTACACCGGTTCCGGGGTCATGGCGAGTGCCATCGCGATGGACAAAGTCATGTCCAAAAAGCTTTTCGTGCACCATGGTACACCGACGGCCGAGTGGTTCGATTACAGGGTTAACTCGAGGACCCGGCCCGATTCGATCAGGCAGGAAATCGCCAAGCTCGGCTACCCAAGCGTTGTCAAGCCGAACGACCAGGGATCCTCCGTGGCCATATCGATCGTCAACAACGAAAGAGAACTCGATACCGCGCTTGACGAGGCAGAGAAGTTTTCAGATGTTGTTCTCGTCGAGAAATTCATAAAGGGAGCAGAGCTCACGGTCGGGATACTCGGGGACCAGCCGCTGCCGGTAATCGAGATAAGACCTCACGGTGGATTTTACGATTATCACCACAAATACACAAAGGGCATGACCGACTACATTGTCCCGGCGCCAATCGACAAATCCGTTGCGTTGAAGCTGCAGGAGGTATCTCTTAAGACTTTCTCGTCGTTGGGTTGCAGGACATTCGGCAGGGTCGATTTCAGAATCGGATCGGACGGGACACCGTATTGCCTTGAGGTAAACACAATACCGGGAATGACCGAAACCAGTCTTGTCCCAAAGGCCGCAGCGGCAGCGGGAATCACCTTCAAAGACCTAATCGGGAAAATTGTGGAACTGAGCGTGGAGGGCAATTGAAGCTTTTCAATTTCAGGAGATTCCTGAAGGAAATCTCGCGCAAGAATGCGGTCATCCTGCTTATAATTTCGCTGGGCCTCGTCTATATGCTGTTCGACCAAAAGGGACTCATTCAAAGGCTTCATCTCGCCGGCGAAAAGGCATCGCTGGAAAATCGGATCGAGCTGCTCCAGAAGGAGAACAAGTCGATGCAGGCAGAAATCGTCAAACTCCAGACCAGCGACAAGGAAATTGAACGTATAGCCCGGGAGAAGTATTTTATGCACAGGAATGGTGAAGAAGTCATCAAAGTCGAGCCGAAGTGAACCACGCGAATTGAACCGCGCTTCATCGGGCTTATTCTCCCCTCCCAGGTCAGCAATCCCTCTTGCCGAAAGAATTCGTCCCCAAAGATTCGAGGATTTCGTCGGGCAGAAACATCTTGTCGGAGAAGGCGGCACCCTCAGAAAGATGATCGATGCCGGGAATATGCGTTCCATGATACTCTGGGGCCCACCCGGCACAGGCAAGACGACACTTGCACGGCTCGTCGCATCACAACTCCAGGCGGACTTCTACCAGATCAATGCGGTTTCGTCCGGAGTTCAGGAATTACGCGAAATCATCTCGACAGCACGCAGGTCGCTCGAACTCGGACGCCGAACAATCCTATTCATAGACGAAATTCACCGCTTCAACAAAGCGCAGCAGGACGCTCTCCTCGAAAGTGTGGAGAACGGGTCCGTGATACTCATCGGTGCAACAACTGAGAACCCGTCTTTCGAAGTCATTTCCCCGCTTCTGTCGCGCAGTCAGGTGTACGTACTCGAGACACTCGGAGAGGAAGACCTGAAGGAAATACTGAGACAGGCTATCGCGAATGACGAAGTTATCGTGAAGATGCGCGGGGAGGAAAGTAAAGAGGAGCTCATCTCTTCCGATGCGGAAGAGGAGATGATAAGGCTCAGCGGTGGCGACGCGAGAGTGATGCTTAACGCACTCGAAGTCGCCATCGATCTCGGCGGGAAGCAGCATCCTCTGCGGATCACGAAAGAGACTGTCAGGGAAGCTTACCAGATCAGGCACTACCGGTATGACAGGACGGGCGAAGAGCATTACAACACCATATCCGCTTTCATAAAGAGCGTTCGCGGGAGCGATCCTGATGCGGCAGTGTATTATCTCGCGAGAATGCTCGAAGCAGGCGAAGATCCGAAGTTCATCGCGAGACGCCTCATCATTCTCGCGTCTGAAGATATCGGGAACGCCGAGCCGTATGCGCTGACACTGGCGACCGCCTGCTTCACCGCGGTGGATTACATAGGGATGCCGGAAGCACGCATAGTTCTCGCACAAGCGACGACATACCTTTCGAGCTGCCCGAAGAGCAACGCGTCCTACCTCTCCATCGAGAAGGCCGCTGCGGACGTCCGCGAAAAGCCGTACCTGCCCGTCCCTCTTCATTTACGAAACGCGCCGACGAAACTGATGAAGGGGCTCGGATATCACAAGGACTATAAATATGCTCACGATTTCGGCGATCACTTTGTGGAACAACAATACCTGCCGGACGTATTGAAGGACAGAATTTACTACGATCCGTCCGAAATCGGCAGAGAAGCGACTTTGAAGAAACATCTCGATTCAATCTGGAAAAAAAGAAAAAAGTAGTGTCTCGCATATTAGCCGGACCTCGGAAAGAAAGAGCCAAATGAACTACATAATCGGAATAGATCTCGGAGGCACATACATCAAGGCCGGATCAGTCTCGAAGGAAGGTAAACTTCTGAAAGAAGTCTCGTTGCCGTCTCAGGGAGAGATAGGCCCTCAGGCAGTAGTGAGCCAGATAGCAAAAGCCGTCGACAACCTGAGGAGTGAACACGCCGGTGACGAGCTCCTCGGCGTCGGGATCGGTTCGCCCGGCATCGTCGACCTGGACGGCGGAACAGTCAAGTATCCGCCCAACCTTGCGAACTGGAAAATCTTCAGACTCGGCGAGGAGGTGTCGAAAAAAATCGGAGTCCGCGCCGAAGTCGAAAACGACGCGAACGCCGCCGCAGTCGGAGAGCAGAAATTCGGAGCAGGCAAAGATCTCACCAGCTTCATCATGATAACTCTCGGTACCGGTGTCGGCGGAGGTTTCATCGTCGACGGGAAAGTCTTCCGCGGCGAGACCGGCGGCGCGGGAGAACTCGGACATACGACAATCAACATGGATGGACCCCAGTGCGGATGCGGCAACCGCGGGTGCGTCGAGGCATACGTGGGGCAGAGACATCTGTCACGCCGGGTGGCAGAACAACTGAAGGGCCATCCAGAGTCCCTCATTAATAAACTCATCGCAGGAGATCCTGAGAAGCTCGAGCCAAAGGTTATCAGCGAGGCCGCGGACAGCGGGGACCAATTCGCACTCGCAGTCTGGAAGGAAACCGGGACATACGTCGGTACTGCGGTGGCTTCGGCATTCAACCTTTTCGACATCGGGACACTCATAATCGGAGGCGGAGTCGCAAAGGCCGGTCGGCCGTTGTTCGACTCGATCGAAGCGACAATTAAAGAGCGGGTGCTCTCATCCTTGAAACCGCGCGTGAAGGTAATGAAAGCTCAACTCGAGAATTCCGCGGGCGTACTTGGCGCAGCAGCCCTGATCGCCGAGTGATATTGCTATCGCCCGGGGAACCGGTTCGCTGATTGCTGGTATGCCGTGAAATACACATTAGCCATATTCATTGCCCTATCTTTCGTCCCGGTCCTCCACGCCGCCGAGGCTTCTCAGAAGCACCCACTCAGGCTGGCAAGGGGAAGCTTCTCACCTGACTCGACGCTGAACGACACCTCCAGGACCGCGCCGCGGCTTCTGCCAGATTCGACGTCGACTTCCGACACCTCCGCCGTCTCGGATACTTCGTCGACCGCCACCGGCATCGACACTGTCGTGACTTACAGCGCAACAGACTCGATAGTCTACTCGATCTCCAACCGCGAGATGAAGCTGTACAAGAAGGGTAACATGAAGTACAGGGACTTCAAGCTCGACGCCGGGCACATCGCGATCAATTGGGACAATGCCATACTGACAGCAGAAGGAATCAAGGACACCGCCGACAAAATTATAGAGCAGCCTGTCTTCACCGATGCCGGCGAAACCTACGACGGCTCTCATGTTTCATATGATTTCAAAAGCAAAAAGGGAACCGTATCCGTCGCGAATACCACTATAGATAAGGGGCATTACCATGGCCAGCTTATCAAGAAATATTCGAAGGACATTCTGTATATAAAGAACGGAAGGTTCACGACTTGCGACAAGAATCCACCTGATTACTATTTTCAGAGTTCAAAAATGAAACTGATCGTCGGCAACGAGATCATTGCGGAACCGATCGTCATGTATATCGACGGCGTTCCTGTGTTCGCCCTGCCGTTCGGAGTCTTCCCCGCAAAGTCCGGAAGACGCAGCGGGTTGATCACGCCATCCTTCGGTCAGAGCGCGAACTATGGTAGATACCTTTCACATTTCGGTTACTTCTGGGCGATCAACAATTACATGGATCTGACAACGACCGCCGATTGGTGGACGAGAGGAAAGTACGACATAAAAACCGGTCTCCGCTACGATGTCCGCTACCAGTTCAACGGAAGCATCTACGCTTCCTATGCGTATCAGGCCTCAGGACAGCCCGGAGATCCCGGCAGGACGGTGCAGACAAACTGGGATCTGTCCATCAATCATCAGCAGACGATCGATCCGAATACGCAGCTGACGGCGAGCGTAAGGATGAGCTCGCAGAATTACTTCCAGACTACCGCGCTCAGTTACCCTGAACTTCTTCAGCAAAACCTTGTGTCGGACGTGACTTTGTACAGGAGCTGGCAGGGGTCAGGTAATTCGTTGTCGCTCAACCTCCATAGGGATCAAAATCTGCAAAACGGCTCAATTATCACAAATCTCCCAAACATCACTTTCTCACACAGTCAAAGCTACCCTTTCAGACCCGCGGCGGATGCCAACAAGCCGCTCGACCAGCTTGCCTGGTATGAACTGATCGGTTTTTCTTACAACGGTCAGTTCGAGAATAATACATCCAAGCTCTACGATACGACTTCTTCCACGGGGTTCGACAGGTTCAGCACATACGGTCTGGATCATTCCGTTACGATCAACGCCTCGCCGAAGATCGGCTACTTTACTTTTTCGCCGTTCGTCAATATATCCGACATGATGTATCCCTCGCGCACTCTGCTACATGTCGTCCCGAGCTCGACCGGTCAGGACAGCCTTGTCGGCGAAAAACAACACGGGTTCTACGACGTCGGCTCCTTCAACACGGGTGTATCCGTAAGCACTAGACTTTTCGGCCTGATGAACCCAAACATTTTCGGCATCACTGCGTTCAGGCATACGCTTCAACCGAGCGTCACGGTCAGCTACCAGCCGGACTTCTCGAAACCTTTCTGGAATTTCTACGGTCACTATTACACACTCAACGATAGCCAGGTCACGTACAGCTACTTCGGCGGCAACGATTATCTCTTCGGTGGCGCGCCTCAGGGAGCTTTCGGGGGGATGACATTCTCCGTAAACAACAACTTTGAGGCGAAGGTCAAATCAAGCGATACTTCCCAGACCGAGCAGAAGCTGCAACTCTTGAACTTAGGCCTCAGCATGTCCTACAATTTCCTCGCGCGCGGTTACAATCTTCCCCTGTCCGATCTGAGCGTAACTTACCGCACAAATGTAGCCGGTAAGATCGACATCGGCGGGAGCAGCAGTTTCAGCTTTTACCAATATGACTACGCCGCGCAAAGGCGAATCAACAAGCTTCTTCTCGCCGAAGGAAAACTTCCCGACATGACCAACTTCAGTCTGAGTCTGTCTACCGCTTTCCACGGTCAGCGGACGCAAAGCAGCTCGGCCGCTCAGCAACAACATTCCCAGGATTCACTTCAGGCCGAGCAGAGATACAACTCCTTTTACCAGCAGATTCAGCCACCGGACCTGAGCATCCCGTGGAATCTGAACCTCAGCCTGAACTTCGGCATCAGCAAACCTACTCCGGTTTTCGTCAGCAAATATGCCAGCCTTCAGTTCAATCTTGGGTTCAATCTGACGCAGAACTGGAAGATCGGGTTCACCGGCGGATATGATTTCATTCAGCACGATCTCGTCGTCCCGACTGTAACTGTTTACAGAGATCTCGACTGCTGGGAGATGACGCTCGCGTGGAACCCGATAGGATACCTGCGCGGTTTCAATCTTGAAATTAGGATAAAAGCTCCGCAACTTAGAGACATAAAAATAACGAAGAGAGAGTACCAAAATATTGGATTCTGATATAAAAGTCCGGCGCGCGAAAGTCGGAGATGTACACCAAATCGTCGCACTAATCAACTCGTACGCTGAAAAAGGGGAAATGCTTTACAGATCGCAGAGCCAGGTCCTGCAGCAGGTCAGGAATTATTTCGTTGCGGTGACAACAGCGGTAGACTCTTCAGAGGTCAATCCGCCCGATGAGGCAGTTCTTGCCTGCGGTTCTCTGGACATCACATGGAACGACCTTGCCGAGCTTCGTTCGCTCGCAGTCAGCGACAGGGTACAGGGGAAGGGACTCGGCACGAAGGTCGTCGAGGCGCTTATGAACGATGCCGTCGAGCTCGGGCTGAAGCACGTCTTCGCGCTCACCTACAAGCCGCATTTCTTCGAAAGGCTCGGATTCAGGATAATTGACAAACAGCAGCTTCCACACAAGGTGTGGAACATCTGCATCGACTGTCTGAAGTTTCCCGTCTGCGACGAAGTCGCGATGCAGATCGAAGTCGAAGAGTGGGCAAACAAGCGAGCGGGAACGGAAGTCAAGTAGAGGGCAGCACAGTCGCACATTGCCCCGCTCCCATCAAGGATTGTAGGTTCTGAAAAGAGGACGAATGTGTCAATATATATCGGTATTCCCCTAATCAAGAGTGGCGGTAGTGACTCATTTTGCATAAACATCAACCGCGAAGCGGTGATATTATTATAGAATCCATTTCCCAGCCATTATCAAATCCCGAAGGGATGACATTATCATATGAAATAACGGTGTCTCATGGGAAATGTCACCCGTACCGGGTTCACAGATTTTACGTCTTGACATTTCTACAATAATTCCATCCCTTCGGGATTAAAATGAGTCACTATCAGAGTGGCCGAAAACATTCTTGCCAAATGGCACCATCAAGGTCAATCACTCCAGCCCACTGATCTGTTTCATGGCGGAGGTTCACACACAAAACTCTTTCGGGTTTGGGCATCCGGCTTTCGAAAGACGTGCGTTTAGATTGATGGCCGGCACTTACTTCGTCCCCGCCTTCTTAGCTTTCCTTGTCGCCGCTGCCTTGGCCGGCGCCGCGCGTTGAGAGGCGGTCTTGGTTGTTCGGACGGCTTTGCCGAGCTTTTCCAAAAGATTCTTCTTTTCGCCCAGAGCCACCTTCGCGATCTTCAAATATTCGGATGTCCAGTCGTTGAGCCTTTTCATCGCGGCATTGGCGTCCAAAGTTGCCTGCTGGTTGGCTCCCTTCGCCGCCTCCTGGACATCATCGGCGTCGTCATAAGCCTTGATCCTGGCGCGCTCCTGGGCGAGCTTCGTATCGTCGTAGCCGCGGGTTGCCAGCTTCTTTTTGATGTCCGTATCGGCGGAGGCATTATCGAAGAGTATATTTGCCGCCGATAAGAAGGCTGCAATTGTTCTCGGCATGGGGCGGTCCAGGCCGAGTTTCGCCAGTGACCCCTTGTCGTTCTGGAGTAGTGCCTTGGCGACGACGGACAGTTTCTGGTAAGCGGTCTTGGCATCCTTCTCGGCCTTTAGGACGTCGTCCGTAGCTTTTGACTGCGCGCCCGCGGCGGCAACACCAGCGGCTACAGCGGCATCCGCGTCGTTGTAGTAAGTCCACCCTGCAGCCATTGTTGTTTCGTTGTAACCGTAGGCCGCCACAGCAGATTGGATCTCGATATCGGCGGCGGTGTTAGTGAGGGCGATTTTCGCCCGCTTCATTTGCTCTGCAGTCGAGTTCTTCGGCCTTTTTGCCATGTTTTCCCCCTGTTTCCTTGTTGATGTATGGGTCCCTTCACCGGGACGGTTTCAATCAAAAGACTTTATCGGATGATTTAATTGCAAAAATCTCCATCAAAGCGGTCCAAAAAGCTCGTAGAAAAAGGAGGAATTTAGGAAGATTTTGCGCCTGGTACCTCCCGAACGCACGCCGGAGGAGGTGTTACGGCTCCTCCCCGATGCAGGAAGGTTGCTTCCGGCTGCACCATCATTGCTTCCCGTAACATCAAGGCTGCTTCCAGCTGCACCACGATTGCTTCCCGTTACAGAAATGCTGCTTCCAGCTGCACCATCATTGCTTCCCGTTACATAAAGGCTGCTTCCGGCTGCACCATGATTGCTTCCCGTAACATCAAGGTTGCTTCCGGCTACACTACGGCCGCTTCCCGTTACAGGAAGGTTGCTTCCAGTTGCAGAGACGCTGCTTCTGGTTACATCAAGACTGCTCCCCGCTGCGGAGAGATTGCTTCCCATTGTGATGTTCCTGCTTCAAGTTCAACAAACATATCGTATAGATTCTCAGGCATATTGTGCCGGTTTGTTGTACTTCTGAAGAGATTACCTCGGAAAGTGCTACACCCTCTTTATACCATGGTCCATCTGCTGAGACTAATCTGGCTCATTTCCGGATTAAACGCAAGTGGAACAGGAAAAAAGTGCGACTCATCTTTAAGGTGAGCCGCACTTCACAGCGTGGCGGCCACCTTCGGCCTGAGTTTACTTGAGGATCACAAGCTTTCTGGTTTGCACCATGCCACCGGCCTGAAGCCGGTAAAAATAGACCCCGGTAGCGAGGCCCGATGCGTTTACAGAAAGCTGGTGATAGCCGGCGGATTGTATTCCGTCTACGACGGTCTTCATTATCCTTCCAAGTATGTCGTAAAGCTTCAAAGTCACCCGACCGCTTCTCGAGATTGAATAATTGATTGTCGTGGTCGGGTTAAATGGGTTAGGATAATTCTGCGACAGGTTTATCATAACAGGCTGACCGTCGGGAGGAAGCGTTATCCGGTAGCGCGCTTTCATCGGAGACACACTCTTGTATAAGCCGAAACTCTGAGTTCCGGCGAAGACATACCCATCCGGGGAGATGGAGAGCGCGGTGGTAAATGTCGACGGGAAGCCCGCGCTGATCCATGTCCAATGGTCCAGAGAATCGGCAAGTCCGAAAATACCCGATGACGTCCCCAGGACCACATTGCCGCTGTCATCTGCGGCAGTGCTCATTACAAACGTATCTGTAAGACCTTCGTTCATAGGATTCCACGTGGCTCCACGGTCTGAAGAGTGGAACACTCCCTCGTAACTGGAGGCTAGAAACACCCCCCCTCCATAATCGATCGATATCGAGTTGAAAGGCGAATAGCCCAGTTTCAAGGGGATCTTCTTCCACGATTTGCCGTCACGCGAGATCAAGACGGAACTGTCGTTGGCCGCATAGGAATTTCCCAATTTGTCTGAAGCGAGACACGTTACTATCGATTGCCCGGCACCTGATAGGACTTCTATCCATGAGTCTCCGTAATCGGTCGACCTATAAATGTCCCCATAGGTTGTTCCCGCCAGAATATCTCCCGGTTCTCTCTCAGTAATTCCGTTGATCGCATAGACGTTCGATTGCACCGGGATCTTCTTCCACGAAACCCCGTCATCGGACGATCGGAGCAGTCCGCCATCAAATGACGCCGTCAGGAATAGATATCCATTTGAAGTCGAAATCATCGGCGGATACGTCTTGACATACTCGGAGGAGTCAAACGACACCTTTGTCCAGCTGTTTCCGTCATCGGTGCTTCGAAAACAATCTCCAAGACTAATAACCAGGATGGAGCCGGCTGAGGTGAACTGAATTCGTTCTATTCGCATAGCGTGAATACCGCTGTTAATTGCTTCCCAGCCATGCGTAGTCTGGTCCTCGCGGTAAATGCCATAGAAACTCCCTACCAGGAGTCTTCCATTTTGATCTTCCCCAACGGTTAAGGGAATGCCATGCGGAAACCCGACATCCTTCCACGTTTCTCCGTGATCGCTGGAAACGAAAATGCATTGTTGCGTCAGTGCAAACAGCCGGTCATCGCGTCCAATGTATAGCCTGTAGACATTGTCGTAGGATAGCGAATCCGGGAGAGCAATAAGACGCCATGAAGCCCCGAAGTCGCTGCTGATCGCGACCTTGGCGCCGAAGGTAGAAAAAAGCCGACCGTGTGAGTCACTCACAACTGTTCCGCTGAAGTCGGATCCGTATTCCCTGAATATCCAGGTCACACCGCCATCGTCGGAAAAAAACAGACCGGAGTCTGAAGGGCACACAAAGCGTCCTGCGCCGCACAAAATAACCTTATAGATATTCTTCCCCTCCAGAGCGAATGGTGTCCAGATCTTTGCGGTATCAACTGATTTGAAGATTCCTGCATAATTTGCAGCAGCATACATGACACCGTCCGTGCCCACCGCAAAACCATGGAAGGCCGTATAGTCCCACGAGTCGCCCGCATCGGTCGAAATGAAATCATTGAAATCCGTCTCCGCCGCAATCATGTTATTTTCGAGAACTGTCACCGGTTCGACAATGTTGAAAAGCTGCGTCGGGAACGGGAGGTAGTTCCAATGTAAACCGTTATCGGCTGAGCGGTATACTCCTCCGTCCGTGGAAACAAAGAGCCGCCCCTCGTCGTCAGTCGCTATGCTTCGAATTGTTCCCCCGGACGGTCCGGGGACAGACACGAACTGAACTGCATCCGATCTTCCATACTGGCTGAGCTTGCCGGCGGAGCCATACGTGAAATCAAGACTTCCCTTCTTCGCACTTGCCTGGCTTCGGTCATTTTGCCAAAGCATCCAGACCGGTCTGCCACGCAACGATAGAAGATCAACTCCTTGCGGCAGCCTACCGGTTTTCTGAACTGATTGTCCTGTTTGACAGAACAGCGATTGGTTGAGGAGCAGCAGCGCAACAAGAGCGGTGCCAACCCACGCAAGGAATTCCCTGGTCCGGATTAAGGCCCTGTTCCTCCGGTCAGCCAGTTTTGGCCGGGTAAGAAACCAATTGTGGATCCCACCGGAAGGACACTGGCCGACGAAAGAGTGAAAGATTGACTTCGTGCGGGTGATATGGCCCGCGCCTGACTCTGATCCGAGTGCATACCGCTTACGTTCCATGCCCTTTGCCCTGACCTATGTTTTCCTAACTTTAGATAAGATCGATCGGAATTGCAAGTCGTCCCAAGGATAGGATCGACTTTGTCAAGCTCTTCTTTGCAGGCTCCTATCCATTTTGAAGTCCCGGCATTCCTCTCCGGTCAAGCTTGACAAGTTTTGCGCTCGCGGGCAAGGGATGTCATTCCTTCATTCGGTTCAGGACAAGTTTAGGAGGGTGGATTATTTCATTTTGAGATCATGGCTTTGAAAAAGTCCACGGCTTCTTTCCCGTACACCGGCTGTATAGTTCTAGAGCCTTTCGCAAAAGGCTTGCCCGGTTTGAGACCGATCCGCGTTAATGCGATTCGTATGTCATCCAACTCTTCCTGTTCTTCAGCAACTAAACGGACCTCATACCCCTTTTTATATTTCCGCCCTTGCATTTTACGCCGAGCTTCGATAGGCACACGTATGTATCCGTTTCGCCGGAAGATTGCCTTTAACTTCTCAATAGCCAGATGTCTAAGCGTTTCATTTCGCATCTGAATCTACAATACGAAAAACGGTCTCAATAGTAAAGACGGGGCGTGTGTCGTTCACCATTCACGACAATCACGTTGAGCCGGTTCCTTTGAAGAGGCTCCATATGGAAATGACGAACCAGCGGCGCAGCCGCTTCGGCGAAGCCAGTAATCCCGTCCAGGTACCATAACCCGTCAGTGACGTCATGGTTCATTGACGCAGTGTTCCTCCCCGGAACTAACCATACACTACTTATGCCGACCAGGAAATCTCGCGTTTAGATTTGGAGCGCATTACCACCCCGGACATTGTAGACCTGCCGGCGTTTCCATCCCTTTCAAACCCTGCAAGCAAGAGCTGTCCACCTGCCCCATAGATGTCGCGAAAGCATTGAGACTACGCAGTTCCATTGTCCAATCGCATCGTGTTTCCTTTCGAATCTCTTGTCCGCCTCAAGTTGACTCAATCCCTTCCCGAATTTCAACGATGGATACCGGAGCCGCTTTACTATTTGATCAGCATGCACTTCTTCGTCTCGGCATGGGATCCCGCCAGCATCCTGTAGAAGTACACTCCGCTTGGGAGATTACTCGCATCAAAGACAACCGATTTCTCACCCGGACCTTCGTCTTTGTCGACGAGCGTCGCTACCTTTCTTCCCAGAACATCGTACACCGTGATGTTTACATGCGTTGCTGGTACCCATGGAGTGGATACTTCGTACGGGATCGTGGTTGTCGGGTTGAAAGGGTTTGGATAGTTCTGCCCGAGTTTGAACTCCTGCGGCAGCCACGCCGCACCAGTAAATCCCTGGGATACTTGGCTTTCTACTCCTGCGCTGTCCACGGCGCTTACCCAATAAGTGAATGCCAGACCGCTAGTGCCAATGCTATCTACATAGGAAGTATCATTTCCGG
>JAJZNW010000055.1 GCA_021811615.1 Bacteroidota bacterium
TTTTGCCAACTGCGCGAGTGCTTTCTGATACTCCTCGGGAATGATCTTCCAGAAATTATCTTTCTCAGTGCTCCAGTTGTTCAATATGAATTCGGCCCGCTTCGAACCGGTGTAATCAAAATGTTTCTGAACCATTGAATGAAGTTCCGTAATGTCCTCGTCGTAAATGAGATACTCTACCGAAACCATGCCATGGTTGATATATCTTTCGGCCACCTTGTTCGGGTCCCAAATGTAAGCAATGCCGCCGGACATTCCTGCCGCGAAGTTCCGGCCGATCTTTCCGAGGACCGCGACTCGTCCGCCTGTCATGTATTCGCAGCCGTGGTCACCCACGCCCTCGATGACGGCATATGCACCCGAATTGCGTACGGCGAACCTCTCTCCTGCGACTCCGTTGAAGTATGCTTCACCGCTCGTCGCACCGTAAAGACAGGTGTTGCCGATTATTATGTTTTCCGACGGGTCGAAAGTAACCTCCGGAGGGACTTTGACCACGAGCCTTCCGCCCGAAAGCCCCTTGCCGGTATAGTCGTTCGATTCCCCTGTAAGGTCCAGCTCGACACCGTGAGCGAGGAAAGCGCCGAAGCTTTGTCCGGCAGTGCCTCTCATCTCGATCTTTATCGTGCCGTCCGGAAGTCCCTCTTCGCCGTACCGCTTCGCGATTTCACCGGACAGCATCGCACCGACAGTCCTGTTGATATTCCGGATCCGCTGTTTGATCTGAACGGCTTTGCCATCTTCGAGGGCAGGCTTTGCAAGCCTGATGAACTCATGATCGAGCTGGTTTTCAAGTTCGTGGTTCTGCTCACGAGTGCGGTAAGCGTTCGTTTCGTGAAGCGGGGTTGCTTTGAAAAGCGGCTTCGTGAGATCGAGTCCGCGTGCCTTCCAATGGCCGGTCGGTCTAATCGGAATTATCTTCTCAGTCCTGCCGATCATGTCGGTAAGCTTTCTGAATCCCAATGCCGCCATCAGCTCTCTCACTTCTTCGGCGATATAGAACATGAAGTTTACGACGTATTCCGGCTTGCCGATGAATTTCTTTCGGAGCTCCGGATCCTGCGTAGCCACGCCGGTGGGGCATGTATTCAGATGACATTTTCTCATCATGATGCAGCCCTGAGTGACTAACGGGGCCGTTGCGAATCCGAACTCTTCCGCACCGAGAAGAGCTGCTATGACGACGTCTCTTCCCGTCTTCATTTGACCGTCCGCGGCGAGGTACACGCGATCTCTCAACCCGTTCAACATCAGCGTCTGGTGCGCTTCACTCAAGCCGAGCTCCCACGGCGTACCGGCATACTGTATCGAAGAAATCGGGCTTGCGCCGGTGCCGCCGTCGTGTCCTGAAATGAGAATATGGTCCGCATGTGCCTTGGCGACGCCCGCAGCGATCGTACCGACGCCCACTTCAGACACGAGCTTGACGCTTACTCTCGCGTTCGGGTTGACGTTTTTCAAATCGAAGATCAGCTGCTTCAGATCTTCGATCGAATAAATGTCGTGATGCGGCGGAGGGCTGATCAGCGTGACGCCTGCAATGCTGTGCCGGACTTTCGCGATGACCTTGTCTACCTTGAAGCCGGGGAGTTGCCCCCCTTCGCCGGGCTTGGCGCCCTGCGCCATCTTGATCTGAAGCTCGTCTGCGTTCACCAGATATTCCGCAGTGACGCCGAACCTCGCGGACGCGACCTGCTTTATCGCAGATCTCATGCTGTCACCGTTCGCGAGCCTCTTGAAACGGTCGGCTTCCTCCCCACCCTCGCCGGTATTGGACTTCCCGCCGATCCTATTCATCGCTATCGCAAGCGACGTGTGGGCTTCGCGCGAAATCGACCCGAAGCTCATGGCACCGGTGGCAAATCGCCTGACAATTCCCTTCGCCGGTTCCACCTCTTCGATCGGGATGCTCTGTCCCGATGTGTCGAGCTCAAACAGGCTCCGAAGAGTGACCCGCTTTTTGTCCTGGTTGTTTATGAGATCGGTGTATTCCTTGAAGGTCTTGTAATCTCCGCGGCTCGTGCTCAACTGGAGTTTCGAAATAGTAAGCGGATTCCAGAGGTGATGCTCGCCGTCTCGCCGATAGTGATAGAGTCCGCCCACATCCAGCGTGCTCTGGTCGATCTGCGGATCGAGTGCATGGCTATGACGCTTTATCGTCTCCTCCTCCAGCATCTCGAGGCTTAAACCGTCAATCTTGGTCGGCGTGCCGGTGAAGTAATTCTCCACTATCTCGCTGTCCAGTCCGACCGCCTCGAATATCTGCGCACCGCAATACGACTGCAGTGTGCTGATCCCCATCTTGCTGAAAATCTTGTAGAGGCCCTTGCTGACCGCCTTGACGAAATTCTTCTTCGCCGTCTTGTAGTCCTTTATATCGGGGAGAAAGCTTTTCTCCACCAGGTAAGCGAGCGTTTCGTAAGCAACGTACGGATTGATTGCATTTGCGCCGTAACCGCAGAGAAGCGCAAAATGGTGTACTTCCCTCGGTTCCCCGCTCTCTACGACTATTCCGGTCTTCGTCCTCAGACCCGCCCTGAGCAGCGCGTGATGGACTCCCGATGTCGCAAGCAGGCTCGGTATTGCCGCGAGGTTCTGGTCGACTCCCTTGTCCGAAAGGATGATTAGTGAAATGCCCGACTTGACCGCCTCGACCGCTTCAGCGCAGATCTGGTCCATTCGTTCGCGCATGTTGTGCCGCACGCTCGGATTAAAGAGGAGTGGTATCGTGATCGATTTGAAATGACCTTTCGCAATGTTCCTTATCTTCTCCATCTGCGAGTTCGAAAGGAGCGGGTGTTCAAGTTCGAGCCTGTGAGCGTGAAGCGGCGTCTCGGCAAGG
Organism: Bacteroidota bacterium; assembly: GCA_021811615.1. GTDB lineage: Bacteria > Bacteroidota > Ignavibacteria > Kryptoniales > JAKASW01 > JAKASW01. The sequence continues at coordinate 2,843 of JAJZNW010000055.1, forward strand.
AGGTTCTGCTCCGGCCCGACGTAAGTCGTCAGCTCCATGACCAGCTCTTCCCTTATCGAGTCGATCGGAGGATTTGTCACCTGGGCGAACAACTGCTTGAAATACCTGAAAAGCATCTGAGGTTTCTCGGATAGAACCGCCAGCGAAGCGTCCGATCCCATGGAACCGACCGCTTCTTCTCCCTTCATCGCCATTGGGAGAATTACCTGAAAGAGATCTTCCTTTGTATAACCGAATATCCTCTGGCGCATGTGGAGCGTCTCGAAATCCGCGTTGTAGATCGAGTCGGGAGTCGGCAAGTGAGACAGGTTTATCATATTATCTTTGACCCACTTGCGGTAAGGCTTTTTCGTTACTATTTCTCTCTTAACTTCCTCGTCTTCTATAATTCTCCCCTGCTTGAGATCCAGTATGAACATGCGTCCGGGTTGAAGCTTGCCCTTCCTTTCGACGTTGTCTGCATCTACGCTGAAAGTACCGGCTTCGGAGGTGAGGACGACAAGCCCGTCCTTCGTCACGACGTAACGCGACGGGCGAAGGCCGTTGCGGTCGAGGGTGGCACCGACGATATTTCCATCGGTGAAGACGACGGCCGCCGGACCGTCCCACGGTTCCATCATGGTAGCGTGGTACTCGTAAAAGGCTTTCCTGTCGGGATCCATCAGGTCGTTCTTCGACCACGCTTCGGGGATCATCATCATCATGGCATGCGGAAGGCTGCGCCCGCTCATTACCAGAAGTTCGAGCACTGAATCGAAAGTAGCCGAGTCGCTCTGCCCTTCCATTATTATCGGAAGCATCCGCTTCAGGTCTTTGCCGAAGTAGGGCGATTCCATGACGTGCTGTCGGGCGGCCATCCAGTTCTTATTTCCACGCAGCGTGTTTATCTCCCCGTTATGAGCGATCATCCTGAACGGATGAGCAAGATCCCAGGTGGGAAACGTGTTGGTGGAGAACCTTAGATGCAGCATCGTCATCGCGGACTTCATGTCCTTGTCGCCGAGGTCCTTGTAAAAAGCTGTCAGCTGAGGCGCAAGGAGCATGCCTTTGTAAACGAGAGTCTTGCTTGAAAATGAAGGGACATAGTACTCGCTTCTGTCGCAGTCGAGCTCGACGCGAACACGGTGATCGATGATCCTTCTGATGGCGTACAGCTTCCTTTCGAACTCGTCCTGGTTGGATAGGTTCTTTGCGGCACCGATGAAGCACTGCCTGATAAACGGCTGGGTTGCCTGCGCTCCTTTGCCTGGCACCGTCGGATCGACCGGGACATCCCTCCATCCGAGGAATCTCTGGTTCTCGTCGACGACAATTTTCTCGACTATGTTCTCGACCGCCTTTCTCCTTATTGGATCCTGCGGAAGAAACATCACACCGACCCCGTACTTACCTTCGGCAGGCAGCTTTATCTTCCGCTCCGCGGCGACCTTGCGAATGAACTCGTCGGGCATCTGGATGAGAATTCCCGAGCCGTCGCCGGTCTCAGGATCGGCGCCGACCGCTCCACGATGTTGCAGGTTCTTGAGTATGTCGAGCCCCTTATCTATGATGGAACGTGACTTCCTTCCTTTTACGTCCGCCACGAACCCCATCCCGCATGCATCATGTTCAAATGCCGCGTCGTACATTCCTTTGTTCATCGTGTCTCTTCCTTTACCGTCGTTGTCCTTCTGCATTGTTATGTCGTCCATTTTTCCACTCCTGCAAAGATTTTTTGACATTATATTAATAACTACATATCACGTCGTTTGCAAGTGTCTTTTTCTCCAATGAGCTTTTTTCTCCTTATTAATTAAACTTCTGGCCATCTAATTTACAATAATTAAGGCAGTCAAGCTCCAGAGGGCTGAACAGACATACTTTTTGTGGATACCCCCAATTGGGAAGGAAGTTGACCGACTTGTACATCTCAGGACGGAAAGAGCCATCCACCTCCGCGGGTTGCAAACAAATCGCAAGTTCGGATGCGTGGATTATCCGGTAGGATATCGATGGAAAGACTGACGGCGAAGAGACCGATCGCACTTTGACCCCATCCCCCTCCCCCGGCATGCGAGCCGGGAGAGGGGAAGCTACTCGAAGTCAATCTCTATTATGGATCGTCACTTCCAGTTTTTGAAAGGAGCCAAATGCCGGTGGAAGTGCTTTATCAAGAGCTGGTAATGCAGATCCTCGTTTTTCTCCAGGCATTCGTAAATCCTCGTCCTGAAGAGGAACCCGCCCTTTTCATCCTTCTCGGTCAGGACTCTGCCGTATGTAACGTGAAGCGCCTGGCGGACATCTGCGGACTGGAACAGCCCTTCGAGTTCGTCGTCCCTGTAATCTTTCCCGGCTTTTATTTTCCTCATGTCGGCCGTGACATGATAGCTCTTCTTCTCCCCGTCGTACAGGCCGACTGAAAAGTCGAGTATCTTCTTAAAGAGGGGCGCATCACGCATCGCGACCACCTTCAACGCTTCGAGGTAGCTTGTGCCCGCAGTCTTGACGTGGATCAGCGTCTGTTCGAGTGCACCGACAGCTTCGTACACTCGAAACTTGTCGCTGCCTGAGTGGAAACTGATCTTGTAATTACCGAAGTACTTCGCGATAGACACGTGTTGCAGATAGTGGTCTTTGAACAACCCGATGTCGCCCTTGTACTCAATTCCCTTTTCGAAGTCGCCCACGAAGCGAGGAGCGAGGCTCACAAAACCGACTCCCATTCTCTTCAGCTCGCTGACTATGAAGAAATGCTCGAACGGCGTGGTCACAGTATCGGTCTCGTCTATTGATACTTCTATTTCGCAGGCATAGTCGGCGTGTTTCGTCCTGAGGTGAGTGTGTATCCTTCTGATGTTTATGATCGCCGCCATGTACTTAAGACATGCCTCGAGGACTTCCCTTTCGTTCGCGGTTATCGAATGGGTGGAATCGAGTTTGAAGGTCTTGTCCTTGTAGCGGTCCAGAAGCTTATCCATCGAGTCGCCGAAATCCTGCCACGGAAGTGCCTTCACCTTCTTCGTGAGCTCGTCGTGACTCAGTTCGGTAACGCCGTTAACGACATGGTCGCTTGGGTCGATCGTGAACATCGTAAAACCGGCCTTGATGAGTCTGTCGACATCATCTGTGGTCTTCAGGTGATCGGCGTCCGCGCCGAAGCCCTTTCTATACCCTTCCTGAAATACCGCCCATACGGCCGCATCCATCACATCCTCAGGCGTGCGCTGGGTACGGGTGAGCTCCCGGATCGACTGCTGTGCGAGGATCGGCCTGAAGTTGTATCCCTTCAAAGCACGCAGGTGTCCGGCATTGGCGAGTCCCAACCGGTCGCCGAACCCGTAGGAGTTTGTCAATCCGATGGCCACAGGCCTGGTGAATGGAAACACGGATTGCAGCTTACTGGCATTATGGTGATTCAACGCGCATTTCTTCACGACGATGCTGCTTCCGTTGGTGGATTGGCTGGACTCTTCTCCCTGGAAATCTGCCAACGTGTCGCTGCTTCTGGCGGGAGTCACGATATACAGCCATTTTCCTTTTCCATCTCTACCGATGAAGAATTTCGCATCCCCGGCCACATTCAGGGACTCAGGATAAACGACGACACCCTCACCGGCCATCGAAGCAAGCGATTGTACGCTCGTGCCGGTTTCTTTCGTTATCACATCTTCAGTTTTCATTTTATGTCCTCTTATTGATTAACCTCTGATTAAAACTTCCATCTTACAGATCGGTGACAAGCTTGTGCCTCGGCACGAACGCCTTCATTATTCCCCATGCAATCAGGTAACTCAACGCGCATACAACAAACATGATCATGTAAGCATGCTGCGGATCCCTTTTGAACGCATCCGTCAGGTAACCGGCGAGAAGCTGAATGATTACCCCACCGATTCCACCGGCAGTGGTCCCAATACCGGTCACTGAGGCGACGGCCTTTTTCGGGAACATATCCGAGACCGTCGTAAACAGATTCGCGGACCATGCCTGGTGAGCTGTAGTGCCGATACAAATCATCCCGACCGCGAGTGTGACCGCCAGGGACCCGAACCGCGCTACGTCACCGAAATACTGCGTGAAAAGGACCATGAGCGGAAACAGGGCGATGATGAGCATGGTGGTCATGCGTGCGTTGTAAACGGGCATGCCGCGCTTGATGAACGACAGAGGGATGCTGCCGCCATAGATGCTACCGATTATCGAAACTCCATACACAATAAACGACGGGAGTATAACCTGGCTTTCCGTCATGTGGAATTGCGAAACCAGGTACGCGGGAAGCCAGAAGAGGTAGAACCACCATATCCCGTCGGTCATGAATTTGCCGGCGAAAAATGCCCAGGTCTGTCTGTACCGGAAGAGCTTAAGCCAGGGAAGTTTCCCGGCCTTTCCGTCGGCGGGCTCGTCCTTTTCCGCAGCCTCATCATCGATGTGGATATAGACGCGTTCCGGTTCCTTAAGCCGTTTCTGCTTCGAGGGAATTTCGTAGAGCCAGAACCAGAAAATCAGCCAAAGGAGTCCTACCGAGCCTGTCAGAATGAACGCCATTTTCCAGCCGTATCCATCTCCGAAGTATATGAGGCACCATGGCACGAAGATGGCGCCGAGCATTGCCCCGAAATTTGAACCGGCATTGAAGATCGCCGTCGCCAACGCCCTCTCCCGCTTCGGGAACCATTCCGCTACAGTCTTGACCGATGCCGGAAAATTACCCGACTCACCGACTGCAAAGAGACTCCGAATGAGAATATTCATCGATAAGAGTTCACCGACGAAGGCGTTGGCGATTCCAAAGAATGACCACGAAACCAGGGAAAGCGCTAGTCCGATCTTCGTTCCTATCTTGTCGATTACCCACCCGCCGAAGACGGTAGCTACAGCATAGACTCCTGTGAAAAAAGCTGTCAGATATGAAAAGTCTCCGGTAGTCCAACCGAAACCTCCCTGCGCAATGGGCTTGCAGAAAACGACTTCTAGAAAACTTATTACCTCCCGGTCCATGTAATTGGCGGTCGTCGCAAAAAAGAGCAGCGACACGATCACCCACCGGTATTTGCCTATCTTTGTCTGAGTCGGTAAGCCGACCTGAGCTTCGGCTGTAGTCATATTTAATTGTCCTCCGGGTGCTCTATTTCGATAATTTGCGGATGACGGTAGCGCGTCCTCGGATGACGGGTCGGCGAATCATCCCGACGCCTATCGTTCGTCGACACGCGTACCATGATCCTTATGGTGCACGTTTTCAATTCTTGATCCTCGAACAATTGGATCGCATCATCTGATACTCATTTTAGAAGCAACAGCTTTTTTGTTTGAGTGAATCCGTTTGACTCCAACCTGTAGAAATAGACTCCACTTGCCAACCCAGTGCCGTCAAATCTTACCACGTGCTCTCCGGGCGCCTGTTCACCGTTGACCAGCGTGGAGACAAGTCTTCCGAGTATGTCATAAACACGGAGCGTGACATGACTCATCGCCGGTATCGAGTATGATATCATCGTGGTGGGATTGAATGGGTTCGGATAATTCTGTTCGAGGACATACTTCGACGGCAATGTCGGCGCCTGTTGAACGGACGTTAGTCTTGAGAAAGTCCCGTTAACCTGAAGGATGTAGCCCGGGCCATATGTAGCTGTGGACAATGTGTTTACTGTGTCGACCGCCGCGTTTCTTATCGTGAGACCTGTGCTTGCCGATATCGTGTCATTCTCAAGCAGCATATTCTTCATCGGAAGCTCGGGTAGTCCAACCATTACTCCGGCAGTGGGCGATCCGGTAGAGACGACGTGGATTATGCTGATGTCGTGAAAATCCGGCGTCGTCGCGGTGACGGGCTGTGCCGGATCGGACTCCGATGCGATCTTGGGATAGTAGCCCGAAATCCAAATCGGGTTTGCCACGTTTTGCATGGTGAGGTTGCTGTAGACGCAGTGCCTCACATTTCCGCCGTTCCCGCGGTACGATTTGATCCGGATGCCGTTATCTGTGCCGCTAAACGAACAACTATCCACATACATGCTGTCGACGCCGCCGGACGTTTCACTCCCAATCGACACACCGTGCCCATGAAGAAAAGTGCAGTCCTTTATCCAGAGCTGAGAACATCCCGCATTCGGGTCGGTAGGATCCGATCTTCCGGATTTGACCGCAATATCGTCGTCGCCGTTGTTTATCAGGCAATGTGCGATGTAAACCACGTGACAAGTTGCCGGATCGATGCCGTCCGTGTTCGGCGAATTCGAAGGGGCGAGGATTGTGTCGTATTCAAGAGTATCGTACCATGAGTTCTCCAGCGAGACGTTGAACATCGGCGAATTCTCAAGAGTCACGCTGTCTATCACGATATGATTCGTATTCCAGAATTCAATCAGCCGCGGCCTGGATACCCCGGTGGCTTCATAAGCGGCCCACCACGGTTGGCCGTTGCCGTCTATCGCACCGCCGCCGGTGATGGTAACGTTTGTATCGTGATCGCAGCCGATAAAAGCAAATGGATCCAGCCCGGCGAATGCAGTATCACTCGATATTGCGTAGAGCGTCGCGGAGCTGTCGATCCGCAGCGTGACGTTGCTTTTCATGGTGATAGGCCCCGACAGGAACTTCCCGTCTTTCAATTCAACGACGCCCCCGCCGGCATTGTTGGCACTGTCGATCGCGGCCTGAAGGGCTTTCGCATTGTCGGTTGTACTGTCACCCACAAAATCGCTGGATGATGCCACGAAAAATCTCCTATGCAGCGCACTCCCTGTGCGGCTGCCGGCAAATGCCGGATATGAGAATGCGAGTATGACACCCGCAACAATCGTCATGTATACCTTGATCTCGTGCTTCATGTTGTTCGTCATTTCAAAAGGACCATCTTGTGTATCTGTCTTTGTCCACCGCTTTCAAGCATGCTGAAATAGACACCGGAGGACAGTTCTCCGGCGTTGAACGGCACTGAATATATCTTTCCTGGCGTGGCTTCACCTGAGAACAAAGTCGTCACCTGCTGGCCGAGGATGTTGTAAATCCTCAGCACTGAAGGCCCGCTCTTAGCCACTGTAAATTGTATCGTGGTAGTCGGGTTGAAAGGATTCGGATAATTCTGGTAGAGTCTGAATACTGCAGGTACTTTCTCGATTGCTTTGACGGGCGTCGCTCCGAAATTACCGACGACAAATGTCCCGACCGTCGGCACATTCCCCTGCGACACCGTGAAAGGTTCGGAGACGAAATTCGTGGTAAAGTCTCCACTGCCAGCCTCCAAATATGTAACCGAGTCTTTTTCGAGAAATATCCCTGCGAACGATGTTCTGTTCGCGGCAAACGAAGTATCTTCCGCGCTCTTCATCCAACCAAGCTTAAGTGAATAGCCTCCCGCAGATGATATGGAAGAGGAGACGTTCCATTTAAGGTTGACTCGTGCAGGTTCCTTCGGGCCTCTGCCGGAATCTGCCATCACCGAAACACCTATCGTAGCGGTCCCACTCACGGCGGAGATCCATACCGGAGCATATCCCGAATCGGTTCCGACCGGAAAGAGGACTTGATTATTGCCTATGCCTAGAATCCTTAGCATGCCTCCGGAATTTGTCACAAAATAATTGCCCGGTGCGCCTCCGCCCGTTGTTCCTGCAGTGAGATCACAATTATCCAGTATGACCTTTCCGGCGCCTACGTTAACCATTCCGCTGACAACAAGCCCTTTTGTCAGAGTCAAGCCGCTCAAATTCACAGTTGTCAGTTTGTTCACTGTGTCGGGCATCCAGCTTCCGGTCACCTGCGGACTTGTACCATTGAACACGTAGTTCGCCCCCGAACTGAAAAACTTCTCCCCGGTTACTTGAATGTTCCCGGCGCTGTCGAGTCCGGCAGCGCTTCCCATCCCGAGAAGAGCACCGGCGCTCAATTGAAAGTCCTGGTCGCCCATAAGAGTATCGCCCTGGGGGAGTGATAATGTCCCGTTGACAACGAATGTTCCGGGGCCGCCGATGTTCCATGTCCTCCCTGTCTGGACGAACATTACGGATGAACCGGCCTTGATTGTGTCATTGACGGTAGGCTGCATCTGGGACGACGACATCGCAAACGGTGCATGCAACGTCACAACCTGTGCCGACGATCCGACAAAGTTCAGGGCAAACACGCCCAGCGAGTTCGTGCCGAAGACTGCGGAACTGTCTATCGTCAAATTCCCGGCCAGATTGATTATACCCGTTTCGGTTGTGGAAGTCGAGCTGGTGCTGCTGCCTGCCTGCAGTTTCGCGCCGTTCACGAAATGTAGGTCTCCTGAAATGTTGAAAACACCGAGCCGGTGGGTGCCGCTCGCACTGGAGAACGGTCCCATGCGCGCCATCCCCGGTGTCGTCGATGAGTCTCCCACGGTGGCGCTGCCCGCGATGCTCCAGATTCCGGTGAGATCGTTTCCGCCGTCCACGCATGCCCACTGTCCTGAAATGACGGAGACATTTCCCTTCACCGTCTGAGTGAGGCTCCTGTTTACACTCGCATTAGTTGCACGGAAGTTGCTGCTCGCACTGCCGGTGTTTACGATCAGGTTGCCGTTGATGGTCAGATTCGCGCCGCATGTCGTTCCGCTCTTCAGTACAATGACATTTCCGAAAGTAGAATCGTATCCTGCAGAACCGAGTGTCCCCCCCGCGCTGCTCGTGTGGACATAGTTCCCTTCCGCACTGATGTCGTATGAACCCGCGACCGGGAACGAAGGAACTTTCGAATTACTGTTGTAATACCAGGCGTTGGGAAGTAGAGAGAGCATTCCTTTGACGATCATCGGACCGAAATCGTTGAGCTTTCCAGTAGATAGGATGTTCAGGTCGCTGCAGCGCGCAGTATCACCCGATGATATTGTCACGGAGTCGCCGGCCAGGATGACTACGTAGTCCGAAGTGTCCGGGACGACGCCGCCGGCCCAGGTGGCTGCACTGCTCCAGTCGCCCCCTCCGGCACCGTTGGTGGAGAGGACTACCGGACCTGTCCCGCTTTCGAATGCGCCTATGTCCGGCGCTTTTCCGGTGAATGGAATTCCGGCATCCATGCCCGCATCGATAAGCGAACTTCCGGGGGCAAGCCTGAACAGCGTCGTGGATGGGAGAGAACCGTCCGCCAACCTTGGTAGGCGCGCGAGCGACGTATCGAGGCTTAGAAAGTCGCCCGCGGTAACGTTGTGCCCCTGCCAGCTGTTCGAATCCTGCACCGCACCGGCAACAATTCTCGTGTCACCCTGGACCGCATCAAAAGAGAGATCGTTCATCAGAGTGTCGACCCCAACCTTCGGAGTCTCAGGGAAAGAAAAGTTATAAGTCCCGTTTCTGTACGCAGTACAATTATACAGGACGATACCTGCCATATTATTGTTTTGATCGAAACCCTTGACGGTATTGTCGAACGAGACACAGTTGGTTACAATGTGAGGGCCGACCGAATCCGCACCGCCGAGCTTGAAACCGTTGCCGTTCCCGGTGAAGCCCGGGATATTCCAGAGGTTGTAGCCGTTGTGGAAAGCCCAGCAGCTGTCGAAGACCACGCGATAAGGCGTGCCGTAACAGTCGTAACCGTCATCGGAGTTATCGAACACGCGGCATCCGCGAATCACATTTCCAGGACCGCCATCGAGCTTGACGTCAATTCCATCGGCGTTCTGTCCCTCTGTCGCAGGATCGTTATTGTCGAACGCATCGCAATTGTGGATGTAATTGTAGCTCCCTCCGCTGCTTATCTGTATGCCGGTGTCCTTGCAGTATGACACGCTGCAGTTCTCGACGATGTTATGCGATCCGGAAATGAATATTCCGTTGTCGCCGGCGTTCTTGATTGTCAGCCCCTTTAGATACCAGTAGTTCCTTTTCAGCTCGATCCCCCGAAAGGATGAGGAGTAACTCTCACCGGAAAAGTCGAGTATCGGCTTTTCACCGGGGTAGGCCCACAGGTTGATGTAGTTGCCCGCCGTTCCGCTGACGCCGGCACCGAGAGTTGTGTTCAACAAATAGGTGCCGCCTCTCAGGTATATCGTCGTGCCCGCGGAAGCAACTGACATCGCCTTGCCGATGGTTTGATACGGCAAACTGATCGTACCGGAATTGGAATCGCTCCCGTCAGGCGATACATAAATCGTGGTTTGTGCAGCAGCTGCGGCAGACGCAAGAAAGACAAAGACCGCGGCCTTTATTAGTTTAGACATCGCATACCTGACGGCATTTCCCCCTGACATTGCGGAATCAATCATTTCATCAACTTCCCATTTATTGTGACATTTTCGAGTTTGAGCCCTGTTGCGTACTCAATGTTGTTCCCCTTCCTAACACCATCGAGCTTACAATCCTTGAGTACGATATCCTGAATCTTCGACTGCGGCAGCCCGGTTAGGTACAGGCCATACTCGCTCTTCTGAGAAGTTAGGTTATCGACAAAGACATTCCTTACCACCGGATAATAGCTGTACCCCTTTGCTTCCGGAGGATCATAATTCAGATTGACCCTGAGGATCGAGACCTTCACCTGTCCCACCTTGATGTTTCGCGCGTAAATATTCTGGATGACGCCGCCCCTCTTCTTGTTCGACTTCAGCCGCAAAGCCTGGTCGAGATCCGGGCTGCTCATGTTGCAGTTCTCGATGAATATGTCCTCGGCTCCGCCAGTTATCTCGCTTCCTATCGAGACTCCGCCGTGGCCGTTCCTCATGGTGCAGTCGCGCACTATCATATCTTTCGCCGGGACATTGACCCTGCGTCCGTCGTTGTTCCTTCCAGATTTGATTGCGATGCAATCGTCGCCGGTGTTGAAGACGCAGTGCTGAACCAGGACATCGGTGCAGGACTCAGGATCACAACCGTCGGTGTTCGGACCGCTGGCATTTGTTTCAACTCCATCGATTGTGACGTTGGTGCAAAGCACTGGATGGAGGAACCAGAACGGAGAGTTCTCCAGATGGACATCCTGTATCAGGACGTTCTTACACCTGTAAAATTCCACAAATGTCGGGCGAAGATAGTGCCCCGGCCCGAAGACCCTGTCCTTCAACGGAGCCCTTTCGTCGTTGTACTTCTCCAGAAGCGGCCAGCTGTTCGGCCCGTTGCTGAGCTTCTTCCACGGCCACCAGTGCTGGCCGTCGGCCTGCCCATCGAGCATTCCCTTTCCAGTCAATGCAACGTTTTCCTGACCGTAGGCGTAAATGAGAGGCGAGTAATTCATCAGCGTGATTCCCTGCCACCTCGCATGCACGAGCGGCAGATAGTCGTTCGGGTTCGTGCTGAACTTGACGACTGCGCCTTCCGAGATATGCAGATCGACATTGCTCTTCAGGTGAATGGCACCCGTAAGAAATTCGCCTTCGGGGACAACCACACGTCCGCCTCCTGCTTTACTGCAAGCCTCGATTGCCTTGGCGAACGCTTCAGTGCAGAGAGACTTCCCGCCGGCGACGGCGCCATAGTCTGTGATGACATAACTCCTGTCGGGAAATTTCGGCGGCACAATTCGTTTGAGGATTTGTGGCACAAGGTTCCACCCGCGAGCAGCCTCCTCTTTGTTGCCCGCAAACACGGGGCTGCTTCCTACCAGGATCGTAATGACGACAAGCAGGAACGATATCGCGGCAACAAAAGACTTCCGGCTGTTCCCATTTGAAATGTCTTTCTGAAAAGTCATCGTTTGTCCCTTTAAGTATTATTTTTGTGTAACCGCATTCCGTTGGACATCGGGTCCGTACTGGACCGGCGTCTTCGCCGATTTCAGATCAGTATCCATAATCCTGATGCCGCTCGTCTCTTTCCCGGCAACATTCATGAATACATCCGTCCCCTGAGGGCAGAATCCTTTGTCGATCGTGAGATGTTTTGTATTGTTGATGTCGTAAATATTGCCCTTCTCAGGAAGGATTGTCACGTTCTTAAGTGAAATGGCGGAAGCATTGTCCGAGAAGAATCCGGTCTGTGCGGAAATCACCGAATTTGAGATTGTCACATTCTTCACGGGCATCTCGGGCAAACCGTCGATCCGGACGGCTTCCCTGGCTCCTTCGCAATAAATGCTGTCGATGTGAAAATCTTCAAAGATCGGAGTCAGCGAATTTACCGGCTGCGGTCCTTCACCTTTTCCAAATCCCTCATAGTACGTGCTAAACAGAATTGCCTGATGGACAATATCCTTCATGAAGATGTTGCTGACGTATATGTTTCTGACGACGCCTCCTCTGCCTCTCGAACTCTTGAATCTCAGCCCGATATCGGTACCTATGTAGTCGCAGTTTCTGACGGAGATGTCTTCCATTCCGCCGTCGGTATTGCTTCCAATGACGAATCCACCATGCGCGTGATAGACTATGCAGTCCGCAATGACGATATTCTTCAATGCGGCATTTCCGGATTTGTCGCGGCTCGACTTCATGCATATCCCGTCGTCACCTGCCGTTACCGTGGACTTGTACAAAAGGACATTCTTAGAAGATGCGATGTCGATCCCGTCCCCATTCTGAGCCCAATATTCATTGTTCACCTTGACATGACGGATCACAACATCCTGACAACGATCCGGGTACATCGCGAATTTGGGGGAGTTCGTGAGAGTGATCCCGCTGATGAGAACATTGCGGCATCTGCTGAGCATAAAGAGTATCGGCCTCATAAAATCCCGTGCCGGTAGAAAATCAGCCGCAGTCAGTTCGCTCTTCTTCCTTGTCTTGAAGAGATTCTTCAGATACTGTTCACCGTCAGCTGCTTCCTTCGTCGGCCACCAAATCTTCCCATCGTCGGACACAACGCCGCCCGATTTTACAAACTCCTTCCACATCGACGCGGTGACTTTGGATTTTTTCACCGGCCTCCATGTAACTCCCTCACCGTCGAGGACACCGTCGCCGGTGATCGCGATGTCGTGCAGGTCGAAACCGTACAGGGGCGAAGCCACCACGAAACCTCGCGTCGGAGATTTTATGATCGGATAATCCGCATGATTTTTACTGAAAGCGATTACCGCACCCCGGCTCACATGGAAATTGATGCCGCTTCTAAGTTCTATCGGTCCCGTAAGCCAGAGCCCCGGAGGCACGATAACTGTACCGCCTCCCGCCTTTGAGCACGCATCCATGGCCTTTCTGAAAGCATCGGTGTTCATAACCTTACCGTTACCTACGGCGCCGAAATCCTCGATATTGAACGACCTGTCCGGGATCTCCGGTAATTTGATCTCGGGCATCCTGAAAGGGAGATTCGCGGTGTATTTGCGGACTTCCGATCCGATCTTTTCGAAGCCGCCGCTTCCGGAAGCCAGAGAAATTGAACTCGTTGAGAGAAAGAAAAGCACCACAAAAGGCAGTGAGCTTTTCAGATTTTTCATCGACATCTGTTCACCGATTTTTTCTTATGAGACCTCTTTTGACTCACCGTGAAAAGAAGAGGACTCCGCCGCCGACTCCGAATACGGACCATGTCCGACGGAGTCCTCTGAAACTTACTCACGCTTTCGCGTGTCGACGCTACTTGATCATCAGCATCTTGGCAATCACTACGTGAGTGCCTTCTATCAATCTGGCAAAGTAGATACCGCTTGCATACCGGGCACCGTTGAAGACTTTGTTATATACTCCGGGAGCCAGGTTTCCATCTACCAGGGTTGCCACCTTCTGTCCGAGTTCGTCATAGATCGACAGGGCGACATGAGCGTTCCTGGTGACCGAGAACTGAATCTGCGTCGTCGGGTTGAAGGGATTCGGATAGTTTCCGAGCGTGATTTTCGTCGGTATGTTAGGCGTCGAAACCACAGCAGTCGGGACCTTCAGCTTTCCACCTGTGATCGAGACTTTCCCGCTCGGTCCCAGAGTGAACGGTATGGTGTTATCGAACGTGCCTGCTACCAAAGCAAGAGTGCCGTTGATAGTAGTCGCCTGGGTAAGCGTTACACCAGCGGTGTTGTCGATCGTCAGATCGTTTACCGTCGCCGGAAGACCGCTTCCGGTAAATTGTGCCGCGGTGCCGTTGTAAACGTAGTTGGCCTCGCTGCTGAAGACTCGCGCGGAATCGTTTTGGATGTTGCCGGAATCGGGTATTGCGGCTGTCGCGGACACAATTCCGTCTGGACTTCCGATTCCGAGAGTAGCGCCCGGATTTACGATGAACTTCTGGACTCCTTCTATCGTATCAGCACCGTCGATATTGAAGGTGCCGTTCACTACGAAAGCGCCTCCGCCGTTGGATGCACCTGCCATCTGAGATCTCCAGACATGTCCACCGGTGAAGGTGACGTTTGCACCTGCAGCTACGGTATCCCAGAGTGTGCATACCGGAGGTCCACTGTGGTTGAACGATACGTTATCGCCGAGCGTGACCGTCTGGGGCTTCGTCCCCTTGAAGTTGATAATGAAATTGCCTGTCGAGTTGACAGCGAACGTCGCTGTGGAATCGAACGTTAGATTTCCGTAAACGTTTACTTCGGCAATCTGGTTGATGCTCTGGTTGCTTCCCGAATTACTTCCGGCAGCCAGTCTGCCGCCGTTTATGAACGACATGTTGCCTTTTACGTTGAAGATGCCGGTTGCGCCCAGATCGTCTTCACTCGTTATGGGAGAAAACCTGGCGGTCTTGGTCAATGCCGCTGAGTCATATCCGACTGTGACGTTGCCGTCTACGTTCCAGGTGCATGAAAGCGGAACGGTAGCGCTCACTCCCATGTCCACGGCTGACCAGTTACCCGACATGACGGTAACATTTCCCATTACAGTATGGACTAACTTCGTAGCGCTGTTTCCGGCGGCAATTCCGCGGAATACTTTTCCCTGACCGGCATTAATAATGAGGTTTCCTTTGATAGTCAGATTTGCTCCGCAGCTTATTCCGGATGCGTTTGGATCAATGATCACGTTTCCGAAAGTCGAGTCAGATAGCGCCCAGCCCAGAGTCGGATTGCCACCGCTCCCAAGCTCGAATGTGCTGTTCGGATCGATCGTATAACTCGATGCACCTGCCGGCCATGCCTTAGCCGAGTCAGTGTTATTGATGTACAGCGCACCCGAAGCTATCGAAAAGTCACCGGTCATCTGGATTCCAGGACCGATAACATTCAACTTCGAACCTGGCTGCATGGTTAAACCGCCGCACTGAACAACGCTGCTCAGGCTTGTCGCGACAGAATCGCCCGCGGCGATTGTAACACTACCGTTCGCGGGAGGAACCTGCCCGCCGGCCCATGTGCTGGAAGAGGTCCATGAGCCGCCTCCGGTACCGTTCGTGGTGAACTGCGCGAACGCCTGGTTTGCGCCGATAAGGATGCCGAACATAATTAGCAATACCGGGATGGGTGACCCGGCAAAAAACCTGCGAGCATCACCAGCTCTCGACTGCACAATATCGATTCGTCTCTTGATCATATGTTTTCCTCCATTGGTTAATCTGTTCCGGAAGTCGAATAGACTAGATCGCCTCTATTTCATCTGCAAATGCTCTGCCGGGTTTCCCCGGCAGAGCATCGCGTGAATATTCGGACTCCCTTTCCGCTTACTTTAGCAACATCATTTTTTTGGCAGACACGAAGTTTCCTGCCCTGAGAATATAGAAGTAAACTCCGCTCGCGAAACGATCCATATTGAAGCTGAGATCGTAATGTCCGGCATTCTGATGCTCGTTGACGAGCGTCGCCACTTCCTGCCCGAGGACGTTGTAAACCCTAAGCGTCACGAAGGCCGCTTTCGGGAGGCCGTACTTTATTTCCGTCGACGGGTTGAACGGATTGGGATAGTTCTGATCGAGCGAGAACACCTTGGGAACGTTCGAGGCAGCCGAATTAACCGCAGTCAGCGCCACAAGGAGCTTTCCTCCGTTGTTCAAAACTTTACCGTTAGGTCCCAGAGTGAATGGTATTGTGTTATTGAAAATACCAGCCATTAAGTTAAGATTTCCGTTGATGGTAGTTGCCTGCAAAAGCGTTACGGTATCGGGATTGTCGATCGTTAGATTCTCAACTGCCGACGGCAGATGCAAACCTGTGGTCTGAGGCACGGTACCGTTGAAGACAAAAGAGGCGCCTGAGCTGAGTGCCACGGTACCAGTGGTAGTAATGTTCCCATCCAGTCCGGTGGTGTCGCCCGACATGATAGTTGCGCCGGAATCAGCCGCGAAGATCGCGTCTCCGCCCCATGAGTTTGTGCCCATCACAAGCGTTGCGCCCGTATCGACGACCGCCGGAAGACTGCCGCCACCGAACGTCACATTTTGGAAGTTGATGTACTGCATTCCCTTTGTATTGGCGAACACAAACACATCATTGGAGCCGGAAGTCTGTGTAGTCGAATTAACCAACGAAAGGGTGTCACCATATGCATTCCAGGTAACAACGGGTCCGGATCCTCTTGAGATGCTGAAGTTCGCGTTGCTCACGAGTATGTTTCCGTAGCTGTTGACGTTTATTACGCCGGAGCTTCCGGAACCGTTAGAGCTGAACTGGCCGGCAGTAAGAATAATATTACCCATTATGTTGATGGTCTTCGGTGTCGAGCCCGGGGCGGTCAGGTAGATCCGATTGCTGCTCGGATTGTTAATGACGAGATTACCGTATATGGTATTGCCACCCATACTCAGATTTACATTGGACTTATATCCGGCGTTAAGGATGAGGTTATAGAAGTTCTGGCTCGAGTTAAACCCGTCGGTGGAGGAGATAAGTCCATCTTTACCGGTGATAAGACACGTCGAACCTTTCTGCCATGTCGCACTTGGGATTCCAGCAATGCTTCCTCCTTTGGGAGCGCCGTCATATCCAAGCTGGAACGTGCTTCCGCTGTCGAATACGACCGTAGCACCGCCAGTCTTGAGGCCAGTCGTATCCTTCAGGAAGCCGTAAACTATCAGGTTACCGCCGACGGAATCCGCGACATCGACAGTTACGGTGTCCCCTTTATTGATGAAGACATTCACTTCGCCGCTCGGGACAATAGTTGGAGTAGTGGCCCATGCGGTTCCGTTCCACTGCTTCCATGTAGAGATCGAGTTCCACGCTCCGCTCGCTACGGTGCCGTAGTCACCGATTTGTGCATTAAGATTGACGACGAATTTGCCGACTCCGAAATATCCGAGAGTCTTGATTCCGGTGCGGCCGAGCGTGTAGGGGGATGTCGTCAGTTGACTTGAGTATGAGCCAGTCCCGGCCTGCACGAATGTCGAACCGCTCAGGTTGTATATCTGTGCAAAGCTAAGCCTGTTTGCGGCAAAGGTGGTGTTTTCAGCCTTTCCAGTCCAGCCGAAGGTCAAGCCGAGGTTGCCGTCACCCGCGTTTGCTTCCGAGATGTTCCATTTCACGTTGACACGGCCTCCTCCGACTGCAGCCGACGAGTCTGCCATCGCCGAGACTGAAAAAGTATCCACAGTGCCGGCGTTAGTCATCCACACGGGAGAGTAACCTTCCAAAGTGGTGCCGATGGGGAACAGCACTTCCGTCGTACCGACGTTTGGTACCATGAATGAGCTCTTAGCACTGTCCGTAACGGCGAAGCTCGATGATGAGGCACCGGACACCCCGGTGGCCATCACTGTATTGGTGTCGAGAAGAAGATTCCCGTTCGTAAGTGTAAGAGTATCGAGTACGCTGACCGAATTGGATAGCGTAACTCCGGATGCATTGTCTATAGTGAGGTTTCCGACTGAGTCCGGTAGGAGCGATCCGGTTACCTGGGCAGATGTACCGTTGTATACGACGCCGCCATATGGACTGAATTTGTTGGCACCGGTGTTTGTAAGGTTGCCATTCAGGCCGGTAGGTTGTGCCGTCATTACAGTAGCGGCACTGTCCAGCGCAAACGATACCGCACTCCCACCGATGACACTCGTGCCGAGGTTCAATGTAGAGTTAGTGTCTACTTCAAACGTGATACCGCCGGTATAATTCTGGCTTCCAGTGTTGACAAACGACTGAACACCCTTTTTCGCAAAGACCCACTTCGAAGAATTGTTTGAAGTCTGAAGTGTGGTACTGTTGGCGACGGAGAATGTGTCACCGTAGCAATTCCATGCCACCACGCCGCCGCTGCCGCCGCTGGCATAGAGTTTACCCGCCATCAGGTAAATGTTCCCGCTGTCTATTATCGTATAACTCTGAGTCGAGCCTGATCCGGTCGGAGTAAGCTGGCCGCCGTTGACGATGACATTGCCGAGGATCTTGATGGTGATGGGGTTCCCGCTGTTCGCGCTGTTGTTCGTCATACGGAATTGAGAGGTCGCGGTCGACAGCACTGTCAGATTCCCGCTAATTGTGTTTCCGCTCCAACCCAGATTGAGTCCCGTGGACTGACCGGGGCAATTCCATGTGAAATTGTAGAAGTTCTGGTTGGCATTCGAAGGGCCTTTCGAAGTCGCACCCGTTACGAGGCAAGTCGATCCTGTGGCCCACGTCGCTGTCGGTATCGCTCCCCCATTTTCAGCATGTTGGTACACTCCTCCGTTGCCGAATGTAAGATTCGATCCGCCGGTGAGGATTCCCTGGTTGTAGACTGTATCTGTCACTGTGGTCGCCGCGTCGACATAAACCGAATCGGTCGACTGGATAATGATCTTCGGCGTGCTGCTCGTCGGGGGCGCCGTAGCTGTTGCCCAGCCCGAAGAGCCGTATACCTGCCAGGTACTCGCGTTGCTCCAGTTCCAGGGCCCGGTCGCCACCGGCGAGTTGGACCGATACTCACCGATCGTTTGCCCGAAGACAACACCCGCGCCGGCTGACAGGACAAAGACCGTTAGAGCGAGCATCCTGAAGGCAGTTTTCGCTTTTTTCATGATTCCTCCTTGATGGTTTTATGTAACATGTTCCGGTCAACGATGTTCGGTCGGCCGGATTTGCCGAACTTGTACCGATTCATCAGACTTCTTCTTGAACACCTTATCAAGAAACTTCACTGTATATGACAAAGTCTTATCGAACCATGGATGGAAAAGCCAGAACGTATGCGGAGTACCAGGGAGTGTCCGCACCTCGTAGAAAATCCCAAGATGCTTCAACTTCCCTATCATTTCGTCCCGGCCCGCATGGTAATGCTTCATCGAACTGTTGATGAAAATTATGGGAGGCGTCGATCTGCCGACGTAAGTTATCGGCGATGCCTCTCTCCACACCTGGGGTAACTCTTTGTACGAACCGCCGAACCAGCGGTGCGCGGCTGAAGGTTTCTTCGGGTTGTTATCGTACCTGGTCGAGTTGATGTTCATGAAATCGAGAAGCCCGTCGACATCGACCACGGCCTGAACTCGCGTCGAGTGCCCAAGATACGCACCACGACCTTCGAACTCTTTCATATCGCCCGTAGTCCCAAGGAATGCGGCAAGCTCTCCGCCGGCAGAGCATCCGTAAACCGCGATACGTGAGGTGTCGATCCCGTACTCGGCGCCCTTCGCACGCATCCAGCGAATCGCCGCCTTCAAATCATATACTCCGGCCGGAAACAACGCCTCAGGTTGAAGCCTGTATTGGACGGTGACCGTCACATAACCGTATTTCGCAAGCTGTTCCGCCATCGGCACGAGCATGGAACGTTCCCCGGATATCCATCCGCCGCCGTGGATTATCAGTACGCCCGGATACACGGCATGCCCTTCGCGCACAGGCATGAAGACATCGAGATACATCTTTCTTGTACCGTAGATCGTGTACACGATGTTCTTCTTCTCTACGACTCCCGGCGGCAAATCCGGTGTAGCAAGTTTCACACTCTTGAACTTCTTGTAAATTTTGACCGCGGCGCTGTACGATGTGTACGAAGTATCTCTTGGAAATCCGTCGGAAGCAGCGGTCTCCTGCGCGCATGCCACACCGGCGAACAGCATTATCAGAAATGCCGCTTCTTTCAGCTTCGATGTCGGTTGAATTCTCATCGCAAGTTTCTATATGTGTATGTTTAGATTCACATTTAATTGGTGGACTGTTGCAGTAGTCCCGAGAAGTTGTCCGCCGCCTTTCAGGACGAGGCCCTTAAGATCTGAAGCGGCAATGCTGCCGCTCCTGGAGACGAAACGCAGCGTATCCGAACCTGCGCCGGACGCGTATTGAAGTGTCTTCCCATCCGTTGAGACGAGCACCGGAGTACCGATGACCGTGATCGGCCCTTTGAAGAAGAAGAGAACGTAATCGCCGTGGACCTCGTATCTGGTTATTCGAGGGCCTCGGGTAGATTCGGGATTCCACTTCTTGTCGTACGTCCATTCGGGTGTAATCGTCGAAGGAGAAGGCGAGCCGGCCGCGCTTGAAAGATTATCGGCAAACCACGGGTAATTCCCCCCGATCCTGCGGCAATCATAATAATAATCCCGCTCTCCCCAGTTGAACGGCCTGTCCTTTGTTGAGTCTCTGTAAGTAACCCGGTAAACCGGAGTATCGGCCATGTCGCTCGAGAATGTGCAGCCGAGAAGATAGAACTGCGCTTCGTAATGATGCCTGCCCAGACAGAACCCCTTCACGCCGTTGAAGGTAGAATTCACGATTACAAATTTCTGATTGATGTCGTACCCCCCCGCGTGCCATATCGCAGTCGAGCCTTTCTTGAGCTCGTAGAATTTAGAATTCCTGATGAAGCACCATCCTCTCGGACACACGCAATCGACGGCTCCTTCAAAGGTGCAGTTCGAAAAGTAATACATACCTGTCTTGTAGTCCCACGGCGAAACCGTGTCTCCCCCCTTGCTGAGGAGGTTGCAGTTTACGAAGACAGTCCTTGTACCACGATCATATATTGCGAATGCGTGCGGTCCTACCTCTGGCTGCGTATTCCTCACCGTCAGATTTTCGAGGATGATATCATCCGCGTGTATGTTCACGACCGCCGGACCGATCGTGTCTTCGTGGGCAATCCAGTCAGTCCTCAGCTGGTTATATTCGATGATGGTACTGTCCCGGCTCTCACCGCGCAGAGTCACGTAGTCCTGAGATATCCTGATCTTCTCGTCGTAAACTCCGTTCTTTATGTAGATAACCACGCGCTGGTAATTGAACATCGGAAGTGAATTTATCGCCCCTGTAATGGTCGTGAAGTCACCGCTGCCATCCTTTGCGACAACGATGTAATGGGAATCGAATGGGAACGCCGTTCCGGTCGCAACCAAAAGGAGAAGGATGAGAACAAAACCTGTGGCGGAATTCGCGCTGCGACCGAATGACCGCAGGCGTCTTGACGCCGACCGGATTCGGCGTTCCCATAAATTACCAAACACCAGACTCATCGCAGACCCCGCGTCATGCCGCTGCATATCACGTCAGAGCCGAGATACGCGGACGGAAGAGATGAACCGATGGAGTTAGTCGGCAGGCCGGCGAGGCGATCGGTTTTGATGCGGGACACGACGGGCATCAGATCGTCTCCTGAATAGCGGTCTCGCCCGAAGCTGGATAGAGGAATAAACCGTGGGCCTCCGGGAGTACCGTAAGAGCTACCCCGCGGAGACCGCGCCGTGCAATCGAGGGAGAATGCAAAGACCGGGATTGAAGATTGTCATTCGAAAGGGCCTGCCCTGGACCGATCGATTTTCCGATTCCATTAGAAACAGTAACAAGAAATCTCAACTCAGATGCTCGCCTCCTGCTTGGGTGACGGTTCGAGAAAAGGAGCGCACAAAAGCGACAGAAACTACCGTATCGCGACTTTGATGATCAAATGGCTCCGACGAGGTTGTAATTTGAGCAAGATGGCACCCGAGGTACATTGGGAACTCATTTCAGGGTAAAATTGACCAAAAGGAAGCGGCGCAGGACCCTTTGAAATTCACTCAAATCACATTCAAATTTTCAAATTATCGATCACTTGAACGATAACTTAACCGATAACTTAATGACGCCTAAGTTTACATCCACCGCATGTAAATGTCAAGCACTTTCTTTGCAGTATCTGGCCGACTTCCCTACTTCGCCGGTCTGTTCAGCCCCCTCCAAATGGCATCCGCTATTTGCTGTTGACCTGCTTCATTCGGATGAAGCCCGTCCACATAGTTTGCCGGGGAAACAACTCTAAGCAAAGAGATAAACCCTACCGACTCTTCTTTGGCAAGTCGCCTGTACCCCCTGTCGAGAGCAATGAGGCACCTCTCAGTATTCGCGTTGTACTTCTTCCGGAAGTTCAGAGGAGACATCGACTTGACGCTGATTTCGCTCGGAGAAAGTATGACTATCTTCGCTCCATGGTCCAAATCCCGGATCTTACCTATCATCCATTTCATATTCCTGATGCAATCCGCGACCATGCTGTCGTTGCCGTCCTTAAGATCATTCACACCGAGAAAAATCAAAAACATGTCGGCAGTCTTGTATCTTCTTATGACCGGAAGTATCTCCTCCCTGTCGGCGGTCTTCCTGCCATTCCTTCCCTCATTCACGAAGTTGGCTCCCTCGTGTTCCTTGGACAGAAGGTAGACCCAGCTGTGCCCGTTGACTTTGGCTCCGTGCGTGATCGAATCGCCGAAACACACAATGGTTCCTGTTATCTTGTTTCCCATGACAAATGCAAAGATTCCCATTATCCCTACCAGAACTAACGCAACGCTCAACTTATCCATCATCACTCCTCAGCGGTTTATGGTCTTAATGTGTTGGACGGCACGACATCACCGATAGAGTCTTGCCGCGATCCTCTTCCGTCTCAAACCGGAAGGGCTGTTCGTGGAGCTTCACCGTACCCTGAACCAGTTGAAGTCCGCATAACCGGAGTCGTCCGACTTCTGCCTTCCGGTGCAGAATATTCCAAGCTTGGCACCAATCCAGCGGCCGGGCTTCGCGGTAAACGTCGCAGGCACCTCGGTGTAGTACCGGCCGTCAAAACTGTATCCGAACCGGCAAACCGCGCCGCTGGAAACCGATACTCGTAGATAGACCAACGAGTCTGGCGCCACACCAAGTCGAGTCAGCGTCTCCGGATTGCCCCGGTCCGCGTGTTCGCAGACCGCATAAACTAGGTAAAGACCGTTCTCTTCCTTCTCAAGTGAGAGACTCGCATAACTCGAGCCGAGCACGATCAGCCCGGCCCTGTCGCCGAACGACAAAGGATCGAACGATAACTTCGTCGTCGCAGTAAATACCTCGGCAGGGAATTTCTGCGAAAGGATGTTGGGAACAGTCCAAAAATTCGTTGAGCTGTCCGGGATAGCGTAGAGACGGAGAAAGCCGAGCTTCCCCGCGGGGAATGCCCAGGTAGGTTGGGGATTGGCCTGCCATTGCCACTGCAACCCGATGCTCTCTCCATTGAACCCGTCAGAAGTCTGCGGAACTTCAACTGGAATTTCCTTCCCCACATAGGGCTTCCGATAAGTGAGAACCGGTTCACCTATCGCGTGACCCGGCCGGCGCTTCCCTATTTCCGGCCACCCGTCGTTCCATCTCATCGGCTCAAGATAATCCACTCGTCCGTACGCCCCCCTGTCTTGAAAATGTATGAACCACGACTGTCCGCCGGGAGTCTCGATCCAGGCTCCCTGGTGAGGGCCATTGACGGAAGTGTTACCCTGGTGAAGCACAACTCTTCGTTCGTAAGGGCCATAGACATTATTTGACCTAAGGACTACCTGCCAGCCGTTCCTCACTCCGCCCGCCGGCGCGAAAATATAGTAGTACCCTTTTCGCTTGTAAAGTTTCGGTCCCTCTATAGTCGGATCGATACCGTGACCGTCATAGACTATCGCGCCGTCATCGATTACTCTCGTCCCCATGCTGTTCATACGGTCGACCACCAATACACTTTTGATACCCGCACGGCTCCCGGCAAACGCGTGTATGAGATACGCCTTTCCGTCGGAGTCCCAGAACGGGCATGGATCCTCGAGTCCCTTTCCGGCCATCACAAGAAGCGGCTTCGACCATGGTCCGCGTGGGTTCGCCGCCGTCACCAAATAAATTCCATAGTCGGGATCAGGATAATAAACGCAGAACTTGCCGTCGTGAAAACGAATGGCGGGAGCCCAAACGCCGTCGCCCGGATGCACGGAATCGTAATGGCGGTATGGCGGCAGCCTCTTCAAGGCGTGTCCGATGATCTTCCAATTGACGAGGTCTTTCGATTCGAGTATCGGAAGGCCCGGAACCTGAGTGAAGCTTGATGCGACCAGGTAGTAAGTGTTCCCCTTCCTGCATACATCCGGATCGGAGTAATCGGCAAAGATAACCGGGTTGCGATATTGACCATTTCCGACATCGGGAATCCATGGCCCTCTTTCCGTAGTGGGCAAGCCCTGGGAAAGAGCCCGGCTGACAACGATCAGCGAGACTGCCAGAAGAAGAAGCGTGCGCCTTGAAGGGACCATGCCTGAAGTGTTTTGTTTTTTGGAGACTGGAAGTTGAAAAGTTGAGATGTTATCTCTCGACCCTCCCGGATCCGCTCCCCTTCGCGAGCTTCTCGACCTCGTCGGCAGAAACGATGTTGAAATCTCCGGGTATGGTCTGCTTTAGACAGGAGGCTGCAACCGCGAATTCGAGCGCTTCCCTCGTGTTTTTCTTTCTCAGGAGGCCGTAGATAAGTCCGCCGGCAAATGAGTCCCCGCCGCCCACCCTGTCCACAATTTGCACGTCGTATCGCTTGGACCGGTAAGGAACTTTGCAGTCCCCATCGTCATGAAGCACAGCGCTCCATCCGTTATGCGACGCGGAATAACTCTCGCGAAGCGTGATCGCTACCGACTTGAAGTGGAACTTCTCCTTCAGCTTCCTTGCCAGATCGAAGTAACCGCGCTCGTCGAGCTCAGCGCTATCGACGTTCGTCGATTCCGGGTGAAAGCCAAGGCTCTTCTCCGCATCTTCTTCATTGGCTATGCAGACGTCTACATATTCCATCAACGGAATCATTACGGCCTGGGCTTCTTTGGTGGTCCAGAGCTTGGCGCGGTAGTTCAGGTCCGCGCTGACGACCACTCCGTTCTTCCTGGCGGCCTCGCAGGCTGTCCTGAGAGTCTCCTGTACTTTCGAACCGAGTGCCGGTGTGATCCCCGTCCAGTGAAACCACTTTGCGCCGGAGAACACTTCCCCCCAGTCGAGTTCGTCCTTTCCCAGATCCGTGACTGCCGAATTAGATCTATCGTAAATCACCTTGGATGATCTCTGGCTTGCGCCCGTTTCAAGGAAATAAATTCCCAGCCTTTCGCCTCCGCGAACGATGTAATCCGCCTTCACTCCGAATCGACGCAGGCTGTTTACTGCGGACTGTCCGATCTCATGCTTCGGGAGCTTCGAGACGAAATAACTCTCGAGCCCGTAGTTGGCAAGCGACACCGCTACATTCGCCTCGCCTCCCCCGTAATTGACATCAAACTGTCCCGACTGAACAAACCTCGAGAATCCCGGAGTAGAAAGCCGGAGCATTATCTCCCCCATTGTAACGACTTTCTCAGACATTTTGGCTACCTAATATCTTGTGAAAAGAAAAAGACATCCTTCAACAACGTGGATGTAACCGTCATGAAACTTTCATCTCCTGCCTGGCTCTTATGATGCTCTCCATCAAAGTCTTAGCATTCTCAGTCAGGACCTGGTACTTTCCGGAGTTGATGGCTTTGTTGTCGAGGAGGGCCGAACCGACTCCAACCGCGCACGCCCCGGACTTCAACCACTCACCGGCATTAGTGAGAGTGACACCGCCGGTCGGCATCATTTTCAGGTGCGGCATCGGTGCGAGGACACCTTTGAAGAAAGCCATGCCGACGACGTCCGCAGGAAATACCTTGACGATATCTGCTCCGGCCTCGTATGCGGTCTGTATCTCCGTCGGCGTGAACGCTCCCGGCATGGCGGGTACATCGCCTCTGTGCGCGACCTCCACGATCTCCTTCTTGTATATCGGGCTGACCACATATCTCGCGCCGGCATCGATCGCTTTCTGCGCCGTCTCGGCATTCAACACTGAGCCGACACCGATGTTCATGTAGCTCCCTATTTCCCTGCTCGCCTCATCTATTACCTTGATGGCATTCGGTACAGTCATGGTTATTTCGATACCGGCGACGCCGCCGGCATAAATCGCTTCCGCCACCTTAATCAACTTGCCGGGATCGGCCAGCCGAATTACGGCAACTGCTCCTCCGTCGATTACTTTCTTTACTGTCTCTTCCCTTGACATCTGGATTTACCTATCGAGTTTAATTGACGAATTGACGGTCGCACAGTCCCTGGGTCGCCGGCGGGTTCTCCCCATCGCAATGCAGTAACCGTGCATCCCATTCCGATTACGCACTAAAGATAACAATTACAAAATTCAAAACGATGCAGGTGTACATAGTACGGGCCCTGCATCACAACGAACGATACTATTATCTGCGGATCGGCGGAGATTTGTGGATAGCTATGGCTTCAGTTTCCCCGCCAGGCAGCTGCCCGACAATCACTCGGAAGTACACAGAGGAGGAAAAGAGAGCGACACGGAAAGACACTCCCATGAGTTGCCCGAAACCAAACCGTCGCGGCGTGGCACTGCCCGCGGCCTGCAAGCCCCGCACTATGTTTCACTTCACAGAAGAAACGACGGGATTCTTCTTCGGTAAGCATGTATCCCGTATGACAAGTTCCGTCGGCACTTCTATATGTTTAGGAAGGTACTCATCAGACTCGCCGATATGTTCGATGATGAGATCCACCGCCACTTTCCCGAGCGTGGCAGTGGGCTGGTCGACATAGCTGAGCGCAGGTTTGAGAAACTTATTGATGCTGGCGCTGCCAAAACAGATGATATCCAGATCATCCGGTATTCTTACACCCACTTCGGCGGCGGCGGCGTAAACGCCGAGGGCCACCGGGTAAGTAACGGCGAAGATGAATTCCGGCATTCTCCCACTCCTGTAGAGTTTCATGAATCCCTGGTAACCATCGTCCTCCCCGAAACCTCCGTGGATAACCCAGTCAGGATCAATCTCGAGTCCGCGTCGCTTCATAGCTTCGACATACCCCTCGTATCTCCGCTTCCCGATGTTAATCTCAGTGAACCCGCCTATGTGCGCAATCTTGGTATATCCATTATCTATCGCAAGCTCGATGGCTTTGATCGCTCCACCTTTATCGTCGACGGTTACCTGGCTCGTTCCATCGACAGGCATTACCCTGTCCATGAACACAAGAGGCACGTCACGGCTGACAACTTTTTCAAAAATGGTTTTGTCTTTGGTCTGTTGTGTGATTGAGATTATGAGCCCGTCCACTCTCATTGCCATGAGAGTCTCGATGTGCTTTCTTTCTCTCTCCACGTTTTCTTGGGACACAGTCAGGGCTATGTCGAAATTGTTATAGAACGCCTGATCGTAAATCGACTCTATCAGTGAACTGAAAAAGAAGTGAGCGATTTTGGGAACTACGACGCCGATAGTGTTCGATTTCCTGGAAGAGAGGTTCCTTGCCGCGAAGTTAGGTGTATAGCCCAATTCTT
Organism: Bacteroidota bacterium; assembly: GCA_021811615.1. Lineage (GTDB taxonomy): Bacteria > Bacteroidota > Ignavibacteria > Kryptoniales > JAKASW01 > JAKASW01. Next base: position 30,171 of record JAJZNW010000055.1, read on the forward strand.
CCGCAACCTTCTTCACAAGCTTGGTAGTTTCCCTCGAAATATCGGGATGTCCTCTAAGTGCTTTAGAAACGGTGACTTTCGACACGTTGAGCTGCTTCGCGATATCGCTCAGCGTAACGTGCGGCTTCCTGTTCAAAATCTCACTCCTTGTTAGGTTAGAAAGTAACTTGACCGGTTACTATTGAAAAAAAATTAGCATACTTCGACATGATTTCATACACTTCTGGCTACAGACGGGCCGATTTGACATCCTGTTCAAAGATTATAGGCCTTCTTAGCCAGATCATAAGCGAGTGCCTTCCCCATCGATTTCGCTTCCTCCATGGATACGATGTGTCTGGCAACCATGCCCGAAAGAAAATTCGAGTCCATCCTTCTTGCCAGATCGTGCCTTGCAGGAATTGAAAGGAATGCGCGAGTATCGTCGGTGAACCCAACTGTATTATATATGCCCGCTGTCTCCGTAACATTTTGTCTGTATCTGGTCATTCCCTGAATACTGTCGTGGAACCACCATGACGCTCCAAGCTTCACAGCGGGATAGTGGCCTGCAATCGGTGCGAGCTCGCGGGAATATGTAGTCTCATCGAGCGTGAACAGGACCGTCTTGAACTTCGGGTTGTTTCCGAACTCGTTCAGAAATTCCTGCATGTTCCGGGTATACTCGGTCTGAATCGGTATGTCACCGCCTTTGTCGAGCCCGAACCTGTCGAAGACCTGCCGGTTGTGATTCCGAAGTGCGCCCGCATGTATCTGCATCACCAATCCATCGTCGACGCTCATGCGCGCCATTTCCATCAGCATGTTCGCCGTGAATGCCGCGGCGTCCTTTTCAGTCGACTCTCCTTTGAGAGCACGCTGGAAAATCGCGTCAGCTTCTATTTGGGACAATCTGTGCGCGTACGGACTTTCTACTCCCTGGTCTGTCGACACGGCGCCGTAAGTCTTGAAATACTCCCTCCTGTTTTCAAGCGCCTTTATGTACGACTTGTAGTCATGGATATCGATGCCTGCCACTTTACTGATACCTGCTATTTCTGATTTCCATTTTGCGGAATTGATGTTGACAGCCGCATCCGGTCTGAAACATGGAATCACGCGCTTCTTCCATCCCGACTCTCTCATCTTCTTGTGCGATTCCAACGGATCTGACGGAGAATCGGTTGTAGTGAGGACCTCTATATTGAACTCCTCGAAGAGAGTCCTCGGGAGAAACTCTTTCGTTTTCAGTTTCTCCACCATGTGGTCGTATATCTTCATCGCATTTTTCGAATTCAATGGATCAGATATTCCGAACACCTCGACGAGCTCGTGGGTAAGCCAGACCCCCGTCGGCGTACCCGAAAACAGATAGAAATTATCCCCAAATATCTGCCATATCTTCCTGTGATCTTTCTCAACCGGAGTCCCATCGACAGTCGGGATACCCAACGATTCTAGTGAGATGCCCTGCGAATATAGCATTCGGTAGATATAATGGTCGGGAATAATGATCAACTCAGTCGGATCGGGAAACGGCTGATTGTCCGCCAGCATCTTCGCCTCGACATGTCCATGCGGACTGAGAATGGGAAGGTCCTTTACGTTGAGATACAATTCGTATGCTGTCTTCCTTACACTCTCTTCAGGATCGAAAAAACGGTAATCGTCTAATACGCTCTTCATTTTACTTTTCGCCTTCTTTCAACTTTCCAGGATATTTGATGTATCGGCGGCACCAAAGATTAATTTGCGTTCAGTCATTCTCTACAGGACCGGATTTTGAAAGGAGCCAGATGAACAGGCTCCGTGCCGCATCATAGTTGTCGAAACTCTTCGGCAACTTGTGATCGTCTATGTATTCGTTGTAAAACCATGGATCTCCGACTGCGAAGACAAAGCCCTTACCGACATGCGCTGATGCCATGATGATGTCGCCGCGGTTGACAAGATCGGCTTTCGCAGGCCTGCTAATTCGAAGTGTGCTGATCTCTTTTAGAAAAATCTCGTGGACCCCCATGAACATCGGGATATCCGGAAGATCGGAGAATGCCCCGACCTGAAAATCCTTTCCGACTACGTCGTTTCTGCTGTCTTCGTTGAAACGAATTCCGAAGCGAGCTGCAAGCCGGTTGAGATGTTTGAACTCGCAGTTCCCGCTGTCGTTGGCAAAGAGCGCGAGAACTCCTCCTCTCTTCACCCAAGACACAATGGCCCCGATCTCCGGCCCGGTAATGTAATGAGGGTGTTTCGTTTCCGCAGGAGTATCGGGATCGACAATGATGTAGATGCTCGCACTATCGAGCGACCTCCTCGTAGGCGCAACCCGCGACTCGGTAATTTTTGCACCGAGCTTCTCAATTATGCCGCCGAGTTTCGAGTAACCGGTGTTTGCCGTATCTTCCCAGATATAGTGGAACCTGACCTCCCGCCCGTCCTTCGCCTTCTTCCACTCGTTGTTGTGGTAGCAATCAAGGCAGACCACTTTTTGCTTCCCTGGTTTCGGCGCGCCTGGTGCAGTCCACCCGACGATGAAAGAGAACAACCCTGCGGCCGCTATCACAAACAAGGACTTCTTCATCTTATTCATATACAAAAGCCATCGCTCTCTCTAAATTGAAGCTTCCCGACTATCGCGACCGAGAAGCCTCGATCTCCAGCGCCGCCAGGATGAACGGTCCCACTCCCTTGAAATCGTTATCATCCCTCGGCACGGAAACATAATACTCATACGATCCGTTTCGGTAAGGATGCCCTCCCAATCCGGTGCCGGCGCAAGTATTCATCAGAATAGGATTGCCCGACGAATCGAACTTAACTTCATATTTCACCAGTCCACCGAACGCCGCTTCCGCCGCCCGTAGATACTTGCCGCTGAGATATCCTTTTCTCGCACCTTTCGCGAACGAATACGCAAACATCGCTGATGCAGAAGATTCGATGTAATTACCTTTCGCGCCCGCCTTGTCGACCACTTGATACCACAATTTAGTACGCTTATCCTGATACTTCAACAACGACGAGGCCAGGCCTCTGAAAATCCGGATAAGCTCTTCACGGCGAGGGTTGCTCTTCGGAAAGTAGTCCAGGACGTCCACGAGTCCCATCATGTACCACCCCATCGACCGGCCCCAGAAAGTCGGAGAGTCGCCGGTTTTCGGATTCGCCCACTTCTGTTTCTTTGAGGCATCCCAGGCGTGATAAAACAGGCCCGTTTTCGGATCGCGGTTGTGATCGGCCATCAGGACAAATTGCTTCGCGATATCGTTATAGTCGGACGGCTGATGAAACATCTCTGCAAACTTGGCATAGAATGGCTCAGCCATGTACGCACCGTCGAGCCACATCTGGTTTGGATAGATTTTCTTATGCCAGAATCCGCCGTATTTGTTCCGCGGCTGTTCACTGAGCTGCTTCCTCAAAAGATCGGCAGCTTTCTTATACCTTGTCTCCTTCGTCGAACCGTACAGGTCCAGTACTACTCTGCCAGGCGTAATGTCGTCGAGCCTGAACTTGTCAACGTCATAAGTTTTTATCCGACCGTCTGCAGTCACGTAATAGTCTATGCTCTTCTTCACGTAGTCGAAGTACTCCCGGTTCCCGGTTTTCTCCCACACTTTCCAGATGGCATGGAGGAGGACTCCTTCCTCGTAATTCCACGACATCGTACTATCATGGGTCAGGTAATCGGGAAGTCTCGTAATGACGGCATTGGTCATGCGAACCGACCACGGGACATGTTCAGAACCGTTACGTGGTACAGGCGATCTTGACGAGCCGTACTGCTCCCTGCACATCGCACTCGATGCGACCACCGATGTAGCAAATACAATGACCAGCAGGGCTCTCTTCATTCTTCTTATACCTCCTATATGACTCTAGAATGACATGATGACTGAGAACCGGTTCACACCGTTAAATATCTGCATCTGCGAATAGGAATAATTCACCTCGAGCTCGTTCCCCGCCAGGGTCGTATTGACTCCGACTCCTGCGGACCATGATTGCAGATCCCTGTTGGTCTGGTAACCGCCTCTCAGAGACAGCATGCCGAGAAATTTATATTGAAGTCCCATATCGAGCTCCTCGGAATGGCTATTCGAGTGAACGAAGTCCATCGCGTAGGTGAGCGAGGTGGACTTATCTTTAGTCTTCCTGAAAAAGTCGAGAAGGTCGATCGCGGCCCCCATCGTGAATGTCAACGGGAGCTGTTCTGCATAGACCTCGCGGGTGATGTCCGAAGAGAAGTTCCTGATGACCATTCCAAATCTGAAATCGTTCCAGAGAGTATAGTACTTCACGCCGAGGTCGAAGGCGAGTTTCGTGGCATTGTTTTTTATCGAGACGCCGTTGTAGAAAGTGTTCTCACCGAGGTTCTGTCCGACAAATCTCATATTTCCACCGACGAGGAATTGAGTATTTATGTACTTGGCATAGGAAAGTCCCAGCGAATAAGCACCTACATTCGATACCGGGCCGTTGTCGATATAACCTCCGAGCGGATTTATGCTTGTTCCGTAGATCGTGCCGTAGTCGACCGTAAGGAAACTGAGACCGACCGCGCCGTAATTATTCAGGTTCCAGGCCACTGCGCCGGCATAGTAATTTATGTCGGCAATCCACTGAGTATAATCGAGGGCCACATTGAACTGCGTATTCATCTCAGCCATCGCGGCCGGATTATAGAAGATTGCGTCGGCGCCTTTGCCGACGGCGGTGTAAGCCTCACCCATTGCGCTCGCCACGGGCGATATGCTTACCAGTTGAAAGTCCATCGTGCTTTGTCCGACTTTGCTCAGGCTCACTTGCGCGAACGCAGCGCCCGACAAGCCGAGTATCACAAGCAATGCGAGCAATAATCTATTATGATTCATTTTATCGATTCCTTTCCCTGGTCACTGCACGATTAGGAACTTTTGATAAGACATCCCGCCGTCGGGCGTCTGGAAAACCGCTATGTAGACTCCACTGTACACGGCCTGCTGGTTCTTGCTCAGCATGTCCCAGGACCAGCTGCCCAGTGCGTTGCCGGATGCCCCGTGATCGTGAGATATCACAAGGTCGCCGTTTTCAGTGAATATCTTGATCGTGCATCTTGCCGGCAAATTATAGAACGTTATCCCTCTTCCTTGAGTGGAGCTCAGACCCAACCCGGGGTTTGTGCCGAGGAGAAGCGGGTCGCGTATGTTATAAGGATTGGGCACAATCCTGATCTTCGAGAGGTCGTTCTGTGGGAAATTGGACGGAGACACATAATAGATGTTCGGGAAGAGGGCCCTCTCGCTGTACATCATCTGACCGCGGGTAGTTGGGTCAGCATTCATATCGTTGAGAGCGATCCTCGCTTTCGACTGAATATAGTAGAACACCTGTGACCCGTAATACGAAATCGAATCGTAGAACGTGTGAGTCGTAGCGATATCGGTGGAATCCGAATCGTAAATAGGCACGTACGATACGGTGTCGAAGTCCGAAATCCTTCTCATGATCCTGTAGCCGTCGAAGTTGGGCATCGCCTCGGCTTCCGGATCGGACCACTGAATCTTAATCGCTCCGCTGGTGACGGTGATGTTTGCGGTTTGCGGAGGAGGAGGCGCCTGCGGGATATTGTAATCGTGTTCGTAATTCCATTTCGCCCTGTAGGCACTGAGCATGACCGAATCGATCCCTAAGCTGAGCCATCTGTCTTTCGCCATATCTACACTTGTCGCTCCCGAGGGAAACTGGAAGTTACTCGGGAACAATCCGGTACGCGCGTTCCAGCCTGGGATCTGGGAGGCGTTAGGCGGATCGGTCAAAGTGCCGTTCAACCACTCGCTTCCGATTTTCGCGCCGAGTTTGTAACCGATACCCGCGAAGCCGCTTGCGTAGACGATGTGTATTTTCTGACCCGGATAGAAGGTATAGGGACCGAAGCTGCAGCTACGGTATGAAATTCCCTCGTATTGACCTGCGGGATTATTCGTGTAGTCTGCAGTTCCGAGTTGATCCGTGTTGATTTCGTGATATGTACCCTGATATTGGCCCGGCTCCGGATTAAGTGCCGAGAACGCTCCTCTGATGGCATAGAAATTCTTGTTGCCGTATATGTCACTGCTCTGAGTGAATGGGATGGCGGTGGCGACGCCCATGTACGTCACCTTCGGCTCGAGCGGGTCATCGACATCCTGGGTCGAATCCGTATAAGGTTCCTTCGACGCGTGAAGGATGGCAAAGTATTGCATGTTAGGATCTAGGAGACGGCCGTTCTGAGATACCTGAGGTGCACCCATATCGTCGCCGGAGGTGCGAGGGTTGTCCGCGCTGTATTCATAGAAAACGCGCGCCGTGTCGCCGGGTTTGCCGCCATAGTAATGCTGCCACACCATCGTCGGATCGAACGTTCCAGCCGGGTTGCTGCCGTTGGAATATACCATGTTCGCGCCGGTCTCCTGCATGTTGATGTACAGACTGTCAAGCGTATCGCCGCTGACATTTGTGAATACCAGGTCGGTGATGACATAGTTGTCGTTGTAGTTCTGAGACCAGGCATACACCGTCCGGTCGCATTCGACACCTAGTATGGTAGAATCGACGACGTTCGCAACCTCGTCATAGGTGTGGTTTTTGAATCCGGGATACGAGGGATCGTAGGTTCCAAAAAGCGAAGCACCTCCTTGTATCGAACCCGTCTGAAGAGCGGGATAATTGTAGCGGAGGTAATTCGTGAGCGGGACAGTGACCCTGCCGACAGGCAATGAGTCCGTGACGAACGAGTACACCGCGACGTTCTCGACGGAATCTGTCAGCGGATTGAACCAATGAGTCGCCGTCAGGAATATCCCCGCTCCCGTAAAAGCCTGGGCGTATTGTGCCCTGTCGGCAGCGATGCTGTAATCATTCGGAAAGAAGCCGCCTGCTGGATTGAAGTTCATCTTGCCTCCGTTGGCGGGCATGCCGAGCCAGAGGTGGCCAAGCCTGATGGTCGTCGACTGCAGTTCAGGAGATTGAGTCTGTGCCATGCTTTTCAAACCGGAGAAAACCAGAAGCACGGTACTCAAGCACACGACACTGGCGAGCCTGGACATTGTCTTTTCTCTAAGAAATCTCATGAGAATCTCCATTCGCTAAACTTTAGAAGTTAACCTGTATACCGAGCCAAATATCGCGGGGCTGGCTGTACAAGAAAAGGTCCGCGTAATCGGGATTGTTGATGTATGGCTTACTAGCCGATCTCAGGTCGCCGATCTGATCCTGTCCCGGAACAAAGTACCCGGGGTACTTCGCACGAAGCTGGTCGTACAAAGGTGAATTGTACATCGGCAGGTGGAGAGACGCGAGGTAGTAAGCCTCGTCCGAGCCGTTGAATGTTTCTCCCGCCTGTCCTGGCCCCGGCGAACCGACGAGATCGCTGGAGAAGGCGTAAAGATTGCCCATCTCGTTGACCTTGAGATTGAGGACGTTCGTGACGTTCAGGTAAGCCGCTACGTCGAGTCCGGCCACTTTGAAATTCTTCGTCAACTTCATATCCAGCCTGTAGTAAGCCGGCCATTGCAGATTGTCGGTGAGATAAGGATCGCCGAGCGGATTCCACGTGAAATAGTCGCCGGCCTCCCACGTTCCGAAGAACGATAGGCTCCATCTCCCGAAAACGTCCAGTCCGCCGATCTGTGGTCCCCAATGCTCCGGCGACCTGAAAGTGACATCAGCGTTGAACCTCGGCCGAGGCAGTGTGGGCTGCTCATTGTTCTGGTAAAGATTTGCCTGACTCGCAACGGGTATGTCGTAGTATGTCTCGATTCCCGTGTTCCCAACCTTACTGAGCGCGTAGTTGAAATTGATCCATCCGGTGAGCCAGGAATTATCGCTCTTCGAAAGGTTGATCTCGACTCCCTGGATACTCTGATATTCGTTGTTGGAATAACCCTGGTAATCAAGACCGAGAGATGAACCTATAGTCTGATAGTATACAGTTCCCTGCTGGCCGAAGACGTCCTTGTAATAGCCGGAGACCCTCAGCAGTGTACTTGGAGCCAGCTCGTACTCGACGCCCAACTCATAAGACGTCGTCAGTGGCGGTTCCAGGTTCGGGTTCGACATCTGATACAACCCGTTCTTGGTATACCGGTACGTGAATTCATACATCGAGTAGTAAGGAGGGTTAGACCTGAATTGACCGTAGTTGAAATAGAACTTGGACACTTCGGTTATCGGGAACGAGATTCCGATTCTCGGGCTGAGGGTCAGGAAGTTTTTGACCTTCTGAAGGAATCCGGGATGGGTCGCATTGTACTGGTCCCAGATACTCCAGATATAAGACCGGCCGGAGTTGAGATACGAATAAAGCGTAGAGTCGACGGCCTGCGGCTGGTACACCGGTACGAACGGCTGGCTCGGCCAAACTCCTCCTCCTCCGAAGTAATAATCGAGGCGGACGCCGAGATTGGCCACGATCCCCTGGTAGTTGATCTGGTCCTGGACGTAAAGTCCCGATTGGCTGGGAGTGCGGTGATAGTTGAACTCATAAGTGTTGTAGGCGTTGTTGTTCCACTCCTCCCAGAAGTTATGATCCAGGATGATCGAATTGTATTCGAAACCGGTCTTGACAAAATTGTGATCCCCGATTTGCGACGACAGGTCGAACTTAAACTGGTATTGATAAGTCTTGGAGTTGTCGTGTAAATCGCCCTCTTTGCCCCTGAACCTGAATATCGACATTCCAATAGGCGTGTCGTAACTGGGGAAAGTGTACCCGTTAACGCTGTGTTTCGGTGCAAACTGCAGTTTCCCGTAAGGAGACTCGTCAAGATTGAAGGGACCGATCTGAGTAATCATCGTAGTATCCCTGTTGTCGCCGGTGGGAGAATAATCTCCGATGGCCAGTCTGCTGACGGTGACATCGTAATATGTGCTCTGGGATATCATCTGGTTCAACGTGACACCGGTGAGGAGCGTTGTCTGGTTAAGGATCGGGAAATATGCCGGATCGTAGAGGTAATTGTAGTTATCGCCGCTGAGTCCGGCATTGTCGAATACCCAATTGAGGTTATCCTGTTGCATGAATCCGCCGCGCCCGCCCACGTTAGGCTCATCGCCGGATGCAGGCCTTATGGGACTCACTCCGATTTCACGCTTCCACAGGCCGTTAAATGTTATCGTCATGGTGCTCGAAGGGGTCGACTTCATGGTCAGCAACGAAGTAGAGGAGAAGTCGCTGTTGAGCGTTACCGGTTCCATGTAGTTGGATCGTCTCGTGTTGTTCGAGATATAGAAAGTGGCATCGCCGAGGGCCTTGCTTACAAACGGAATCGGTCCGCCGAATCCGCCGTCGAGATTGTAATCACTTCCTCCCTCACTGTTCGCATGTTTGGCAAAAGCACTCTTCGTGGCGTTCATCATCGAGTCGGCCTGCGCTACCGTCATCCCTCCGAGTATGGCCGGGTTGGCTGCAATCTGTTGCTGAATGCCCTGATAGTCCGGCACCGACATCGTCATCCATGATGACATGAGATACAGCTCCAGCGGTGAGGCCTGTTGATCGGGAGTCTTCCCTTGATTGTATTTCTGTGCTTCCGCAATCCAGCCGTCGAAACTCGCGTGCTGATTTTGTTGATACTGATCCCATCCGCCAGCCTGAGTACCTGTGAAAGCCACGACCGGGTCAAGGTACGGCGCCAGGAAAGCGTTGTTGGGATCATAAAGCGACTGCCCGAACCGGCGCATGTGTGCCTGGTCGGCGGATATGTTGAAAGTGCCGTGATAAGCGTTCGGGGTACCCGACTTGGTCGTTATGTTTATCAAACCCGACCTGAAGTTTCCATATTCGGCGTTATAACCGCCGGACAACACCGACACCTGCTCGATGGCGCTCAGCGGGACGCTCGTCTCTGCGTTTCCGACCGCCGCATTGTCATACGAAAGACCGTTAACGAGTGTACCGACCTGGTCCGCTGTACCACCTCTGATAGTAATGAAGCCGTTGTCGGTCGTGGATACCCCGGGAAGCTTGGCAAGGAATGTATTTATTTCCCGTACCCCTGCGGTGCTCATTATTTCATGAGCTGTGGAAACCATTTGAGTCGACGATACTTCCTGGTGGAGTTGATTCCTTTGGGCGGTCACGACCACCTCGCTTGTTGTTATCGCCGACGCCTTCAACGCAAAATCGACGGTCGCCACTCTGTCCAGAGACACCAACACGCCCTTTACAAGCATCGGGGTGTACCCGATCATGGATGCCTTCACGTCGTACGTGCCTACCGGCACGTTGACGACAAAGTACTTTCCGTCGAGATCGGTAACTGCGCCAAGGTTGGTTCCGACTACGAAGACGTTCACGCCGGGCAAAGGCTCGCCGGTCTTAGCATCGGTAACGGTGCCCTGGATTCGACTTCGAGTCTGGGCATTGGCAAAACCTGCACTCATCACCAGCATCACCACGAGAGTACAAACCATTTCAACTAACATGCGAAATGAGAGTCTTGTCATTTCTTTCTCCTACAACTACTGGTTTGTTGGATCACACAAAAATTCATAGTTCTACTTCTATCGGGCTGTCGAGTCTCACGAGCGTCCGTTCAAGGTACGACCTGAATTCCGTCTCGTTCTTGATTCCCCCCGGTTCCTGCTGCCATGCAGCCCCGAAATAATAAGTCAACCGCCCTTCATGCGGGCGAAAGACCACTATCCTGCTCAGGGAGTCTTCCGTGACTCTCACACACTCCGCCGCTTTGTAAAAAACGGCTATCCCGAGATCGTCGCCGGCAAGACTCTGTTTACCATATAGTGCTATGTATGCCCAGGTTCCGCCGCGCGCGGAAGACGAATGCATAAAATCACAGTCCTCATGTTTCGCAAGACCGGTGCACAAATCCGCCTTTTCCCCAACGAGCTTCAGATCCACTTTCGTCAGCCTGCTTCCGGCCGATATGCTAAGATGTGAATACAAATCGTATTCCTCCTTGCCGACTCTCCACCCGAGATACTTGGTATAAATCCCCGATAGAATCGGGCCGTTCTCTGCGACATAACACTTCACCGTCCTGACATCGCTCACAGTCATCGCCTTCGAGTCGTGCCATATCGCTATGGAACCGATGCCGAGAGATTCACCCACCTTGAATATATCCATCCCCCAGTCGAGCATCTTAGTGTATGACTCCATGCTGTTCGACACCAGGTCGTTCACACCAAGCTTCTGAAGTACAAGCTCGTCTTTCTTCTTTCCGAATATATCATTCCTGTTTCTCGAATCGAGATAATACCTGTAGACTATCTTTTCCGATTCCCATCCCGGACCTTCAATCCTATATAGAGCGTCGTGCGCAAAATGATCGCTGGGTACCGTGGTCGAATCGACATCGACGAACCTGCCTCCCGTGTAGTATCCGCTGATCTTCTTATATCCGGTTTTCATCCCGAGGACGGCCTGCGTGAGTTTCGGAAACTTTTGAGCTATAACTGTATCCGGCACCCATGTTACTTCAAGTATCTTCTTCTCGTTCGGCGCGAACGACACGAGCATAAGTATTTGATCGTGGCTTCCCGATCCGGTACCCATCTCCGACTGGGCAGGGACAGGTCTGCCGGCACAAGTGACGGTGAATGCCTTTGCGTTAAATGAGGGATACTTAACCTTCACTCTGTCAACGTCTAACGAAATAATTTCCTGAGTTCTTGAAATGTTTGCGGGATTAGTTGCCGTAAGAAGAAAGGAGCGAGGTCCTTCAGGGGCCGACGGATCTTGCGCGCCTTGAGATATCGACGGGGAGGAAAGCAGTAAAGCGATAAGAAGAAGCTGTAATCTAAAAAGCATCATCGCTCACCTTAAGCTCATACCAAAGCGGATGTACGTACTTCCTCCTTTCTAATGACCTGCAGCAAGCTGCCGTCAAGTGAAATCTCAGTGATATGCGGAGGGTTTCGGGCGAGGATCCGGGACGAAAAGCCGATACGCAATCGCATTCTTCCCCGTTCTTCGATAATTCTATCTTGGGGAGCCCATTAGCCCAATCTGCATCGAATTCAATTTTGAGCGAAACCAGCCACGTAATTTAAACGGAGCGAACGGTTAACCGTTGACTTAAACGGTAACTTAACCGAGCATAATCTACTGCCGGAGGCTCCTATTGTCAAGTCATTTGTGAAAGAATTTTAATCCTGTTTCCCTTCGGCCGGCAGGATTGCGCCCCCTTTCCGGAAACAAACGCCCCGCCTTTCCCGAGTGATACTCCTCAAACCCAGGACTCATCCGCCAGATACCGGTCCAGCAAATAGTTTAAGCCACCACGAAATCGGGCTTCCGTTCCCGGCGCTTCGTAGGAGCGCTAACACCCGGAGAGAAGCAATCCCGGACAAGTACTCATTCGCTCCCGCATCATGGCACAACCGGGGATCGGCCCGGTCACAATTCTCAAACAGACCGCTCGACAAAGTGCCTCTCCCTTCAAGTGCGAAAGAAAATCACCCAGATCATGAAAAGTATCGGAAGAAGGATCGGGACAGAATATTTAAATATATAGGAAACGAAAGACGGCGTTCGCACTCCAGCCTGCTCCGCGATGCTCCTCACCATGAAGTTCGGTCCGTTGCCTATATATGTCATCGCACCGAAAAATACCGCGCCGACTGAAATAGCCTGCACGATTATTCCGCGAGTGGCGAGTAGGTAATCTGTCGCAAACTTTCCTGCAGCTGCGGTCCCTGAGGAGATCACGCCCGGATGATAGTCCATTGTCAAAGCTATAATCGATCGCAAGCCCGGCGCAGCCGCCATGGCGGAACTGACCTGGCCTTGATTCCGTACCAGGGCCGTCAGATCGTGCAGCACGCCGTTGTTCACAAACATGCCGGTCGCAGCACTCAGGAAATTCAAGTACGTAGGTGTGTTGTCCAGAACCGAGGAAAGAGCACCCGTCGTCCAGTAGTACTGCCCCGCGCTCCTAAGGCCTAAGGCAGCGGCATTCTGGGCGATCCACTCCAGCGCAGGTACCATCGTGACGAATATTCCTGCAAACAGGATCGCCACTTCTTTAATAGGGACAAAATCGAAATCGTTTCTCTTATGTATATCGGAATGCGTGGTGAAATACGAGCCTGCCGCGGCGGCGACCATTATCGCCTCACGAATGAAGAGAGGGCGTTGCACAAAAACCGCCGCGAGCACGACCACGAGGAATAAAATGTTGTGCAGTCCCTCGACCTGTCCCTCTTCGCCGATTTCCTCCGCAAACTCCCGCTGACCCTTATTGAGTTTTGAAAATTCACGGCGATCTATGACATAGAAGACAATAAGGATCGCCGCGACAGCGATGAGCCAGATGTACCATAAGTTTTCCACCGGCCAGAAGAAAGGAATTCCTTTCAGATACCCGACGAAGAGGGGCGGATCACCGATCGGCGTGAGAGCCCCGCCGACATTGCTCACTATGAATATGAAGAAGATAATATGGTACGCCTTGATCCTGTATTTGTTCACTCGGATGAAGGGCCTTATCATAATTATCGACGCCCCCGTCGTGCCGACAAAGTTTGCCACAAGCGCTCCTATCGCGAGAAATATTACATTGGTCAGCGGCCTGGACCTGCCCCGAAGCCGTATGTGGATTCCGCCCGCTATTACATACAAAGATCCGATAAGGGCTATGAAGCTTACATAATCCAATCCCGATTCGGCGATCGGACGTATCCTGTGCAGAAAGACGATGTAAAACAACACAGTCACCGCAGCGAGGCCGATGGATACTGCCGGGTAGAACCGGGCCCACCATTTCTTTTTAATCAGGGGGAGAATCGCTATGCACGCCAGGAGAAGTACGAACGGAATCCCCGACCAGAAAGGGATGCGAATTACACTCATCGGGTATCCCTGCCGCCATAGCACCAGGTTAGCAAACGGTATTTCTCTGAATCGGCAGAATGAGAGTCACTCCGCTCGCCTGGTCCGAAGGGAACTGTAAGGGAGATTCGAATCATAGATAGGACTGCGGTTCCAGCAGCGCTCCTGACTACAGTACTCGAAATGACTGACTTAATCGGCAGCGGCATCGATTAGTTCGCCGTTCTATCTTTGGACACAAGCCTTCGTTTTCCAACGAGTCTTCACGAGAGCCGCTGGTGTAAACAAGACCGCGAGCACCGACGGCTGAAATCGACTACGGGCCCCAACTAACTTTCGTCTCTTGATTTCAATTCCATTCATCACTTTTCCTTCACTCAAAGAGCTGAACATCGTATGCGAAAAGGCATTTCACAACTGCGCTTGGCCTACTTAATATGCCGGTTCGTCACGTCGATTACCGGTTGGACCCCATACTCTGCGTATGGTTTCAGTAAGTGGGAAGGTACTTCTCGAGCTCCCAGGGAGTCACTTCCATCCTGTAGTCTTCCCACTCGAGACGCTTAGCACTTATGAAACGGTCGAAAATATGAGCGCCGAGCGCGTCTCGAACTACGGAATCCTTCTCGAGCTCGTCGATCGCTTCGTCGAGTGAGCCGGGCAGCACGCTCAAAGACGAACCGCGTTGAGAATCGGCCATGAGATACACGTTCTCTTCCGTCGCGTCGGGTACTTGGAGTTCCCTTCTTATACCATCGAGCCCTGCTGCGAGCATAACGGCGAAGGCAAGGTACGGGTTGCAGCTCGGGTCAGGACATCGCAGCTCCAATCTCGTCGACTCATGAGTATGGGCCCTCGGGATCCTTATCAGCGCGGACCGGTTGATTCTCCCCCAGCTGACGTAGACTGGAGCCTCATACCCGGACACCAATCTCTTGTAAGAGTTCACGAGCGGCGCTAAGATGGCACACATTCCGCGAGCATGAGCCAGCTGCCCTGCAATGAAATGTTTGGCCACTTTCGAGAGTCCGTGCGAGTCGCCGGGATCTGAAAAAGCGTTCTTCCCGTTCGCTTTATATGTCAGACTCTGATGGACATGCATACCGCTCCCGCTTATGCCGCGAATGGGCTTCGGCATGAATGTCGCGTACAATCCCTTCTGCTGCGCCATGATCTTCACGAGGACACGGAATGTCACTGCATTGTCGGCAGTCTTAAGCGCATCCGAATATCTAAAATCTATCTCATGCTGACCGGTCGCGACCTCGTGGTGCATCGCTTCGGCGTCTATACCGAACGACGTCAGCGCCCCGGTCACCTGTCGCCATAACCCTGTAGCCACCATGTCTGCCGGCTGATCGAAATAGCCAGACCTATCCTGCGGCCGCGGAGGAGCCAGTCCACCTTCTGCCGAAGGTTTGAGGAGAAAAAACTCGAGTTCAGGCCCGGTATTGTAAATGTATCCCATTTTCTCGGCATCCGCGACGACGCGTCCGAGCTGCGCTCGTGGATCGCCGACAAAAGGCTGACCGTCCGGAGTGTAGACGTTGCAGATCAACCTCGCAGTTGTCTCCTCACCCGAAAGCCACGGGAGCAACGCAAATGTCGACACATCGGGCACAAGATACATGTCGCTCTCCGCAATTCGGGCAAACCCCTCAATTGAAGAACCATCAAACCAAATCCCGTGGTTTAGGGTGGAGGCAAGCTCTGCCGTCGGGATGGTTACATTCTTCACCGCGCCCCCCACGTCTGTGAATTGAAGGTCGATGTATCTGACCCCCTTATCCTTGACGAGTCCGAGGAGTTTGTCTGCATCTATGTTTTTCATAAGATCCGTCATTTGTGAATAGCCTGAAGGATTATCGCGATAGCGATGATTGCAGCGAGAAGCAGGATGCCGGAAGCGACGGCTTTGAACGCAGACGACTTCCAGAATGGAGTCCCGGACGCACTCGCAGGGTTCCGATCAAGTATCGAAAGATCGACAGCACCCGGGTTATCAATGTCGTTCATGAAATCGTGAAGATTCGCATAGCGTTCGTCGGGTTCGCGCTCAAGACACTTCACCACCACCGCAGCTAATTGCGGCGATACTCCCGGTTGTATGCGGTCCAGGCGCGGTATCGCTCCCTTGAGATGCTGTGCCATCACAGCCAGGTTATTGTCCCCGGTAAACGGAGGCGTACCTGCAAGAAGTTCGTAGAGCATAGTTCCGACAGCATAAATATCGGTCCGCTGATCGCCCCGGTGGCCCTCGATCTGTTCCGGCGCCATGTAATCCGGAGTGCCCGCGGCGCTGCTCAGGTTAGCATAGGTCACACGGTGGGCAGCCTTCGTCAGCGCTAATCCAAAATCCAGGATTACCGGCTGGCCTTCAGACGTAATGAGTATGTTTTCCGGCTTCAGGTCCCTGTGTATTATTCCGTGATCGTGGCAGTGAGCCAGTCCATCGGCAATCTTCCTGATAAGTCCAACTGCTTTCTCTTGAGGAAGCGGAGCAGACTTTCGTATCAGGTCGCGCATCGACTCGCCGTCCACCAGCTCGGTGACGAGATACGGCATATTGTTGTACGTGCCCGAGCCGAGGCCTCGTTGGATCGCAGGATGATTCAGTGTACGCATTACCTCCAGCTCACGCTGAAATCGCTCATACTGTGCCGGGTCCCCGATGGACATGACGTCAGGGACCTTCAGGACAACTTCCTTTCCGGCAAGCAGGTCGTAAGCACGATAAATATCGCTCATGCCACCCCTGGCAATATGAGCCCGAATCTGGAAGTGATCGAACTGGTCACCTATCTGCAGCATTCAGGAACCCGACATTGTGATATCTGATAAGTTTTGTTGGAAAGATTAGCGCGAGACGCACCGTGCTCCCGATAAGTTTTTTTGAATCCAATAATTCTACTCAAGAATTCGCTCAAAAGCAACGATTTGAATGGATACACTGTCGCAGAATTCCTCCTTCAATTTCTTGAACCGCCTCGCAGAAAAATCGATGATCATAATTGTCTGCCCGGTCATCGGTCGTTTCGTGAAGTTCATTTCCCGAGCGCGCCGCCTCACCCGGACTCTCATAGGCAACTTCCGCAGAGAATCACAGAGAGAGAAAGGTGGACGTCCATCTCGTCCGCCAAACCTCCCTCTGTGTCCTCCGCGGAGAGTTTGGGAGAAAGCAACTCTCTACAGTCACAACCACATAAACAAGTCTTTGATAAACGTTTCATCGCATTTACTGATGTATGCCACATTCTTTTCGAATTCCTAGCGCTTCAACTTCCGGAACAATCGGGAGAGCGGCCTATCGCTGCCAGGCGCGGCTGTTGTATTTGCGGTGACAAGACGCCTGAATTCGAGCGCGACAACGGACAAATTATCATCACTGTCCCGGTCCATTGCCGTCCGGAAGACTTGCTGGCAGAGTTCTTCGAGATTATGCGACAAATTCGCAAGCTCACCGAATTCTTCATCCTGGATGACGGACCAGACGCCGTCCGTGCAAAGTATGACTTTATCGCCATCCTGCACCTGAATCTTGAAAACATCAGGCTGAACGAAAAGCTCGAGGCCAAGGCACCTGTTCAACACGGACCGCTGGCTGTGTGTCCGAAGTTTGGCTGGCGACAGCACCTTCATCCGCACAAGCTCGGCGACGCGAGTGTGGTCGTTGGTCAAACATCTTGTCCTTCCTTCTCTGACAAGGTAGGCGCGCGAATCTCCGACATGTCCGACGTAAAGATCACGCCCGATAACACCGACTGCAGTGAGCGTCGTTCCCATCCTCCCAGCACCCAGAGCGTGCGCGGTCTGGTAGACGCTCAGATTGGCGTTCTGGATTCCGACGCGGAACCTCTGTAACGGAGATACTCCGTTCGCCGCGTAATAAGTGTCAAAGAACGTCTGCAATGCAAGCGTGCTCGCTATACCGCCGTGCGCGAATCCTCCCATCCCGTCCGCAATACCGTACAGGTAGCCCGAAGCCGGACCAGTCGCCGGATCACACAGCATTACCGCGTCTTGATTGTCGGGGCGCACTTTGCCGACATGGCTCAAGCTGTAAGACAGAATGTCGGCTCCTACGGTTGACGGCACGAAAATATTCTCGGGGCAATCGGGGAACGGAAAGAGAGCGGGCATCTTCGAGCTCTCTCTCATATTCCGTCCACTTTTGATTCAGCTACTTGTTTGCACCCGACAGCTGCTCCGCCGAAGCGACCGAAGGTAGAATTGCCCTGCCTGCCTTCCTGCTGTTCAACACCAAATAGCCCACGCTGACCAGCGTCCAGCCGCCGGTAATGTATAAGGCCATCTTCGTTGCATCCTGCGAGACTCCTGGAGTACCGAGCCCGATGAGAACTACCGCGATAAGCATCGCGATATTTCCGAGGAGGCCGAGTATCGGGACGACTGCATGTTTTACGCTATGGAATTCTGAACGGCCGATGAACGTGACGAACGTGAAGAAACATATGAGGCCGTACAGGGCGAATGTCCCGATGTTGGAAACAAGGGTTATGCCCGTAAGCGCCGTTACGCTGAGAACGCCGACGCTGCCTATTACTGCCGAGACGAGAACGAGGAGCCAAACGCCGATATGCGGAGTAGCGTGTCTCGGATGGAGTGCCCCGAGCACACCCGGCATCTCCTTGTCCTGGGCGATCGCGAAGCTCACCCGCACGCCGGTGTTGATCGCAGCAAGCGTGGTTCCGAGTACCGCGAGGGCGACGGTTATAGCGACGACTATCATCAGGGCGAAGCCGTTCCCTCCAAGCATCGCGTTGCCGATCAACTTAGTCAGATCTCCGATCGGGGCGCCTGACGCGGCCGCGGCGGCCATCCCGGTGACTTTCGTACCATCAGCCCCAACATAGACCAACTTGTTGCTCACGGCATAGTTGGCGGCAAAATACTCGAACAGGTATGCGAACAATCCCTGTATGACGAGAGAAAGTATAACGCCGCGCGGAATGTCGCGTTTCGGGTTGATCGCTTCCCCGGCCAGGGAGGTCGAAGATTCGAAGCCGACCAGTATCAGGATTGCTATCGTGGATTGAAAGAGCATAGCCGAAAGATTGTGAGGAATCAGGATAGATGAAGCCGACGGATATGCCCAGTGGGTCGCATGAAGCGGATTCTCGACACGAAATAGTATCGCCAAAACGCTGAACCCGATGAGCGAAACCAGCTGAACTACGTTTATTGCGATTGCAACATTGGTAGATCCCGTTATACCCCTGACCGCAATGAAACCGACGAAGAGCGCGAACGAGACGGCTATCAGGATTTGCACCGGGACAGAGAGGGGTACATTGAATTCACCGCATATATATGTAACAAGTGTTGCCATCATGGCCACCATAACGCCGGGATAGACCCAATAATAGAGGTGGGCGGCCCAGCCTGTCACAAATTTCGCTAGCCTGGCGAAACGTTTGTGAGACGCTTTCTCGCGATCGAGGAAGGCCCGCTCTGCGAAATAGTAGGAGCCTCCTGCCCCGGCATCCGGATAACGCCGCGCCATTTGAGAAAAGGAGTATGCCGTTAGAAATGCGACGATCAACGCCGCAAGTATACCACTCCACATATCGGTCGCGCCTCCGGTATTTGAAGCCTGAAGCTGGTAAGTGATCCAAAGAAACGCACCAGGCGCAATCAGCGCCATCGCATTGACGGTAACGCCGGTCAGTCCCAGCGTCTTCTTCATAGTTGTTTTCTCGTCTGCCATCTTCCTCTCCTGAATTGATTTAAATAGCTGTTAATGTGTCGCTAATAGTTTTCAAAAGGTCGAAATGAGCCCCACAAGGATTGTCGGTTGGGACGTCCTGGTAAAATCTGTGGCAGAAATTGAGCTTGCCGAAAGGAACGCGTTGCCGTTCGCAAAATCGTCCCGCCCTTCAACCCGGACGATCAGCGGACTCCAGGGACGGTATTCGTATGTCAGAGTGATTTCCTTCAAAGTCGCCTTCGGTATTGTCAGTCCGGTTGTGTAGCCAAGCGGGTCGTAGTAGACTTCGCCGCGAAGAGCGAGATCCGATTTCGGCGTGAGATTGTACTTCGCGTAAAGAGCGATGCCCTTCCATGTTCCGAGCACACCGCCGACTCGCTCTTCCCCGAAAACACCGTCGGCCGCAAACGACAGGTTGTCCCCGACAGATTGCGAAACGATGATCTCCGCAAGGTTGGTTTTCCCATATTCGGCACCCAGGGGCTGTTCGAACCCGCTCATCCCGTTCACTACAAGTGTGGTGGTAGATGTCGGCGAGTAAGTCAGACCGAGGGCAACGGTCTTTGACCTGTTGATACTCACAACCGAATTCCAGTCGTTCACCAGATAAACGGCGGCGGTGAAATTACTCGTGAATGAATAAGTGGCTCTAATCCCCTCGTGATAATACGGTATCGCGTAGGCAAACGAGAATGAGCGGCTGTAATTCCAGTTGCCGCTCGACTCTATGACCTCATTCCCCATAAGGGTCACGAACTTCCCAACGTCTACCGTTAAACCCGATCCGATAGGTAGATCCGTTTCGAGATATGCTTGTTCCACCAGATCCAGAGTACTAGTCATTGGTGATGTAGCCCCGGTTAGTGGATTTAATAGACCTTGTACCACGTCATTAGCGGTTCCAAACCCGAGGTCGAGACGGAATCCGACAGGTTGCGCTGCCTCCTGCAAAGTAAGCTTTGCGAGATTGAGGCCGAACTGATTTTCGTAGATATCGAAGTTTCTGAACTGGTTCATCTGGTTTGATGGGCTGTTGAAATTCTTGCTATAGTAAACATCGACGAGGCCGCTCCAGGAAAAGGGCGGCGTCGAGGTAGAGTCGGCTGCCGATGCGACCGTCGATGTAAACAGGATCATAAAAAGCAGCGCCGATAGTGGTACGTGTTTTCTCATCTATGCTCCTCAAGCAATTGGTGGCAGTATCTGATGTTGTCTTTGAAGTGTGCCAAAAAGAAAAGACTATTCATTCCCGTTCACTCCTCCTTTGATATGGGTTTCGGGTCGCCGGTCGGGATCCCGGCTGATAAACCAAATCCCAAACCGTATTCCCGGTCAGTTTTCTTGATTTCCAGAGACTTCGTCGAAAACCCCTGATGCTTCCTGCATGACAACGTACTCGAGGGATAGTAGCGACTCATTTACACTTCTGATCCCTTCCCCATCTCCTTTTGACAAGTGTATCGCCAGCACTCGTTCCGCGATTTCGTCCGGCACCGCGACACTGACTCAAGCACGCGGATGGCCTGGGGAATCGAAACCGACAGCTTGTCCGTTGATGCCGTGGATGAAGGGCTCCTGTGTCTTGTCAACTTCACCGACCCTCAGTGTTCTTATCCCCAGGTCACGCAAACCATCCCTGAGGTCTCCGATCGTTTCTCTATCGACTACCATCTCCACCCTTTTCATATTCTCAATCTCCGAGCCTCACTTAAGTAAGTTTAGCAAATAACTACGATATGTTAGTAATATAAACTATCTAATCAATTCAACATTATTAAGTAAGCATATCTTACGGACTATGTCAAGTAAATAAAACAAAAACTTTGGGGTGCCTAAAAGAGTGAGATAGGTGCTGTGGGGATCGCCGGTCTCGATGAAGATCATGCACTTTCGCCCAATTGCCGACCACGTAAGGTGACACCCCCGCGCATCGAAGCCAATTGGCATTCGTAGCAGGTAAAATAGAAGAGAACAACTCCACGTTTGAATTGGAGATTGGATCTAGGTCAGCCAGGAAAAGAAATCACGACCTGTCGAGGAGGACTGGTACTCAGGGGCAAGAATAGCGATTGATTAGGCTCGGTGGGATTGAATCGATTGGAATGCCTCTCGACTCAACATGATGGTACAACTCACGAACGCCGACCGGCAGCCGCAATTCAGCAATGGCTTCATCGCAACTGACTCGGTCCTCCGTCATCCGGCGCTGCCGGAGATATCGCATGAATCTCCATTCCCCGGCAAGGGAGTCACGCCCTTGCCGGGGAATGATAAGACATGGAACTACCGCTTAGTTGCTCGAGCCACTCCCCGCGTTCGGAAGCGGCGGAAGCTGGGGATGGTAATTCCGGTAAGGGGGCACTTCGTATTTCGGGAGCGGATGTTCGGCCAGCTCCTTCAACGCGACCTTCACCGCAGCATCCAGCTGTGGATCCTTGCCTTCCCTCATCAGCTCAGGGTTCTGCCATACCTTCACGTTCGGAGAGATGCCGTGATCCTCGACCGGGAACGTCCCGTGGAGTCCCTCCACAGCTATCCTCGGTGCAGTCACTGTGCCACCATCCATTAGCGAAGGATAGCCTCCTATGCCGACGAGACCGCCCCACGTCCTTTCGCCGACAAGCGGGCCGAGCTTGTCCATCTTGAAATACCATGGAAGCGCATCGCCGCCCGACCCGGAGAACTGATTGATGATCATGACCTTCGGTCCGAAGATGGCCATCGGGGGACAGATAGCTGTCCTGCCGTATCGCGTAACGTTCATGCTCATCGGCTTCTGGAGGAGCGTGTTGATGATGTAATTGGAAATGTAACCTCCGTGGTTAAAGCGCTCGTCGATTATTACTCCCTGCTTGTCGACCTGGGAGAAGAACTCCCTGTTGAAGTCGTTGAACCCGGCATTGAGCGTGTTGGGAAGATACACATATCCGATCTTTCCGTCGCTCAGCTTGTCGACGAGCTTCATATTGTGTTCCACCCACGCCTTGTGGCGGAGTTCGAATTCGCTCGGTATCGTTCTCACTGTGATATCGTGCGAGTCCTTCATGTCGGGGTTAGGCCCGACGGTGAGGATCACCGTCTTGTTCGCGAGGTTCTGGAAGGCTTCGTAGATGTTCATGTTTCCGGTTATCGGGGTTCCGTTTACCGCCAGTAAGTAATCTCCCACCTTCACATTGAGATGCGGCTGCGCGAGGGGTGCGTAAAGGTCCGGGTTCCACGATCCGGAGCCGAATATTCTCGTTATCCTATAGCGGTCATTCTCGATTTTGTAGTTCGCCCCGAGCAGGCCTACCTTGATGTCGCTCATCTTCGGCTCGGTACCGCCATAGATGAACATGTGACCGACCGACATGTAGCTCAGCATCTCCCGGAATAGGAAGGAGAGTTCGTCCCTGCTGGCCAGTCCGGGGAGATACGCCGCAAACTCCTTTTCAGCGGCGTTGATGTTCAGCCCGTCGAAGTTCGGGTTATAGAAGAATGCGCGTTCTATTCTCCATGCGTCGTGGTACATCTCGTCCCACTCTTCGTGCGGCACGACGTACACTCTCATGTTGCTCACGCTGAGAATTTCCGGGGTGCCTGCGCCCAATCCGCCGGTAGAGGATATCGCCCAGCCTCCGCCTTGTTTGTAGAGCATCTTGGAGCCGTTGGAGGAAAGCGCGAACTGCGTGACTCCCTTGACGAGCGTCTTGGTTTTCTTGGTCATCAGGTTAAACTTAATCACGCTCATCGCGCCGGACATCGTCCCCGGGATCGTAACTAGCGGCCCGCGGAGGAGGTAGATGTCTCCCGCTGCACCGCTACCCATCCAGCGGTAGTTTGCCGCCGGAATTGGAAGTGGTATGATCCGGGCCTGAAGATCGGTGAAATCGATTTCTACGGTCTTCGAACTGTCTTTCGCGTTTTTCTTGCCCTTCTTCAGGTTCGGTTTCTTTTTGGCCGGGCTCTTCTCCTTTTCAAAGCCGCCGTTCGGAGCAAACGGAGAAGGAATGCCTTTCCTCAGAATTAGCGCGTAGACACTGCGTTCAACCGGCTGTTCCAGCCTCGTCATGTCGAGCCATCCGTGTGACAGCGCCGTATTCGTGCTCGCCGTGAAGTAGAGATACTTGCCGCTCTTGTCGAATGCCGGATAGAGGCAATCGCTGCTCCCATGCGTTACCTGGTGGATTTTGTGATTCTCCAAAGAATAGAGAAAGATCGCGTGCATATAATTGGGCAGAACCTTCGTGTACGCTATCCAACGACTGTCCGGCGACCAGCTCTGGTCGAACTCGTTCAGCTCCGCGTAGTTGTCGGTATCCACCTTTATCGGTTTTGGATCCTTCTGGGAAAGATCGACATACCATAGATTCAGCTTCTGATCGCTGAACGCGATCTTCTTGCTGTCGGGCGACCACGTCGGCTGATAATAGAACGCGCTCTTCTGACCGAGCACGATCCTCCTCGGTTTCCCGAGCCCATCCTGGTTCCTGACATACAGGTCGTACTCTCCGTCCCTGTCCGAGAAGTATGCGATCCACTTCCCGTTTGGAGACCATGCCGGATTACGGTCCTCCACACCCGGACTGCTTGTCAGGTCTTCGATACTTCCATGCTTGGCGGGTACGGTGAGTATATCGCCATGCGCCTGGAATACCGCACGTACGCCGTTTGGAGAGATATCGTAATTCGAGATCTGATCGGCCACCTTCTCGAAATGCGGCCTCAGCTGGGGAAGATCGCCCGACACGGTAATATGAACCGGATGCGATTCTTTCGTTGCGAAATCGTAAATAAAAATCTGGCCGAACTGTGAATACACGATCCCACCCGGACCGGCTGATGCAGACGTTATGTCGAATCCTTTATTATCTATGACCTTTGTGATCTTCTTCGTGTCGATATTATATGAGAACAGCGTAATAGGTCCGTCCTGGTCCGAGAGGTAGTAGATCTTGTTGCCGACCCACATGGGGTCGTTGTAATTGGCTCCCTCTCTTGGAATTTTCACGACACTGGAATTTGAAAGTTTCGCGATCCAGATCGGTGTTGTCTGTCCGCCGCGATATCCTTTCCAGAATGGCTCCCACTGAAAATTCGGGACGTATGCTATGCGTGAGCCGCTCGGTGAGAACGACCCCGTTTCCGCCATGGCCAGCGGAAGCTCCTGTGGGAAACCTCCAGTCACCGGGACAGTGAAAAGCTGATCGGGATCCGAATAGCTGTACCTGTGCGAGCGGAACAGGACATCTTTCCCGTCAGGCGTCCAGCCCACCGCGACATCCGGGCCGGGATGGTACGTCAGGCGCGTCGGCTCGCCGCCTTCGGCGGAGACGACATAGACATCTGTGTTGTCGTCGTAGGTGCCGGTATACGCTATCATCGAGCCGTTCGGGGAGAAAATCGGGTATGTCAGGACATCCGTTCCTGTAACCAATCGGTGAGCCGTACCGCCTTCGCGGTTCACGATCCAAATTTCACCTCCATACTCGAAAGCAATCTTCGTCTTCGAAAGGGTCGGGTACTGAAGCAACAGCAGCTTTGCAGCGGGAGGATCGGTCTTTCTATCCGATCTAACTCCCTCTGCCGCAGCCCGGGCGATGGCCGTCTGGCTCAGGAGGAAACAGACGAGAGCCACCTGGCCGAGCAGGATTTTTCGTTTCATTTGGTACTCCTCTAACTAGTTGGTTCGAACTAATCGCTTAATAACGATCACCGGATCATTTTGTTTCCGGCGATAGCTTTCGCTCCGGCTTGCTCATCGATGGAGGCGCATCGGCGGGGGAACTCCCCCACTCCTTGTTAGGCCTCGGCCCCATCCTGAGTTCGAGTACTCCCCCGTTCTCAATCTCTTTCTGAGTGAACCACGGTTTGTTCAGCGGTTTCCCGTTGAGCATCGCCGATTGTATATATTTATGGCGCACCGATACTCCGGCCGCCTTAATAATGAAGTCCTTCCCATTCGACAAATGAATCGTCGTCTCCTTGAATATCGGACTGCCGAGTACATAGTATGGGTCACCCGGGCAGAAAGGATAAAATCCCATCGCAGAGAAAACGTACCATGCCCCCATCGCACCCTGGTCGTCGTCACCGGGCAGACCGAGGGGCGCATCGTTATACCACACCTCCATGATTTCTCGGATCATCTTTTGTGTCTTCCACGGCTCGCCGGCGAAATCATACATGT
Organism: Bacteroidota bacterium; assembly: GCA_021811615.1. GTDB lineage: Bacteria > Bacteroidota > Ignavibacteria > Kryptoniales > JAKASW01 > JAKASW01. The sequence continues at coordinate 55,863 of JAJZNW010000055.1, forward strand.
AAGCGATGTCGAAACTCGGCTCATTCCCCTGCGCATAGTTGCCGATCAGACCGGTCATATCGGGGAACTTGGAGAGGAAGACCCATTTTGAATCGCCGCCGTACTGCACCTCGAAAAGCGAATCGAGCTTGGTCAGGAACGGCTTCCTTCCGCCATAAAGGTTGATAAGACCCTGAACATCCTGGGGAACATTGAAGGTCCATACCCAGGCGTTGCATTCCGCGTAGTAATCACGACCGCCGGGACCCTTCGGGAGTATCGGGTTGAAACCCTTCACCCACTTGCCGTCCGCGGACTTCGGAGCCATGAAACCGATCGACTTGTCGAAGACGTTCCGGTAATTATATGCCATCTTCATGAATCGCTCATAGTCCGCTGTATGTCCCAGCGCCTTCGCCATCTGTGCGATACACCAATCGTCATACGATGCTTCAAGAGTGACGGACACCGCCTGCCGCCTTTCGAATGGATGGACCTCAGGGTTCGTCTCCTTTTCCCCCTCTTTCAGCGCAGGGAAAAAACCTTTCTCAAGATACACTTTCCCGAGGTCAGTCATCGGTCCCCTCCGCCACGGAAGCATCGTCGCATGGAGAGCCTCCTTCTTCATCGCCTGGTAAGCTTTCTCGACATCGAAGTTGCTATAACCTTTGAAGTAAGTATCTGCAATCAACTCGTCCGCGTGATCGCCTATCATTGCCGCGAACTCGCCCCACACTCTCGGGAACGACGGCAGCCATCCCCATTGCTCATACATCCTTACGAGCGACTGGATCATCGCCTCTTGTTGTTCAGGATCTAGAAGGAGCTGAAGAGGATGCTCACATCTGAAAGTATCCCACAACTGATCGTGAGTATAGAAATCCACACCGTGAGTCTCGTGGACTTTATGATCGAAGCCGCTGTAGTATCGCCCATCTTCGGTAATGTCCATCATATCCTGCTCGGCCCGGTAAAGGGAACTGTAGAATATCGTCTTCTGTGCCTCCGTCCCTCCGACAACGCTTATCTTGCCGAGTAGATTGTTCCAGGCGGCTTTCGTCTGATGTTCAATTCGCTCGAAATTCCATCCATGTATCGCCTGGCCCAGGTTCTTCTTCGCCTGGTTGAGGCTGATGAAAGAAAGTCCGACCTTCACCTGAATCAGTTCCTTCTTCCCCGGGAAATTCAATGTCAGACCGACCCTTTGCCCTTCAACGGACCTGCTTTCCCCAGGCGCTCCGCCATATTTCCATGATGCTTGTCCGTTGAAAGGTTTGGAGAATTCCAGATAGAAAAAGTAAGGGACATTATGAATGGTGGTACTTCCTTCAACGATTGAAGACGAGACAATATGCATCGAACCGCTGTCAGGCATCATTATGTTTATGTGGTGAGAATCCGCTGCCGGGAATTCAAACCGGTAGAAAATTGCGAAGTGCCCAACCGTATATGAAGCCCAGATATTGTATGTTCCGAGCAGCCCCTTGTAATAGTATGGAGTCCGCGTTTCGAAATCCCTGTCGAAGCTCGAGGCGATCTCCCCGGGCTCCGTCTTGACGCTTCCTGTGCTCGGCATCAGCGATACGCCGCCCGCAGGGAAGCCGTATATCTTTGTCGCGACATAAGAGTCGTTGACTCCGGGATTGAGATCGGGAGTCACCTGCGGATATCCGTGGGGCAGCTGTACCATAGGCCGGGTGGTCGTAAGGAGCATGCTGACTCCACCGATTGCCGGATTCACGTAGTCGACCGGCTCCCTGGGAGTCCCGGCGAAAGCGTTGAAATTAATTAAGCAGACTGCTGAAACGAGGACTAATATAGATATCATCTTCATCTTATCTTCTCATCGAATGATTTAAACTCAGACTCCGCGCACGAAATTACCTAAGCATCAGGAATCTCTCCTGATAGGGGCTGAAGCTGATCTGACCTTTCACTTCGCGTGGATCCTCTTCAAGCGAGTTGACCTCCAACACCCGAGTCGCGGGCCGGTATTTCACGAGGCTCGTCGCATCTATACTCTCGGTTTTGCCTTCAATTTCCCTTAGACAGAGTATCACGCCGTTCCCGTCCCAGGCCGGGCGCGCGAAGACGAGAAGAAGGCTGTTCTTGCCGAAGTCAAGCACCGAACCGGACTTGAGCTTCTCTCCTCTACCGCCTCCGGGCCTTAGTGTAGCAGTGAGTGGAACTCGTGACCCCCAGCCGAAGTTCGTCGCAAATTGCATTGAAGTATCAGAAGTGGAAGTGATGTCGTATTTCCAATTCAGTCCGCCTTCCTGGGCAGCACGGAAGTTTGTGTCCCAGTAATTGTTGAGTACATACGAATAGATATAAGGTTTCCTGACATGGTCCACTTCCTGCCATTTCCCCGTGTTGATCCCTCCGAATTGCATGAGCGGAGCCTCCGGGCTCACAAAAACTATCTGGCCGCTCTTTCCCCTCACCGTCGCATAATTCTGAACGCCGTCCCAGTCCGAAGCCGTACCTGGCAACTGCCCTTTCCCAGGCACTACGGTTCCGCCTTGTACCTCGAAGGCAATGTGGCTGTCTGACGATTCAAACGGGAATGCTACGTAGACTGCCTCAGGTTGATATACTTGCCGCTTAATCATCGAAAAGATGAGCTGAATCTTCTTCTGATCCTTGAAAAGCCTAACCTGGCATGTTACTCCCTCACCCGTGGCACACCCTTTCACCTGGCCGGTTATATCGACGCTCGTCCATATCGAACCGTCGGCCACTTTGCCGACTTGCACATCCGTCATGCTGGTGCGCGTGAAAATGCCCGGATCGTATGGCACCGAACGCGCGGAATTGATGAAGCCGGTATTCTTCGCTCTCTCGTAGATGAATTGTCCCAGTTCCCATGGCGCTTTTGAATCCACAAGTTGAAGATTGCGGGACTTGTCGATTAGGCTGACGATCCCGCCCTTTGCAGTGTCGATCCTGAGAGCGTAATACTTGTTTTGCAATGTTCCATCGAAGGTGTGCTCGATGAGCTTTGGTGCCGGCTTATCTTCAACGATTACCCTGAACATCTTGTAGCCGAAGGCCGGCACGTCCTTCGCGTAAAGGTCCCAGTAACTTCCGCCGGGACCTGAGCCCGAGATTTGAATCGGAACCTTGTTACCATTGGCATCGACGACTTCGATCTCCTTGTTCGGTGGCAGAATATTACTATAGGCAAAGAACCGCGCGACTCCTGACCGCTCGAAGTTCATCGTGTTGAACACATCTATCGTCGGTACTGAAAGCTTGGGTACAAATGGGCGGAGAAGCCCAAGCGAGGCCTCCCTGAACACGCCGTTCTCTTTAACAGCGGTCCATGCATAGGCCGCTTTATTGTTCCATTGGACGGTGGTGTTGAGCGAAAGCGGATTGCTCACACTCTCCGCTGCACCGAAAGTATGTTCGTCGAAAAATATGAGGTTATCGTTTATGGAGCTCATGGCCCTGAGGGCGTCTGGTTGAATGCTCGCGCCGAGGAGTCGCGCCATTGAGAAGAGCCCCTGGTTCGCGATGAAGTCGGCCTGCGTATCGCGTACGTATGCGGTCTCCAGGGCGCACGATCCTGCGCCGTCGGTCCACCAATCGGGCCAGGCAAGTTTGTATGTCGGGAGCTGCGAAGCGTAATGCTTGTCCACGGATTTGAAGAACTCGCGGACAGTCGCGAGTTTCAGCCTCGGCCATTCGAATTCCTCGTTCCATTTCCTGACAAGGTTGCAGGCGTTTATGGACGGGGGCGAGTCGTCGATGAAATAGCCGCTGAACTGAAGCATCGTTTCGTCCATCGGGTATCCCTTCGACTGCAGGTCGTTCAGATAGCTGAACAGTGCATTCCTGAAAGGCCCTATCGGGCCGAGTATCCCGAGACCGTTAGCATACTGGTAGTGTTCGCCGCGGTAAGCGAGTAACTTCCTGCCCGAAGGCGACTCCCACCAGAAAGCTGTCGGAATACTGAAAGGCCTGAGTGCGTGCCCCGGGTTCTCTCCCATGCTGAAGTATTTGATCCCCGCACTTGTCAGGTAATCGACCAGGCACCAGGCTGCGCCGTTGACATCGTCCTGCATGGCGGTGGTCACATCTATTCCGGCTTTTCTGAAACCGCGAATGGTTTTCATTAAACCGGCAAGCGTGGCCTCGTCGTCGAGGTCGGACATGTTAAGGTACATGCCTGTTACTTCGATGCGTCCCTGCAGTATCCTCTTAAGGAGCCTATCGACCTGCGACCTCGGTCGGGTCTTCAGATATTCCTGCACAGCCCAGGCCGTCTCGCATGTCCAGTGGAATTGAGCGTCAGGAGGGTAGGAATCCGTTTTGTCACAGTAGTCGAGCGCGTAATCTATATACCGGAGCTGTTCCGGCATGATCTTTTGCTGCGGCTCCGCGTAACCAACGTCTGTGTGGGTATGCTCGACCAGGTATATCGTCCAGTCGCGTATGGGCTTCACGGCAAACCTCTGGCTCAACTTCTTCCCGTCGAGCTCCAGCCTGGCGTCGATAGTGCCCGCCTTCTTAACGATCGGTATTCTCACGAGGAACGAATTATACCCGAGATGAACTTCCACGCTTTGCTTCATCCCGTTGCTTAATTCGATGTCCGTCCAGCTGTTTTTTCCGAGATGTGTCACCATAAATTGGGCAAGATCGTACTGCCTCCCATCGTGCCTGATGACGGCAGGCACCTGCTCCGCCCGGAGTTCCTCGCGTATCGGCGACTCGAACGTCATGTACCATACCTGGCTCCCGTCACTTTGGCCGTGTATTCGTAAGACCTGCCCTTTTCCCGGTTCGACAAGCCGCAGCGGCAATCTCAACACCGCATATCCCATGAGATCGTCGTACATGTCGATCATCGTGGGGACAAAAGTCAACTCCGTACTGTCCATTCCTTCCACCATCCAGCTGGCTTTTCTGCTTAGCCCGGGATTTCCGAACTGCAGAATCTTCTTTCCATTAACGATCAAAGAAAAGATATGCCCGTCCGGAGTCACGTTTATGCCAAACATCCATGCGAAGTAGGCGTACTTTCCGTCGAACTTCGCAGGGACGCGTGCGGTTTTCCACTCCACGTAATTCGTGGAATCCGATGAACGAACAAGCATCGAAGATGTCACGGCGGGATCGGGAGAATGATAGATGAAGCCTCCGCCGTGAAGCGTGCGTTCATAACCGCTGAAGTACGCCTTCGGCAGATTAACCGCGTTTGTTTGAGCCCGCAGTGAACCCGTCATGAATGTCAGGAAAACAAGTAGGGCGGAGAAGCGTTTCATCTTAACCTCCTAATATGGAAGAATAGAACCAGAAGATGGCACACGGATAAAGCGGGTCGAGACCGATTCTCACGGATATCTCCATAGCGACATCAATTTCCGTGGTCATCTTGTTTTCAAGCCCTGATCCGCACGACATCTTTTTACCTCAGGACCTCTTTGCAGTCGGCGACGAGACTTTTCGCGAACCCGACCGGGTCACGAGGCCGCGCGGTATTAAAATGCTTTATGGGGGTATCGTTCCATTTGATCTCCCACTTCAGGATGTCGTACTTCGTACCACGTTCAAGGCTGTCGGCAAACTTTTCCCATCGCTCCAGATAGTAGCCGTCGATGAGCCCGCTCCATTCTTTCGCCGCGTATTCCGACAATGCGGGCCATCCCCCCCAGATGGTGATCTGGAGCTTGGCGTCTTTCTCATAGTAATCCTTCTGCAGCGGTGTGCTTCCCCACTTGCGTGCCAGATCCACCCATCTTTTCAGCCTGAATAGAGGATGGGCTCTGAGGAGATAATCTATCTTCCGGAGAAGAGCGAACGCTTCGGCAAATGCGCGATCCCGCTCGCCGAACTTATGATCCATCTGCGCGCTGACGGCGCGGTTGAGCAACGAGTCGACTGTCAGGCTCGCATATTGTGCGGCGATCTCTATTGCGTCGTCTCGGTAGAGCTCACTCCCATCCAACTCTTTCGAGCACGATAGAAAAAGGCCGGCAGCCTTATCGAAATCTGGATAAGCCAGACCGCTGTTGTAATGCTGCAACATGGGTATATGCTGGTAAAAATAGAGGGGCCCACCCATCCGGTTGGAATAGAGTGAATCGAGAAGGTACTTCCAGGCAAGCTTCATATTTTCCGGATAAGCTCCATATCTCGACCTGCAATAATTGGCGATCCATGAATCGAGATCGACCGGTTTATCGATCCATCCCATATCGGTGAGAAGTTCGTAGACGACCTCGTTCTGATCGATCCCCTCGGGAGAAATTCCGAAGCCGACCATATTCCCATGCTTCGGATCGGAGAGCATTTTGATCGGGTTACTGGCGTAGAACGGAAGATTGCCGAACATCTGATTCCTTCCGCCGAAATCATGTATGATGGAGTAGATCCATTCCTTTCCGAAAAATCCATCGAGCTCCTTCCATCCGTGAAACGACTCATTCGCCAGATCGATGATTATCATGCGATTGTCGGGGACATCCCGGAGAAAGGCTTCTACCGACGGCTTGTCCCAGAATTTCCGGTCATTGTGGAACAGCCATCCCTGCATCACCCAGATCCCTTTCGGATCTCCCGCAGCGACAGAACTGTAGATCGCCTTGCCAAACGCTGAGAGTTCCTTATACCTGTCCTTTTCGGAAACCGGCACAGTCATTTCGTTGAAAGCATCCGCAAGATAAAAATGAGTGTACCCGTATGTCTTGCGGTATTCATGGATGAACATCTTCCCGATTTGACTGAAATGCCTCGAGAGCGGTGAGAGCATACAGGTACCGTCTTCCTGTTTGAAGCCGCCCCACGATTTCATCGTGATGAGATGAACATCCGGATAAATTCTCTTCAAAGCCCCAGGCACATACCCTGAGAAGCCGGGAACGATCGGGTTCATTCCGAGTGCCCGCATCCTTTTCAATATCTTCTTTTGAAGCGCCTCACTTTGGGCGATGTACCCCTGCGGAAGAGGCCCCTGATACCTGTCGATATTGCCCATCCTGTTCCATGGCAGGAATGCGGGGCCGGTGAAATAATCTGTCGCCTCGCTCCTTGTAAGTCCGAGCTTCTCCCAAATCTTCTGCCAGATTGCCTCCTGGCCCGTCATGGCGAGAGGCATGTTGATGCCATGAAGCGCCATCCAGTCGATTTCCCTGCGCCACTGTTTCCATCCCCAGAACGGAGTCGTGTATCCAAACGCACAGACATTATAATAAAGCCTGTACTTGTAAGGAGAGATGATCTTTCCTGAGCGATAATCGGGCAGGATTTTCGGCAAATCGATGTGTTCCCCTTCCCAAGTGAACTGGGCGTGAACCGCGTGGCGGAGATAATAGTAGAAACCTCGAGTCAGGGCGATCGCGCTGTTACCTTCGACCGTGACGATACCGGCTGCGGCGTTTACCTCAAAAGCATCGTTCCCGCGCCAGGACGGCCCGTCTACGAAGCGAAGGTGAAAACTTCTTTCGTGCCCGGGAACCACCCTGGCTATCACACCGTAAGCCGCAGATACAAACTGTTTTTGGCTGGAGGCCTGGAGGGTCTGAGCTCTTAATTCCAGACCGGATAATGAAATGAAAGCAATAAGGGGGAGGAGTAAGAATTTTCTCATTCAGGATTTTCCTTGGTACGCTTCAGGCATGCAGGGAGTGAGCGTCTGTCTGTCGAGGCGTTTGATTGTGAAAAGTGGAAAGGTCTTCTGTTATGTAAGTTCGGCAAGATAAGCGCTCACGTCGGAAAAGAGGTTTCGAATTCGGTTCTTGAGGGAGAATTGTCCGCCAATCACTGCTAAGGCGTACCATATTCCCGGGTCTTTCAAGCTTCACGCGCGGTTCAGATTGTCCATTAATGTACGAATTCAATTTGTATAAGGAAAGAAGTGAAGGAAAGAAGTGTCGCGAAGGGTAGAAGAAATCTCACGATTCAACAAACTGCGGAAAGAATGAAACGACACAGCTTCCGGCAGCTGCAGTCTAGGAAGAGTCCGATCCCTGGTGTACGGTGTTTGATCCGCTTGATCCATGTACTCCTTCTTTTTGAAGCCCACTCCCGCAAGGCATTCAGATAAACACAGGCCCGGAAAAAGACAAATTCTGAGCCGCTTACATGCCGCAGTCTCCGCTCCACCGGAGCCTGAGTGCGCTCCGTCAGTCCGAGGCGCTGCGCCTCAACAGACCGAGGACCTTGTAAGTCATGTCATAATAGGGATCGGCATACAGAACAACCGGCAGCTGCTTGTTCTTATCGAAGATGAATTGCATCCCTTCCCGTTTGGCTATCTCTGCGATAGCTTCATAAATTCTGGCCCGAATCGGTTTAAGGAGCCGATGGCGAATGGTGTCGAGTTGTCCTCCCGTACCCACCTTGGACTGGCGATAACTCGTGATCTCCTGCTGAAGATGCGCGATGGCGTTTTGTGCCTGCATTTTCGCCTGCCGGGTCATCATCCCAGATTGTCTCGTGTAGTCATCGACTTTGGTCTGGTATTCTTGTGACATCAAATTAATCGTGTCGCTCCAGTCCTGCACGAGTGTATCCAGTTTTGCCTGCGCGGCTTGAGCGCTGGGCAGGAGGCTAAGGATGGTGGCAGAATCGACATACCCGACCTTTACCCTCGAACTGGCCGGCGAGTCGGCGAACATGAACCCGAGTGTCGAGATGACCAGTATGGTCGAGAGGACCACGGAGAGCCCTCTTCTGCCCGGGTTCTCTTCCTGATTCGACATCCCCCCTGAGAAAGTGCGATAGTAATTTTCAGTTGACATGGCCTTTAGAAATGTTCAGTCACTTAATTGGAATGACATGGTAATTGATTTTTAATCGGAACGCGAGAAAAACGATTTAGGTTCCACCGGCAGAAGATACTCTTATCGAGATATGGAACTGCGAGAATACCGATGCATCCATATTGAACGCAAATGTGGCGGATGCGTGATCTTAGTTCTGAAAGTGATCAGCCAGGGATATACATCTATCTCGATGACAAAGGAGATCCACTCGTGGAGCGGAGCGAATCCGGCGCATACGCTCCCATGCCTCCCCAATCATTCAATCCAAGCACAGACGTCAAGAGCGGCATCAACAACGTTGACTTCGGCATCGAAGGAGGAACCGGTCGGCTCTTACCCGTCAGCGGCGTCCCGGACCTTTCGTTGAACGTCCGCGGGCTCTACGGTCTTACCTACATCCAGAAATATTCACAGGATGGATCGGGCAATACGGGCAATCTGCTTGTAGACATAGGTTACTCTTACACGCTGCCTGTCATCTGATAATCTTCTCCAGCCCTTCCGTGCAGGTGACATGGAAACCGGTCGGGCCGTCTCCGCGCCACCGTGTCTCGCATCAGTAGAAGAACAGTTCCCTCTTGATTTTCCACGGCGGAATTCCGAGCGACTCCCTAAGCGCATTGAGGACTCCGCTTTGCATCGGGGGCGGGCCGCACAAGTAGAAAGATGCATCAGAGTTCGATACGTAATTTGAGACGATCCTCCCTGTCATGTATCCGCTTTCGAATTTTATTTTAGATTCCGATTCAGGCAAATCTTCGTTCCGAACCTTGCTCAGGACATGAACGATTGTCAGGTCTATTTTGTGAGTTGCGGAATGCAGTTCCTCTCTCGCTATAATATCGTCGTAGGTCTTGTTGCAGCAGAACAGGACAAAGCGGCTCTTTGCCGAAACCTTCACAGCATGCCTGATGGAACTCAGGAACGGAGTTATACCCACGCCTCCGCTGATCATGACGATTTCATGTTCATTTTGGAAGTCCATGGAGAATATTCCATACGGTCCTTCGCAAAGCACCATAGTGCCGGGTTTGAGTGCCGGTATCGCGGAAGTGAATTTTCCTGCGGCTTTTATGGTGAAGTGAAGCTTGTCCGAATGAGGCGGTGCGGAGATAGTGAACGGGTGAGGCTGGCTCCATTTCCTGCCATCGTGCACCCTGATAATTGCGAACTGCCCTGCCTTCCTTTCTCCGAACGGCCCGGGCCCCTCGGGCCTCTCAAGCACGAGCGTCGACGTGTCGTTCGTCTCACGGACGACTTCCGCCACCTTCCATGTCGCACGCCGCTTGAGACGGTATGCGGCCATTAACCTGTAAAAAGACAGGAAGACCAGGATGCCGCCGACAGGTATGAATAGTGCAAGGTTCGAAGGGCTCGCGAACCTGTTCTTCTGCTCGAGCCAGGCATGGAGAAATCCTAGCGCCACTACGGGATAGACAAGGTAATGACTGTTCTTCCAGAGCCAGTATGAAATGCGATGCCTCCCGAAGATCGCCAACGGGACGACGAGCAGGAGCGTGTACAGTGCCAGGTGCCCGAGAAGGAGCGCTGTGTCTCGCGTGCTGAAATAGAAAAGAAACGACCATGCCCACCTCCCGCCGTGGATTACGGAGAAGGCCAACGTCCTGAGAAGGGCGTGTCCTATCAGCGTAAAGAGCACCACGATACCGAGGATCTTGTGTATCCGGTAAACCCGATCGAGCCCAAGGAAACGCTCGATCCGGTGGAAGCGTGTCCCGAGTGCTACCATCAGTACAAATCCCAACAATCCGCAGAAGCCGAGCAGGTTTGCAAACAGACCTGAGATCTCAAGGGGCGACAACTTACCTTGGAATCTTCTCAAATATACCGCCGTGGCAATACCGGCGGCGGCCACCAACAATGGTACGGCCAAATACACAATCTTCCTAATGTTCTTCCCGGTCAAGATACACTCCTCTCCGAGGTTTCTGATTAATTGAGGTAACGATGTGTGATTCGCTCGCTGTCAGCGGCCCCTTAGCAAATTCAGAATACGCGAATCGCTCCCCCGGGTCATGCGCATCGTCCTGCGCAAACCGGCCATACAATCTACCGAATTCGATTCCTGCTGAAAGCTATTTCTCAACGGCAAGTTCTACTCTTTTCCATGATTCGTCGATAATGTCAATGCTGAATATCAGCTCCATCGCAGGCCCGCTCCAATCCTTTTGCCGAAGGATCAAGGAACAAAATTATTAACACCGGAAGATCGAATAACGTTGCATCCACGGCAAAATTCTGTTCGCGTGAACCGGAATCCTTTCTCACACTTTCATTTTCTCGAAGGCATACGTTCCGAAAGCAATCACAAGCACCGTGAAGCCGATCATGACTCCGAAATCGAGAGCCAATCCGTACTGCGACGCGCCTAAGATGGTGTGCCTCAGGGCGTCCACGGAGTAGGTTAGAGGATCGATCAGTGTCAGCGTACCGAGCCAGGCTGGAAGCCTGTTCAGCGGGAAGAGAGCCCCTGACAGAAAGAAAATCGGGAATAGAAGAAAACTCGTGATCAGCTGGAATCCTTCGGGACTCTCCATCCGCGACCCGATAATTAGCCCTATGCTCACCATGGATGTAGTCGTGATAAATAGGATTATAAGCGCTCCAACGGTGGAGACAAAAGTCAACTTGAGGCCCGGAATTAATCCGGCCTTTTCGAGTATTGCTCCGAGAATGAGCAGGATAATCGATTGGATAATCGAGTCGGTCGCTCCGCCGACGATCTTCCCGATGAAAATGGAAGTCCTCGATATCGGCGCGACGAGAACCTCCTTGAGGAAATCTATCTTCCTGTCCCAGACGATGTAAACCCCGAAGAACACTGACGAAAAGAGAACAGCCTGTATCAATATTCCCGGGAAGATGAAAGTCTGGTAGTTGATGCCGGATATGGAGATGCTCGCGCCGAGCCCCCCGCCGAAGATGAGGAGCCAGAGAATCGGATTGACTACCGACGCGACGATCCGCGACTTCTCTCTCTGGAACACTTTGAACTCTCTGTACCAGATCGCGATTATTCCGTTTATCTCGTTCATTTGTTTGACCTGTAGTTCATTGCTCTTTGTCCCCATCCTCCTTCCGGAGCCTCGTCGCGGATTTCTCTTCCCGTATAATGCAGGAAGACATCGTTCAGCGTCGGCGAATGTATCTCGACCGAATCGACCATGCCGGTTTTTTGCAGTATTTCCGGAAGGTGCTCGTTTGCGTTGACTACCGTGAGTGAGACGACGCCGTCTTTCGTCTCGATGTGCTTGACATACGCGAGCGACTTCAACGACCCGATGTCGGGGGAAGCGCTCTTCATGACGACCACTTCCCCGCCGATGATCCGCTTCAGCTCGGCCGGCGATCCGAGCGCGACGATTTTTCCCCTGTCCATGATCGCCAGTCTGTCGCACAGACGGTCCACCTCCTCCATGTAGTGAGTGGTGAGGATCAGGCTGATGTGTTCTTCATGCGAAAGGTTTTCGATGTACGCCCAGATGTTCTCACGGGATTGTGGGTCGAGGCCGAGTGTAGGTTCGTCGAGGAAAAGTACCTTCGGATGATGCATGAGACCGCGCGCGATCTCCAGCCTCCTTCGCATGCCGCCGGAATATCTCTTTACCAGCTCGCCCTTGCGATCGGTCAGGTCGACCAGTTTAAGAACTTCACGTATCCGCTCTTCCCTGAGACTCACCGGCATACCGTACAGCATGCCGTGGAGTTTAAGGTTTTCATAGCCGGTCAATGTGTCGTCCGAGCTTGGGTCCTGGAAGACGATGCCGATAGACTTTCTCACCTGAGACGGCTGCTTCACAATGTCGAAGCCGCCGACGGTCGCGTGCCCTGATGTCGGCTTCAAAATCGTTGTCAGCGTGAGTATCGTGGTCGACTTGCCTGCTCCATTGGGGCCGAGCAGTCCGAAGAGTTCGCCTTCCTCGATTTTGAGATTGAGGTTGCCTACCGCAACGAGGTTGCCGTATTGCTTGGTAAGATTTTCAGTTTCGATTATGTGGTTGCTCATGACTCCTTTGATTTATTCCCGCCCGTATATACGAGACAGCCTGTCTCTCTAACCGGGGAACACACTAAACGAATGTTGCCAGGCTGGCGCTGGAAGCCACATTAAGCATGTTCGGGCGGAATCTCGCAATAGATTGACATCAATTTAATGCTTTCGACTTCACAAAGCCTTACCCGGATCGGATTAGGAACGAGAGCATTGAGGTCTCAAATGAGAACGATGCGGCCTGAAAGGATCACCTGACGCCATGAGGAAGGTCCCCGGCAACAGGATGTAATCGGGTTATCGTTGGAAGCAGCCGCCTGTTAGTTTTCCGAAGATAGCTAATGATGAAATATTTCACGCTACCTATTGGGATATTAATGAGCGGAAGAATCACCAAGAGTGATTCTTCCCTCCCTGGAACTCTTTTCTTCTCTGTGGATCTCAGTGTAACACCTTAGCTCTGCCTGTTAGGAGGCGCTGAATTGACCTAGAGGCCACACCGTTGTGTACCAGCTTTTCACTTTCTTCCCCGAAGGTCTTTCCACGCGCCGCCATCCGAATAGACATCCGGATGTAGTACTTTCGGACGTGGATCCTCACCCTCGTTCAGCTGCAGGACCATCCATCTCGGATAAGGTATGCCTGGATCGGAAACTAGATCGAGTTCGGCGATGTCTTCTTTTGTAAGCTTCAGATCGACGGCTGCGATATTGTCTTCGAGGTGAGGGATAGTGCGGGCGGCAATGATTACGCTGCTGATCGCGGGTCGAGAAAGTGTCCATGCGATTGCCACGCGGGCAGGCGTAGCGTCGTGCCGCTTCGCTACCTTGCGCAATGCCTCCAGGACCTTTTCACCATTCTCTTCATCGAACGGGACGAATTTTCCCGCTTCGCCGAATCGCGTTCCGTCCGGCGCAGCCCGACCGGCCTTGTACTTCCCGCTCAGGTATCCCCCGGCAAGCGTGCTCCAGACCAGTACGCCCAGGTCGGCGTATTGTGCGAAGTCGAGCCAGCCGTTTTCCAGGCCCCGTCCCACGAGACTGTAGTAGAGTTGGGCCGTCACGAACCTCTCGAGATGCTCTTCGTGTTGGATTCCCAGGGCTACTGCAGCCTGCCATGCGAAATAGTTGCTCAGTCCTATATAACGGACTTTCCCTTCCCTGACCAGGTCGTCCAACGTCCGGAGAGTCTCCTCGATCGGAGTTTCTTTGTCCCAGCCGTGCACCTGGTAAAGGTCGACGTAATCGGTCTGGAGGCGGCGTAGACTGTCATCGATCTCGCGGCGGATATTCAAGCGGGTGGCACCGCTGTGATTGAAATATGTATCGCTCATCGGAAGCCGGACTTTCGTGGCAAGCACAAGCTCGTGCCTGATGCCTTTCAGCGAATTGCCGACGAGTGTCTCACTCTCCCCGCGGCTGTATACGTCGGCGGTATCGATGAAGTTTATTCCACGATCGATCGCATACTTCACCATCTCGTTCGTCGCCTTCTGATCCAGGTTGCCGAGATTCATCCCGCTTCCGAACTGCATCGTTCCCAATGAAACGGAACTTACTATCAATCCTGAATGTCCAAGTTTTCTGTACTCCATGTCTTCGCTCCATTTTTCTTTTTGTGCTGACGACTTCAGGTAAGGCCGGTAACGAATGCCCTGCAAGTGCAGCGCGTTTACGGCATCAACAGGAGTTTCCCCGTTGTCTTTCTCGCCTCGAGATCTTTGTGCGCCTGCGCGGCGTTTTCAAGCTTGTATGTCTGCCCGATTCTAAGATCGAGTTCTCCGGAAAGGATCATGTCGAACACGGCTTTCGAACGCGCGAGAAGCTCCTGCCGTGTCGCGATGTAGCTGGCGAGCGTCGGCCGGGTTACATACAGCGAACCTTTCTGAGCGAGTATGCCGAGATCGAACGGCGGCACATTGCCACTTGAAGCTCCATAAAGTATCATCATACCTCTTGGAACTATCAGGCTGAGCCCCTTGTCGAACGTCGTTTTACCTACCGAGTCGTAAACAACCTGGACGCCGGAGTTCGACGTCAGTCTTCTTGTCTCGGACTCGAAATCCGTCTGCGTATAAAGTATTATTTCGTCCGCACCAGCCTTGCGGGCAAGCACGGCCTTCTCTTCCGTGGAGACTGTCCCGATTACGCGTGCTCCGAGCCGGTGTGCCATCTGTACAAGGAGCAGCCCGACGCCCCCCGCGGCGGCATGAACCAGCGCCGCGTCACCTTTCTTGAGAGGGTAAGTGTCGTGCGACAGATAATGTGCGGTCATCCCCTGAAGCATGACAGCACCTGCCTGCTGGACGCTCATCTTGCCGGGCACGCGAACGGCTCTTGCCGCAGGGAGCTTCACGTATTCTGCATACGAGCCCATGATACCCGTCCAGGCTACACGGTCGCCGGATTTGAATTCTCTCACGCCCCTCCCGACGGCGCTCACGATTCCTGTCCCTTCCTGGCCGATCGTGAAAGGAGGGTTTGTTGCATATCTTCCGTCGCGATGATATACGTCGACATAATTGACGCCGGCCGCTTCCAGCTTGACTACGATATCGTTTTCCGTGGGCTCAGGTATGGGAAGATCTCTGACTTCGAGTACTTCCGGCCCGCCGGTGCGGGTTACTTGAATTGCTTTCATGACTTGATCGACTCCTTATTAACATTCTCAATTTATGAATGAATTCAAAGAAGGTCACCTTCTTTCGACGATACGGCGCCTGTTGAAGCAGGCCTTGAACCTCAGCATTTTATCCTTTCGATTAGTATCTTAACCGAGTTCGTAATCATACTCCTTCTTTAACATCATAAACCGCCGAGACAATGCCAAAGAGATTTCTTATCCCCGCCCTGCTCGCCATCTTGTTTTCATCGTTCACCGGCTGCACATCTCTTCACCTGACTTCACAATCGGGCGAACGAGCCGTCGGAAGGGAGACCTACGATCTGAATTCAGGATGGGTCTGCAAGAACATAAAGAAGGTGGATTCAAGCGGCTACATCTTATCTGATCCGTCTCACGATCTGAGCGGATGGATCCCGGCGACCGTACCAGGTACCGTCCTCACGACGATGCTGAACGATTCGCTGATACCGGACCCGTTCTACGGAATGAACAATAAGAAAATCCCCGACATTTATCAGGCTGGACCGGACTATTACACATACTGGTTCGTGAAGAATTTTATGGAATCCCCTCCCCGGGGCGGCGGACAGGTGTGGCTGAATTTCAGAGGCGTGAATTACGGATGCGACGTCTTCCTTAACGGCCACAAGCTGAACAGGAAGACCCACTACGGCATGTTTCTCCGGCAAAGCTACAACATCACGCCGTTTATTTCGAAGGACGGGAAGAACAGGCTGGCAGTCATTGTCTATCCGCCGAATCCCGTCGGTAATCCGAACGGAGGCCAGGGCGGCGACGGGACGATAGCCAGGAGTGTAACCAACCAGTTCGTTGCCGGATGGGACTGGATTCAGCCGGTGCGCGACCGCAACACAGGCATCTGGGACAAAGTAACGATCGTCCGAACGGAAGGCATCAGGCTCCGTTATCCTCACATCGTCACGATAGTTCCAGGCAAGAGATTCCCAGGTACACCGCAGGCTCCGGCAATTATAGTGGCGAGCGTCCGCGTGCAGAATCCGACAGGTAATGAAATAAGCGGAACGGTCGGCTACGTCATCGGCGGACACAGCGTCAGCCGCAAAGTCACTTTGCCGGCCGATTCCACGGTCAAGGTCCAGCTTCCCGATTATACCATACAAAATCCTAGACTCTGGTGGCCGAACGGCTATGGGAAGCAGAATCTGTACAAAGTGGAATTCACTTTCAGTAATGACGGCGGCCGGCTGATTGACAATCGCAATGTTACTACAGGCATCAGACAAATCGAGACCCGGTGGGACTCGCGTACACAAAGCCGGGAGGTATTTGTCAACGGTCAGAAGATTTTCATAAAAGGCGGAGATTGGATCGTATCAGATGAGATGCTCCGCCTTTCGAAATCGAGATATGATGCGGAAATCAGGTTCCAACATGAGATGAATTTAAACCTGATCCGGGTGTGGGGTGGCGGAATAACCGAACGGCCTGACTTCTTTGATGCGTGCGATAAGTACGGGATGCTGGTCTTCCAGGATTTCTGGGTGTCGGGAGACTGCAACGGGAAATGGCTCGACCCGACAAAGAAAGACGACCAGTGGGTACGCCGGCAGTACCCCGATGACCACAAGCTCTTCATTGAGTCTGTAGCGGACCAGGTCAGAATGCTCCGCAACCATCCCTCGCTCGCCTTCTACTGCGGCGGCAATGAGCTCCCGCCGCCTGTGGATATCTTAACCGCAATGCAGGACTCGCTTCTCCCCGCACTCGACAGCACCCGGTATTTCTTCACGTATTCGAACACCGACAGCATGTCCTATAATTTTATCGGTGGAAACGGGGACGGGCCGTATCATATCGAGCCTACCGATTACTTCTGGGAGCACCGCTCCTTCTCCTTCAACTCCGAAGTAGGTTCAGTCGGCATGGGCGATTACCAATCGCTGGAGCGATTCATTCCACCGAAAGACCTGGTCATTCCGGACTCTACATGGGCGGGACTCGATTCGGTATGGAAATACCACAAGTATATCGGTTACGGGAATCACATCGATGCATATGGGAAGCCTGCGACCCTCCGCATGTTCGCGAAGACGGCGCAGCTGGTGAATTACGACCAGTACAGGGCGCTCATGGAAGGACATCTATCTCACATGTGGAGCTGGTACACGGGCGTGATAATCTGGAAGACACAGAATCCATGGACCGCGTTGCGCGGACAGATGTACGACTACTATCTCGATCCCAACGGAGGTCTCTACGGTCTCCGTCACGCAGGTGAGCCGCTGCACGTGATGTATAATCCCGTCGACAAAATAGTCGAAGTCGTGAACCAGACGTTCCAGCGGTATCACGATCTGATGCTGGAAGTAAGATCGATCACTCCTGCGGGAAAGGATTCTCTGATCACATCATGGATCATACAGGTAAGACCCACGTCAGTCCAGAAATACGTCCAGATGGAAAGGGCCATACCGGAAATTTACTCTTCCGAAGGGGGATTCTTAGATCTGCGGCTGCTCGACATGTCTCACAAACTTTTAAGCGAGAACCTGTATTGGCTCCCGGACTCATCCGGACAATACACCGGCCTGCAGCATATGCCGGCCGCGGACATCAGCGCAGAGGCAACGTTGATCGACAGCAATCGAATAGCGGTGAGGATCGAGAATCCCTCGGGCGGACCGTTGGCATTCTTCAACCGCATCTCGCTCGTCGATTCGCTGACAGGGAAGCGCATCCTCCCCGTGTTTTACAGCGACAACTATGTATCCGTGTTGCCTGGAGAAGAGCGGACAGTCTACATCAACTGTAATCCGGGTGAAACAGCTGCCGACCCGGAAGTCTCAATAGACGGCTGGAATGTAAAAAAAGAGTATCTGCCCATCAGGTGATATTAGGTTGCGCGGTCGCCATCCCTGAAAGTGCTGACATCGGCTTTCCCGTCCGGTTGCGCTTTACCATACAACCTCTATCGGTTCTTTAACACCCGTCAGCTCGGCGTGGTTGCGGATCTTCTCGAGCATCGGTGGCGAAATCGCCACACCGGCGTTGAGCAGCCGTAGGCCTTTTATCGTCATGACTGCAGAATGAAGGACGAGTCCCGGCCTCAGATCACTTACGGAGCATTGGATGATTCTCTGGACCTTCCTCTCGGGAACAGCGTCATGCTGAAGCTCAGGTAGCTCCCCGAGCTTCCGCATTATATCGGGATCGTACCATCCCGTTCTGGAGGACATGCCGGCAAAAGCATCCGCGCGGGATAGACCGGACGACTCGAGGTCCACCATATCGCTGAAAACTTTCAGTACACGCGATGCATACGGAATCTTGTCGCCTGAGACGGGATGTTTAGGCGGTTCCCCTCCGTCGAAGCGCTTCTGGTGGTGCAGTATGATGTTCGCAACGTTTTGCAGACGGGGAATATTGGTAAGCAGGTCGTGACCGATTTGTGGAATTCTCCCGTACATCGATTGTTCGACGGAACTCAAATCCTTCCCGGCATTAATCTTTTCAATTACGGTATCAGGCATCGTGACAGCGCCGATTCTTGAAAGCATGGCCGCAACGCCCAGTTCCCATTCGTCCCCGTTCTTTTCAGAAGCGGGAAACGACTTGACGTAGTCCCGCGTCTTTTCGGCACGACCGAAACTCACCGGGCTTGCGATCGCCAGGAGCTCAATCAGTAAATTTACACTGCCGCTCAGAGTCTCTTCCAGGAGGGTCTTCTCGGATTCCACCAGTTCGTACTGCCTTAGCCCGTCCTGCAAAGCCTTGATCATATCCTTCGTCGCGCAAGGCTTAGTCAGCAGTCTGAATATATGTCCCTCATTGATTGCGGTGATCGAGACCTGCAGGTCTGCATAAGCCGTGTGGAGGACCCTCACAGTATTCGGGGATTGCGACTCGAGCCATGTCAGAAACCGGACGCCATCTACGTGCGGCATCCTCAAGTCCGAGACCACAACCGCGTATGGGCCTGTGGTCAATACCGCTTTTATACCGTACTCCGCCCCTTTTGCAGTCTCAACCTCGAAACGATTTCCAAGTTGGAATCGAAGCGAGGCGAGGACCTCACTATCGTCATCGACAAGCAGAATTTTTTTCGTCAAATGTCGTATCCCGGATATTGTTTAAGAAAATATGTGGCTGCTTCCGAGCCTTACCGCAGTTCCTTCAGACACAACGCGCCACGCACATCTACTGTTCATCCAACGCCGATCTAATTTTCTTCAAGAGTTCGTCCCTTTGGTAGGGCTTCTGTATAAATGCCTTTACACCTTTCTCCTCCATCTTTCGCCTTTCGTCCTCCTCCAGGAAACCGCTGGCAAGTATCACCCGCGTTTTGGGATTTATCATCTTAACAGTTCCCAAGAGGTCGATCCCGCCGATTTTTGGAAGACCGATATCCGAGAGAACGAGGTTGATGTCGCTGCTGTCTATGAATATCGAGATGGCGCGTTCGCCGTCCTGTGCCGTCAACACCTTGTATCCTTCACTCATCAGAAGGTCTTGCAGGTAATCGCGGAGCCCCGGTTCGTCTTCAACAACCAGTATCGTTTCGTTTCCGCCAACTGCGTCTCCCCCCGGCAGTGATTGAGTATCCGAAGATTCACCTGAGGTGCGTTCCGCAGCGAAATATACCGTGAATGTCGTCCCGCCTCCCGGGCTGCTCGATACATCGATTATTCCGCCATGGCTTTGGACGATGCCGTATACCGTGGACAGGCCGAGACCGGTCCCCTTTCCTTCAGGCTTGGTCGTGAAGAACGGTTCGAATATCCTCGCCGTTGTCTCTTCATCCATACCTACGCCTGTATCTGAAACCGTCAGTGCTACATAGTCCCCGCTATTGGCCGACGGATGCTGTGCCCTAAGGAGGCTGCCTTTTATGAACGAGGTCGTTAACCTCAGAACACCTCCAGCCAGATTTCCAGCCGGGCGCTCCATCATGGCGTCACGCGCGTTGACACAGAGGTTCAGGAGAAGCTGATGGATTTCTGAGCGATCCCCGTAAACGATTCCCCCTCCTTTGAGCAACGCAGTCTCAATTGCGATCTGCTTTGGAAATGTCTCCCTGATCAGGGTATCCATCTCCTTAACCATCTCATTAAGGTCCAGGTAGCCGAGGACTCTTTCCTGTTTTCTTGCAAACATCAGAAGCTGCCGAACGAGCCGGGTTGCCCTCCCTGCAGCGGAAGTTATGGCATCGAGTGACTTTGTCCCCTGTTCGTCGTTCTGCAGCCTTCTTCTGAGGAATGAAGTGTAGCCGTTGATTATGGCCAGTATGTTGTTGAAATCATGCGCGATTCCGCCGGCCAGTGTTCCGAGGCCTTCAAGCTTCTGAGACTGCCTGAGTTGTTCCTCGAGAGATTTCTGCGAAGTCACGTCCCTGGCGATGCAAAGCACGCCGACCATCGCTCCGCCTCTCATCTGCGGAGCGGAGTTGAATTCCATTATCAGGTACCCTGACGATTTGCATGCGATCCTGATTTCCACAATCACAGGCATCAGGCCTTCCACCATATCCTGGAAGGCCGCCGCAGCTTTCGCTCTGTCGTTCGGATGGATTACTTCTGAAATGTTCCTCCCTATCCATTCCTCACGCGGCCAGCCAGTTATGACCTCGAACGCAGAATTCAGGCTGCGTATAGTCCCATCGGGAGAAAGCTTGAAGATAGGATCGCGCACGCCTTCGACGAGACCGCGATATTGCTCTTCCGAACGGCGTAGTGCATCTTCCGCCGCACGTCGCTCCGTAATGTCTTCCACGATAGTGACCGCATGACTGAAACGGTTTTGAGTCCCGCGCACGGCCGCTATTGTAAGATTCGCAAGGAGGATGCTCCCGTCTTTCCGGACGTATCTCTTTTCAAATCTTGCGGTATCATTTCTTCCGAGGAGCATGTCGGAAAACACTGAAGCCGTAGCTTCGCGGTCCTCCGGATATGTAATGTCGCCGAATCTCATGGCAAGCAGTTCATCCTGAGAGTAACCGAACAGTTTGATTGCGGCCTGGTTGCACCGGATAAACCGCCCGTGGCTATCGACATTTACCATTGCAAGCGGGGAGACCTCGAAGATGGTTCTGAATCTTTCTTCGCTTTCCCTGATTGCCTTCTCCGCCTTTTGGGACTCTGCAAGGTTGCGCACCATCGCAAGGACGGTCATCTCCTTGCCGCTGACGAAAGGAGAAAGCATGATATCGGCAGGGAATTCAGATCCGTCCTTTCTTTTCCCGAACAGGTCGATCCCGCTCCCCATCGGACGTGCGTGTGGATGTATGCCGAACCCGTGCAGTTCCTTCCCGTGATTCCTCTGGAAGCGGTCCGGCACAAGAACGTTGATCGCTTTTCCGATGAGCTCTCCTTTTGAGAATCCGAAATCCAATTCCGCTTTCTTGTTTGCGAAAGTAATGATTCCTCGTTTATCGACGATGAAGACAGAGTCAGGCGCACTATCCAGAACGCCGCGGTATTTCGTTTCAAGCACCTTCAGATCTTCAAGCGCCATCTCGCGCATTTTCTCCGCGAGTCTCAGTTTCCTCCGCTCGTCGGCCTCTTTGATCGCACGCTTCACTGAAGGTACAAGACGCGTAAGCCCCGGTTTGAGAACGTAGTCGGTCGCTCCGTCCCGTAACGTCTGCACCGCTAATTCTTCACCCATGGTTCCGGTAACAAAGATGAACGGCGTATCCGATGCCATACCGCGGGACATTAGAAGCGCACCGGTACCGCTGAACGACGGTATCGTGTTGTCGCACAATATCAGGTCGAATTTCTTTTCAGAAAGCGCGCTGGCAAACTCATCGCGGGACGCGACCAGCGTTATGTGACACCCTATGCCCGCCTCTTCAAGAAGGTCTTTGACTAAAGCAGCATCAGTTTTTTCATCTTCAAGATGAAGTATTTCAAGAACGCTGGAATTTTTACCTGGCATTCGCTCTCCGATTCTGTAAATCCCTGGCACGCGGGCCGACAGACATGATTACGCTATTCCGCTCGAGGTCCCCGGGGGAGGCTCGTTTATAATTGCCCAAAAGACGCCGAGTCTGCTCACGGCCGTAACAAACTCCTCGAACCCGAGCGGCTTGACAACATAAGCGTTGACCCCCAGGTTATAACTCTTAATCAGGTCCGATTCCTCCCGCGATGATGTCAACACAACCACCGGCATCATCCTCAGTTTCGGGTCGCCTTTTATTTCCTTCAGTACTTCGAGGCCGGTCACCTTCGGCATCTTGATATCGAGGAGCACCACCGCCGGGTTACCCTCCAAACGGGAGCTGTACTTTCCTCTGCGATGAAGGTAATCGAGCGCCTCCTCTCCGTCGTTGACTACTTCGACGTCGTTCGCAAGATTGTGACGGCCCAGGGCCTCGAGGGTGAGCTCGACGTCCATGTGATTATCTTCCGCGAGAAGAATGCTCTTTAGACGTTCCATCTTCAACCTTTTTTATGATTAGGAAGTGAGAAATAAAACGTTGCACCTTTATCCAAGCCGCCTTCTGCCCATGTCTCACCGCCGTGACGGTGGATTATCCTCCGGACGTTTGCAAGTCCGATGCCCGTTCCTTCGAACTCTTCCGACCTGTGCAGCCTCTGGAATACTCCAAACAGGTTGTTGGCGTACTTCATGTCAAACCCGACGCCGTTGTCATTCACACGGACTATTACCTGATCCGGACGGATTTCACTTCCGATTTGTATTATGGCTTTGGATCTCGTACGAGTGTACTTCACCGCATTACCTATCAGGTTCTGAAACACAAGCTGCAACATCGCCGAATCGCCATCAACTGTCGGAAGATCGGAAATAATCCACTCTATCTCACGCCGCGAAATCTCGTCAGAGAATAGGCCGATCACGTTCTCTACAGTTTTGCGTAGATCAACGGAAGTCTTATGCAGTTCCGACCTCCCCATTCGCGAGAAGGCCAGGAGATCGTCGATAAGATTCCCCATCTCCCTGACGGAATCGGAGATGTATCTCAGGTATCGAAGTTCTGTTTGATCGGCCTTCCCTTCTATTCGGCGGGACAGCAGGTCGGAGTAACCGTGTATATGGCGCAGCGGAGCACGTAAATCATGAGAGACCGAATAGGAAAAAGCCTCGAGTTCTTTATTGGCCGCTTCGAGCTGAGCCGTCCGTTCAAGGACGCGATGTTCGAGTTCTTCATTGAGCATCCTTATCTGCTGCTCAGACTTCCTACGTTCCGTGATGTCGCGGGCGATCTGGGAAGCTCCGACGATCTTCTTATCGGCGTCGAATATGGGAGATATCGTCAACGAGACCTCAACGGGCTCACCGCCCTTCCTGATACGGACAGATTCAAATTGTGCCACCGTCTCGCCTTTCAATAGCCGGTTGAGTATACGCTCCTCTTCTTCAACACGCTCTTGAGAATAGAGTATCCGGATATTTTTCCCGATTATTTCTTGTGCAGGATATCCGAAGAGAATTTCTGCGCCATGGTTCCACGCGGTGATCACGCCGTCAACAGTTTTCGCGAAGACGGCATCCGATGCTGATTCGACGATCGCGGCGAGGCGCGAACGCGCCTCATAGGCATTCTTCTGGTCTGTGATGTCGCGGAGAAGTCCGATCATGCAGTCTTCTCCGGAGATATTGATTATTTCCGCCGAAAACATCCCCGTGAAAAGCTCGCCGGATTTCATACGCAATTCCACTTCCAGCTCCTGGGCCTTCCCTTTCTCGTGAATCTCCCGCGCAATCCTCTCACGAACCTCGGGGTTCACCCACATGTTCAATTCCGAAGATGTGCGGCCTACAACCTCGTCGTGGACATATCCATACACTTCGAGGAATGCCTGGTTGGCATCGAGAAACCTTCCTTCAGAAAGCGTTGTAATGCTGATGCCGACCGGACTCGAAGAGAATACTTTTGAAAAGCGCTCCTCGCTTCTCCGTAATGCTTCCTCGGACTTTCTTCTTTCGGAGATGTCCTCGACAAAGCCTTCGATGTGGAGGATATTGCCATACGCATCACGGACGGGGTGCAAAAAAGTCCTCCCTGTAAATGAAGTCCCATCCCTGCGTCTGTATTGGTTTTCAAAGACTCCGGGGCCCGGATTCTGCTCGACCCGCCGGATAATCTGGAGTCGTCGTTGGGGATCGATGAAGAGTTCAGAATCTACATTCTTCACGAGCGCCTTCAACTCCTGAGGAGAGGAGTAGCCGAACATCAGCGCGAATGTGGGGTTCACATCCAGGATTTCCCCTCCTACAGAGACCTGAAAGACCCCCAGCATGGCGTGTTCAAAGAGATGGCGATAGCGCTCCTCACTCGCGCGAAGTCTTTCCTCGACCAGTTTACGTCTTGTGATATCCCGGAAAACCCCCAGGTTGAATTTCTGCCCCTGCCAGTGTACTTCGCTTGCACGTATCTCAAAATATCTTTCCTCCGAACCGATCAACGCGCTGATTTCTGACGTCTCGGACCGGTCCCGCAACTCGAAACGCGACCCAACCAGATGTTCATTCATGTGCGCGAAGATCCCGGTAGCTGCGGCGTTGGCAAAAATGACGATGCCTGTATTGTCAGTGAGCATCACCCCATCCTGGGATTTATCCACAATGGATTTGAGGAGACCCACATCTTCAAGGTGAGTGAGATTAAGACTATCGGCCAACGTTCCGCACCCAAATCGTCATAGCAAAGCCGTCAGTGATACCTTCTGTCAGTTGTCGATGAGAAGCTTTGCGCCCGCGCGGGCAACTCTTGAACGAAAATCAATATATCTAACAGCATCCCCCGAGGAAATCGTTCCCGTTTGCACGACGGCGGGCTCGCCGGAGATGCGAAGAGAATCTGGAGCGGGGATGTTGCTCAAGAAACGCGGTAAATCACCGGGCCTTCTGTGGAGTGTGTTCAATCCTGATCCAGTTGCGAGCGGATCCTTTTCAGTAATTCTTCACCCTGGTAAGGCTTTTGAATGAAAGAGGCTACACCTTTCTCGGCCATCCTTCTTCGTTCACTTTCATCGAGGTAGCCGCTTGCGAGTATCACGCCGGTTCCTGGCTTCATGGACCGGACCGTTTCCATCAGGTCTATGCCGCCTATCTTTGGAAGTCCGATGTCTGAAAGGACAAGGTCGATATCATCATGGCCCATGAAAACCGAGATTGCCTTTTCGCCGTCTTGAGCAGTCAGCACCCTGTACCCCTCTGCTATAAGCAGAGTCTCAAGGTATTCGCGGAGTCCCGGTTCATCCTCGACCACGAGTATAGTCTCATTTCGTCCGCGTAAATCCGAAGCATCGCCGATCGGCTCTTCTTCCGGCACAACCTGGCAGCGTACCGGGAGATACACCGTGAATGCCGTGCCTGAGCCGGGTTCGCTTTCCAGATCGATTATCCCGGCGTGATTTTGAACGATACCGTAGACAGTCGACAGGCCAAGGCCGGTCCCTTTCCCCTGGGGTTTTGTCGTAAAGAAGGGCTCGAAGATGCGCCTCCTGTTTTTTTCGTCTATGCCTTTTCCAGTGTCGCTGACACGAAGCGAAATATACTCATCCTCCGTCGCCGCGGGATATCGTTTCTTCAGGTCGCTTCCTTTGGCGACATCTGTAACGATCCCGAGTACGCCGCCCGCCGGCGAGCCGTCCTCGCGATCCATCATTGCGTCCCTCGCATTCACGCAAAGATTCAAAATGAGCTGGTGTATCTGCGAACGATCCCCGTAAACGGGCGTCGGTCCTCCGTACAATTCGATGTTTATCATTATCTGCTTCGGAAATGTCTCCCCGATCAGCTTTTGCATTTCGTTCACCACTTCGTTCACATCGAGGTAGCCGATGACGGTTTCTTCTCTCCTGGCGAAAGTCAGTAGCTGGCGCACAAGTCCGGTGGCCCTCGATGCAGCGGTTTCGATCGCATCGAGTGAGCGTACATCTTTCTCGTCACTTGTCACAGTTCTCCGCAAGAACGATGCATAGCCCGTGATGATTGCGAGTATGTTGTTGAAGTCGTGCGCGATCCCTCCGGCAAGCGTGCCCAGACCTTCTAGTTTCATCGATTGTCTGAGCTGCTCTTCGAGCGATTTCTGGGCCGTCACATCTCTTGCAATTCCCAGGTAACCGACGAACATGCCATCCTTGACCTGCGCAGCCGCATTAATTTCCCCGACGAGATAACGGCCAGACTTGGTCGCGATCCTGTACTCGGTGACTCCGGAATCCTCCCCGTCAGCCACGTTCTTCAGAGCCAGGAAGGCTCTCTCCCTTTCGTCGGGATGAATGAGTTCGGTGAAGCGGCGGCCGATCCATTCTTCGCGCGTCCAACCGGTCATCGTTTCGAAAGCAAGATTAAGACTGAGAATGACTCCACCGGGCGATAATCTGAAAATAGCATCCCGTACTCCGTCTACCAGGCTTCGGTATTGCTCTTCAGAGTTTCGAAGCGCCTCTTCAGCCATTCGTCGATCCGTGACATCGTCGATAATTATCACCGCATGAGACAATCTATCGGCCTCGTCCATGACTTCAGAAACCGTGAGCTGGGCGATTATTGTGACTCCGTTCTTACGGATGAAACGTTTTTCAATTCTCACTTTGCACATCCTGAGCTTGCCGAGTTCAGGCAACAGCAGCGACACGACCGCTTCATCCTCCGGGTGCTTAAGATCCTCGATCTTCATTCCGAGAAGCTCGTCTTCACTGTACCCGAAGAGATTCAACGCGGCGTGGTTGCAGCTCAGGAACCTGCCGTCTTTTGCGACTTCTACTATCGCTACCGGCGACGCTTCATAGATAGTTCTGAATTTATCCTCGCTGTCCCGCAATGCCTTTTCGGATATTTTCGTACCGGTGAGGTCGCGAACCATGGCAAGCACCGAAATATCCTTGCCCTTGGCAAAGGGGGAAAGCATAATATCAGCCGGGAATTCGGCGCCGTCCTTCCTCACTCCGTACAATTCCATCCCTGAACTCATCGGCCTCGCGTGCGGGTGAGC
Organism: Bacteroidota bacterium; assembly: GCA_021811615.1. GTDB lineage: Bacteria > Bacteroidota > Ignavibacteria > Kryptoniales > JAKASW01 > JAKASW01. The sequence goes on from JAJZNW010000055.1 coordinate 83,206, forward strand.
GCCGAACGACTTCAGTTTCCTTGCGTGTGATCCCTGAAATCTGCCGGGGATCAGGATCGAAAGTGGCTTTCCGACCAGTTCGTCACGGGTATAGCCGAACATCTTTTCAGCCCCGACATTGGCGAATGTAATCGTATCGCCTTCATCGATAATTATGGCGGCGTCCGGTGCGCTTTCGAGCAAACCTCGATATTTCGACTCGAGAAGTTTTAGCTCCTCAACCGCCGTCTGTCGCTTCCCCTCGACACTCTTCAGCTTCTTTCTTTCTTCCGCTTCCCTGACGGCACGTCGGACAGCGGGCGCAAGGCGTGCGAGTCCGGGTTTAAGCACATAATCCGTGGCACCATCCACGAGTGCCTGCACCGCACGCTCTTCACCGATCGTACCTGAGACATAGATGAAAGGGACGTCAGGTTTCTTTTCCCTGGCGATCAGAAGAGCGTCCCTCCCGTTAAACAACGGAAGAGAATAGTCGCATAAGATCAAATCGAAGCTTCCCTTCTCCAGCGCTTCCAGATAGTCTTCCCTCGACCTTACAAGTCTCACCTTGCAATGTATGCCCGCATCTTCCATTATCGAACGAATCAGCCGCGCATCCCCGGCATTATCTTCCAGGTGCAGGACCCTTACTGTATTGTTTTCAATTTCAGACATAAGCTCTCCGTTCATAACTTCTCGCTCTCATTCACGCTTGCTGGGAAGTCATCTGCAGAACTCGAGTTGCAGATATTCCCTTTGTGACCGTGAAATCTCTGGTCGACATCTTTTCCCTATCAGGCCGCTCTACCTTCAAACCGAAAGACGATCATGCCGGCATTCAAACGGAGGGCAACAATTCCCTTCGCCGTATCCGGCCGGCTTGTTAGCCGCTTCTCACACCAGCGGGCGGAGCCTCGTTCACGATAGCCCAGAATGCTCCGGGCCTGCTCACGGCTTCCATGAAGTCGTGAAAATCCACCGGCTTCACGACGAAAGCGTTGACTCCAAGCTGGTAACTCTTCAATAGGTCAGTCTCCTCGTTCGACGATGTCAGGACAACGGCCGGAATCGTCCTGAGTGAATCATCTCCCTTGATTTCCTCACGCACCTTCAGGCAGCCAACTTTCGGAGTCTTCAAATCGAGAAGGACGACTGCCGGGTTCCCTCCCTTCCGTCCGGCGTAATTTCCGCTCTGCCTGAAGTAGTCTGGCGCTTCTCCGTCCTCGCCCACGACGACCACGTCGTTGGCAAGGTTATTCCGTCCCAATGCCTCTTGTGTAAGTTCAACATCTATTTGATTGTCCCCGGCAAGAAGGATGCTTTTCATCGGATCCACTTTTATACTCTGCTCGATTCAGGAAGTGAAAAGTATACGGCGGCTCCCCTGTCGACTTCGCCCTCGGCCCAGGTCCTGCCACCGTGACGATGTATGATCCTTCTGACATTTGCCAGCCCGATTCCGGATCCTTCAAATTCTTCGGAGGAATGAAGGCGCTGGAAGACACCGAAGAGATTATCCGAGTACTTCATATCGAATCCGACACCGTTGTCCCGTACGCAAATAACCGCCTCCCCGTCATTAAGCTTTCCATCGATCTCAATAACTGCCCTCTCCCTGGGACGCGTGTATTTCACCGCGTTCCCGAGAAGGTTCTGGAATACCAGCCTGAGCATGTTCTGGTCCGCCTGCACGACCGGCAACCGGGAGATTTTCCACTCGATAACCCGGCCGCCGGTTTCCTGGCTCATACTGTTGATGACGCTCTCAACCGTATCGCGCAGGTCGACAGTAGATTTTCTCATTTCAACACGCCCCATTCGCGAAAACATAAGCAGATCATCTATGAGGACGCCCATCTCCTTGACGGAAGCGGAAATCAATCCCAGATATCGTTTCCCCTTCTCATCGAGAGCGTTCCCGGTGTGCCTCGCGAGAAGATCGGCGTAACCGTGAATATGCCGGAGCGGGGCTCGCAAGTCGTGCGATACTGAATAGGAAAATGCTTCAAGCTCCCCGTTAGCCGCCTGGAGTTCCAAAGTGCGATCGTCGACTTTTTTCTCGAGCGATGCGTTGAGCTCTTTGGTCTCACGATATAGCCTGGCAAGATCTATCTGTATCGCAGCGCGACGGGCGAGATCCTCTGCGAGCAGCCTGTCCTCTTCGGTGAATTTCCTTTTCGATTCGGCGTAGACAAGCGTGATGGCTCCAAGCGTCCTTTCGAACGCGAGCAACGGTACTATCAAGACTGCCCCGAGCCCGAGCATCCTGAACATCCTGAGGTCTTCCTCATCCTTGGCCCGCGCCACGAGCATTTCGTCCGGGATGTCGTTGATCATTTCGGTACGCCCGGCCTTCAGAACGTCCGTCAATCCCGAAGCGGCGCCGGCCTGGTAAGGATGACGTTTCTGAAGTTCGAAGGCATATTCGACCATTCGCGGATCGGAGTGAACGACTGCGAGGCGGGCAAGCGTACCGTCGCTCTCCAGGATATCCACCGCGCACCAATCCGCAATTCTTGGAACTGCCATTCTCGCGACAGTCTTGAGGCACTCCTGGAAATCAAAGGACTCGGAAAGCGTCGTGCTCGCATCAAGGAGAAAGGTAAGACGGCGATTCACTTTCTCCGCCTCTTCACGGAAGTGTTTTTCCGTTTCCAGGGCCATCGAGAGCCTTTCCTCAGCTTCTATCTGAGCCGTGAGATTCTGAGCCAGAACAAGTTTTCCTTTCCTGCCGCCGAACGGGACTTCATGTGATGTAATGTGCACATGAAAAATCTTACCATCTTTCGTCAGGTGCCGCCAGACACCGGGATCATCCACAGGCGTCACGACCGTGAGCCGGAGATTCTCATCCAGTCTTGCCAGATCTTCCGATGGACGAATATCGCGTATCGACATTCCCAGGAATTCTTCCCGAGAATAACCATAATGATAGACTGCAGCGTCGTTGACAGCAAGGAACCGAAGAGTCTCCAGGTCATATACCCACATAGGGTTTGGGTTGTGATCGAACAATATTCGATACTGATCTTCAGAAGCGGCCGTTGGTTTGGAGAACTGTGCCGGCTTGCCAAGGGTCGCGGACCGGTCGGTTCCGTTCCCTTTTCCTCCGGCTCTCAATGCCGCTTCCTTTTCGAGTTGGCGTACAGCGCATCATGGACGTCGGACAACATCCTGGAACTAGCCAGCCCGCGAATCACTTGCCGGAGTTTGGCGTAATCCATCGCCTTGTCGAAGAAATAATCGGCGCCCGCCGTCATGCATGCGTTGCGGTAGGGCGGAGTTGAATAGTCTGACAGGATTATCTTGGTCACGGTCCAATCTTGTTCGTGGATTTCCGACAAGAGATCAATTCCGGTTCCGCCGGCAATATTCATGTCCACGAGTATGACGTCCGGCCGGGTACGCTGGATTTCAGAAATCGATTCACGATAACTGGCAGATTCACCCACAACATCGATCCCCCCGACCGCGTTCATCATACTCTTCAACCGTTCTCTGATTATCGGTGAATTATCAGCTACGAATATTCTCAACATTCCTTCTCCGTATGATCGGTTGTTCGTCCCCACAAAATACCGTGTCATGGAAGCCGACGCTTGTCGCCGATAGCCTGAAAGTGAAGTCACAATAATAGTGACACTCACTGGCGCCAATTTACACACTTGCGGCGGAGAATGCCGGGAAGGATTAGTCTGGTGAATTACCGGTATCGGAGTTGTGACGACCGTGTGAGGTCGGCACGTCATATGATGATCTTATTCTCCAGTGCAAAGCGGACCAGCTCGGCATTTGTCTTCATATCCAGTTTTTTCAAGAGTCGCCTTCGGTAGGTAGTAATCGTGCTTACGCTCAACGATAACTGTGAGGCGATGGCCCCCGCCGGTTTACCTTTTGCGATAAGCCTTAGCACCGACAGTTCCCTGTCTGAGAGAGTCTCGACCGGGTTTCTTCCTTCATTGAAGCCAATTTCCCGAAGGAGCTGCTGTTCAACGCCCGGGCTTACATATTTCTTCCCCGTCGCAATGGTTCTGATCGCGTCGACCAGTTCCTGTGCGACGGCTTTCTTCGTAACATATCCGTGTGCTCCCGCCTTCAGGGCCCTGACGGCAAATTGGTCCTCCGGAAACATGCTAAGGAAGAGGACGCGGGCCTGCGGGAACACTGCCTTCACGTCGACCAATGCGTCGAGACCGCTTCTACCGGGCAGGTCGATGTCGAGAAGGATGATGTCGGCATTCTTTGCGGCCGAACCGCCGAGCAGCTCTTCTGCGGATCGGGCTTCTCCCACAATCGAAATTTCCAGGACAAGGCCGAGTGTCTTCCGGATTCCCTCCAGGATCAATTCGTGATCGTCGACCATGAATACATTTATTTTTTTCATAACCATTTACTCTCAGTTTCGGTTTATCCGGCCGGAAGCGCCTCCCTTTGCGCCGTCGGATGGGAGGAGAATTCTAACGACGGTTCCCCCATTAGCATTGGGAGCGACGGAGAATGAGCCTCCGATCGCTTCCGCACGTTCGCGCATCCCGAAAATTCCCACCGACTCGTGGCTCGACAGCTGCGCTTCGTCTATCCCTTTCCCGTTGTCCTGGATCTCGAACGAAAGAAAGCCATTCGCGCGGGATGCGCAAATGCGCACCCGTGTTGCTTTCGAATGCCTCACCACGTTCGTAAGGGACTCCTGCACTATCCGGTAAAGCGCGATGGATTGTTCCTGCCCGAGTTTAACGTTGCCGAGTTTCACATCGACGGTGCACGCAATTCCAGACCTTTTCTCGAAAGACCTGCCGAGATCCGATATGGCGGCCTCAAATCCGAGATGGTCCAGGATCCCGGGTCTCAAGTCTGCCGCAATCTTTCTGACTGTGTCAATCGCACTATCGATCAGGCGGATCGAAGAGCCCAGCCGCCGCGCCATTTCGATCTGCGACTCCAGTCTGCCGGTTGAGACCCCTTCCTGCAAGATGCTCAAGTCCATCTTCAGAGCCGTGAGCATTTGGCCAAGCTCATCGTGGATCTCGAGCGCAATCTTTTTCTTTTCCTGCTCGCGTACCGATTCGAGTCTTCGCGTCATATTCAGCACTTTCTCGCGTGACCGTTCCACTTCCCTCTCCGCCCGCATCCTGTCTGTTATGTCGTCGATGACCACTATCACGCTTCCAGTGCGGCCATCGGAATCTACCACCGGTGCGTACGCGATGCTTGCTTCCATGATAGAACCATCCTTCTTGCGCCTTACCGAACGATATCCTGCGACCGATTCGCCTTTGAAGCCGCGCCTGATTCCGTCGAGGTAATCCTTCAGTCCGGGGGGAGGAACCGCGGGGAATATCTTCCCCATCACCTCTTCCTTTTTCCATCCGAACATTTCTTCGGCTCCCCTGTTCCAGCTCATTACCCGGCCCCGGTCGTCGACAGTAAGGATAGCGAGAGGAGCCGAATTCAGGACGGCCTCAAGCTTCATATTGGTGGAGCGCAGCAGCGCTTCGTCCATTTTCAGTTGCGTAATATCCGTAACTACTCCTCCAATCGCGTAGATCGACCTTCTTTCGTCGGTGAGCGGGTACTTCACGACAAGACTCGTATGCTGTCCGTCCCTGTAACGGGCAGTCTCTTCAAAGACCAATGGGACCCTCGCGTCGATCACCTTCCTGTCGTTTTGTTCGAATTCTTTTGCCTGGACTGGAGGAAATATCTCCCTGTCAGTTTTCCCGAGTATATCGGTCGCCTTCATACCGAACGATCTTTCGAATTGCCCGTTGACACGGATATACCTTCCGGAAGTATCTTTGAGGAACATGACCGCATGACTCCGGTCGAACACCGCCTGGAGCTGGCGGACCTCCTTTATGAGCCGGTCTGTGGTATGTTTTTCATCGGTGAGGTCTCCTGTAATTTTTGAGAATCCCACAAGCTTTCCGCTGCCGTCCCGCATCGCAGTGAGAAGGGTCCCCGCCCAGAAACACGATCCGTCTTTGCGAACCCGCCATCCTTCATTTTCCACCTGACCTTCCTTTTCAGCTTTCTTCAGGAGAGCCTGCGGGATTCCCTTTGCGGTCGCCTCCGGAAGGAAAAATATGGAATAGTGTTTCCCGAGGATGTCATTCCTTCGGTATCCCTTCAGTCGCTGTGCTCCGGCGTTCCAGCTCGTGATGTTCCCAGCCGTATCCATGGTGTACATGGCATACTCCTTAACACCTTGGACGAAAAGGCGGAACAGCTCTTCGCTCGCACGCAGAGATTCCTCGGACTTGACCTTTTCCGTGATGTCGCGTGCCAGTACCTGACGCGATTCCGGGTCGTTCCTTGAAGCGGGGGCAGAAGATATTTCGAGATAAATGACGGTGCTATCGGGACGCATAAATCTGAACCTGTATCCGTGCCTGTTTTTCTTCTTGGAATACAGATCGTTAACCATGTCGGCAACCATTGGCCTGTCATCGGGGTGAAGGAATTGGCTTATCGGCCGCCCAATCACGTCTGCAGCTTTCGTATAGCCGAGCATCCTTATGCCCGCCGGATTCATATAGGTTATCTTACCCTTCGTGTGGATCGCGATCATATCAGGCGACATGTGAATAAGCTGACGGTATCGGTCGATCTCCCGCAATGGCGCCCCACTCTTTCGATGTCCGTCCTTCCTCCTCTTGTTCGGCACAATCACTCCTCCTTTATCGACAATCTGAATAGGGATGCAGGACTACGCGAGGTAAATATATGACTTGCACTCCCTCTCGGTCTTCGTAGTCTCTTCTATATCAACACAGATGTGCCTCAACGAGTTTACTAAAGCCGGAAAAAGGGTTCAAGCTCGGCAGCATCCCACGGCCTCTCGTCCGGTTGGAACAGATTTCGATAACCTCTCAGCGGGAATCAGTAAACCGGCAGACATCGATTGAAACAGATGCCCGCCAATTGCGCAATACCCGGAAGGGTTTCGCAAATCCGGCAAGATTCCAAATTGAAGAGCGGCTCCCCTTAGCCTGACCACAGAACCATCCGGCTACGGAAAAGCCATCCCCACATTGCCACCGTCCACGAGAGTCGGTTCTTACGTCGCACCAAATACCGATAGGGATAGCTTCAGCGAGAAGGCAAACGTTGTTCTCTTCTCTCGAATCTCGAAGCGTATTTAACGAGATGGCTCATCGCATCTAAGTGAGTTTCGCCCGCGTGATGTCTTTCTACCACTTCCATCACTTCGCGAGGTCTGGCGATGACGAGGCATTCGCGATGATCCACCGGATGCAGCTTCCTGATATCTTCGAAATATGGCGAGGCGTATATGTCCTTCAAGCGCGAAGTGAGTATGCTGTCCTTGAAGAACTGGATGCCGTTGCAAGGCTCCACTTCACCGCTGGATGTAATGTGAAGCGTATGGCCGGCACCGCATCCTGAATTCAGGAATGTCCCATCGCTGTAACCTTCCTTCAGAACCAGCAGCGACCTGTCTGCCAGCATCTCATCTAGCTTTTTGTAATACACGGCAACATCCTTCTCGCTGCAAACCAGGTCATAGGCGGGATCGGTCCCGACAGGTACATAAGGAAGGAAGGCCCCGAAGAGGCATCCGCATTCGATCATGAAGTCGAGATATCTCGCCGAGACGACTTCATCCAAATTCCCCTTGTGCACCGTGGTCGAGAATCCGAATGCGACACCGCCGGCCTTCATCAGCTTCATCGATCCGACGATTTTGCGGAAGACGCCGCGTCCGCGGAATTTGTCATTCAGCTCTTCAAATCCGTCGACACTGAAGGCGGTTATCACATGGGGGAGTTCACTCAGTTTCGCTACAACCTCTGCGGTAACCAGTGTCCCGTTTGTGGCGATGTAGAAACCGATCTTCCTATGCGCGCGGAAGAGGTCGAAAATCTTCGGAAACAGGAACGGTTCGCCCCCCAATATGCCGACAGACGGGATGCCGATCTCCTCGGCCTGTTCCACTATGCTCTGAATCGTCTCGAATCTCATGTCTTCCCGGTCGGTGTAACTTCCTGCGAAGCAGCCGAGGCACTTCAGGTTACATCTCATCGTGGGCGATATCTTGATCGTCAAGGGCGTAAGCGTGCCTGCGGGCAATCGAACATGTTTCCTTCTTACGCCCATATGAGACAGTACCCATGTACGATAAAAGGCCCTCCTGTATTTGCCCGGAAGCTGAGCGGAGAGACGCTTTTGCACCATCAACAAGTTCCTGTTCTTCCCGATCCATCCGTGAAGGGCGGTCCTGTTAAGTATTTCACTGAACGGATTCTTCATGACATTTTCTCCTCAAGTGATTCTCTTGCGGACTTTTTCGAGGGAATATCCGGGTAACAGGCCGCGTACTTTCGGTAAGTCGGAAACGAACGCGGGTAGCTTCCCCTGGCATTATTCTCTTCGACGATTCGCAATACTTCCTTAGGCTGGAAGATTGAAATGCACCGGCCGTTATATCGGCGGACACAGGTGTAAATGTCGTTGTAAAATGGAGAGGTGAAAACCCTTTTCAGTCCCGAACGAAATACGTTCTCGGTATAAAACTGTATGCCGTTACATGGCTCCACATTCCCCTCCGGAGTGATGTTGACGGTTACACCGGCGCGGCATCCTTTCTCCGCTACGTAATGATCTGAATTACCGCGCGCGGTGTACCCCTCCTTAATGAGCAACATCGTATAATTTTGCGATAGCGCGTCGAGTCTCGAAAAGGCTTCGGATATCTCGTTCTCATCGAGCCTCAACTCATAACGTGCACTGTCTCCGGCAGGACCGTAGGGGAAGAACAGGCCGAACTTACAGCCTGCTTCGGTCATGGCATCCAGAAAGCAGGTCGATACGACTCGCTTTACATTCTTCTTATGAAGCAAGGCTGAGAATCCGAACAGGACTCGCGCCTCCTTCAATGCAGACATTGATTCCATTATCTGGGAGTAGACGCCGCTCCCCCTCCAGCTATCGGTCTCCTCCTCAAATCCCTCGAGGCTGAAGTAGGTCACCAGGTTTCCGCACCTTTTCAACGCCTCGATCGTCTCCCCGCCGAGTGTCGTGCCGTTCGTGGATATCCGGAAGGCTATATCCTTGTTTTCCTCGACAACGCGGAACAGATCCTTCCTCGCAAACGGCTCCCCGCCGAGAAGTCCAACAAGATAAATCCCCAGCTCCCGCGCCTGCCCTACAATAAGCCTGACCTGTTCGGTCGTCATATCGACGCTTCGGCTGTAGCTCAATGCGTAGCAGCCGAGACAATTCAGGTTACACTTCTCAGTCGGTGTGATGTCGATAAGGGCCGGAAGCGTGCAGCCGAGTTTCTTCTCGAGACGACGTCTCTTCCTGGAGCCGGCCAGAAGGTTGTTGATGACCCATGATTTCTCAAACTCCTTTCTCCGCTGTTTCGGAAGGTAGTCACGAATTTCCGAATAGAGTTCGAAGATCCTCGCGTCGGAGAAGAATCTGCCGGCCTCCTTTACTGTGCCCGTAAACATCCTTGCCCTCTTTTGAATTAAGATGCATGCTTATGTATTTATTCCATGATGACAAATGCTACTTGCGTAAAGGCCGGTTAGTGAATTGTTGCTTCCAACGTGACGAAAGCAGTAAATCTTTTTTCCGTGGGACCGACCACGTCATAATCTTCCCTGACACCGAGGCTGAGGCCGGCCTCCCAGCGCCTCTCGCGTTTGTCCGGCGAGCCGAATATCCTGAGACATGAAACGCCGGCGTAAGGCGCAAACCTGAACCATTGAAGCCCCCTCATTTCAAACAGCGCGGTATCCCAACCGATGAAGGGGGCGAACTGGACCCCGGACTCATCTGATGCGATCTTGTCCAATATGTTGAAACTTAACCTTCCATTCGAAAGTGCAGGAATGACGAGCAGGACAATACCTGGAAGCGTCAGACCGGATGAATCGGCCTGTATCTCGAAGTCTCCTGCTGTCAGATACTCTATGCCGATTATGCCTGCCATATACATCGACCAGAGTGAAAGATTTGATTTTCCGCCGTTGTGGATATCGTCAAGGACTACGGGAACTCCCATCGACCACCTGTAAGCCACTCTTCCCGCCTGGAATTCCATATAAGCGCCAGGTGTGATCTCGCGCGGCTGGAAGGAGACGAATCCCCCAAACTGCTGAGCGCCCGCCGAAGAGCTGATCAGCAACATAACCGAAAAAGCCGTGTGTATTCTCTTCCTCACTTAGATCTTCAAATAAGTTTGCTCTTGTCCATCACTTCGAATCAAGTTGCCAGACGCTTGGGCCCCGGATGTCACAAAAATGTTTGGAGGATGTAATATTATGTCAACTCCGATCAGACTCGCCGTCGTGCCGGGAGAACGCAGAGCGGTCGTGGCGCCTCCTCTGCCAGCAATTACTTAGGACAACAGCGCATAAGACGGCTTTGGCATGCGTCCTGACAGATTCGCAAAGCTGCTTTCTAAATCAGGAGAAGTGGTTGGTGACTATTGGGTGGGCTTTGAGAAAAGAAAATGGGAGAACGGGGTTGGTTCGGAACAATCCGGTGGGTATCGTAGACTGAGGAAGGATGAATCGATGCTGATTGGGCGAAGATGGGTAGGCAATACGGAGTGCGGTTGGAAAGTAAAAATGGCGATCGTCGTGGTGGACTCGAAGAGAAAAGGGAGCCGTATGACGATCAGCGGATGGAGAACTTGTATATCGTGGTGGAGCGGTAGGTATGCCCCGGGAGAAGGGACGTAGAGGGGAAATCGGGTTTGTTCGGGGAGTCTGGATAATGCTGTGTCTCGAGAGCGAGGGCACTTCTGTACCCGTATGCGACACCGCCTTTACCTTTTTCTGAGCCGGTCAGGAAGTTGCCCGTATAGAATTGCATCCCGGGCTCGTCGGTAAAAACAGTCATCGACCTTCCGCTCGTCGGATCGTAAAGCTCTGCCACTTTACGGACATGGTTGTTCTGGCTGTTCAGGACCCAGTTCATATCGTAGCCCCTGCAGATCTTCAGCTGTTCGTGCGCCTCGTCAATGCGAAGCCCGATAGGTGTCGGTATTCTGAAATCCATCGGAGTGCCTGCAACATTCTCGATGACACCTGTGGGGATCTGGGTGCTGTCAACCGGAGTATAGTGATCTGCGTCGATCATCAGCTCTTCACCGAGTATCGACATCTCGGGGTTTCCGGTCAGGTTGAAGTAGCCGTGGAAAGTCATATTAATTACGGTAAGCTTGTCGGTGGTCGCCGACAGACGAATCGCAAGGGCATTGTCGGTGGTCAAAGTGAAGACCACATTTGCCGTAACGGTACCGGGGAAGCCCTGCTCACCGTCCTCGCTCACGTAAGAAAGTTTCAAAGACTCTCCTTCGGCCGCGTTCATAGGCTCGGCGGTCCAAAGCCTTGTGTGGAAACCCGCCGGCCCTCCGTGAAGGGTATTTGCCCCGTCATTCACAGGCAAATGATAACGCACTCCATCAAGTGTGAATCGGCCCCTATCGATTCGGTTTGCAAACCTTCCGATCATCGCTCCAAAAAAACTGGAGCCCTTCAGATAGCCGTCGACAGAGTCATAGCCGAAAGTCACATCGTCAAATTTCCCGTCCCTGTCGGGAACCAGTATGGAGACGACGCTGGCGCCAAAATCTGTTGTCTCGACAAGCATCCCATTTCCATTCCTGAGTGTATAGAGATGCGCTTCGCGTCCGTCGGGAAGTCTCCCGAATGCATTCCTAACCATCACACGATTGCCCCTACCCGCTAATCTCCCTGTGCTTCAGTGTAATGCTTCCACGGACGGAATCCGATAAGGAGATGGAACAGATGCTGGCCGGATGCAGGCGCCATTGTTTCTCACTATTTAACCTTGAAGTGAATAGCCGGAAGACTTCTCAGTTTTTCGGCAGCAAGTTCAGCGGTCAAATCTCTCTGCGGATTTGCCATCATCTCGTAGCCAACCATGAATTTCTTCACTGTGGCCGACCTGAGAAGTGGTGGATAGAAATGCATGTGGAAATGAAAAGACGTGTGGTCGCCGCCGTCGGTTGGCGCCTGGTGAATACCTGATGAGTAAGGGAACGACACCTCGAACAGATTGTCGTATCTCACCGTGATATTCTTAAGCGCAGACGCAAAATCCCGAATTGCCGCATCGTCGAATGAAGTAAGGCTGGTGATATGACGCTTCGGAAGGATCATCGTTTCGAACGGCCATGAAGCCCAGAATGGCACGACGACTGCGAAGTTTGCGTTTTCGTAAACCAGTCGCTCACCGGTTTTCAATTCGTAATCGACATATCTGCAAAGGAGGCACTTCCCGCTTTCGCGGTAGAATTCTTCGGACCGTTTGATTTCTTTCGACGGCTCGACCGGGATTGCGCTCTCTGCCCAGATCTGGCAGTGCGGGTGAGGATTACTACATCCCATCAGCTCGCCTTTGTTCTCGAAAATCTGCACGTTATTCACGTCGTCAAGCCTTCCGAGCTCTTCGTACTCCTTCTTCCACGTCTCGACGACCCGTCCGATATCCGCCTCACCCATCTCGGCAAGCGTAACGTCATGTCGAGGCGAAAAACAAATCACCCTGCAAATTCCCCGTTCCGATTCGGCAACCAGGATCCCGCTCTCATCCAGCGCGCCCTCTGCCGTAGAGTGCGCCAGGCTGCTGAAGTCGTTGTCGAACACATAGGTCGACGAATAATTGGGATTCCTGTCTCCGTTTGCCCTCGTGTTGCCGGGACAAAGGTAACACGAAGGGTCATATTTCGGCCTGGTCGGTTCGGCGAGTCTCTCCACCTTCCCCTGCCAGGGCCTCTGTATTCTACCAGGGGCGACAAGTATCCACTCGCCCGTCAGCGGGTTGAGCCTGCGATGTGTGCTTTTTAGGAGATCGTCCATTGGCAATTCAAATATGAAAAAAATTATCAGAAAGCACCGCCATAGATAGAGCGGCTGAGGTTATCAATCGGGGACCAAATCGGTTCCCGGCATAAGACTGCATTCATAAAGCTGCGGTATTTTGCCGGTGTCTCTCTCGTAAGACTTCCTTATTTTCGACTTGAACTCTTCGGCAGAGTCGCGTTCCACCAGGTTCAAAGTGCATCCACCGAACCCCCCGCCCATCATTCTTGCGCCGAGGACTCCATCGATTTTCGTTGCCGCATCGACCAGGATATCCAGTTCCCTGCAGCTGACCTGATAACGATCTCTCAAGCCTTCGTGGGAAGCGTAGAGGAGTTCTCCAAATTTGTCGTAATCGTTCTGCCTCAGATATTTGCCGGCTAAATTTACGCGCGCATTCTCTTCGACAACGTATTCACATCGGCCGTATATCATATCTCCCAATTCACCTTTATGTTCACGCAGCATCTCCGGTTCGACATCTCGAAGGCTTCGCACACCGGTGAAATATTTCCTGATAATGCCTGCACCGGTTTCACATTGTTCCCTTCTGAGATTGTATTCGGACGAGGCCAGGCTGTGTTTCACTCCCGTGTCACAAAGGACAAACTCCAGGTCCTTCCTTGTAAAAGGGATATGTTCAAACTGAAGGCTCCGGCAGTCGAGGTGCAGCGCCGACTCACCTTTACTCAGCAGGTTGGCAAACTGGTCCATGATTCCGCAACGAACTCCGACGAACTCATTCTCAGACCGCTGCGCAATTTTCGCAAGATCTCTTCTTCCGATGCCGAGATCAAATATGCTGTTGAGAGCAAAAGCCAGTCCGGCTTCGACTCCTGCCGACGACGACATCCCCGCGCCGATCGGGATGTCTCCTGAAAAGACACAATTGAAGCCGCCGATACGATACCCTGCCTCGTTGAGCTGGTGGACTACTCCGATCAGGTAATTTGCCCATGCCTTCTTGGATTTGGCTGCTTCCCGGACATTGAATTGTATTTGGTCGTTTAGATCCAGTGAAGTCAGGGAGACGTCGGAGCCGCGGCGCGGTCCGACCGCGAGGTAAATCGCGCGGTCTATTGCCGAAGGGAGTACAAATCCTTCGTTGTAGTCAGTATGTTCCCCAATCAGATTGATGCGCCCGGGGGACCTGACTATGACCATCCTGTCGTTGCCTCCGTATGTTGATAAATATTTCCCTCGTACTAGGTCGACTATATCCGAACTAGGTTCCAAAATTACATGCTCCGATTTGAACTATGAGATAAAAGTAAGGTCTCTATTTGATTTGCTATACAGCTCCGTCCCATGATATTTCAGTTCTGCAAATTTCTCGTACTATAGACGATAAACACGCACCTCCGTTGCGCCCGAACTTACACGGCGGATGGAGACTCGGGGGTGAAATCAAATGTAGTTAGCCGCCCACAAGAGGGATGAGCTTTGATTTCTCCGCTTCGATCTTCAATGTCGCGTCCCTCAGTCCGTAGCCCGTCGCCTGGAGTCTTATCTCGCCCGGCTTGCGACCGGAAAGGAGTATCACTTCGCATTTGCCGTTGAAAAGTTTCCGCTGATAACCGCCATCAGGATATTTGTCCGGCTCGTGGCTGCTCGGGTCGCCGTTTCCGACGCCGATTATTGAGCCCTGTCCTTCGGCCTGGAAGTGAACCATATTATCGGCAGTCGGGACTTCCCTCCCGAGCGAGTCGACGACTGTAACCTCCACCACGGATACGTCTTCACCGTTCGCGCGGATGGTGTCGCGGTCGGGCGTAAGCCGGATGGCTACCGGACGTCCCGTTGTCTCTTCTTTATCGACAAGTACCTTCCCGTTTCTCCATCCCCGGGCTTCAAGGGTGCCGGGCTCGTAATCCACCGTCCACTCGAGATGAGAATCCCGTTTCATTACCTTCGTACCGAGACTCTTGCCGTTCAGCAGTAGCTCGACGCTGTCGCAATTGCTGAAACACCACACGTCGATGGGCTGGCCAATCTTGCCCGGCCAATTCCAGTGAGGGAAAATATGCAATACGCTTTTATCGCTCCACCACGACTGGTAATAGTAGAAATTATTCTTCGGGAACCCGCACACGTCCATTATGCCGAAATTGGAATTGATGTCGGGCCACTCGTAAGGTGTCGGCTCGCCGCGGTAATCGAATCCCGTCCAGACAAACCCGCCGGCAAGGTACTTGTGCTCATCGTAGAACTTCCACCATTGCTCCGCCGTCTCGCCCCATGGTGGTGCGTTGACGTCGTAATCACTGACATACCCTTTCGCCGTATCGTTCGCGTATTCCCCGCGTGTGGAAACTGTGCTCGCGGTCTCCGTACCGATGAGAGGCTGATCGGGATGCTGCTCGTGATATTTCTGAATATCATATACGTGATAATTGAAGCCCCGGACAGGGATCACGCTGTTGACGGCGTCATTGTATGCACCACCGTCGTTCGCCGCGAAGGTGCACGTCCTTGAAGGGTCGAGCTCTTTTTGAATCCGTATCAGCGTCTTCGCTATTCTCACGCCGACGGGAGTATCCTGCACTCCCCATTCCTCGTTGCCGATCGACCATATGATGACCGACGGGTGGTTCCTGTCCCGGCGTATCATCCTCTTGAATTGCGAGACGTATTCCGGCGAACTGTTCAAAAGCCTGTTCTCATCCATGACGAACATACCAAGCTTGTCGCACGCGTCGAGGAGTGCGGGAGTCGGAGGGTTGTGGCTCGTTCGCCACGCGTTGCATCCCATCTCCTTCAGTTTTTTTACACGGAAACATTGAAGCCCGTCCGGAAGCGCCGTCCCCACGCCGGCAAAGTCCTGGTGATTGCAGGTGCCCTTAATCTCGACACGCTTCCCGTTCAGGAAGAAGCCGTCGTTGCTAGTCCACCTCAATGTTCTTATTCCAAAGGTTGTTTTCACACGGTCTATTACTTTCCCGCCCGATTTTATGATTGAAACAAGCTTGTAAAGATTAGGATGGTTGGGAGACCACAATGCCGGTCGGTCGACGGTCATGCTCTGTTCGAATTTTCTCTTCTCATACGGATTCATCCTCGTTTCTGCGGTAGATGCGCTCGCCACTATGTTCCCATGCTTGTCGAGAATAATGGATTCCACATCTAAGCGTGCCGCCGATTCCTCTCTGTTGTTCACCTTCGTCTGAACCGCTAAGGTCGCCCGGCCTCCCTGAAGGGTCGTCGTCCTTACATACGTGCCGTATATCGGGATGTGGAGCGGCGGGGTTTCAATGAGCCACACGTGCCTGTAGATGCCAGCACCTTCGTAGAACCAGCCCTCGTAATTTTCCGCATCAACCCTGAGGACGAGGTAATTCGGCCCGCGGTAGTTGATGAAGTTTGTGACGTCGAATGAAAAAGGGGCGTAACCGCTCATATTCTTTCCGACGAAGTTGCCGTTCAGCCAGACTATGCAGTCCCTGTATACCCCGTCGAATTGTATCACGGTTCTCTTCGTAGAGTCTTCCGCCGGCACGGTGAACTCCTTCCTGTACCATCCTATTGTGGTCGCCGGAAATTCTCCGCCGATAGGCTTGTATCCATGCCCCATTATGGCGAAGTCTTTCACATGAACGAACGGCAGGTAAACTGCCCAGTCATGTGGAAGGTCGATCGACTGCCACGAACTGTCGTTAAACTTCGGCATGGTCGCCGCAGGGCCGATTCCCTCCTTCGCATAAATCTCACCGGACCCGTACCCGAAGTCGAGCTTCGGATCGGCAGAATTTCCGAAGTGAAATTTCCAGCCGTAGTCCATGAGAAGCTTCTGCCTGGAGATAGGTGAATTGAGATCCCCGGCTTCTTCAGCACCTTTCTGAGCCCCGAACGCAGGCAACGATCCGACTATGAGAAAGGCCACCACTGCACAAATCCGCCTTAACATGACGTAGCTCCAAGGTTTATGATTACGGTTGTGACGGAACATTCGAATGACACTTGAGACCGAGTTGCCTGTGACGGCAAGTCTGCCAGGTCCTTTTGCTTGATGGAAACTGATGATCCTACTTGAGCAAGACAAGTTTGCGCATCGCGAGAAAGTCCGATGCGCTCATCCGGCAGAAATATACTCCGCTTGCCAGCCCGTTCGCCGACCAAGTTAGACTGTGGGAGCCCTGGTTCTGAAATCCACTGACAAGCTGCTTGACTTCCTGCCCCAGTACATTATATATGTCGATCGAAACGTTCGAACGAACCGGAAGATCGTATTGGATTGTCGTGCTGGGATTGAATGGGTTCGGATAGACATGAAGGTTGAATCCTTCGGGACGTGTCGGTCCTGCTACGGCAGTTGCGTACTTCCCCAGGAAAGCATCGAGTGCCACAGTGGGTTCTTCGTTGGCGGGATTCCAGGCTCCCATCTGGTAACCCTGCCAGTTGTAACACTCCGGCTCCCAATAGAACACACCCAGCCCGCCTACAGACTTTGTCTTCGCGATGAGATCCATCAGATAGTGATTCGCCGTTACGGGCTGATTGTACGCGTACCCCGCTTCGACAACCATCACTTTCTTATGATATCTCGCAATCATATCCTTCATCGTCACAAGTGTAAGGCTGTCGTCGGTTTGCCAGGGGAGGTTCGCCCAGTACGGGTACGCAGACATTCCGATGACATCCCACCTTGCTCCGTACTTCTCGAGACCGTCGAACATCCACCTGTACATTGTGTCGTCATAGGAATTCGACAAGTGAACGATCACCTGCGTGGTGCTGTCGATAGCTTTAACCGCTGCGTAACCGGTGTCGATCATCTGAGCGAAGTTGGCCATATGTGTTGTAGCCATTCCCAGCGGCCACATCATCCCATTGTTGGTCTCATTTCCAATCTGCACCCACTTCGGAACAACGCCCGCCATTTTCAGCGTGTCCATTACACCGTAAACATAGTCATAGAGATTGGTGAGAAGCTGCGGGAGCGAATCGTTGGCCCATGCGGCCGGCGTATACTGATGAGACGGATCGGCCCATGTATCGCTGCAATGAAAATCTATGAGGATATCGAAGCCCATGCTGTCGGCTTCATGGGCCAGTGCCGTGACGTATTTTGTATCGCAGTATCCTCCTTTCGGATTCACCCATGCCCTGATACGGATCGCATTTATACCTTCCTCTTTCAATATGTCAAGGCAATTCATCTTGACACCTGACTGGTTCTTGAAGACATACCCGGCAGCCTCCATTTGCGGCAGCCAGCTCACGTCGGCGCCATTTGCAAACTGGGCAGCGGCATCGGGGGGATGCACGACAACCATCAGAAGAAGTAAGATGAGCCCGCTGCCAATCCGCTTCACAGTTGAAGACACGATCGGTAATTTGGCGGAAACAGCCGGCTCCGCCCGTTCCATTTCAATTATCTTTCGCATGATCTGTTCCTGTTTGTCTTCTGTTGATCGACTTGCTAGCGGGCAATACTCTCGACCGTTGCCGGGCCATTTACTGGCCTCTCCGAAATAATCTCAATCTCGGCACCTTTCAAGCCTTTGGAGGTGGCAATCAGGCGGATCGGGCCTGCACTCCGTCTCGATTTGACAACCGCAAGCGCGAGACCGTTGAATGCTTTTCGCTCAGGACTTTTCATCGGTGTGGTGTCGACAGGATTTCCATTATCGGTTCCATCCAACGTCCCTTCGCCTTCAACTTTGAAGTCGATGAGATTGTCCGCCGTTGGGACAACCCATCCATGTTTGTCCACAATTTCCACTTTGACATCCGCAATGTCTTCGGCATCGGCCTTGATCCTCGTTCTGTCAGCCGAAAGCCTGATTGCATAAGGTACGGATGTAGTGTGTATGATGTCAGTGACAGTTTTCCCGTGCCATTTGCCGACGGCCTCAATTGTTCCTGGCTCGTAAGGTACGCTCCACGAAAGATGAAGATCCGAAGTCGTGGGGTATACGTACGGATGTGCATATTTGTCCCAGGCACCCGCATGCCCCTGCTGTGGAAACACGTATGATTCCATTCCGAACGGTTTGCCGTCCAGGTAGAGCTGCACGCTGTCGCAGTTAGTATAGGCGATGACTGGAATGACCTGGCCTTCGTGTCCCTTCCAGTTCCAATGAGGAAGCAGATGGAGCACCGGTTTGTCGGTCCATTGACTTTGATAAAAGTAATAGCTGTCCTTCGGGAAGCCGCACAGATCTATCACGCCGAAGCTCGAGCTCTTGGCAGGCCACTCCGCCTCGCCGAGGTAGTCGATACCGGTCCACATGAAATCGCCAATGACATAATCATGGATCGCTTCGAATTCCCACAGCTGCTCGGCCTCGATCATGTTTGTCGTGTAATTCAGGTAGCTCATGAACGGGCTCGATAGTGTGTCCCATGGCATTTCGTAATATCCCCTGATGCTTGGGATCGATGTGCATTCCGTACCGATCATTTTCCAATTGGGGTGATTGTGCCTGTCGATGCTGTAATAGAGTTCTCTACGCTTCCCCCAGCGGTCCACGTAATTATATCCGACTATGTCTTCTGTATTGAGAAAAGAGAGTTTAGCGGGATACGTCGGGTCGGCGATATGATCGCTGGCAACTGTAACCGGCCTCGTCGGATCCTCCCTGTGAAAAGTGTCGATCAGCTCCTTCAGTACGGCAGTCCCGGAATCCGAACCCTGTTCGAGAACTTCGTTGCCCGCACTCCATAAGACGATACTCGGATGATTCCGGTCGCGCCTGATCATGGAGAGCAGATCTGATTTCCAGTTCTTTTTGAAATAGATATGATATCCATACTTGACCTGGCTCTTAGGGATTGCCCATTCATCGAAAGCTTCGTCCATCACCAGGAACCCCATCTTGTCGCAAAGTTTGAGAAATTCCGGCGTCGGAGGATTATGCGCTGCACGGATTGCATTGCAGCCCATCGCCTTGAGAAGCTTCAGCCGCCTCACCCATGCTTGCACAGGTACCGCGACTCCGAGACAGCCAGCGTCGGGATGAAGGCATACGCCATGCATCTTCACATGCTTTCCATTCAGGAAAAAACCCTTGTTGACATCATAACGTATGCTTCGGATTCCAAAAGGAGATGTGAGGCTGTCTATGACTTTCGTCCCGTCGAGCAGTATCGATTTCATCCTGTACATAGAAGGGCTCTCTATCGACCAGAGCGAAGGTGAAGACACGTTCAAAGTCTGTTCGACTTTAGTTCGTCCCAACTGTACTAATGAGACCGGAGTCTCGATCGATGT
Organism: Bacteroidota bacterium; assembly: GCA_021811615.1. Taxonomy (GTDB): domain Bacteria; phylum Bacteroidota; class Ignavibacteria; order Kryptoniales; family JAKASW01; genus JAKASW01. The sequence continues at coordinate 103,258 of JAJZNW010000055.1, forward strand.
CACAACTTCGCCGGAACTGTTCACGATAGACGAACGCAGCTCGATATTCTCGGCTGAAGTAAATCGATTGTCAATCGTAGTCTGAACTCTAACTGTAGCGGAGGCAGAATCGACATCCGGCGTCGTGATATATGTCCCCCACTGGGCAATGTGGACCGGACCGGTAATATTGAGCCAAACGTTGCGGTAGATTCCGGATCCGGAATACCACCGGCTGTTCGGCTGAAGGGAGTTGTCGACTCTTACCGCGATCACGTTTTCTCCCCGCCTGATATACTGTGTAAGATCGTAATAGAAACTCGTGTAGCCGTACGGATGATTGCCGAGAAAGTGTCCGTTGATCCAGACGTCGCTGTTCATGTAAACACCCTCGAACTCTATCCAGCAATCGTCGCCTTTGTGAAATGTCGGAAGGACAAAATGATTTCGATACCAACCGATCCCAGTAGGAAGGTAACCGCCTGCTCCCCCGGTCGCCGCGTTCTTGTCGAACTTCCCCTCTATGCTCCAGTCGTAAGGTATGTCGACCGTCTGCCACTTGCTGTCGTTAAATGCGGGCGCCTCTGCCCCCTTGACGTCGGCATGAATGAATTTCCAGTCGTAGTCCATCAAGAGGTGCTGGCGGACTGGTATGACGCCGCAGATTCCTCGTACAGCCGACAGTTCGAACAATGCCAATGCCAGGATCGGTATCAACTTTTTCATATGGGTTCCGCTTTCGCCCGACTGCTGCTTTTCTGAGTGAAGTGATCTTTCAACGTAAGATGTGCCCCGTTGACTTTCGTTCCGATTATTGGATGTCCGACAGACAACTACGTTTTGAAAAGGAACCGCCTGCAGCCGGTGAGGACCGCAGGCGGAACCAGAGTTGTTACTTAAGGAGAAGCATCTTTTTGGTTATTTCGTTTGTTCCCTGGCGAAGGGTATAGAAATAAACTCCACTGGCAAACCTATCCATACTGACATTGTAGGTGTACTCGCCGGCTGGTTTATATCCCTGGTCGACTACCTGGACGACCTGCCCGAGAACGTTGTAAACAGTCAGGCTCATCACTCCTGCGTGCGCCAGACTAACCTTTATGTCCGTTGTCGGGTTGAATGGGTTGGGATAGTTCTGGCTTAGGGAGAACTTTGCGGGTACCTGTGGTCCGACAGTCTTTACCGCGTTGACCTTACCTTCTTCCCAAAGCTTGAGCTGCGCCGGGAACCAATTGAGATCGCCCAAAGAAAACCCATCGGAACCGACCAGGTTGGCTGTATAGGCAAGATTCTCCGGAACCGGGTAGCCCTGCTTGGAGGCCCAGTCCTGAGGCACATTCGGCCATGAGGATGTCAGCGAAGGAGGATCCGAAAGCGGATACACATATGGGCGGAAACCGTTGGCAGATCCGCCGTGAGCCCAAACGGTGTCGACAAAAGCTGCCATGTTGCCTGCGGCCAGCTGTACGAGAGCAGAGTTGAAGCCGGGATCCACGCTGTCATTGTTTGCCACGTCGACGTATGGCCAGATAGTCTTGTTGGTCAGCATGCTGGCTGGATATGCACTTATGAAATCGGGCGGACGAAGCGGAACATATGGCGTATCTATCTTGGCAGAATTCAGATTGTTCCAGTTGTCCGTTATCTGACTCGGCCAGAAGTAAGCGTTGTTCGTGATCGTAATGTGCCTGTCTGCCTCCGTTAGGTTGTAGGGGGACGAATTGAGAGTTGTCAACGAATCCAAGAGAATCAAACCCGATCCCCAACCGCCGGCAGTGGGATTCCACGCTACAGGATAGGCCGCCGCAGAGACGCCGTAGAAGATGTTGTTCTTTATCGTCGCGTTGGTCATCTGTCCCATATCGAATACTCCACCCTGACCGGAGAGGAAAATGGTGTTGTGTTCGAAATCGAGGTACTTGCAACCGAAGCCTGAAGAACCGAGGACGTATCCACCGGTCAGGAAGAAGGTGTTATTTACGAACTTCGCGGTGTCGCAGGGGTACGTTCCGGGATCAACCCACGCGAACCCGGGATTCTGCGGATTGTCGTCCTGGTTATTCCTGAACTCGCAGTTGGTGATGAAGAAACTTTCGTAATCATGATTGTAGGTGTCGACGATATTCGGTGTCCCGGCGCCAGAAATGTTTTCAAAAATGCAGTGGTCGAAGATATACACATCGCTGTCACCGACCGGTTCGGCGAATCGTCCGGTAAACGAAACGCTATCGGTGCGTGTACCGAGGAAGTAAATCCCTTTCAGCATCAGCGTGTCGTTTCCCTGTGGATTGAAGAAATAACCGATTGAGCTGTTGTCCTGTGCTATCGAGGGAGCGACCACGGGAGGATGTCCAGTCGTGGGATTGATGTAGCCCACGACTGTGATGTTTCCCTTCGCGGATACGGGAGCGGTCATGTAGTAGACGGTATCCAGACTGCCGGTCGGTTTAAGCAAGAATACCGTGTTGGGTTTAACGAAACCGGTCGAGGTTGTATCAGCGTTGATGACGTTGTTGATATTCCCGGGGGGTAATGGCGATACGACAACAGTATCAGCACTTTGCGCGGCAAACGATGCCGATGGCGCAGCTACAAGTGACGCGACAGCGACCAGGAGCAGCGACATAATAGCTGATTTCATGATCAAGCATCCTTTCTTTGTTTTTTTTGATTTGAACAGAAACTTTCCGATGGTGTTCGACGAAACAGCTGCCGGCATAGTATTCTGTGTCCAGGCTGGCCGGCGAACGGGACTTATACCAATCTCAATCTCATGGGGCTCTTTCCTCCTCTTTGAGTTTGCCTTCATTTGATCATTCCAATACCCAGCGAATGCCCAAGTCCGCGGTGAGGCCATAGTCGGACTCCGACTGAGGAAATCCCGACCCCCTCACTACATAAACATCGTTTGCACTGTTGAGATTGTAGAGGTCGAGATAAACTTGAGCGTCGGTCCATGGCAACCCCTGTTTAACCGAAATGTCCCAGCGAAGGTATGTCGCCTTATCCACACGAAGTGAGTTATAGAAATCCGTTTGATTGTACACTTCAGACTGGTATATCATCGAAGCCAGTATCGAAAACCGGCCGTAGTCATATCCGATTGAAAGGTTGGCAATGTCGTTGGGCTGTTGAATCAGTCTGTCCGTATAGGTTGTGTCGACATGGATGACAGGGAATGGATAGACGGGCGAATGTTCCGTGACGCTGTAAGGGTACTTAGCGCTCGAGAATATGTGCGTGAAGTTGACATTCAGCACCAAGCCGCTTAAAGGCCCGGGCAGATACCAGAAATGGGTCTGCCACTCAGCTTCGATACCCCAGAGGTTTACCGGGTACGGATTGTTGATGTAAGTCGTTAGAGAGAACGTCTTCGTATTGGCCGGCACTCCGGGATAGAGCGAAGGATTGGAGATGTAAGTCTGCTGGCTGAACATAAGGTTATCGATCCTCTTCAGGAACGGATCGACGGCCAGCAAGCCTATGGTATTGTCGTAAGCTGCGACCTGGAGATCGTAGTTGTGAGAGAACGCCGGACTCAGAGCATAGTTGTTCCAGACGACATAATGTCCGCTGTTGCTGGAGACATCCAGCCTCGGGGTGATTTGGTAGTAGTTCGGATATGCGAGCGTATTGGTGTACGAACCCCGGATGCTCAGCCAGACGAACGGGTCGTATTTCACATTGATGTCCGGGAGGAGATACCCATGGTATTCGTCTTTGGTTACCCATGTATGAGGGAGGGTACGCGGATAAGGATTAGTGGCGTCGGCATTGCCGATGAATTGCGGCGCGGTATACGAAGTCTTGAGACCCTGGTACCGCGCACCCCCGACGACTGTGACCTGAGGCCCGAGGTTGATTGTCGCCATTAGATATTCGGCGCTTCTGAATTCGTTACCGTAGTAATCGCTCGCTAGACTGCCGTATACATCCGGGATATAATCAGGGACGGTTTCCGGAGTCGCCGTCTGTGCGCCCAGGACTTTCAATTCAGAGATGATTGTGCTCAGAGGACCCATTCCTACGCCTGAAAACATGGCGTAGTCGCCGTTGAGAAACTTGCCGTAATTCATGTTCGGATTATAGAACCCGGCGAGCGGAAAGCTTGTCGAGGCGGTGGCATTCGTGTCGATATTGTAAGGAGGCTGCGCCAACCAGGGAAGCGCGCGGACTAACTGGTTCCGGCGTCCCGAGGCGTAACCGCCGTACAGGCTGCCATATCCGTCTTCGAAATTATAGTACCGCGTAGTGTACCTGTACATCGCTCCTGCTTTCAACGCGACAGAAATTTCGCCGGACAGATTGAAATGCCTTTCGAGATCGATGGATCCCTGAGTATCGTTCTGCTTGTTATAGCTGCGCCATGTGGAATTGCCCGCCCAATACATGCTGTTCAGGTCTATGAGCTTCTGGGCCGCGCTCGCAATCTGGATGGGGTTCATATTATCGGGAATGTTGCTAGTGCCTGCCGACAGCTGCTGGAAAGTAACGTTCCAGGCATTCGGGGTAAGATTGTCAGAGTACGCGTTGGAAAGCTTCACGTCCACTTTTATGGAACTAAGTATCTGCTCGTATTGCAGGATGTCCGTCACCAGATTGATGGAATTGGATGAGAATTGAGTGCCGAAAAGTATATCATTACCGTAATTGGCAAGGTCGTAAGTCTGACTGTGAGTATCTGTCGTTTGGTTACCGTGGCTGATCAAATTCACTAATTCGATTTTCCCGTTCGGCAATCTATAGTCAAGTGTCAATGTACCATCATATCTTTGTTCCACTGAAGGGGCAAACGAGAGATTCAGGCTCCCGAGTACTATGGAGTCCGGCACGTCCTGTTTATTCGGCTGGTAATAAGATCCACCAAGCTGGTCGGACGTCAGAGTCTGTCTTTGTGCAATACCCTGGACAAATACACCGAAGCGGTTATTGAAGAAGCGTTTCTCGACGCTGGCGACGAACTTATAATCGTCGTAGGAGCTCATGAGATTGTTATAAGCCCCCTGCGCAAGGATGGAAACCCTTGGGGCGCCGGTTGGTGTGGCCTGCGCCTCCCTCAGATTGAAATTTACCGTGCCTCCGAGAACGGCGGCGTCCATATCGGGGGTGACCGTTTTGTATACTTCGATTCCCTGAAGTGAATTCGATGAGATCATGCTGACGTCCACTGCCCGGCCACCGGGCGTGTTCGAAGGGGTTGAATAAGCGCCGCCTGCAGTGATGGTTCCGCCGAAATTGGCAGGCATCTGCACACCGTCGATGGTGATTTGATTGTACTGCGGCTGAAGCCCGCGTATCACGATCTGTGTGGCCTCCCCGCCGTTTCTGATCAATGAAATTCCCGGCAGACGACCCACTGATTCGGCCGCGTTCGCATCGGGAAGGGCTTGTATCCTTGCGGATGATACCACATTAACCTCGTTGTTGGAGGTGAGTTGCTGGTTGATGGCCGCGTTCTGTCCGCTCGCCTGAGCCGTCACCACGACCTCTTTGGTGCTAACGCCTACAGCCTCAAGCTTCAAGTCCTTGGTAAGATGCTCGTTGTCTTTGATGTCGATCTTCTCCGAAAGCGATCTGTAACCGATATAGGATGCCTTCAGGGTGTATGAACCGGCGGGAATGTTGGAAATAATATAATGTCCGTCCAGGCCCGTCGCCGCACCCATGGATGTCCCTGCAAGCTGAACGGTGACACCAGGAAGCGGGTCTCCAGTGGCAGCGTCTGTCGCTCTACCTTCGATCCTTCCCGTGGCGCTCCACGACAACCCAGACGTCAGCAAAACGAAAAAGATGGCGCAGAGAACAGTATTTGTTTTCATCATATTGATACTTACCTCCATCCTATGGTTGAGATATACATGCTGTTATGCTTCGGTTTGCTTTGAGAAGTGCTCGAAAAGCCGTCACATCATTTTTGAGACCTGCGATGAAAGGTCTGGCAACTCTGATAAGCTCAAACACTGTCGACACTCTTTGAGGTATCGGTTCAATCAAGAAAGGAGAATTCCGCGACAGGAATTCGTGATTTTCGTTCCATGATCGGTAGAAGGCGAGAGTGAGATGGTCTCCTCCCAATCGATGGGCGGCGAAAACAATGCGTGTGGATATTGCAATCGACAGCGGAGGCGACTTAGGCCTGGCGAGAAGGAACGCAAGCAAGCTGGCGCCAGAATCTCCTTCGCGTCCACTCCCAACCGCCGAACCGGTGGTGTTAGCGCTAACAAAGATCCGCCAAAAAAGTCAACCCGGTACGTCAATGTCAACCTCTCCCGGCATGATTGAACATGGGTTCAAATAGTGGAGACCTGAGTTCACTTGCGCCACCGTCGGACATATCCAACCGATGAAGGCTCCTGATACCACCTCTCGTGTTTCTACAGATTCCAATTGATTCTCCGCCGATCCCGTATCAGCATCCGGCTGATTTCCTTCAAACAATGTGGCCGCTAAGTTGGCGTCCCGCTCGCCGCAAATAGTCCGGCATAGCTTCGCCATCTCGGTCCCATAACTAAAATCCCGGACCACCCATCCGGTCCTCCAGCAACATCAAACTGGACTACTCGATAACGAAAATGCGACCTGCAAACTCGGTCACTGCTTCAAATGTAAATTCGCGCCGTGCTATTCCCTGGGGCACGCGAGACTGTTTCCAATCATCCAAAGAACGATCAGCTTGACCGCATCACCGGTCATCACGAGGGAAAAGGCCGTCGGATTCGGATAGAGTTATTTCTTAAATATGAAGCTTTAAATAGGATTACTATTCTTTTGAACTGGAAAGGTTTAGATGGGTGAAGGATCGAAGCGGTTGCAGTCTCGTTGCAGGCATGCGGTTTACTTCCCGCAGTGCGGCAACCGTTCGCTGCGGAGGCGGTATTCTGACATTGTGCCGGTGCTTGAGGTACCGGACCGAGAATAACAACCGTCAAATGCTCCTCCCTATTGGTATACGATCCTTAGGTCATCGCTAATCTCTGTTAGCGCTAACATGCAGCCGTAAGATAACCGCCGCTGAATACAATGTCAAGCAAAATGAGTGCGAATAATTCGTCAATGAATTCCTGGTTCCGCGCCTGCCGGACTCTTGTTCCATTCTGCGTCTCCAAATCGCGCCATTTCAGGCCGGGCTCGTGTTTTACGACGAAACGCCTCATTTAACCTGACCTTCCCTGTCAATAGTAGCTGCATTGAGACTATCCGGCGTGAACAGCGCCGGCCCTGGTGTCGCATAGATGTGCCACAAATCGTACTCCGGGGCCCAGTACATTACCCCCAATCCATCCGGAGCTTCTCTCACCGTTCTGACCAATGCCACGAGAAACTGCAGCCGCCCTTCAGGTGTAACCGGCCAGAGCATGTCCGGATTATTCTTGAAATGACTGGGGCCGTAACCTGTCTCTGCAACAAGGAATGGTTTGTGAAATATGGCGGCACAGCTGTCCATGTTTTCACGCAACTGAGACAGCGTACCGTGACGCCACGGCGGGTAGAAGCTCTCCGCTATTATGTCATAATTTATATGTTCTTTGTTCAGATGATCGAAGAACCATTTTGTAATCTTCCAATTGCCTCCCTGGTCGATGTGGATCGCGATAAGCGGCGGAGTATTTCCCGCAGCCCTCATCACTCCCTGAATTCCGGCTTTGAGCAAACCGGCCAAACGTTTCCATTGCTTTGCCGAGTCGTACGGTCCGGGAGGGTTATACAGCTTTGATCCCGGCTCCTTCAACTGAGCTACCGGCCACGCGACGCCGCGAGTTATCTCGTTGCCGATCTGGACCCAATCAGGCATCGCTCCGGCCTCCTTAAATCTTTTTATAGTATCGTAAGCATACATTTCCCACTTGATCCTCAGACTGTCGTAACTGAGGCCTCGCCACGCGACGGGTATCTCCTGGTGCTGGGGATCGGCCCAGGTATCCGAGAAATGCATATCGAGGAGAAAGACGGCTCCAAGCTCCTTGATCTTTTTCGCCAGGGGAATCGCCGCAGCGACTGTATTGTCCGGTGCCTCTCTGACAGGCGAGACGAAGACCCTCAGCCGAAAAGCGTTCCAGCCATTCTTCGCGAGGATAGCCAGCTCGCTGCCAGGTTTGCCGTTATCCATGTATGTGATCTTCGGCCCGAACGAAGGTGCGTCCAGCGCACTTATGTCCGCCCCGAGAACAAACTTCGGTTCCTGCGCATGTGTAATAGCGGAAAACGAAAGCAGCGAGGCAACGACAACCGATAAAGTGGCTGTGGAGAGTCGGAACTCTCCTGGACGTCCCCGGTGCGATTTCCGTCGTGTACGGGTGAAAAGAGTGGCAGATGTCATCATGATCATTCCCTTAAGTGATGTCATAGAGGGACGTAAATGATCGGGCAGGGTTCACCAACGTGACCCGGCGCGATCCTGAAATAGAGACAATGGACTTATTTATCGACAACTAATTGGTACTCCGGAACCAGTGTCAGTGATTTCAATTCGGCTGCCTGTCCACTCTTCGGAAACTGCGGCCACATTCCCTTCTCCAGAAATACCGGAGCATCTTTTCGTAGAGGAAGAATATCCAATTGCAGCGGCCCCGCCCGCAAGTAGTTCTCGAAACGCTTGAGGCCCACTTTCCATGTCGTCCCGTTGTAGAAATTGTCCTCGAGCAATTTGCCGTCGGAATAGAGGCGGGCCACATCACCAAAGTATCTCGTGTCTAGGAACAGCTCGCTCAGGTCGGCAGGAAGCTCGTGCGGCAGGTTCACTCTCCATTTGGCAGCCAGCCGGTATACGCTGTCCGGCGGTGCTTCCGCAACTCTGTGATTCTTCCGCCACGCGACCCAGGGGCCAAGTTTCACAGGTGGTACCCGGCCCGCGTTTTGAAGCTGCGTCAGTTTCAATTTAACATCGGCGCGGGGAACGCTTGCCGAGAACAGGGTGATCCCGTCGCTCTGAGTCGAAGTTCTGATCACGGAGCTTCCGCGTAGAACCGTGGACACTCTCGGATGAAAACGGAAATTGAATTCGGGGTCTCCTACTGACTGCAAATAGATATGCGACTTGCCGGAGTAAAACGACGAGTGTGTAAAGAGAAGATGATAGCTCCCGCCGATATTCACTCTCCATGCCGACTCCGCCTCTTCCTCTGAAAGAAGTACCACCTTGACTTCAGACCCGGAATGCGGCTGTAGAATAATCGCCGGTCGCAACCCCGTCTCGAGGCCAGTCACGAATCGCGTTGATCCTTCGTCGCTGACCCGGCCGCTTACGGCCGTCATCGACGAGAATGTAGCGGAGTTGAAAGCAAACTGTGGGACAATTCCGGGGGTCGCGACGAAGAAGTACATGGTTTCCCGACCGGACTTTATCCTGGTGAACAGTTGGGCGGTGCTGTACTTCAGCTGAATGCCGGACATATCGAAATTGAAAGGCCAAATGAAATAATCACCTGACGGAACGGATATAGGGACGTCAGGGATTTTCAATATTTCATGAGGAAGCCTGACTTCGACCTGGACACTGTCCCAGTTGGGGAGTGGATAATATCGTACATAGTTGTTCCAGAACAGGAATCCTTCCCGGCCATTGGTGCGGACTGAGAGACGCGGGACGGAGAAATCCGCGGGACTCTTGGGGCGGATTTCCGGCGGACGTACCACTAAAGGAGCAAGCTCGTTCCCGAACTCATTCATGAAGTAGTTAAATATCTTGATCTTTCGAAGAGACTCACGCTCTTGACCGAATTCCCCCAGTGGGGCCTGGAAATCGTACGACTTCACCGGCAGATCGTTCGGGTATCCTGTCACCTGGGACTCCTGAAGAGTCGAGAGCTTCCCCTGCGGGTTCTCGCCGCCCTGAAACATGTACGTACCGTACATGTTGACGCCCGATCCGAGCATCACGGGATACATCGCTGCAACATCGTTCGGTCTTATTATCGGTCTGCGGTGGTAGGTATCCTCGATACCACCTCCCATTTCTGCGGTAAGGAAAGGGGTGGACTCATTGCTTGTCAGAGCGTCGATCGAACTTCCCGATTTACCTTCGCCGACCATTTCAATGTTTCCTGAGACGCGGCTGCCGAAACGAAATGCGTATACTTCATTCGGCGGCAATTGGTTCCTCGACCCGTCCCACGGCGCGTCCATGTAACCGCCGTACACGGGCAGAACCGCTCCTTTAGGGACCACCGCACCATCCCAACCCGTGACGACATACAACGGCACGTCGAGTCCCGCCTGGATCGCAAGCCTCTTGAGTGCCAGAATATATTCGTCGCCTGCATGAGGCCCGCGCATTGAATATTCATTGTCCAGCTGAATTCCAATTATTGGCCCGCCATCTTTCCACAAAAGCCCTTTGACCTGTTCGCCGATTTGGTCGTAGAAAGTCTTGACGTATCTCATGAATTCGGGTACATCCTTACGGAGATCATTCTTCGGAACTTTTTTCATGATCCAGTTAGGAAGCCCCCCGTTCCTCACCTCGGCGTGGACCCAGGGTCCTATCCGAAGTTGGACGTAAAGTCCGTTTTCCGCGCATGATTCTACGAAACGACGGAGATTCCTCCGGCCTGACCAATCGAACTTACCTTCAACTTCCTCCTGATGGATCCAAATTACATATGTAGAGACAACGTTGACGCCGGCGGCTTTCATCTTCAAGAGTTCCTGGTTCCATAAGTCCTCAGGGACACGCGAATAATGGAATTCACCCGCGACGGGTAGCCATGGCTTCCCGTCAAGCATAAGATACCTGTTGTTCAATGTGAGCGATCTTCCGTCGGGCGCGACATGAGAACCTTCGGTGAAATCGGCCTCCGAGGGGGGTGGCACTGTCTCGGTGGCGTTTACGATGATGGGATGAGGAGAAACTTTTGTCTGCGTTTGTGCAGCCACAAAGACCGGAACGGCAAGGACGATCAACAACAGAGACGACCTGCAAATGCCGCGGACGTCGTAGAAGGCTTCAAGAGGGCTTATCATTATTCACCTGTATCCATTTAGGAAATATCTTCCAGTTTCCGGCAGGGCTGACGTTACCCGCGGCCACCGGATGGTCCAACCAGCAGTCAGGTGCAACATTAAATTGCCCCCGATCCGTAAGTCCGGATCTATGGCTGTTAGCGCTACCATTCAGCCCTAAAATAACCTGATGTGGATGCTATGTCAAGTATATCGAAGCTCGATCTAAAGAGCGCGATTACGGTGCGCCGGAAGAACATCCCTATTAATTGAAGAGCCGGACCGTCGTCAAGGGCGGTGAAGAAGTCGTGCCGAATCTCAATATTCTCCACGTTGTCACCAAAAGAGCTCCACCCGAAGGCCGCAATGCGATTATGCAAAGTGATCCAGCGCACTTGCACCAGTCTGTGACGAATGGTTACCTTTACTCAGGTTTGCAGGCTCGTATATGCTCATCGTCCTGCCGAATCACCGGAGAGCATAACCGCGAGTGAGCCGATGCCACAAACCGACAGGGCTGGTACATATTTAAATCAAATGGCATGGAGCGTCCGACAAGAAATCCTTGGAGGGACGAGTCGTGAAAATACGGTTTGTGGGAATCACATTCTCGTTGTTGCTTCTAGCGACGACAGGGATTCTTCATCAAGACGCTTTCGGTCAAATCAATTCGCCTGGCACTAATTCATTCCTCGTTGCGGGATCAGATCAACTGATTTCGTGGAACGCCTCAAAAGACTCCACGACCATCGTTCTATTGCAGTATTCGACCGATGCCGGACACACATGGAATCATATAGCCTCTTCAGGAATAGCGGCCGGCTCTTACGATTGGATTGTGCCCCCGACGATCAATTCATTTCAATGCAAGATGAGGATCGCATGTTACACCAACAAGGGCATCAAGGTGCTCGCCAGCACCGGCAACTTTTCGATCGCCAGGATATTTCCGACCTCGACCATTAATGAAGTCTTCTCTCACCGGGTGATTGCCCTTGCCGACACCGGCAAGCATCATTACAACAGGATACGTTTCTTCAAATAGCGATCCGCTGAGGTTCTAACATGAAACGAAAGTCGGCCGTCTCGCACTCTCGTTTATCGTTGGCGCATGACAGAAACGTGTTGAAAGGCTTTCGCACGAGCCACATTCCGACACTGAGCACGCCATGCCAGGCCCCGGCAAAGCATTATGAAGGATCCAGATGAATACCGGTCAAATGTTGCTTACAATCGGTGCGATTGTGATACTCGGCGGCGTCATACTGAATGTGAATAGAAACATCGACGATACAGGTGCGATTCTACTTCATTCGAACATAGGGATCGAAGAGGTTTCCCTTGCATCTTCGATAATGGAAGAGGCGCAAGGACTCGCGTTCGATGAGGTATCCGACACCAGCACAGTCAGCTCCACCGACCAATTGACCCCGGTCAATGCACTGGGACAGGAAAATGGCGACTCTACGGACCTCAATGATTTTGACGACTTCAACGGATTAAGTAACAGAGGGCGCCTCGAGGTCGATACCCTCTCCACGGGAATATACTACGTTTACACAAGGGTCCACTACGTCGATTCAAACGATGTCATGTCGAACGCAATCAGCCGGACATGGCACAAACGATTGGATGTCTGGGTTTGGAACTCTTCAAGCGCCGACACAGTGAAGATGCAGACTGTATTCAGCTACTGGCCATTTTGAGAATATTGCATGGGAAGCACAACCCTCATAGATATCGCAGGCTCATTCCTCGTAAGCGGGCTCCTCCTATTAACGGCGCTGCAGCTGGATCAGAAATCTATTCAGACCACCTTCGACTCACAGGCAGGCTTGACGGTCCAGGAAAACATGGTCGAGCTCATTGAATACCTTCAATACAACTTCCGAAAAATCGGCTATTGCCGAATCCCGTCGAAACTCCCGAGCTCTGCGGCGAGCAGTTTCATCCAGAAGGGAGACACGAGCTGCATTTGGTTTCTAACGGATGCATCAAATTCCGGCAATGTGGACACCGTCAAGTACTGGCTCGGTACGACGCCGATTCCCGGATGTCCTAATCCACACGCAAGGCTTTTGTACAGACAGATTAACAGCAACGCACCCGTGGGTACGAACCTCGGGATAACCCAATTCGAAATCCAGTATTATGAAGCCTTCGGGATTCCTATTCCTACTCCCTTCGGTCCGCCTAACCAGACCCAATTCATTATCCTAACAGTACGTATGGAGCCGATTTCTGCTTTCAACACAAATTACAGCAACAACTTTGCGATATGGAGACAGACAAGAATGGTTTCCAGAAACATGAAACGATAGGAGGAAGCCATGGCTGGGAGAGGAACGCTGATTGTTATTCTTGGCTACACAATTCTTTTCGGATTGACGGGTAAATACTGGACACGGGTCAGTAATGATTCGATCGACAATTTTGTTCAGTATTACGACGAGACAACGGCGCATTCGATCGCGGTTTCCGCCGCTAATCTCGGTGGCAACCGCGTATTTGTTAACCAACCGGGCTGTCAGGGATTTCATTTCAACGGGTCTATGTCCGGCGGTACCTATTCTGTTACAGTAGACTCGGTCGGGGGGCACAGGTTAATGATGACAGCAACCGGGACTTATCCGGCGGCTGGTTCGGATGGAAGCATTACAGATACCGTCAGGGTACAGTTCGGGCCAAATTACTTCTCGACATTCTGTCTATATACGGAGACGATGAACAATCTCTCGTGGGACACGGGTGACACAATCTGGGGGAGTTTCCATAGTGACGGCACGTTCAATGTCGAGGGTACGCCTGTTTTCTACGGTGAGGTAACATGCACCAACGGTGTTACAGGCGGAGGCACACCGATAATTTATGGCTCGTACCAGTCCGGTGTAAGCATACCGATGTCGGCCACGAGCATTTCGGAAATTCAGGCCACCGCCGCCGCAGGGGGAGCGGTAATTGATAATCCCGGAGCCCCTGCACCCTTCGATGTCTATCTGACGGTAAATCCGAACGCGACTGTGACGTTTCACACGAATTTACATACCAACGATACGACGATTTCAATGACGACGTTCGCTCCTAATGGAGTCGTGTTCGTCAACAACGGGAACCTGCACGTCCACGGCACTGTGAACGGCAGGATGACTGTTGCAGCCGGCGGGAGTTCGAGCACCGGGTTCGGAGATGTTTACATAAACGGGAGCGTTCTGTGCAATTCGGATCCGCGGAGCAATATCAATAGCTCCGACATTATAGGCATTGTCGCTCAAAACAACGTCTGGGTTGAAAGTGACAATGCATACCTTGGCCGTTCGCCGTCCAGTCCGCCGGTAAACCCGCTCATTGAAGCGGCGATCTATGCTCAGAACGGCACTTTCCAATGCTATTATCAAAGCACCCTATCGTATAGGAACTTAGGAACGGTTACCGTGTACGGATCAATCGCGAACAATTTCCTCGGAGTGACATGTGATCCGACGGGAACTTACGGCTACAGGGCAAACTATCGGTTTGATTCAAGATTCTCAACAGATGCGCCACTTGCATATCCTGCCACCGGGACATATAGGATCCTGTCATGGTACGAATGACCTTTCCGATTCAAAGCCGCCGATACCGCGGGAATCTCCAGGGAACTGATTGCCAGCATTATTTCAAGATGTGAAGCCTGCGACTACCGCTGCTCACAACCTTTCGGCGGGCTTCTCCTCCAGTGTGGCCGACACAATCATCCCAGGCGACAAGTCCGGACCGCGAGCTGAGGCTCTATGAAGCCGGCCCAGTACAGAAATCACCGACCTCTTGAATACCTCCCGAACGATTTCAGGATCGCCTTAAAAACGAAAAGGCTACGTGATTTTGAATTTATTCTCAGACGAAGAAAGAGAAGGCTCCCCGGCATCGTCACGGTCTCCGCAGGGATTGCTCTCCTCGTCATGAGCGAGTTGATAAATGGCGGCATTGGCGGAGCTCTCTTCATCCTGGCCGCGCCAATTACTATGTTTGGTATTCATTTTGAACTCGTCAACAGAATCGCCCGCCGGTACAAGTACTTCGTAGTCCCTGCAGCGTCGACCATGCTGCTTCTTGCTTATGCTGCCTGGCCTCAAGCTTTCAGTGTCATCGTTCCAAAGCAACATGTGACCTTGCTTTCCCGTTACTCCGCCGGTTTTCCTCTCAATGCACGCAAACTAACTGTGACGTTAGGCGGCGGAGGAAGGGTGTCCGCGACTTACACAAAAGAAAAGCTCGACAGTGCGAAGGGAGACTCAATACCAGGTTCAACAATGCGGATCCCGCTCGATTTTTACACCGAAAACAATAGGTTATACGTGGACGCCGATGTTTTTGCTGGCGTGAATCATCCGCCAATCCGTATCAGGCGAAATGTGGTGTCCGGACTTCCGCACGGGTGGGACGGTAATTACAGTAACGTAGCTTTGGAAATAATAAGTGCGGATACCATACCGGTGCTCCAGATATATTATGTATCTGCAGACAGCATCAGGGTAAATGGGGTCTTCAGAGCGGGCGGAAAGCTGGTAATAGCCGACGGGAGTGGTGTCAGCAGCGTTCAGGGGAAGCTTGTTTTGTTCTATCGGGCAACGCCGATGTTTAAGTACCCCTCGTGGAGATATCCGAACGAGCTCACCCACGGGCTCAGATGAAGCCAAGCTTACTGGCGGTGTTCGTTTCCGATTCTTGCTCTTACAAAAAAGAAGAACCCGCATCAGTCGAGAAAATACCGATACGGGCTCAAGAAATACAGATCAGAAGTTCAGCCGGGCTTCAATACATTCATTTAACCCGGATCAAATCAAGGTTCATTGAACAGGCGTTACTTTGACAAGCTCGACACCGTGGTACGGGACTTCAGCAGTGAACCGATCGTCGAAGGTCCCCAAATTCTTTTGCCTCCAGACGTCCCTGACATCGAACTTCCCCTTGATGCCGAGAATGGACCCACTGAGACTTATTCTTGTCGCTCTTTTCTCTCCGCTCCATCTGAAAAAATCTGCCGGTTCCATTCTCTTTTTACCGACGTAGAACAGGCCGACCGCTTCGGCGCCATCTTGGAGAGGTTTCGCCCAAATTTGTTTCCCATCTTTCCGGTATATGCATCGCGCCTCTCTTCCTAACGGGTCCTGATCGATGGCAAGGACTTCCCTGTTGGTAATCAGATTCATGGTGAAAAGACCGAGACGCGTTAAATCACATCCGAGCATCAACGGCGCCGAGAGAAGGCACCACAGACTCATTTGCGAATACTGCTCATTCGGTGTTAGCTTCGACGGATGCAGCTTCATCCCCCAGCCGAGCCGCCCTATGACAAGCATATCGGGATCATTCCAGTATCCGGGGCCCGCATACTCGGCGTAGTTCTGGCTGAATCCGATCCGCGACACGCTCCGCCATGTATCGTTTATGTCGCCGGTTGTTCTGCACATGTTCGCCCCGACTTTTCTTGCCCAGCGCCATGGTTTCCTTTTTCTCCCGATCGGTCCCGGATTGATGCTGAAGACGATGTCACGTCCGACTCCGCCGAGTATTCGATGCATCAGGAGGAAGGGTTTCTCGAGTGACCTGAGAGTGCTGTCTTTAAGTTCTCTTGTGTACGTACACCAATCGTACTTTATGAAATCGACTCCCCATTCCTTGAACCTTTCGGCATTCTCGCGTTCATGGCCGAAGGATGCCGTCAGGCCGCTGCACGTAAACGGGCCCGGAGACGTGTGAAGGCCCAATTTCAGCCCATCTGCATGGATAAAATTGCTCAGGGCCTTCATGTGCCTGAATTTCCTATTGGGATTTATCATACCAAAGGAGTTATAAGGCCGACCGCCCAGGAGAGGATTCTTGCTCTTCGGTTTCACGGTCCATCCGCCGTCGATCACAACATATGACCAGCCGTAGTCTATCAGACCCTCTTTTACCATCGCTTCTGACGCCGCGCGTATCTTTCGCGAGTCTACGGACAGCCCCCAGGCGTTCCAGCTGTTCCATCCCATCGGAGGGGTGAGGGATATTGTATTTCCTGCTTCTATTTGAAAGTGCTGCTTGGCTTTCCCAAATTTGTTTTGGGCGATCAATGTCACCCTGTAACGTCCTGGTTTCCGAACTGCTCCCGTAATTCGTCCGGTGATTGGATTCAAGATAAGTCCATCGGGCAAGTTTCGCGCGCGGAACCTCATCGGCCTGGCACCGCTTGCGCCGATTGTAAACAGGAACGGATCTCCCGGCCGAACGCCGAAGATTTTGGCGCTGTTTATTATCGGATAATTCGGGGCTTTGGGAGTGAGGATGTAATAGTCGCGTCCGGGTACTAATACGGAGTCGGGGATGGACCTGAGCATTCTTAATCTTGCATCGCACCAGTCTGCAAGATTTCCTTTGCCTATGCGACCCGTGACGAGAAGACCGACCTGCTTAATTCCCTTGAGATTGACTTCTACATTTTTCGGACCATCCTCTTTCCTCATAGGGCCGCTTTGCCAGATAATCTTTCCATCCCCAAGGACATAGAAACTGGCTTTGCTGTTTGCCAGAGCTCCGTCGTCGAGTCCGACGGTTGCCGTGAAACTCCTGCCGTCGCCGTCGACATTTATGAGGATCGCGCTTATCGGGCTTGTGCCGACGCCCCTAGAATAGACCTTCCCGCCGAGGGTCAACGGAGTTCCTTCAACGGTCTTGTCCGCGGCAGGATAATACTCCCAACCGCATGACATGTTCAGGAGGTCAAGTCTATCAAGCCAGAGACTTTCTCCGAAAGCAGTGTCGCAGGAAAGCGCGACAAAGAGGAAAAGGAGAACGAGCCGTGTCTTCATTTTCAAATTACATACGGACAAAAAGTATGGGAGATGAACCTTAAGGTAAGAGGCATCAGAAAGTCACTTTATCATCATCATCTTGCGCGTATTCATGTAGGCTCCTGCCCTCATCGTGATGAAGTAGACGCCACTCGCAAATTCCGACCCGTTGAACTCGACGGAGTACCTGCCGGGGCTCTTTTCCGAATTAACCAAAGTTGCCACCTTCCTCCCTAGAACATCGTATACATCGATAGTAACCATCGACCGCTTTGGAACAGAATAGCTTATAATGGTTGTCGGGTTGAAAGGATTGGGATAGTTCTGAAGTAGCGCGAATGTCCTTGGACCGCCCGTCAAACCTTCTACCGAAGTTAGTTCCGTGCCTGTCGAGAACTTCGATGTCGTGGAATACTGGCTTGTGCCCAGGTTGTTTATTGCCCTGACGTGCCAATAATATGTCGTGTTCGAATCAAGGTTGACCGCGAGCCGTACCGATGTATCGGTAACTACAGTGTCGAAAAGGACATTCTGCGGCAGAAACGTCCCTACAGAGTCTCCGCTCGTATAGACCTGGTAATTGTCGGCGATCTGAAGCTGATAGTCTCCCGCGTATTGAGAAGGATGCCATGAGAAGTCCGTATTCAAAGTCACCCCTGTTGCAAGCGACGTAGGTGAAACGGTCGATGGTGTCGCTGGAAAGGTAACAGATGCTCCGGTCACAAACGAGCGAGTGGAAGTGAAGCCGCTCGAGCCGCCGGGGTTTATCGCGCTGACGTGCCAATAGTACTTCGTATTGGGATTGAGAGGTCGAGACAGTTGCAGTGAAGTATCGGCTACCACGGTATCGACAACAACGTCTTGCGTCAAGAAAGCCCCGTCTCCATTTTCCAGTGAATCGGTTGCGATCTGGATGCGGTATGTAATCTGAAAATATGATGTCGACGGACTCCACGTCATCAGCGCGTCCTCAGCGACTTCGCTTGCTGACGTATCCGGAGACAAGGGCGACGGGACCGTCGCCACTGGCACGCCTGGGAGCTGGTGGGACACGCTGTAAATTATCGGCGTGCCGCTAAGCCCGCCAGTAAAGCCCCCTGAGCTGACCGGAATAGTCCCGCTGTCAGAATTCGTATTCACCCAGTAAATCGTTCTAGCGGTATCCGGCAAAGACAGAGAAGTCAGTGGAAAGTTTTGCTGATGAGCGGCCCCTGTCGTCCAAGCAGCCACCTTGACAGTATTGCCGGCATTTTCCATAACGAGGATCACGTCCGATGTGTCGCCGTCATTGTATCTCTCGACCACCCGGTAGCCAGGCAGTTCGCGCGTCAATACAGTCACGGTTATGTAAGCAGGCTTCGGGTTAAGGTAATAATCGACAACTCCGCGGTGCCGTCCGATTTTATCTATCAGGCCATCGTTCATCCAGTCGTACCAAATCGAAATGGGCGCGCCTGAATACAGATTGAACAGCTGCATACGGGCAAAATAGTCCGCCTGTGTTTGCCGAGACACACCTCCTAATGATGGCGAGCATGTGGAGTATCCCCATTCGCTGCTGACGATTGGTATCGTATCCCCTGCAGGCTCGTACTTGGAAATGAGTGCCCTTACGTTCGCGAAATCCGGTCCAACAGTTTCCGGAATCCTGGGAGGAGGTGGGGTGTCCCGATAAGGGTGAAGGCTCACCCCGTTCACATAGTTCAATATCCCTGCCTGGAATAAGGTGTCGAGGACGTTCAGCTGTATTCCCGCCATTGCTGGTGCGACTATCGTCGCTGTGGGATCGGCTTTTCGCATCGCCTTGCTGGCCGCGGCAACCATGGCGGCGTATTGAACCGCATTATGACTTGGCTCCCAGTTTATAGTATTATTCGGTTCGTTCCATATTTCCCAGACAAAATGATGCCCCGCAAAATGTGTAACCGCCGCCGCGGCAAATGCAGAATACGCGGCGATGTCAGCTGAGTCCACCACAGCCGAGAATGTACTGCTGGCGTAAAGGGTATCGTTGTAATCGAGTATGAAAAGTGCCCTGATACCTCGCTGATCCAACTCCGATACGAGCGTGTCGTAAGGCGCCCAATCGTAAACACCTTTCGTCGTCTCGATGTCCTGCCAATACATATCCATTCTGATGAACTTGAACCCGGCTGCAGCTATCATGTCGAGCATGTATCGGTTTATGGGGCCGTAAGAAGGGTCTTCGACGTTAGACCTGTTAGACCACATCGATGCGCCATTCACAAAGTGAATATTCACACCGACTCCATCCGGAAAGACCAGAGGGGGAAGATTGGAAGGTTGGGTCTGTGCGAACAGAAGCGAGTACGAACAAATTATCAAGAGAAATAATGAGGGAACAATTCTCTTCCACATAATGATTAGCCTCCTGGGCAAAGTCGATAAGTCTTCACAACTATGATTCATGGGATTAAATATTCCGGTGCACCGCTCAGCCTGCAGCTCACTTCCCTGTCTCTTACCTTGAGCTGCACCGAGTGCCCTTCTTCACCGACACACGCGATGTCGGCCTGGTTAGAAGTCAAACCAAAAAGTGAGACCGGAATGCTGACGGTGTGAGCAGTACCGGTTGTCCAGCCAGCAATCCGCGTTAAACCTTCCGCGTTCCTAAAGGTCAAAACAAAATCTGCGCTGTCGCCTGTGTTGTAACGCCGCGCGATATGGAAGCCTGATAGCTCGTGCGTCATGGTGCGTACCGCGAAATACGACGGCTTGTATTTCAGATCATAAGTCACCACGCCCCTGTTTTGGCCTTTTACGTTCACGTTAGGACCATCATTTTTCCAGTCGTACCAGATGGAAAGATGGACGCCGCAATAGAGATTGAACAACTGCTGCCTGACTAAGTAATCGGCCTGAGTTCGATATGAAACGCCTTTTGAATAGGTAGTATATCCCCATTCGCTGCTGATGAGTGGGATATCCTTTCCACGGGGTTCATACCGAGCGATGAGCTTTTGGAGTTTCCGAAACTGCGGGCCAACCGTTTCAGGTGGGAGGCTTCCGCGATACGGATGGACGCTGAAGCCGTCAATGTAACGAAGGAGCCCTGTTCTTAGAACCGGCTTCAGGAAATTCCATTGAAACCGCACGGCGCCGGGCGCTATGATGGTAGCGCCCGGATCAGATTCGCGAATAGCCTTACATGCCGAAAGAGCCAGAGTAATGTATTGCTTCACATCCGGACGCGGTTTCCAAAAAGCCCTGTTGTTCGGTTCATTCCAGATCTCCCAGACAATATGGTGTCCTTCGAAATGTCTGACGGCCGCAGCTGCCCATTCAGAGAAAGCAGCGACGTCGGCCGGATCGACCGGCCCCCAATTCTTTCGTGGACCTGAATATAGCGGGTTGTTATAATCGAGAATATAGAGAGCTCGCAACCCGCGACGTTCCAGGTTGGATGTCAAACTATCGTATGGAGCCCAGTCATACACGCCTTTCCTCCTCTCCGTCCTCGCCCAGTGAAAATCGGTCCGAATGAACTTGAAGCCCGCGGCTGCGATCATGTCGAGATCACGGGTGTGTCCGGTGACGAAGTGTATGTTAACCCCGACACAATAGGGGATGACGGGAGGAGGTACTCCTGATACCGGTTCCGGAGTTTTTGGTTGAGCCGCCATTACCGGCAGCACCGTAAAAGTCAGGAAGACAAATAGAAAGGTACTTGAGGGCTTATTAAGCAAGACGATTTCGGCCTTCCTACTTCTTCACTTTCTTAGGTGGAATGTAAGGCAGAGCCTGCGATCCTCTCGGTCCGAGTGGTTCCTCGTGAGGAAGCGTCACGGTTGGCGGGTAGGTGTAGTGTACAGGATCGAGTTTCGATTTAAGCCCTGGCGGCACCTGTATGACGAGAGGAGCTGCCTGCGGCGCCTCGAAATCGAAGCAATCCTCCATACCGTTTGCACGTCCGTCGCGAGTCGTGAGGTTTTTGAGATGCCATCTGTCTTCTATGAACTTCAGGACTGAAGTGAGATCGTAGGTATAGTGCGAGATATAGTGCTGTTTGGCATACGGCGAAATCACTATCATAGGAACGCGCGGCCCGTATCCATACGCATCAACTTCCGGAGGGACCACATGATCGTAAAATCCGCCGTAATCATCCCAGCAGAGAAATATCGCCGTGTTCTTCCAATACGGGCTTTGCATAACGGCGTTAATAAGCCGCGTGACGTACCACATTCCCTGTTGAATCGGCTCAGGCGGATGCTCGCTATCCTGAAAATCGGGGATGAGCCATGAGACCTGTGGAAGCTTGCCGTCTTTCAAATCATTGTAGAACTGCGTCTCGGCAACGAGGTGATCCATCAGCTTCGGATTGTCGCGAATATATTTGAAGCCCGGCATCGGATTCCACAGCGTGAAATTTTTTGGATTCGGATATGCCAGATCGGAAAGATGCGCGTTTATTATCGCGGCATCCGGCGGGAGCGGTCGGGTCTCGACATAGTACTTCCAGGTAATCCCCTTCCCTGTAAACCTGTTTACGATAGACGCGAAGTTGAACCCGTCGTCGTCGTCCATCACTTTTTCAAGATATTTCAAAGATCCGATATTGTTGAGCTCCTTAGATTGAGCGGCAACAGTATACACATGATTCGGCGAACTGCCGCTCATCTCGGATGAAAAGTAGCGGTCGCACAGAGTATAAGCGTGCGCGTACTCCCAGTAGTTAGGTATATCTGTCGAGTCATAATAGCCCATAGTATAGGGAGTACCTTCTGCCCAGACAAAGCCGTCCATCCTTCCGTTGTCGTAGCACGCGTGGGCGGATTCCCAGCTATGTTCGAGATCGACGAGAGGCTCGCCCGCCGGCATGTGAAACGGCTTCACTGTCTGTTTCCCGCCCGGCCTTTTGGGGAGAGCCGTCCCAGGCGGTATCCCATTCGCTCCAGGAAACGTGCCGAAGTAATTGTCGAACGAATGATTCTCCTGAATTATCCAGACGATATGCTTGATCTTATCGATACCCGGGACTTGCTCCTGTTCAGACTGCGATCCGGTTGGGCGTGCTATTGAGAGTGACGCCGAGGTAAGGAGAAATACCATCGCAATTAGAATTCTTCGCACCGGGTGATGAATCGGAAGTAGATACATTAAGGCCTTCCTTTCGATTTTCATAGTTTATTGATAAGAGGGTGGAGCATCTTGCGGGGCATTCCCCCAAATCTTGTTCGGCTTGGATCCAAGTTCGTATTTTATCGCGCCCCCTTGAGAGATGTCGGTGAACCTGATCCACGGTTTGTTCCAACTCTTGCCGTTGACTTCCAGATCCTGAATATATGGCGCGTCTTTCGCCACGCCGTTGCCGATGATGGTAAGATTTCCGCCTTGGAGATGAACAACAGCTCTCTGGAAAAGAGGGCTTCCAAGAACGAGGATATTCGATCCGGGCAATTCCGGGTACATACCAAGGGCGCTGAATATGTACCATGACGACATCTCTCCGAGGTCATCGTTGCCGGGATATCCGAGCGGTTTCCAGGAGTATAGCCGCGTCATCGCCTCACGAACGATCTGCTGTGTCTTGTAAGGCTCGCCGAAGAAATCATATTCCCAAGGCGTTTCAAGGCACGGTTCATTTCCCAGATAAGCATAACGCGACCTGGTGCCAGCGTTCAGTTTGGTAAAGAATGTATCGAGCCGGGCGGCGGCGATTTTCAAGCCACCCATCTTGTCTGCCAATCCCTTCAGGTTGAAAGGCACCATCCAAAGGTACTGCGCGCCGGTTCCCTCCACGTACGCCAAGTCTCCGTTGTAACGGCCTACGTTGTCTGAAAAGCCCGGTGCCCATTTCCCATCTCTGCGCCGCATTTGGATATACCCGGTCTCCGGGTTGTACAGATTCTTCCAGTACTGAGCATGCTTCAAGAGCAACTGACTATCATTATTATCGCCCAACGCCTTCGCAAGACGCGACACCGCGAAATCGTCAGTGTTGTATTCCAGCGTCATCGAAATGTTTCCATATCCGCCGTTCTGGTGTTCAGGCACATAACCTAGTTTGAGATAATCGCCCAGTGCGTCCCGCTCATGAGTCTGAGAATACTGGGCTACCACCCTTGGGTCGGTCGCGGCCTTCACAAGCCCATCAAGCGCGGCCTTCACATTGAAATCCCTCGCCCCGAAAGCGTAAAAGTCCGCGATGATCGGCGCCGCCGGGTCACCCATCATTTCCCCGCTGTCCATATTTGGAATTCCCCACCGTGGGAAGGCGCCGCCCTGTTCATAATCCCTCAGGAGGGACTGTGCCATGCCGCTCCCATGTTTCGGAGCTATCATCGCCAGGAGCTGGCACTCGCTTCTATAGATATCCCACCCCGAGAAATCGGCGTACTGAACCCTGCCGTTGTGCGTCTCGTGTATCTTTTGGTCAAATCCGATGTACTTCCCGTTCACATCCGAGCAAACAGTTGGTCCCAGCAGTGTATGATAGAGCATTGAATAGAAAGTCTTCATCTCGTCCTGAGTACCGCCGGTAACCTGAATCCTGTTCAGCCATCTGTTCCACACCGCCTGCTCACGCGCAACCGCGCTATAAAAATCATTCGAGGAGAACCGGGAGACAGGATTTTCGACATCCACATTTTCCTTCGCGTCCGCAATACTCACGTATGAGATTGCCGCCTTGACCAGAACCGTACGATTGCCAGACAAATTGAACGTGACGTAAGCGCCTGATGCCTTACCGTCACCCTGCGTAGAGCCGCGGGACAGACTGTTGTCGCTCCATGTACCATATCCCGAAAACGGGCGGCTGAACACAGCGTAAAAATATATGGTGGTCTCATCTCTCTTACGGCAGAAATGTCCGCTCACTTCCGCACCTGAGATGGAACGGGTAGACGGATCGATTCGAACAAAAGCCAGCGAGACCGCATTTTGGTCGCTCGCCGCGTTGACTGTAATCGTCCCGGGACCACTCCCGGGGTAAGTGAAACGTCCGAATCCACTCCTGGTTGTCGCAGTCAGTTGGACGCGGATACCATTGTCCAGCTTCACGCTGTAATACCCCGGTTTCGCGGATTCGTTTGCGTGAGAAAAAGGAGTTGAGAAGGAATACCTGTTGGCAGGCACGGAGCTCAGTCCGCTCGAAGGGAGCGGCATGAAACCGAAATCTCCCGCATAGACACACCCGGCACCGCTCAACTGATTCATGCTGAAATCATATATTGTCGAATCCTTATAGTTGTATCCGCTGTACACAGGCCTCTTGCCGACGTCGGGGCTCCACTGGACCATACCAAACGGGGCCGACGCACCGGGATAGCAGTTGCCGTCTCCCGCGGTTCCGCAGAACGGATTCACATATTTTACAAGATCCTGAATTTTGTAAGCAGTCTTTCCGGGAGCCGGTTCGGGTATCGCTCTCGCGAAAATGGTGGCCGGTACAATCATGAAGATTGAGAGACAGAAACGCCATGCCATCCCGCGTACTAGTTTCAACATATTCTACTCCAGTGCTTGATTATTCTTAATTCTGTATCAGCTCGTGCTTCGATGGGAACTTTGGGAACGGATGATGAGGCTCTGTCTGATACCAGTAAGCGACCGATGATATATCGTCCTCCCTTGGCAGATACTTGTGTCCCGCCTGCCAGCCTAAATCCTGGATCGTCACTTTGAGACTCTTGTCGAACCTGATGGGATCCAGGATATGCCATCTGTACATGCCTATCTTATATACCCACGTGTTGACGCCGTTAGGGGCGATCACCTGCGGCATTCCCGAATATGGAGTCGAGAATTCCTGGAGATGCCCGTCATTGTCGAAGCCGTAGGATCCGCCGAAATAGTCTTCGGTTCCCGTGCCGCAAATTGTCGGGAACTTGCTGTCTCCGTCTATATAGAATTTTATTTCTCCTTCTCCCCACCATCCGTCGGAATGAGGCGACCAGGCGAGGTAGGTCCCGACGTACTGACCTTTGCCCTCGATGCTGTCGACTATAGTGTAATCATGCTTGTACGGGACCGCATTAACTGTTCTGAACTGCGCGCAGAAGTATCCTATGTTCTTCGGAACGCTGGTCAATGTATAATCGACCTGGTAGTATAAGACCATTCTCGTCGGGTTCAGATTCGTCATCGTTATCTTGCACTCTTTTCGGAACGGCATCTTCCAATAGCTGTTCAAACCCGATCTCGGATTCACACATATGGGAAGAGAATTTATCTGGCAATATTTTCCCCACCCGCAAGCGAAGAAATCACAAACGGGCACTTCCACCGAAGGATGCTTCTCACCGTCCCAGTAGATCTTGAGAATGTCGAGTCTCCAATTGCGGGTCGGAGTCATCCATATATGCTGGATCTCTCCCGGCCCTTTTATGTCTGCCAGCACGTAAGTCGAATCTCGGCCGATCCTTATGAACGGATTTACCTTCCATCCCTGGCCCAGATCGCGCGCTGGCTTGGAGGCTGTCCCTTCTCCGATTGTCGCCATTCCACCTTTTCCCTTCCCACCTGTTGGATTCTCGGGGCCTATCGACCGGGTCACGGCATCTGAAAGGCGATACAGATTGTTCAGGCCCACGTTTAAGCCATTGTACAGGGCCTGCGCATAAGAAGTCGAACAAAGTGCAACGAGGGACGCCAGCAGCACGAATTTATTCATCAGTTTACCTTTACGGCTTAATTGTCTTAGGGAATGGAATGAATTCAAATCGAATCAGGAAAATCACCATCTGATCTCGGTTTCAGTTCGACGGACTTTCTTACAAGCGACTCGAGTTGGGCTTCCATCTCCGACGACGGGAGAAGGAGCTTCCACGTGTTGGCGAGGTGCGCGCGCATCGCTTTCTCGGCTTCTTCGGGGAGCCTGTTTAAGATTGCCGAAACAATCTTCTTATGTTCAGCGACAGTTGTCTCGATCCTTCCCGGTTTGTGGCGGGAGATGAATCTGATCCGGTAGATCTGTCCCATCAGGCTACTTATGATTTTTCGCGAGCGCTCGTTCCCCGCCGCAATCAGTATCAAATCATGAAGCCGTCTGTCCGCTTCAAAAGAAATAACGCTGTCCTGCTTCTCAACAGCGAGAGCCAGCTGATCATCTATCTTCTTAAAATCACGAAGTTGTTCTCCCGTCGCTTTGACTGCCGCTGCCCTTGCGGCCGCAGGTTCGAGTGAGGTTCTTATCTCAAGTACTTCTTCGATGTCTTTAGCTGTCAATTCTGAAATGAAGATGCCGACTTTAGGAATCAACCTGACAAGATCTTCGTGTTCCAACATGCGAAGTATCTCCCGGATAGGAGTGCGGCTGATTCCGTATTTAGTTGCCAGCTCGTCCTCGTGGACCAATTGGCCCGGCTTAAGATTCTGCGAGATGATATCGATCTTGATGGCGTTGAGGACGGCAGCCTTCACACTCTTTCTCTGAGAATTGTCTGTGCCGGAAATCTTCAGTGAGGTTTCGCTTCTCATTTGCCGACAGGTTCCGACGAGATTTCCAGGATAGAGGCGGTCGAAGGAGGAATCTCTACACTATATCGATCGTTACCTGGTCCTCTTATCTGTGTCCATCTCCCTTTCCAGGGTCCTTTGTTTTCTATTCTCGCTCCCCCGAGAGTAATGCCCGACGTAGCAAATACATTATGGCCTCGGGATTCAAGGAGCATCATCTTCGCAGGCCCGGTGTAGCCTGGAGTTTCAATATCAGCACTCACTTCACGTGCACCCGCTCCGTATCCTTTGTTGATGAAGGTGATGCAGAGCCGATTGTCTTGTTTAACGGCATAGGCTGTCATGTTGACCTTCTGCGGATTCGATACTTCCACCGGTACTATGTCGCCGTGTCCTCCGATATCGAACGCTTTTATACCGTATCCCATGGGCCGCACCTGATAGTTGCCGGTCGAATCGAAACAGATCGTTCCGTTATAAAGCCATTGTGTAGTATGGAAATTGACGCCAAGACAATGATGCTCTGCCCACCAATACAAATAGTCGAGCGAGAAGAGGGCGGTCGCAAAGCAATCGCTTCCGTTCCGCACGCCGCCGCTGAAGCTGTTCGATTCCGTCAACCGGTATCCAAGTCCCTTCGGCAATACCGGAGTCCCGACTGCATTGTACAGCGCGGGATAATACAAATTGTCCCAGTCCGGCGACAACATCTCCCTGACCATTTCAGGCGGAGTGAGCTTCTGTGTCTTGGCATTTTCGCCGGCATAATTATGCTGAGTGATGAACGCCAGCGACCCTGAATTCGGGATATGCCACTCCGATGCGTCGATGGCAAAGTTCAGAGTCCACGATCTGCCGTTGAAGGAAGTGTTTTCCGATCCTGGAACAGGATAATTCGATCCGGCGTCGGGTCCGGCAAATCTGGCTCCCGGTACGGAGTCCGCGATTATCGTGGCGAACCTCTTCCAGCTTGCGAAGTAAGACGGGTAAGCAGACCCGAGCGTCCCGGGAGTAGATTCATGAATTTGCGAATTGTGTATATGGTAGTAATGCCAATCCGGTTCGTTCCCGATAGTGAAGCAATCCAGATAGTTCCCATAGTTCTTCCACACATACTTCGCTATTGATGCATCCTGGTACGGATCGCCTCTCAGCAGGCGGACCGAGTAAATCACCTTGACTCCGGCTGCTTTGGCGAATCCGAAGAGCATGTCGATATCTCTTCTTGTAGGAATGCGTTTCTCGTTGTCAACGCTTACTCCGCCCATCCTGAGATTCCTGATCCCCATTTCCCTGAATAGCGTGATGAGCTGTTTGTTCGCCGGCTTGAACATGTGCCCGTGCATGCCGCGATTCCCGGCCTTTTCTGTGGCCGTGCCGAAGCTCAATCCGATGAAATCCGCAGGTATGTATGTCCCGCGAGCGCGGGTGTCGACGCGCAGGCTAACCTGTGATTGAGCATATGCCGACGGAACAAGAAGGCCGGCCATTGACAGCAGGACGAAAATTCGCATATACATTACACTAAGTCTTTCAGGCGGTCAATTTCATTGGGACATCATCTGCACAAATCCGCTTCACCTCAGGACCCCATACGACATTGCCGTACCATCTTCGGCAGGAAATAGAGGGGCAGCCGACTCGTAAGAATCGGCCAGCCCCATCCACTGTTTAGGGAGAATACACAACTACTTAAGAAGAACCATTTTCTTGGTAATCGAGCTGGCACCCTGGCGAAGTGTGTAGAAGTACACGCCGCTCGCGAACCTGTCCATGTTCACATTGAAGGAGTATTCGCCGGCGGACCTGTAACCTTCGGCCACAACATCGACAAGCTGGCCAAGTACATTGTAAACCTTCAGACTCATCGAGCCTGCGTGCTGCAGGGTAACCATGATCTCGGTTGTCGGGTTGAAGGGGTTCGGATAGTTCTGGCTCAGCGTGAACTCGGTCGGGACTTTCGGACTACGCAGCACGGGCGTAGCCAGGCTATCGAACTCTCGCAGCTGCGACGGGTACCAATTAAGATCGCCGAGCGCCAGTCCATCTGTACCGCCGGATTGAAGAGCGGTGTTCGAATAGGTCAGGTTCTCAGGTACGGGGTAGCCGGTATCCCATCCTCCCCAGTTCTTGGGGAACTGGTTGAAGACATCCGCGGGATTGGGATTGGTCGGCAGATACCACCATCTGAACGTACCGGCGTTTCCAGGAGGATAACCTATGAGCCCGATGAACTTGACGAGGCTGTCCGTCGCAGTGTTCACCATCGTCGAATTGAATCCGGGGTCGACGCTATCGTTGTTTGCCTGGATTAGGTAGGGCCAGGCGGTTTTGTTATTGAACATGGAGTCGGTCTGCGGATTCATCCATTCAGGAGGATAAAGCAGACTAGGAGCGGTATCGTTGACTGAGTTCCAGAAAGTATAGAGCTGCTTCGGCCAGCAATAGGCATTGTTCTTCACCGTAATATGTCGCTGCGCCTCGGTAAAACCGTACTGCGGTCCGATCGCCCCCATAGAATCGACCTGAATTACTCCGAATGGCTGGTGAGCGTAATTGGCCAGTCCTCTCAACACATATGCGGAGTCCGCTCCGTGCGCCTCAACGCCGTAAAAAATGTTGTTCGTGAAGTTGGCATCGACCAATCCTGCGGACATTATGAAGAGGCCGCCGGTACCTAAGAAATTGGTGTTGTGATTGTAGTTGAAGTATTTCACGTAACCGGGACCGCCGATGACGTCGCGTCCCAATCCGAAGAACGTATTGTTGACGATCGACACGGTGTCCAGCGGTGCAGCGCCGTATCCCCAGACACATCCACCTGATTGCCAGAATTGGTTCGATGCATTTCTGAATTCGCAGTTCTTCATGATGAAGTTGCACCAATTTCCGTGCATGTACGCGAGATACGGGGCACAATTGTCTATCACATCGTGGTCGTAGATTATCGTCGTGCTATCCCCGCTTTCGTTGATTATGTTCCCGAGGAAGTGTTGCCCGTCGAATGTCTCTCCGAGTATATACAGATCTTTAAGTATTATCACGTTTCCATTTCCTCGCGGTGCCATGAGATTTCCCGGAGCGGTCCCGTCCTGCAGGATGTTCGGGCAAATCACCGGCGGCATTCCCGTGATCGGGTTCCTCTTCCCGATGATCGTCACATTGAAGTTGGTAATCATCGAGTTGTCAAAATAGTAAACCGTGTCGACTGATCCGGTCTGCTGCAAAAGGTAGACACGGTTCGGATCTTTTCTCTGACCGGTGGAAGTAGTGTCACCCATGATGACTTGGTCGAATGTAGGACCGCTGATGGGGTTGGCATAGAGACGCAATGTGTCGGACGCCTGGGCGAACGATCGGGATGGAACCGCGAACGTGGCCGCAAGGGCGAGCAACGCCATTGCAGTAAGTGTTACTTTCATGACATTTCTCCTCATGTATGTTAAGTTCAGTGAACTCATTCACGCAGGTCGAAGACTCGAGTGACGTGGCGATCGCACCTGTCTTGTACCTTTATAATGTCCAGCGCAATCCCAGGTCGGCCGTCATACCGTAGGATTGCTCACTTGTCGGGAACCCTGTCCCCTGTACTACCGAGATATCCGGTTCACCGTTCAGGTTATTGGCCTGGAAGTAAGCTTCAAGCCCGCGCCATGGGAGCTGCTGGCTTACAAGAAGATCCCATCTGACATACGCGGACCTGTAACTCCGGAGCTGCGGCCAGAAGTTCGTCCCACTGTACACGCTCCTTTGGTTTATCATGGATACGCGGGCGGAGAAGCCTTGGAAGTCGTAACCGATGGTCAGATTCACGATGTCACTCGGCTGGTCGATCAATTTGTCGGTGTAAAATGTGTCGATGTAAGATTCGACAGGAGGATAGCCGGTAATCCTCGTTATGATGAACGGGTATTGAACCTTCGAAAAGATGTGAGTGTAGTTGATGCTGAACACCAGCCCGGTCAATGGTCCCGGCAGGTACCAGAAATGAGTCTGCCAATCCACTTCAACTCCCCAAAGATCCACGGGCCGGGGATTGTTGATATTCGTTCCGTTGAGAATATATCCCTGAGTGTAATTTGGTAATCCCGCGTAATCAGCAGGGTTGGTTATTGAGACCGCTCCTGTCGGATAAATCAGACCGGTTATCCGTTTGTAAAACGGATCAACCGTGAAGAGACCGATGGTATTGTCATAAGCCGACAACGCAAAATCGAAATTCTCCGAATGGGCGGGCTTCAGTAAAAAGTTATTCCAGTCGACCGTGCTGACAAAGACATCGATCCTCGGGGCGATTGCACTGAAATCAGGATATGTAAGCGTATTGGTGTAGGCAAGTCTCAGGTTAAGCCATGAAAGGGGTTTGTAACTCAGGTTGACATCCGGGAGCCAGTAGCCATGATACAACGAGACGGTCGTATCGGCGGACGGAAATGGAGCCGGGTAGGTATTGTTCTGATAAGCCGCAAGTATGACGGTGCCTCTGTATCTCGTCGCGAGCCCCTGATACCTGACGCCGGGTATCAGAGTCAACTGCGGTCCTATGTTCAAAGTAGCCATCACATAGCCTGCATTTTCAAATTCATTTCCCGAATAATTGCTTGCGATGTTCCCGTACTCATCGGGCGCGTAAACGGTACCGCTAATCCACGGCTGGGTCTTTTGATAGCTGATCACCGTGTTCATCACTTGGGAGAGGAGACCTATGTTTGTCGGCGAGCCGTACATTGCGTATTGACCGTTGAGGAAGTTCCCGAAGCTCAGGCTGGGGTCGAGAAACATTCCGATTGGAAATCTATCGGTGCCGTTCGGGTTGAGGGACCATGGCTTTTGTGTCATCCACGGGAACGCCGCAATTACGTTCGATCTCGCAGCGTTGATTCCTCCTCCGTAAATGCTTCCACCGCCATCGGAATAGTTGTAGGCTCTGTAAGTGACCTTGTAGCTCCCGCCGAACTTCAGCGAGCCGGTTATGAAATTCGATAAGTTGAAATCCCTCTTTATATCGATTCCGCCTCTCAGATTGCGCTGGTAAGTGAAACTATTATGTGTACTGAGGGCATCCATTAGGGCATTGTTAAGGTTCACGTGCCGACCGGCTTCCTGAGCGACCGTAGTCGGATTCGCAGTCAGCGACACATTTCCAAGCCCCGCCTGGTATTGAGAGAAACCCACGCTCCAGTAACCGGGCTGGACGTTATCGGTATACATGTGGGCGAGTCTGACATCGACATCGAAGGAGAGAAGTTTCTGTTTGAAATTCAGGACGTTCGCGATGACATTCAGGGTCTGCGGATAATAAGAAGCACCGTAGACTATCCTGGAATCGGTGATCCCGTAACTCTGGCTGAAAGTCTCGGTTCGCTGGACGCCGCTGCTCAGGAAGTTCATTAGGTCGACCTTGCCGCTCCCCCAGTGATAATCGAGCACGAGGGTACCGTCATAAAGCTTCTTCGTAGTAGGTTGGTAATCGAGGTTCAGGCTCTGCACAATCATCTCGCCTGGATTCGAGTAGTTCGTCGGCTTCTGCAGATTGAACGACGCGCCATATATATCCGCAGTAAGGTTCAGCCGCTGTACAAGCGCCTGAGCGAGAATTCCGAACCGGTTGTGGAAGAATCGCTTCTCTATTGTTCCGGAGAATTTATAATCGCCGAGACTGTTCTGCAGATGATCATACCCACCCTGAGCCAGGAGTTCGATTTTCGGTGTCCCGTTCCGCGTCGGCTGCGCCTCTCTGATCTGGAAGTTCACCGTACCACCGAGGACGGCAGCATTCATGTCCGGGGTGACCGTCTTATAGAGTTCGATACCGCTGAGCATGTCTGAAGAAATCATGCTCATATCGACGGCGCGATTACCCGTCTGGTTGGCCGGCATAGAAACGCCGTCGATCTCTACACGATTGTATTTCGGCTGGAGCCCGCGTATGGCGATCATGGCCCCCTCCCCGTACGACCTGACGAGGAATACGCCGGGGAGTCTGCCGATAGACTCCGCCGCATTCGCGTCCGGAAGCTGCTGTATCCGGGCTGCGGAAACGACATTTACTATGTTATGGGAAGCGAGCTGCTGGTTGATAGCTTCATTCTGGCCGGTCGCCTGGGCAGTTACCACTACCGCCTTTCCCTTGACACCGACAGGAACGAGTTTCAGGTCTTCCACAGTCTTCACGCCGGCACGCACCTGGACCTCGACCTGCCGCGTCTTGTATCCTATATAAGTGACGCGGATGGTATATACGCCGGCAGGGATATTCGTAATATAGAAATTTCCGTTGAGACTCGTCGACGCGCCGAGGCTTGTTCCCTTCAGTAACACGTTGGCACCGGGAAGTGGACTCCCGGTCGCCGCATCCCTGACCGAACCCGATATCTTTCCCGAGCCTTCGGGAGTATCCGTGTTCTTCGGCGCAAGAGCAATCAGGTTACGATTGACAACGACCCATTTGACATCTACCTGGTTGAAGATGCTCGAAAGCGCGTCGCGCAGCGGTTCGGAATCAACCTGTGCGAAAATCAGTTTGTTGGTAGAAAGTTTGTTGGGGTCATAGAAGAAGGCGGCGGAGGTTTTCCTGGTAATCTCGCTTAAGGCCTGCTTGAGCGTCGCGCCATTTAACGTCAGCGATATTCGCCTGGAAAGGTTGATCTGATCGGTCACCTGATCGCCCTTTTGGGCGAAACCTACGACCTGAAGGAGGAATATCAGGGCTGCCGAAATTACACAAAGTCTTCTCATGATTAGTTCCTTTGTACGTTGCTCTTTTCATGAACAGGAATTGCTGCATTCCTCTCGAAGCGGATTGTGTCTCCGCTCCTCATATATCCGATGCCGAGTGAAACGGAAATTGCTTTCAAAATTGCAGCCAGTGGTTGTCGTGTTAACGAGGCAGTGACTCTTTCCCCGAGAAGCGAAGTGTCTGTGACACCGAAGGTGTACGGGTAGTCACGGCCCAGCTTGGCGAGTACATGCCTGAAGGGGGTTTTGTCGAAGATCATGGCGCCATTGAGCCAGGCAAGACTCTGCCTGACATCCGCGCGAGACGGTTCTACAACAATCCTGTTCTTGTCGGAAATGGATCTTTCCCCCGCAACGACAGGCACCCCCGTGCTGTTTAGAGAGCTGCCGGCTCGGAGTATGATTTCCCCTTCAGTCACTGTAACTTCGGTCTCTTTTTCCCCAGGCCATGCCCTGACGACGAACTCCGTCCCGATGTCCTGGATAATTCCGCAATCCGTTCGAACGATAAAGGGCGTTTTCAAATGTACGACATCGAAAAACGCCTCGCCCTTGAGCTCGACGATGCGCGATCGTTTCCCATAAGCTTTCCCGACACGGATCGATGAGACTGAATTCAGGGTGATCCTCGTACCGTCGGCCAGCAAAAGCGTCTTATGCTCTCCCCTTCCCGTCGAACATTCCAGGCTCGCAACGGGAGAAGTGTGCCTTTTTCCGAAAAACGATTCGGCGTTGAACGCGATATAGACGGATCCTACGACCGCGATAAGGACGGCAGCGGTCCTTGCGATAATTCCGAGGTTGAATACTCTGCCGCGCCCGCTTCGACGCTCTTGATCCGTAATTGACGGAGCGGGTGAAGTGATCGTATCCGACTGGCGCGATGTCGCCCCTTTCCACACGAGAGCCGATTCCCGGAACGAGATAGCCTGATGAAGTCTCTTGAGCGCTTCGACCTCGTCGACAGTGTGGAGGCTTTGATCCAGTGGAGAGGTAATCTGTTCACCGAGGTATGCGGTCAGCGATTCGGCGATCACCTTCAGCTCGGGATCTTCGTCCACTATTCTTCTTTCGTCGGCCGAACACTCTCCGGCTATGTACTTTCCAACAAGAACCCAATCGATGGATTTCTCCAACTCGCAACCTTCCTAATAATTGAACATCGGATTACAGCCTGGGCCCAACGCTATTGTCCGGTGAATCGTTTCCATCCAGAGCTTCGCCATCTCAATCGCATCGAAGCTCCATTCTTCGGTTCCGGGCGATAGTCGGATGGCGGCTGTGGGACTTCATATTGAGTGTTGCCAGCACTCCGCCATATTTTGATGCTCCTATACAAGACGGCTGAGGATGCGCTTACCCCTACATTATTCACAGCGGAAGGGAAGATTAATTCGATCGTAACGGGAAAGGAACATACGGCGGGGGTAATGAGCCCTCACTTCGGAACGGGCTGTCTAACGGTGGGCTTCCGAGAACTCCGGCATACTGTTTCGAATGGCCTTCAAGGCGCGACCCATTTGTGTCTCGACCGTCTTAATCGAAACGCCGAGTCTCACGGAAATCTGCTGATAAGTGAGTCCGTCAGTTCGACTAAGCAAAAAGATCGTTCTGCTCCCTTCCGGTAATGCCGATATCGCCTCTTCTGCAATCTTAAGTGCGGCCCTGTTATCGAGATCGACTACAAAATCTCCTGCATTGGGATCGTTTGCGACATCATGGTCGGGGTCGATGAAACGCACATGTCGCAGATGATCCAGTGACGAGTTCTTTACGGATCTCTCGAGGAAAGCTCTGACGGAAGTGTCGATAGTGAGATCCGATTTCCCCACCCATAATCGGAAGAAGACGCCCTGGACGATATCCTCGGCAGTATCTATGGATCTCACAATTCTTTCACTGAGACGACAGAGGACCGTGTAGTATCGCAGAAAGAGCCTGTCGAACGCTTTTGAGTCACCCTGTCGAATACGCTCGACAAGCGCCAGGTCGTTTTCCTGCAGTTCCGGCAAGACGCCCCCCCTCGGATTGATCTCCTGAGTCTGACTCATCTTGAAAATCCCTCTTTAATGAGAAATGCACCGTGCTGACGGGTGGCACGCAGCTGAGGAGTTGAATTTCTAAAAGAGTTTTTGGGAAGTGCGGGAGAGAGGGAGCATTCGTGGCCGCATTTGCATATTCCATATCGGCGGGCTCCCTGTCCCGTCGAGTCACCGTGCCGTAACGTTGGTGCTTACCTCCGTGTCAAGGTGCTTTAGAGAAGCGAATTTAGAATCACCAATTCGTATGAGCGTGATGTTCCTGAGAGTGGCTGAAACGTTCTGGCCACACCGCCCAGACGATGGTGCTCCGGCAAATCAATGAATGGACAGAACAGGCGCGGTCGGTTCAGACCGCCGAGGTATGCAGTGCGAAATACATTCTTGTATACTGCATCCTCACGAATATAGCACAAGATTGAGTACCTGTCAAGCGCCAACATTCCGTGATCCGGCTACACGCCGCTCAGTTACGCGGCAATCGACTCTGCAGCCTTCATTGAAGTGAACGCCTGACAGCCGTGCGGAACTGCAAAGCGGTTTTGTTCACAACAGCCGTTTGTTTCAACGTATGGCGCCGACATGCTGACCGGGCAATTACCGGATCCGGCATTGACGAGAAAAGGATCGCTCGCGATCAAAGCGAGCACCGCTACTTCTTAAACGAACGATTCGCATAAGGGGTTGGAAAAGTACGCCGGGAGCAGGAAGCGGGCTCAGGCCGAGAAAAGGACGGAAAGCGTCCTTGCCTGCATCGTGGGAAAGCGGGGACATCGCCATTTTGACGGATCGGCAGGCGGCCCCGAAAAACTTCCGACCCGTCGAAGTTCGCAAGCGCTAACTGCTATCCTCTGACCGAAGAATCGCAGCGATCGCCGGGATGTGTCTTCTATCCGTTTTCGCCAGTCAGTCTGGCGATCTGCAACAAGTAGAACCTCAGGATGGCTTGCTCCTTGGGATCGAGGGGCTGTTCTTCGATCTTGATGATCTTCTCGACCTCTTTGAGGGCTCGAATAATGTTGACGGGAACTTCCACCATCGATTCGGATATCGTCGTCAAATAGTCGAGAGCCGCGGATAGAAACTCGTTCATGCTGTCGTCGAAAGAAGGCGTGACGAGGTGCGGCGCGATCCTCAATTTCCCGGGCTTGAACAGATATTCCTTCTGCACTTCTGCTGAAGACAAGGAATGCAGGGCCAGGGCCAATTCGGAAAAACTCGATACGCGTTCGTAGACCGGTTGCTCCAGAAGTCCCCAGACCTTCCCTCGCCAGTAACGCACCTCGGTCGGGACCTTCAGCAGCCCTTCTACTTCTTTGAGCCACTCTCCATCCAGATGATTTCCTATCTCCGCGCGCATTTGCTCCGCGTCAGTGTTGAAGAAATCGCGCTGCAGCAGAACCGCTACGTCGGGCCTGACTGTCGGCAGCAACTGAGGCACAAAAGTGTCGCCCGAGAAGAACTCGGATACGTCCAGACCATGTCTTCTGAGAAGCTCCTTCTGGAATAGCGGCAGATACTTCCTCATGAGATCGACATCTTCCCGCAGGGCGGTTAACGCCGAATTCCCCGGTGGGAAGGCCTTGTCCAGCTTGTTCACGTAAGTCAAATCAGCATCATGGTAGGTTCTCAAAGTCTGCAGCATCTCATAAACCGGAAGGCGCGGCAGTATCTGGTCGGAGATTAGAGCGTCCGGCTCCCCTTCTGCAAACTCCATCATCGAGAAATTATCTAGAGCCCGGAACAGGCCGGTCGTCAGTTGGTTTATACCCAGCACCGCGGTCTGCGACAGGTTATGAGAAATCGCACGGAGAAGACTGCCGTATTTTGACAACGGGATCGTGCCGGCAATTCGCTGTATGATCTCCTCGCCGGCTCCCTGTCCTACTTCCTGTCCCGGGCGGGCCGTAGGACGGTCTCTGAGTGGAGGCGACATCCTTCCCACGAAGTACGATATAATATGAAGTCCGATCACGTCTTCTTCCCGGCCGTAAAGAACCTGTCTGAAATTCTCCCTGTGGATGCCCAGGAAATCGTCAAAGGCTTTGTCGTGCCTTCCGATTGTGATCCTCTCGAGTTCCTGTAGCCCGCGAGTCTTGAATTGAAGCCTGGTTTCCGAGAGCGGCTCGCTCGCCCTGAACGCTTCGCCTTCGTAGAACTCCTGAGCTCTTTTGACGTGGTAAACCAGCTGAGACAGCTCCTTCACAGGGAGATGGCGGCATCGTTCGAACAGATTGCTCTGGAACGTGCGGAGATCCCCTGAAGCAAATATTCCCATAAGCGGCGTTGTCGCATAATAAGTGCTGCGGCGTGTCGACTCCTGCAGATATGCCGTGAATCTCGTTCGCGAATTTTCGTTTTGGAAGAAAAGGCGTTCGCCGGAAACGGGAGAGTAATAGCCCCCCTGGCGCTGCATCGGTTCGCCGCTCCCCAGTTTCAGTCTGATCCTCCCCGCGAGGCCGTGCGAACTCAGCCATTTCAGGAATTCAAACTTCGATTCATTGTAAAGGCTCATCCCCATAGCTTGTCCCACTTGCTGACTGAGATCCGAACCCGCCACAAAAATCTCCGTTACGATTTCGGAGAAACGCTCACCGGTCTCCTGATTCATTCTCCTGCTCCGGAAAGCGTAATCCCAGACTTTACTAAGATAATCCTTAATTCCCTTTACCGAATCGATATCCTCGAAGAGCGGGACTATCCACACGTTCGGAATCTCGCTGTCGTTCCTTTCCCTTATTATCTCCTCACGCTTCGATCTGAGTTTGCGATCGAGCGAGATCAGAGCCTCGGGCTTCGTCGTCATGCTGACCTGCAGGGCGAGTACCAGTCCCGGATTACCGTACTTACCGGAAAGCTCGTTTATCTCGTTTATGTTGTGGACGGTGGTATCGATTGCGAACTGATCCTGCGCGGTGATCAGCTTCTGGTGAATGCGCGGTGTGATTACAAACCTCCTCAGCAGGTCCCTGTACGAGCTTACTTCAAGAAGGAGTTCCCTGTTCGAAAGGTTCTCCATCACGCTGGGGATCAGCGAATGGATGGCTTTCCTCAATCGCTTGTTCAATGAGAAATAATACTCGAGCGTATCCCTGCGCCTTTTGCGAAGGTCGAGCATCTTTCTTTCGAGGCGGTCATTATGCTGCCAGAGGGACATCAGCGGATCCTTGGCAAGATGAAGCTTCATGCCGAGGTTCCTCAACCTCCCCGGTCTCATATTGACGGGCAGCGTTCCGCGATATCTTTTCTCAAGCTGGACGGTGAGCCGCGTGATCCCCGACAGGAGAGAGGAGAACCTGTTGTTGCTTTCGCGAAGCGTCTCGATCTCCTTAACAAGCGGCTCATCGATCCTGATGCCTGAATCTGCTCTGAGCAAAGCCTGAACAATCCTCGCCTGCCGGGCAACATTCTGAATGAGTACTGCGCTGACGAGGCTCTGTCCCTGTCCCGAAGGACGGCTGCTGCCGTCCCAATCCCCCCAGAAGGAAAGGAACGTCTCATAACGCTCGTCCGAGTGCAGGTTCAGATAATTCTCGACCGCCATCATGGAGTCCATGTCGAGGATCAGCTCATCCGGCTCCTCGTTCGACATGATCGGCACGTTCAGGCCGAAATATTCTCTTACGAGATCGGTTCTGATCCTCCGGTAGAACTGCTCACCCAGCTCGCGATCGTGCGAAACTGCGTCGATCAACCTGTCGAACAACGCTTCGGTCTGCATCGAATACATCTGAGTCGGATGTACAGTGCGATCGAACAGCCTAACGCGGAAGGCTTCTTTTCTCCTCGATAAATCATCCTTATAGAATTCTTTTTCGAGAAATTCGCTCGTCGATGCACCGCCCGAGAGATACAGGTTGGCGGTCTCGTTTATTATATTCTCACGGTCTTCGAATCTCTTCCGAAACACCGAGAGCCTGAACGGGAGAAACTCCGTTTCAATCCTCTTCCTGTGAAGATCGTATTCCGCTTCGAGATCGTATCTGCCGACGAAATCCCTCACCACGTCTTTGACGTTTTGGCCGATGGCCGACTCGATTTCCTTCCATCGCGCGGCGCCGTCGACTATCCTGACCTCCCTGCGAAGGTTAATCTCTTTATAACTGAAGAACTTCCGGTTATAGCTGGACGCTTCTTCCGCGATCATCCTGTTGAGGTCTATGAGCACACGGCGTGTCTTCCTGGCGAGTACCTCCGCGCCATCGGTTCCGCCCAGCGTGAGCCGGAAGGATTTCCTTCCGGTATCGAAACCTTTTTCCGTGCGTGCGAAAGTGGAAAGCGGAACGAGCCCAACGCCTTGTCTTGCCAGGCCTGATGCCAGCCAGTCGAGGGAAAGGCCTGCGGGGAGCTTGTTCACCACCATCTTGGGATACATGCTCCCGACCGGCGGATCTATCCTGATGTCGAACTGATTTCTTTCGGCCGGCAGATTTTCGGCGGCTTCGAGAAGAGCATCGCTCCTCGATTTGAATATCCTGTTCCTGAGCCGGTAATAGGCGTTTACGCTCTCGACTCTGTTTCTGTAAAAGAGGTAAGCGAGTGCGATCGCTCCGACGTTCGACTCCAGCGACGACAACACTGATTTGAATTTTTCAAAAAGCTCCCTGTTTCGTATCTCGACTACTGAAAGACGGGCGCCAGCGTATGAATCGGTCTTCGACATGGAATGAACCGTCACCACGAACGCGGCTTCCTCTTCCGTTATGTAACCCGCGCGAGCCAGGTCATCCGCAGTCTGGCGAATCGTCGGGATATGGTCAAGTGTCTCAGAAGGCTTCACATTCTGGTACGACAGGTCGTCTATGATGAAGACTTTACGGCCGACGAGCCACTTGATGAGCCGGACGACGTCATCTTGTCTGAATATCTGTCCAGTTGCATTATGAGGGTTATTTAAGACTACCGCGCCGTGCTTTCCCCAGTTCGGATCGGATGCGAGGCGCATCTGGACCGATTGGATGATGCCATCGACGTCGAGTTGAAAATCCTTCGTCAGGGAGACCGGCAGGTTCTTCGGGAAACAGTGCTCGTACGTCCAGCTCAAGTCCGGTATGACGACCTCATCTATGCCGCAATGAAAGCCGAGAAGGCTCAGGACAGTTCTCGACGAGCCGCTTGCCACCAACGAGTTCTCGGGCTTGTATTCAGGGTGGTGGTTCAGAAACGCGCTCAAATAGCTGCGGCTCAGCTCAGATACCCACTCTCGTACTTGTATGTTTCGCCCTATTTCATCCATGAGCGCGGTCGCGTTGAGATCGCGGAAGATGTCGACATGGCTGCGTTGGGCCAGGTGCATAGCTCTCGCCAGATGGGAGGCCGTCTTGTCTCCGAAATTCGCGATCGATTTCTCGACCAGGTTGCTCCCCTCGTCAAGGATTTCGCTTAATTTGTCCTCTGCACGAGAGACGATTCTGCCCACTGATTCGAGTGCGGGTACACCGGCTATGCCTTCGTATTCGGCCTCGAGCCCCATCTCAGGTTGGGACCTTCGCGCTTCCGGAAGTGTGCTCAGCAGGTAATCGAGCAATTCAATCTCGGTCGACGATGGGGTCCCCTTGAGTTGGAAGTGCACCGTCTCGATGACCTGAAGAAAATCCGAATTACCTGCGATGAAAGTGAGCGAGAAATTCCTGAGATGAGGGCTGAACACGCCGGGGGTCATAAACCTTATGACCCGGTCCATCATCTTAGCTTCGCGTGAAAGCGAGAGATGGTTCGGTGCGTCGTTGGCTTCTATTATCAGAAGCGGGCTTGAAAGGCTGATTTGCCTCAGACGCCGCCTCGATTCCTCGGAAACCGTCTTGCCCATAAGCAAAAATATCGGAGCCGGCGGATGTAAATCGAAGTGCAACACAAGCTGTTGTACCATGACCGATTCATCATCATCGGACTGGACAAGAGTAATGTCCCTGAAGTCTCTAAGAAACGGCGGGATCTCGATTCCAAAAAGGAATATCGTGACGGGCGATGCCGTCATGAAATCCGACAGCGATTGAAATAATACTCTGAGCGCTTCAAGTTTACCGCCCGAAGCGAGGATTATTTCACGCTTGCCGGTCTTCTCGCCGAGATCGTAGGAGAGCGGCTCCTGTTCTTCTTTCGAGAGCCAGTCGCTGAATCTCCGCACCAAAGGGTGCGGCTTCGATTTCAGGAACCCTCCGCGCGGTGAATAGGGTGCACTCTTCTTAACAAGATTCGCAAGAAAGTCAACCTTACGCTTCTCTTCCGGCTGCAACCCGAGCTGTTCGATTATTTCATCCGGATTGTCCACCCCGAAGCGCTCGTCGGAGACATCGATCCCGAGAGCAAGACGGAAATAGGCAGAGTAGAGCCGGTCGTCCTGCACCGGGTTGCCGATATGAAAATTGACACGTTCATCCGGCGGTACCGGCGACATCGCCGTGGCCTCGCTTATTTCAGATACTTTCGCCGCGCGGATCGGTTTTAACCTGAAATACTCTAACGGGTCTTTATTTCCCAAGGTAGTTGTCGTCTAACACGTGGAACCTTACTTCTCTTTGGACTTCCGGGTCGAAGTAGTAAGAGAGTTCTGAAGGAAATTCTGGAGTGCGCCCGCGAGTTCCGAACCCAAAGACATATCTTTTGACGACAACGAAACGACCGTCTTCGCGTTTCGAAGTGCCTGACTTGCCTCAGCGAGGCGGGCGGCCTGGGGAGTCAGTATGAGAAGTTCAGGGTTTGCCTTGAGGAGTTCCAGTTCCTGCCTCTCATATTCGAGCTGCATGTTCTTCCGTTTCAGTTCCTCCTCGACGCGCTTCCTGGAAATCTCAGCCTCTTTCTCGA
The DNA here is from genome assembly GCA_021811615.1 of Bacteroidota bacterium. GTDB lineage: Bacteria > Bacteroidota > Ignavibacteria > Kryptoniales > JAKASW01 > JAKASW01. Next base: position 145,988 of record JAJZNW010000055.1, read on the forward strand.
CTTCGGCCTTCTTCAGTTCGAATCTCTTCAGCTCCAGCTGATTCTCCAGGAGAGCGACCTGCTCATCGGCCTGAAATTTCCATTTGGCAGCCGCGATCCTCCCCTTCTGGCTCAGCTCTTCGGTCTGTTCAAGTATCCTGGCAGACTCCTGCTGTCGAATCGCTTCCGCGATTTTCGTGTCTACAATATCGACCGACATTACCGCGACAGATATGACTTCCAAACCGAATCTTTGTTTGCTTATACGGATCTTCTCATCCAGGTAACTATAAATCTTCTCGGAAGAGAGTTCCTCGATCTCGAACTTCTCCGTAAATTCCCTGACAAAACTCTGCACCACCGTCTCTAACTCGCTCGCGGCCGCTGCCACCGCAGTCTTGTTCCATCCGCCGACTTTTATGAGCGTTTCAATGTTCTCTGCTGATAACGCGACCGACAGTGCAAGCCGCACCTTGATGTCCAGGTTGCCCTTTGCAGCCGCGTCCACGTTAATCTCAGATGAGTGGACAGCTCTCGGCAGCACGAGGCTGAAATGCCGCGCATAAAATCTTCCTTTTCTCAACCCGATCTTTCCATGCATTTCGTAAAGCACGATCTGATCGGGCCGCCTCAAACGATATTCGTACACCAAATAAAGTATTACGAGCGCTAAGACTATTAATAGGAACCACATTTTAAAACTCCCGATGAAGCTTAGTATTATTTCGGCGAACAATTACGGTTGGAAGGACGCACATATTCAGCACCAGGCAAGATATATCTGCCTATCATTCTATTCCGGATCTTTCTGGTTATGCACACCTCGACAGTGCCAAGAGCCTAAGCGACCTTCATATTGACCGTTTTTAATGTAACATATTTATGCCGAGTTCTGCAATCAGACATTGGCCAAAAGTCTGGACGTACAGTTCATCTAGCGGTAGAGCCTTCAGCAGCGATACTGCGCGCGGCAGATAAGCGGTGAGTACCGTAAAAGAGTAGAGATCCTTACGGCAGTTGAAAGAATAAGGCACGCCACGGGGCGCGCCTTAAGTTCGCATCGCTTGCACAATGCCGGTGGTTCACTGCTGCAGTTGGACTCCGCTTATCGTGACAGTGAAGTTGAAGGTCCCGCTGACATCGGGAGTAG
>JAJZNW010000035.1 GCA_021811615.1 Bacteroidota bacterium
CGGTTTCTTCGACGGGTCGACTCCGCCCTCTTCCAGGTCGCGCACTACTTCCTTCTCGTTCCAGTTCTTCAGGTAATGAGTCACCCACTTTATGAAATGCTCCGGCGTCTTACCCGTCGGAAGCGACACGACTCCGCCGGGATTATTCTGGACCCACTCGATGAACCTCAGTGCCGTAAGCTTCCCGAGCATCGGGAAGTTCTCCACCGTTATTACTGCCGCCTTCTCGGTCGGCGAATATTTCAGCTCCTGGCCCGACCTCGCAAGAGATCTCTCTTCTACTCTCGACATCGTTTTCATCGTCTCATCTTTTCACGATTTTAGTTTTGAGGGGCATACGATACACCCGGAACCTTCAGGGAGAGCCGTCGATAGGGAGGAAAAGTCCGCAAGACTTCGCGACTTCAATGGCAAGTTAAGTTGGGTACTCCCGGTTCACATACAAAATCTAATCATGGGACCGTTTATTTGCAATGAAAATTTTCTACGACGATATTGACGGTGGATATTAGCGAGTCCAAGTCACAGAAAAGCTCCACTCAATCGAATAGCATGATTTCGGCCTATATTCCCGGGAAGCCATAGAAACGCGGCCAGTAATGGCAATATTAGCGGGATGGGACACCCCCGTTTGCTTTCATTGAAAATTTTCAAGCCCAAGTATGTACGCTTGAATAAGTAAATCCGCGAGCGGAGGCTTGCAGATACTGACGGGATTAGACTTCGACTACCCTATGATTGATTCCATTACCCGTCACTGAATTCAACGAACGGACGTCCGGCACTTTGAAATGGCTTCCGAGAATTATTGAGGCGGCTCCCATCGCGACGGAGTAGTGACCGTGCGAGCTCGTCACCACTCTCAGCGTTTCGCTCGTGATCGAAAGGGTATCCAATTCTATAGCTTCCTTGACGGGCCGTAATATGATCTCGTCGAGCTCCGCCAGATCACCGGAAATGATCAGCATATCGGGATTGAGAACGCCGATCACGCTGCTGATCCTTCTTCCTATGAAATGACCGAGCCTACTGAAAAAGGAGAGTGCAATCTGGTCCCCTTTCTTCGCCGCGTCTATCATGACTCTTGTGTCTATCGACAAGGGCGAAGAATCGTACCGCTTCAGGACATCGCCTTTCCTCAACTGGCTCCGGACATTCGTCAGCATCTCGCCAAGGTCCGACATCGGCATAATCAATTCACCGGCACAGAACGAAGATCCACGATACAGTTCTTCGTTAATGATGATACCTATTCCGATTCCATGGACGTTTTTGTCGAATTCCATAAGGACGGTCATGGAATTCCTGCTGTCACGCGCCACGCCGATCCATTTGTCGCCGACGGCCGAGGCGTTGGCATTATTCTCAACCACTACCGGGAACGAGTAATGCTTTCGCAAAGCCGTCAACATCGGTACATTCATTTCCTGGAAGACATCGGTCATCACCACGAGGTCCGTGACATTGTCGACTATACCTGCCACGGCAACACCCAGTCCAACCACTTTACTCCTGTCGACTTTCGCTTCGGTCAGTATGTCGTCGACAATGACCGTTATGTGGTGGACAAGTTCATCGAGGGTTTCGAACTTATCGATCCGGTAGATCTTCTTCGCGACTATCTCAGCACAAAAATTGAGAATAACCGCCGTAAGTTCTCCGACTTCCACATCGACGCCGAGCGCAAACGCGGCCTCGTTATTAAGACTCCACAAGTAAGGTTTCTTCCCCCCCTTTTCTGTGGATTCTCCCTTGCCGAGGTTTATGACGAGGGACTGCGCCGCCATGTCTTTAAGAATATTGAAGATCGTTGACGGCCTCATACCGGTGATCCGGACCAGGTCTGAACTAGATAGTATCTTGTTCACCCTGATAAGATTCAGTACTAGACGGTCGTTAATATTCTTGACGAGCTTCAAATCGCCTGTTTGCATTACAATACCTGCCTTTACCCTGTTATCCTGTTTGCCTTTGTGTTGAATCTAAGCAAACCTTCCCTTCGGTACAAGAACGAGATTACAGGGGGTACCTTCGAACGATGTTTGCCCAAATAACGGGAAGTTATTGCCATACGAAGTCGCCATTCCTTACGGACCAGTCGAGACCGAAGAACCCGGCAGCTTTCAGGCCCGCGAGTCCTTTCGTGAGAATTTCCCGGTTCAGAAGTGTGACGTCCGGCAAGGCGAATCCAGGCTCAAGATAAGGGACCGTGTAAGTCAATCTCATTCCCAAGAGACCTGTACCTCCTACCACACCGACGGTGGCGGTCTCGCTTCCCTTCCTCGGCCTGGTCATCAACAGGGCATAATCATTCCCCTTGATGACCTTGCTGCCAAAGACGACCTTGCCGTCTGATACCGTAACCGGGCTATCTGCCAGCACTTTGTCCCATGCGGAGTTTGTCGTTTCGTTTCCGTAAAGGATTACATCCCTGTTGGGGTAGTCAGCCGGAATGAAATCCCGGTCAGAGAGAATCTGGATCGAGCCGTTTCCCTGATACCAGAAGTATTCCGCGTCGGCTCTCGCCTTGTCGAAAGCCCATTCGTTTTCGGCTTTCGTACCGTGTGTGCCGTAAACGAACACGACCCCATGACGGAAGGCGTCCTTGAACGTTCCGTACCTCTCCGGGCTCTTGTCGTTGGGGGAGGGTACACCGACGACATGCCATTGGCCCGATTCGTTCTCGAGCCAGAGCCTGCCAGTGCCGGGAGGAACGACCACACTGTCGAGCGAAGTGTTATCGAGGTCCACCGTTATCGGCTTGGCGATGTCGGCGATCCTGAGATCGAACGAAATTTCCTTGACGTTGCTCGTTGTCCCGAGGAACTTGTTCCTCGAAGGATTGAATCTGACCTTCGCGTTGCTAGGTTCGAGCTGTTTGATCTGAGAGTAGATTGTCAGCCAGTAATCTTTTGCCGACACGCCGGGGCTGGCCGTCGTGAAATCGATATCGCGGATCCTGGAAATTCCGGGTCTCGCGTGGCGGCCAAAGTAATCGAACATCGGAGGCCAATCGACACAGTCGGCGCCAGCTTCGTCGCCAAGGCTCCACCAGTGTCCGACGCCCATCTCTTCGTGGAATATGAAATCCTTGTCGAACGTCTTGAGCGTGTCCGAAAGATGTATCCCTTCTGTTATCGGCACGTTGTCATCCTTGCTTCCCTGGAGGATATAGACTCCGAGCTGCTTGTAATTATCCTTCATCTCCAGTGTGCGCAGCGGCATAGTCGCCCGTCTCAGCATCATCGCCATCGGCGTCGTCGAAGTATCATGATGGAACACGTAAGTCCACCAGCTTATCCAGCCGGCGCTCGCGCCGATCGCGCCGAACTGATCGGGATAAGTCGCCCCGTTGATGATCGTGCCATGGCCGCCCATGGAATGTCCGGTCAGGTATATCCGGCTCGGGTCGATGTCGAGCGTGGACTTCGCGATGTGGAGGACCTGCAGCATATCGAGTCTTCCCCAGGACTCCCAGTCCCAGCCGTAAGGTCTCCCGTTAGTAGGGCAGACGATGTACCCCCATGTCTTCGGGTAATACGAATTGGCCTGGTTTGTCGCAATCACGTCTGCACCATGAAGCGAGAGAAAGAGAGCCTTAGGTTTTCCGTTGTTCGGGCCGCGCGGCGGGACGATTGCATAATACTGGACGCTGCTGTCGATATCGCTTATGAACGTTACCTTATGCGTGGCAGCGGGCTGAACCGTCTCGATATCCACCTCACCCGAGGCGAGCTGTTTTGCGGCCTTGCCGCCTCCGGCATAAAGCGAAAGATGGATAATGTTCGTATCGGTGACAGATGGAGCCGGCCCGACAAGTTTGAAGCCGATCTTTCTAAGGCTCATCGGCTGGATGATCGGGACCTTTGCTTCACCGCCGATACCCGCAGCACTCGACGCCTTTATGATTCCATCTGTGAGCGGCTTGTCCGTCGCATTGATCACCACTACCGCGGCATAGTCGTCCACCTTCTGGCCAACCAGGAAATTGGGCACCGTCACATCGCCCGTATTGAACAGGACCTGCGGTTCTATATAGATGAGTCTTGCTTTCAGCCTGCCGCGATTGCACAGGAATACAAACTCGTTCTTTCCCCTCCTGAGTTTAACAGGGATCTCTGAATAGTTATAACTCGCTTCCCATACGGGATACGTGTCTTTGTATGCATATTTGTTTCCCTCGCGAGGGACGCCGTTCACGTAAACCATGTCATCGCCGAAGCTTTCCAATATCGCGGTTTGCTCCGCGGAAGAATTGACGACGAAATAGCCGTACGCCCCCCGGAGGTTTTCACCTCTGAACCAGTTATCACTGTCGGCCACTTCTTCTTTCCATGTTTCGTGCCTGCCGTCCGGGAGGGTCACGCTTTCTCCGTTTCTGGCGTCGATACTTTTACCCTCGACGATCCTCGTCATGACGGGTCCGGTCATTCCGACGTGTGCCGGGTGCGCCTTGAGAAAAAGGCCCTTGTCGAGGTACTGCGGCTTCGGCTGGGCGGCCAGAAGATTTCCAGCCGACAGAAGTATTGACAGGAACAGCGAAGCGAAGAGTTGCTTTATGACAGAACGAATAGACATTTTATATTCCCGTGATTTTATTTTATACTCACTTCATCCACGAAGATCCAGGCTTCACCGCCCGCCCCCGGATGCCACGGCGGGCAGACGCCGATATTTTTCGCGACAATTTTCAAATACCTTGCCTTGACTCCGCGGAGGTTTGCGGTAAAATGTTTAACCATTACAGGCGCTTTACGGGCGTCGATGTTATTTCGGACATCCGCTACTTCCTTGAAAGTTTTTCCATCCTGAGAAACATAGTACTTCACATATTCCGGCAGGAAGATCCAGACAGGCGTATCTTCGAGAAATCCTGCAGAGACCCGGTGTAACGTCTTTTCCCGGGTGAGATCGATGACCGCATCGAGGTCCGTACCCTGAAAGCCCTGCCACTGTCCACCCTGGTAGTTCGTGGTCCCTACCCGGCCGTCCGTCAAAGCCATCGATCCGCCGCCGTTGTACTGCTGGCTGAAAGGATAAGCGTAAGTCGCGGGAGGATATAACGACTTGACAAACGTTGCGACGGTAGTCATGCTCTCCCGTTTGCCCGAGAACGCGACGGCTTTCAATACGGACGGCGTAGTGACGACAATAGGGCGATTGTACTGTAAGGATGCGGGACCCGGTTCTTTCCCGTCCGTCGTATACCGGATAACAGCACCCTTCAGCGGGCACGAGAGCTCCACCCGGGCGGACTTATAGAAGACTTCCCCAGTCGAATTCACGGAGACCATCGGAACGACGTTGTGATCAGGTGCCATCACGAAGAGACCGGGGTTGTGAGTCGCCCAGTGCTTGTTCGGGGTCGGAGCCATTTCAAAATGTACGACTCCCCCATCGGCAATGTCGGCCTGAGTCAGATAAGCGTGATCGTACGGTCGGCCGTCAAGGGTAGCCGACTGTATGTACTTCGCCGCGTCGGAAACGCCGCTCGCCTCTATCGTAAACATTTTGCCGTTGCCTAAATCGATAGTCACCTTTTTGAAAAGAGGTGTACCGATAGCATAGACGTTTTGACCCGGAGTGACGGGATAGAAGCCCATCGCGCTGAAGACGTACCATGCCGACATTTGTCCACAATCATCGTTACCGGGGAGTCCGTCCGTGCTGTCCGTGTAGAGTGACATAATTTTTCTGATAATGTTCTGGGTTTTCCACGGCATGCCGGCGTAGTCATAAAGGTAGCCGATGTGGTGGCTTTGTTCATCTCCCTGGGCGTCCTGACCGACCATACCTGTAATATCGGGGTCGGGCCTTCCCGCCAGTGCAGTCGGCGCGCTGAAGAGCGAATCGAGCTTCGCGGCAAATTTCTGTTTGCCTCCGAAGAGTTTGATCAGTCCGCCGATGTCCTGAGGGACGAAGAATGTGTACTGCCACGCGTTGGCTTCTGTGTATTGGCCGGTCACCGCGAACGGGTCGAACGGCGTGATCCATTTCCCGTCGGCAAGCTTGCCTCTGACGAAGCCGTCGGCGGTATCGAAAACATTCCGGTAGAACAACGACCTCTGGTTAAACTGGCGATAGTCATCCATTTTCCCGAGCTTCTTCGCAAGCTGCGCGATGCACCAGTCGTCGTACGCGTATTCCATCGTCTTTGAAACCGAAGCGTCTTCCTTGTCGGCTGGGATGTAGCCGCGAGTCTTGTAATACTTCAGCCCCTGCCAGTTCAGGTCGGCGCTGTGCTTCATCGCGGCAAAGGCGGTGTCGATGTTGAAGCCACGTATCCCCTTCATGTACGCGTCGAAGATTACCGGTACGGAAGGATAACCGATCATGGTATAGGTCTCATTTCCCCAGAGGGGCCAAACGGGGAGAAGGCCCTGCTGCTCATATTCATGGAGAAGCGAAAGGACGAAATCGCGGTCGCGCTGCGGCTCGATAAGTGTCATGAGAGGAAACTCCGCCCTGAACACATCCCAGAGTGAGAAGACTGTATAGTTTGTGAATCCTTTCGCTGTATGTATTTTGTGATCCATGCCGAAATACTTGCCGTCGACGTCCTGGAATATGGTCGGATCCATCATAGTGTGGTACAACGCGGTATAGAAGGTGACTTTTTCGGCATGCGTACCGCCTTCAACTTTTATCTTTCCGAGCTCCCGGTTCCAGGCGAGGTGTGCGGCTTCCCGATATTTATTGAAATCGAAGTTCGGCATCTCAGCGGCGAGATTCATTTTAGCGCCTTCGAGACTGACGCCGGAAATTCCGACGCGCGCAAGTACGGCTTCCCCCTTTGTCGTCCTGAAAGTCACGTAAGCCTTGACACTATCGCCCTTCGCTTCGCGGTTTCCCGGTGTGATCCTGTCGCCGAACGCGGTTCCGAATTTCATGAATGGTTTCGAGAACTCCGCGACAAAGTAGACATAGCGGTCGCTCGCCCAGCCGTGCGACTGCCGCATTCCTTCTATCCATCTGTCGCCGATTATTTTCACCCAACCTCCTATGCAGGTGTTCCCGATACCGTGCTGGAGATCGATGATGACGTTCGAGCTGTCGGAAGCGGGATAGATGTATTTGTGCATTCCACATCTGTCGGTCGCCGTGAGTTCCACTTTCACATCGTATCGTGAAAGAAGGACGCTGTAATAGCCGGGGGTCGCCACTTCGGAAGAATGACTGAACCATGAACGGAATCCGGCGGCGGGATCTTCGACACTTCCGGGGACGACGCGAATCTTGCCGACGGTCGGCATGAACAGGATGTCTCCGTAGTCCATTGCACCTGTACCGCTCAGATGCGTATGGCTGAATCCCATTATAGTTTTGGTCGAATAATTGTATCCCGAGCACCAATCCCAGCCCGTAGTCTGTTCGTCGGGGCTGAGCTGTACCATCCCGAACGGCATAGTCGCTCCCGGAATTACGTGCCCATGACCTCCCGTGCCTACCATCGGGTCGACATATTTTGTGAAATCCTTATGCTGTGCCATGGTAAGCGAGTTCGATAGAAGAAGGAAGAGCATAGCTACAAAAATCGTCGACGATTTTTTCATCAGATTAACCTCTGGTTTTCTCTATTGTATGAAGAAGGTCGGATTGATGGTCCACATGATCTCCATTTGTGAGACTGTTCGCGTGAGAGTGAGCGCAGTTTTTTTCGGCCACTCAATAATAATCAAAGGGCTGTATTTTTTCAACGAAAATAATCCAACGTTGGGGCGCTAATGAGCTAAATAGGGGCCATTAGAGCTTTTTCAGTCAGACCATGTTTTCCGGCGCCGAAAAGGCCCTTGATGGCGCATGCCAACTAATAGGGAAGACTACTTACGCATCCGGAGCGCTCGTTTATTCAAAGGAAGGATTAACAAACGACTTTTCAGGCCGGTTTCAGGAATCGGAATCCAGTACGGCTCGCACGGCGGACTGCATCTGCCTCAACGAGTAGGGTTTCTGAACGAACATGCGCACGCCTGCTTTGGATAGTTCTTCCAGGGTTTCCATTTCTAAGAAGCCGCTCACCGCGATGACCCGCGCGGATGGACTCGCGGAGAGAATCTCTCTTACCACCTGTCCGCCGTCCAACTTTGGAAGTCCCAAATCCACGACAACAAGATCTATCTGCTTCTTCCGGCTATGAAAGATCTCCAGGCCTGCTTCACCGTCACTCGCGGTAATCACCGTATAACCTTTCAGCGACAAGGTATTCCTCACAATATCCTGCAGCATTTCCTCATCTTCGATAACGAGAATGGTTTCCTCTCCTCCCTTGATATTCTCACCCCCATCATCCGGTGGAATGGAGTTGTCGGGCTCTTCATCTCCTACGGGGAAATACAAATTGAAAGCTGTCCCTTTCCCTTCTTCGCTCTCGACTTCGATCAGTCCGTGATGGGTTTCCATTATTGAGTAAACCATGGCCAGCCCAAGCCCGGTTCCCTTTCCGGGGCCCTTCGTAGTGAAGAATGGGTCGAAGATTTTTTCTCTTGTTTCGTCGCTCATCCCGGTGCCGGTATCGGTCACCTTGACGAATGCATAATTCTGGGATTCCACACGAACGAACTTGTCACTTATAGCGCTTCGGTCGATAAGCGATGTCGAAAGATGCAGTTTCCCCCCGGTCGGCATTGCGTCCCTGGAGTTTATGCACAGATTCATGAATACCTGATGAAGTTGAGAGGCGTCAGCCATCACGGCTGGTAACTCCGCCGCAAGATTCTTGTCCACCACTATAGTCCTGGGGAAAGTCTCCTCCAGAAGCTTCGCCACTTCTTCCAGTATCTGATTCAGATTAAGAGGCGAGAAAACCATTTCGGTTTTGCGGGCAACCGTCAGAAGTTGTTTAACGAGGGATGCCCCGCGCTGCGATGCGGTCCGGATCGCTTCGAGCCCTTTTTGTAACCTTGAGTCTTCCGGTTTCCTCCTCAGAAGGAGCAACGAATTGCCCAGGATTATTCCGAGGAGGTTATTGAAATCGTGGGCAATTCCGCCGGCCAGAATCCCGAGGCTTTCGAACTTCTGCGCCTGTTGAAGCTGTCGCTCAAGCTCCTTCTTCCTCGATTGAGCATTGATAATCTCAGCTTCCGCTTTCTTGCGTTCCGAGATATCTCTTACCACGCCGATAACGCCGTTCGGCATCTCGGTACGATAAATGGCCGCGTCGACTTCACAAACAACGGTGGATCCGCCCTTTCTTTTGAGTCTCAACTCCACATCTTTTGCAGGCTCACCTGTCAGCATGATCTTGTTGAAATGCAAGAACGCCTTTTCAACGTCTTGCTCGAAAAGAAAATCGGCAAAGTGCCTTCCTACTACTTCCTCGGGTCTGGACCCGATGATATGTTCGACCGCGCCGGACACGAACACTATCTTACCGTCCAAATCGACCACGATGACAGTATCGTTCATCTGTTCGATGATTGTCCTCAGCTTCTCTTCGCTTGCGCTGAGGGCCGCCTCCGCCGACTTCCGGGCTGTTATATCGCGGTTGCTTCCGCGCGAACCGAGCCAGGTTCCGTCCCTGCCGAACACAGGCTGGCATACGTGGTTCACCCATTTGATTTCTCCCTCCCGGTCCACGAGCCTGAAGTCCAAAGATCCGGGGGCCATCTTACGGATGTCTTCAAAATGGTGCCGCACCATATCGCGGTCTTCCTTGTGCACGCGCCTCAAGAACAAATCGGGATCCTTCATGAAATCTTCCGGCTTGTAACCCGTGATGCGTTCGCAGGACGGCGACACATAGATGAAGTTGCCATCAGGGTCGGTCCAGTACTCCCAGTCGTAAGTAAAATCCGCGACAGTTTTGAATCTTTCTTCGCTGTTCGCGAGGTTGACCTGGGCAAGATTCCTTTCGCGCTCGATCTCCATAGTCTCCATTGCAAACGAGATATCTTCCCCAATCTCCTCGAGCATCAACCGCTCTTCATCGTTTATCTCTTTGGAGTCATTTCGACCGAGCATCAGAACGCCGATCACAGTCCCGGTCTTCGATATCGGGATAGAGGCTATCGAAGTAAATGTGCGCACACGGTCTTGCATCGCGGGAAGCTGTTCACCGGAGAAAGTAACCGTACCATTATTCACCATTACCCTCCCGGTACGAATTGAATCGCTGAGCGGGCTCCTGTTGAGCGGTGCCCTGGCAATATCCAGGGTAGAGTATGCCGGCTCGTATCCCTCTGAAGAGCGCCAGGCGGTTATCGCAACGGCATCTCCCTCTTCAACCAGCAAACCGATCATCGCAATCGCAAACCCTCCGACTTCGACGGCCACCCTGCACGCCTCATCCAAAAGCGAGGATTCATCTTTGGCCCGTACAAGTGAATGATTTATACCACTCAATGTGGCATAGAGCCTGTTGTTGTCCCGTGCAGCTTCAGTCGCTATCCAGTTGGGCCTCAATTCTGTGACTACAGCGGCTATCGACCCGTCGTTGAGAAGTCTCTGCCTGATTCTTACAGGGACGGGCCTTCCATCTTTGTTTATCAGACTAACATTCGTGTTGCTCAGGCTTTCGGACAGATCCTGACCCGGCTTCAGCATTTTCCCGTTCATGTCCGGTTCGTGAATGAAATCGAGGAAATACCTCCCGATGATTTCTTCACGTTTGTATCCAAGCAAGGCGGAAGCGGAGGAGTTGGTCTCGATACACTTTCCGCTGTCGTCCCATACAAAAATCCCTTCTGACATTTCATCAAGCAAGTCACGGGGGAAGCGGGGAGGGGCGTCGGTTTGCGCAGCCCGGGTCATCTTTTTATCATTCCTCATTATTTTTGTCTCCAAATTTCCATGGTATTTTCTCTTCAACGAGGCGGGAGCGGCGTCGGCGCCGCTCCTCTCGTCAGCTCCCCTCGAGCGGTTATGCATGCTGGATCGTTCCGTTCTCGCCGACAACCAAACGGCCGCGCTTCTCATCACCCAGTTTCCCCCTCAATTCCGATACCTTGAACCGGGAGATGAGGATCCTGAGGTTTTCAGTCAGGTGGTTCAGGTCATTGGCGGCATTGGCGATCTGTTGAGTGCCTGACGCGCTCTCGCTCGAAACGCTGCTTATTCCCTCAATATTCCGGCTTATCTGCTCGGCGGCACTCGACTGCTGTTCGCTGGCAGCCGCCACCTGCGAGACGAGATCGGCGACTTTGTCTGATCCCTGGACGATTTCACGGAGCGCTTCCGCCGCTTTGTCCGCAAGCTTCTTTCCTCGCTCCACTTCGGCGTTTCCGGCATCGATAGCGCTGACAGCCTCGCCTGTTTCCGACTGGATACGTTGTATCATTTCAGCGATCTCCTTGGTTGCCTTAGTGGTTCTCTCCGCCAGTCTTCTTACCTCGTCGGCAACGACGGCAAATCCGCGCCCCTGTTCGCCGGCTCGAGCCGCCTCTATGGCAGCGTTTAGCGCGAGGAGATTCGTCTGGTCGGCGATATCGTCGATCACTTGTATGATCTCACCTATTTCGGAACTGCTCTTGCCGAGCCTCTGGATCTTCTCGGACGACATCCTGACGACCTGAGCGATGCGGTCCATGCCTTCTATCGTGTGACCGATGACTTCTCCGCCTTCTCCGGCGATCCTTCGAGAGTCCTTCGCTGCATCGGCAAGAGTGCCGGTATTCTTCGTGGTCTCCATGATGGTCTTTGCCATCTCTTCGACTGCACTGGCCACCTCGGTTGCCTGCGCGCTTTGCTCCTGCGCCCCGGCAGCCATTTGCTCGATGCTGGAGGAAATTTCGGCAGAGGAGCTGGCTGTGACCTCGATGGATCCTTTCACGTCGGTTATCACCTTCTCTAGCGATTCGCCAAGTGCCGTTAAGTAGTCCTGAAGGTCCTTGTAGTTCCCTTTGTAATCACCGTTAAGGCGTGCAGTCAAATCACCTTCTGATATTTTCGCCATAACTTGCTGACCCCTCTTCACAACGACCACTATTTCATCGACAGTCTTGTTGAAGACATCGAGTATCGTGCTGTAGCTGCCTCTGAATTTCTGGCTGTCTCCTCTTTTTTCAAGATCCCCACCGGCAGTGTGACTTCTCACGGTCTCAATTTCCTGCGCCAGATCCCTTAATGTCGTCCTCATCTTCTCGTAGGCATCCACACTGCTCTGTGTTTTATAGATGATCTTGTCGACGGCCATCGCTATATCCCCGATTTCATCCATTTGATCCATATTTAGGGGCTGGGTTACCTTTTCGACCTTCGTGTCGAAGTCTCCATCGGAGATGGCGAGGAGTCCATTTTCCAGATTTGTTACGCATGCCGATTGAAGCTGGAAAATTCTCTCCTTCACCAGTTTCATCGGTCGATCAATCCGACTGGAAATGAAGAGTGCCAGCAGGATGCCTGCAAGAGCTGCGATGGTTGTGACGGTAATAAGTACGACGATCGTTCCATGTTCAGCGGCAAGAGAAGACTCATAGAGCCTCCGCGACTCACCGGTCTGAATTGCTATCATACTATCTATAGATGCCGATAATTTGAGGAAGGGGCCGCGACCCTGTTTTGCAATGGCTGCCACAATAACCCCGGTGCCGGAGTTATGCCCAAGATTCAGCAAGGCGTCAACGTCGCTGGCGTACTTTGCCGAGAGAATCAGGTACGATTTGAAATCCGCACTCTCTTGGCTTGTCAGATATGTGGCCGCGTAAGCCTTCGCAAGTGAATCTATCTGCGCTTTGTAACCAGCGATCTCACCCACGATTTGACGCCGCTGAGCCGGATCCGAATTGATCGAATACAAAAGAGTCCTGGTCCTGATCTTACTCCATCTCTCCATGATCCCATCCAGCTGAACGGCCGGAATAAGCCTATCTGTGTACATCGATTCCATTCGTGGGGTTATTTGCATTACGCCGTTGTACCCCGACACCCCGGCTATCACCGTCAGCGCCAACACTATTCCGAAAGAAAGCAGAAGCTTGTTTCGAAGTTTCATATTAGAAAACCACTTTGTCATCTATTTTTCCTTGTACACTTAATTGATTTGAAGATTTTTGGAAGCCGCGTCAAAGGCGGTTACCTTCTCGATATCGAGGAGAAAGAGGAGCCGGTCATCCAACTTCGCTATCGAGGTCACGAAACCCGATTCCACGCCCGCAGTCAACGCAGGCGGCGGTTCGGTCACTGTGACAGGTATGCGAAGGACTTCTCTGACAGCATCGACAATAAACCCGTAGGTCTTGCCCGGAATATCGATCACGACGATGCTCGTCTCGCGGTTATACTCGCGGTTCTCCATTCCCATCAGACGCCTCAGATTTATTACCGGAATCACGTGTCCCCGCAGGTTCATGATTCCCTCCATAAACGCGGGCGCCCCCGGTACCTTTGTCATACTCATCATCTTGTTTATCTCGCGTACCTTCAGTATGTCGAAACCGAACTCTTCCTTCCCGAGCTTGAAAGTGACAAGCTGAATTTTTTCTTCAACAGAATTCATTTCACTTTTTCCCAGGTCTGCCGATTCCATATCATTTTCCTTTCTGATTTCGTATCGGCCAAGCACGCCGTTTTGCGAACCTGGCCGTTAAAAATCAGCAATTAGGGATGGATGAAAAATAGAAGGGCTTATGGTTAATCAGTAGAACTTCAGCATGATTCCTGTCATAATGCGTTCTACAAGATCGAACCTGGAATTGAGGCGGGAAAAGGATGCGCTTATAGTCCGTTAAGCAGTCCGGTTGGAAAGATTATCGGCGCGTGAGCGGATTAATTACGGAGGTGGAACCGTAAGGGAACGGTCATTCGGCGAGATGGTTCTCCATGACATATCGGATGATTTCCACGGTTGTGGTCATATTCATTTTGGTGAGAATTCTTTTTCTGTAAGTGCTGACGGTCGGAGGACTCAGATTCAGCTGGCGTGCGATCTCAGTCGGCGTCTTTCCGGAGCCGATGAGCAGCATCACCGAAAGCTCTCGCTCGGAAAGGGCCTCGTGAGGAGCAAGGCCGTCCTCGCGTTTGGTTACTTCTGCCAGAACCTCAGCCAGACGCTGAGGTATGTGTTTTCTTCCTCGAACCACCTTCCTGATAGCTTCGACGAGTTCGTCTGCAGCGCTTTCCTTGGTGAGATATCCGTCCGCGCCTGATTTTAGGGCCCTGACACCGAAGCGTTCCTCCGGGTGCATACTGAGAATAAGGACTTTTGCCTTTGGAAACGCTCCCTTCACCTCTTTCAGTATTTCCAACCCGTTCTTGCCCGGGAGGGTTATATCGAGCAGAACCACGTTAGCGTCCAATTTGTGAAGCCGATCCATTCCTTCCACGCCGTTCGAGGCTTCTCCGACGACTTTCATGTCGGATTCATAGTCTATGAGCCTTTTCAACCCTTGCCGAAACATCTTATGGTCATCTATAAGAAATACATTTATCATCCGTGAATCCGTCGGCATGCTATGGTCTAACATTCTGCCCGGAGATCGGGCGTTTCTTCGACAAGCGGCACTTCAACCCTAACAACTGTACCCTTTCGGCCGGCAGGCAATACGGTAAATACTCCTCCTATTCCCACCGCCCTTTCCTCCATCCCGAGTATTCCGATTGATCGTTTGTCCCTGATATTTTCTTGGGTGATGCCTATGCCGTTATCCTTCACGGTGAGTATCACCTTCCCTGCCCGCTGCTTCAATGAGACCTCAGCACTGTTTGCTCCTGAATGCCTGACCACATTCGTGAGGGCTTCCTGGAAAATTCTGAAGAGGACAGTGGACATTTTGTCATCCACTCCGATTTTTCGAGTGCCGAGCCGGACCACGCATTTGATTTTCGACTGACGAGAAATCTGCTCCGCGTACCATTTGATAGCTTCGGCCAGTCCAAGCTCGTCGAGCACCTCAGGTCTCAGCGAAGCGGATATGCGGCGGACACTGTTGACGAGGCCGTCGACCGATCTCGACAATTTCTGAAGTTCGTTGATCTCAGCCAGGATTTTCTTGGAAGCCGAATGTTCAAGAAGACTTCTCCGCACGAGAGCGATGCCAAGTTTGAGTGTCGTCAGTCCCTGCCCTAATTCGTCGTGAATCTCGCGCGAGACCAGAATTCGCTCTTCTTCTCTGGCAGTCTGCAGACCTGATGCCAGGGCGCGAAGCTGTTCTCCAAGCCGGAGGGACTTCACCTCAGCTTCTTTTCTTTCGGTTATGTCGAGCACCGATCCCCTGATTCCGGTGAAGCTCCCCTTATGAAAGACAGGGACGGGATGCACAATTCCCCACTTCACCCGGCCTTCCCTGACAACGAAGCGGCATTCGAAGGGAGTGGATAATCCTCTCCTTTGTTCTTCGAATCGCTCCGCGATCATATCGCGATCGTCAGGATGCACAAAAGATCTGAAGTGAACCCCAAGCCGCTCTTCGAACCCCGGACCGAAATAGCGCTCCATAGCCGGACTTGCGTAAGCCAGTTTTCCCTCCGCGTCAAGTGAGAAAATAACCTCGTCAATGTTCTCGACAATTTCACGGTACATTTCGCGGGAGCTCTCGAGCTCTCGCTCGAAGTTTCTTAGAGGCGTTATGTCGGACATGCTTACGAGGACTTTGCTATAATCCTGCTCGAACCCCGGGACAACCTTCCATGTCAGCATCACATAACGGTTTTCGCCTGTCAGGGTCTTTATTATTGTCTCGGAATCGTACGTGGTCTCACACTTCCAGATTCTCTCGATTGTCTCCGAGCGCGCGGGACCGGAGACCGTGTCCGCCGCTCTCATGAGTTGCAGAACCGATACCGCGTGATAGAGAGAAAGTGTAGACTTGTTGACGGAGAGTATCTTGACTGAGTCAAACAGGGACTCTGAAGCCTTCCGGTCAAGTGCAAGGAACTCGCGAATGTTCTTGATGCCTGAAGCTTTCAATTTATCCAGGGTACGTTTGACCTCCGAGAAGTCCTCTTCCAATAAGGACACAGGAGCATTTTCGAAGAGATTTCTGAACCGATCTTCGCTTGTCCTGAGGGCCTTCTCAGCGATCTTCTTTTCAGTGATGTCTTCGATCGTGCCTTCGAAATACATTGTGTTTCCATGGCCGTCGCGGACAGCTCTCGCGCTTTCTCTTATGTACATTGCTCGGCCGTCGTGTCGTGTCCATGCCGTTTCCAGTCCCTTAATCTCTCCTTCAAGTTCAATGATCCGGATGAATTCTTCACGGGAATAGTCCGGTTCAAAGCCTTCCCGAGTAAGATCGCGTCCAGCAAGCTGTTCGAAACTGTCGAACCCGAGCATCCTGATCAACGCAGGATTCGCCATGAGGATTCGGCCATCCGGTGTCGTTCGATACAATCCCAGATGCGTATTTTCGTAAACGGATCTATAGCGCTCCTCGCTTGCTTTCAGGGCCTCCTCCGCGCCGAGTCGCTCCTCCTCGAGCTTAATCATATCAAGCGCAAAAGAGATGTCCATGCCTATCTCAGCGAGGAGCGATTTTTCCTTGGGGCCGAAGAATCCCGATTCATTACTTGCCAGGCTTAGTATTCCGGTCACTTTCTCGCCGAGCCGGAAGGGTACAGCCGCGACAGAATGGACCTGCCGCCGAGTGGCTTCGTTCTTCCAAAAGTAAGTCCTTTCGTCGGCTTGAACGCAATCCGAAGTTACAACTTCTCCGCTCCTGATCGCCTTTGCCGACAACCCTCCGTTGTAAGGCTCTTCATTCAGGCTTACCGTCGAATATGGATTGCCGTCAGAGGTTCCCCGCGATTCCACATGCGTGAGTGTCTCCATTGAGTCGTCCAACAGGCCGACGGCCGCAAGATCGAACTTTCCATGCTCGATCGCGATCTCACAAATCGTCCTGAAGAGACTGTCCCTGTCCCTGACCCTTACGATGGTCTGGTTGACCTGGCTGAGAGTAGCATAGAGCCGCGACAGGTGTCGTATCTCCTCCTCGCTTTTCTTCCACCTGCTGACGTCATTGATGACCGCTATGACATGAAGATCGGAAAGGACTTGCGCAGTTATCTCAACCGGAAGCGACGAACCGTCCTTGCAGATTAGATTATGCTCGACGAACCCCTTCAATCCGGGGACCCGTTCGCTGGGAGGCATCCTCCATTCCTGCTGCTCTTCTAACGGAATAAGCTCCTTCACGGACAAGGTAGGAAACTCATCACGCGAATAACCGAGCATCTCGGATGCTTTTCCGTTGGATTCTACTATTCTTCCCACTTCATCGTAGATCAGGACGCCAAATGCGCCCTGCTCGAACATCGCCCGGTACAATTCCTCAGAGCTTGGGGGAAGTCTCCACGGTCCAGCTTCGTTTCTCATTGATAATCACGCTAAGAAATCAATAGTTCATATAAATTGGCATGGTGTCAACGGAATCGCATCGTTCACCTACTTCTCCATCGGATTTTTCCAGGCAACCTTGAGGCAATATAGGTTCGCCTCACCCACAAATTTCACATTGCGGCTGAGGCATCCGTCCGTACGGATGCCCCGGCTATTTACGAAACTCTACCGCACCATCAATATCTTGAAGTCGTATGCCCTCATGTGAAGTTCGAGCTTTCCGTCATGAACTTCATAAGAACGACCGGTTACTTCGTCGACCACTTTCGAAACGCCGATTCCCGGCACATCTATGGCGACTTTGTTTTTGGGCGAGCGCGAGAAATTAAAGACGCAAACCGCCTTTCGCGCGCCGGACTTTCTCTCGTACGCCACAACGTTGCCGCCGCCGTTGGAGACGAGAGGCGTATAGGCCCCCGTCACAAACTCTGGATTAGACCTGCGAATTGAATAAATCTTCTCGTAAAGAGATCTGAAGCCATTCTTAACATTCCAGTTTATCAGGACCTGCTTGAAGAGGCTAAGCCTTTTCGGGTTTCCGACCTCGTCGCCGTTGTATATAAGCGGCACTCCGGGGAGTGTCGCAATGAGCGCGACCGTAAGGCTATCGCCCGCCGGACCGTAACGCTCGATGGACGGAGCGTCGTAGGCATTCTCGTCGTGATTCGTGTTGAAGCGCATTCGCAGCGCACCGATCGGGTAGATGTGTCTCTCCCCGACAATAGTGCTGTCGATTGACACCGCTGGCGCCTTTCCCTTGAAAACCCTGCCGAGCGCGTTATAAAGATTCCAGGAGTAGGTGAGATCGAAAGCTCTGAGCTGCAAATCCGGCTTCGCGCCTTCCGCAAGCATCATGACGGGCTTTATGCTGTCGAGTGCTGTACGCGCCTCTTCCCAGAAACTGAGGGGGACCATCTCCGCGGCATCGCAGCGAAAGCCGTCCACTCCGACATCCTTCACCCAGTACTTCAGCATGTTGATCATGTAACGCCGGAGATGCTGGTTGGCATAGTTAAGCTGCGCCACGTCCGTCCAATCCGGATTCGGAGAGACTATCTTTCCGGTGCTGTCGTGTTTGTACCAGTCGGGATGTTCCTTGATCAACGGATTGTCCCATGCAGTATGGTTGAGAACGGCGTCCATTATGATATGAAGGCCGGCAGCGTGCACGGCTTTGACGAGCTTCTCGAAATCGGCAAGCGTGCCATATTCAGGATTGATCGCGTAATAGTTGCGGATCGAATACGGGCTTCCGAGCGGTCCCTTCCGGTGGAGCATGCCTATCGGGTGAACAGGCATTACCCAGATTACAGTCACGCCGAGTTTCCTGATTGCCGGAAGTTTCTTAATGATGGAAAAGAAGCTCTCATTCTTCGAGAAGGAGCGCGGGTAGACTTCGTAGATCACGGCGTCCTTAACCCACTTCGGGCTCGGACGCGCGTGCTCTTTCCATATCACCTGTTGGGACTGTCCGGATTCGGCTTTTTCCTCAGTACCGCCCGCCGTCTCACTCGGCAGCGGACGGGACATCGCCTGCCCGATGAGGCATGCATAAACAAGAAGACTTGCAATCCATTTCATGATTTATTCCTTAAATATATGTCGGTCTCGAAATTCCTGACGATGCGCTTACGATTTGTACGGAGACCTATTTCAAAACGGGAAGCGCCTCATGCAATCCGGGGCACCAATTAGTACGCCGACGAGTCCACATCGTCCACCCTCATTACGAGAAGCGCGGCGAGTATGAGAGACGCCCCTCCGAGGAGGAGAGCGTAAATGGCGTGATCCCCGAAGAGGTTCCTGACACAGAAGCCGAGAATTGCAGCCGCGGTGATCTGCGGAATAACGATAAAGAAATTGAAGATTCCCATGTACACTCCCATCTTTCGGGCCGGAAGCGAACCCGTAAGGATCGCGTATGGCATTGCAAGTATGGACGCCCAGGCGAGTCCTATTCCGAGTTCGGAGACGAGGAGCATGTGCGGATTCCTGATCACATAGAACGAAGCGAGCCCGATCCCTCCGCACACGAGGCTGATCGCGTGAACAGTTTTCCTGTTCGTCTTCCTCGCGATCCAGACGAGGAGGAAAGCCATCACGGCGGCGAAGCCGTTGTAGACGGCCATGAGAACTCCGACCCAGTTGGCGGCCTCATTGTAAAGAGCGGATGAGGTGTCCGTCGCACCGTATATATGATGAGCGACTCCAGGAGTAGTGTATATCCACATGGCAAAAAGCGCGAACCAGGAAAAGAACTGCACGTACGCGAGCTGTACCATGGTCTTCGGCATCTTGAAGAGATCGTTCATGATTACGACAAGTCCGCCGGCAGTCTTTTTCCTGTTCGTCAGGACCCCGGCGGCAATCTGCAGGATCCCGAATGCGGCCAGGCCGCCAAAAAACACCCCGAGACCGTAGTCCATATAAATGAGAAAATAGAATATGAGGAAGAGCGCCGCTCCAATCGCCGTCCAGACAAGTCCGATCCTGATGAACTTCGATCCGGCGATCGGATCGGTTTCGTGTTCTGCAGCGGCGGTATTCCCATCCGATTCTCTGCTATAAGAATTCAGTTCCTCGGGCGGATATTCCTTCGATCTTATCACAGTCCAGAGGACAGCGATAAGAAAGACCGCTCCGCCGATGTAAAATGAAAGCTTCACAGAATCGGGTATTGTGCCTTCAGCCGCGGTGTTGCTGACGCCGAACCAGTTTGTCATTATATAGGGAAGCGCGGAAGCGACGACGGCACCGAGCCCTATGAAGAAACTCTGCATCGAGAACCCTATCGTCCGCTGCTCCGAAGGGAGCATATCACCGACGAAAGCCCTGAACGGCTCCATGGAAATGTTGATCGAGGTGTCCATTATCCAGAGCATCCCTGCAGCGATCCAGAGAAGCGGAGAGTTTGGCATGATGAAGAGGGCAATAGAAGCAAGGATGGCACCGGACAGAAAATACGGA
This sequence comes from Bacteroidota bacterium, assembly GCA_021811615.1. Lineage (GTDB taxonomy): Bacteria > Bacteroidota > Ignavibacteria > Kryptoniales > JAKASW01 > JAKASW01. The sequence goes on from JAJZNW010000035.1 coordinate 20,240, forward strand.
CGCCTGCGGCCGAGTCTTCCCCAAGTCTTGTCGCTCATGTGTCCGATTATAGGCTGGACGACAAGCCCGGTTATCGGCGCGGCTATCCAGAGAATCGGGATGGCGTCTATCTTCGCTCCCAATGTCTCGAATATCCTGCTGACGTTCGCGTTCTGAAGTGCAAATCCGAATTGTATGCCCAGAAATCCGAAACTCATATTCCAGATTTGCCAGAAACTGAGACGCGGTTTTTTCATCCCTCATTCACCCTTTCGCGGCCGGTAAAACGATGTTAGGCCGGAAGTACTTCACCCAGCCCGCCCTTGGATACAACTGCGGAACTGCCAGTATTTTCCCGCCGAATCCGATGAAGCGGAAGGTGAGCATTTGAAACGGCGTCACCTGAATCGCAAGCACCCTCCGCCAGAACACCTTGACATTCTCCTTCTCCGCCATCTTCGCGATGTATTTATCCAGAACCTTTCTCCGTTCCTGGGTCAAGAACATTTGCCTGGCAACCGCGATGCTGTTATTAACGGCCGACCCGCTGACCGAAAGCTTCTTATCGAGCAGTTGATACAAATAGAACTTGCCGTGGTCCTCCACCGGTCCGTAGACATCGCCATCCTTCAGGCGGGAAAGGACTCCGCCAATTTCGCCGAGGTTATAAGCGTCGACCCAGTCCGCCGTCGTGTCTCCCCCGATTGACCTCTTGTTTTTCTCTTTGTTGAGTTTGTCGTAAACGGAAATCGCCTCGCTGATATTGTTCGTGACGACGATGTGCACTTTCAGCTTCACCGCCTTCAATATCTCGTCGTGGTGGGTCGCGAAGAAAGAATTGACCTGATTGCTGTCGACCTTGACGGTATCCATTATTTCATTCGCCATACGGTGGGCTCTGAACGCGCGCAGGACCATGTCAACATTTCGCCTCACCTCGGGCGAATTCTGCAGGCCGAGCTCACGTGCACGCTGTACCAGGAAATGGTTCTGCGAAATGAATCTTAACGAAGAGTGGAGCGCAAAAGTAATCGCGGGCAGCGTCGTATCCCCGGCCACAAACATCGCCATCGGGAGCCTCTGGAAGACCTGCGAAAGAGTCAGATCACCTCCAGGAAAGGTCAGGAACGGCTTATCGAGATCGGCCGAAAACTCCTCCCCGAGCCGCACAAGATCCTGCGGGTAAAGCTGATAGCCCGAACTCGAGACGAGTCGTTTTTGATTCTCGAATATCTTCTGAATGTCGTAGACCAGCGGCCGGAAGACATCGTAATTGACATGGACGACCGTACTTCCCATTACCTTTTCAATATATTCGTTCCCGAGCTCCGCCTGCTTCCTGCTCACAAGTATCTGCCGGATTCTTTCCCACCGGGCGTCGAGCGGTCCTTTTATGAAGTACTGGTTGAGCTGCCGCCCGAGAACCCTGAAAACGACGAGGCCGTCCTCCGTAGGCGTCGGCTTCGAAATAAATCCCCTCTTCTGACCGAAGAAGGCATTTTCTATCGCCGACGTCGATTCTCCATAGGGAATTTCAAGCGTGTCGTGACGTATGTTGAGGCTCTTCGCGAGCGAATACATATTCGGAGCCCCCTTGCCATGAAGCGCCCAGTAGAAACTCCAGGCGGTCGACTTGTCGTCCGTGAAATAAAACGCGTCTACGATATACTTGTAAATCGAAATCTTGAACCCGTGAAGTATCTCCTGCTTGCTTACCTTAGCGTAGGGCATGACCTCTTTCCGGAAGAGTGCGTCCCTCATGAATACATCCTGCATCTCCTGCTTGACGAGTCTTTCTGCCGGCGTGACGGGAAGATTCGAACTGAGTGCCGCCTGCGAAAGGAGCTTCTCGGCGATCATCGAATAGAGAAATTCGCGCTTCGTTTCGGCGAGCATCGTGGGATCATCCTTACCCGGATAGAGGGACATCTCGAACCTGGCGCGGAACGCTTCCCCGGTTATCGGCTTGCCATCCACGAGTGCGAGCGTGTCGGGTCCTGCCGGCTTATCAGCCGCCGAACTCACCCTGGGAAACAGTAGTGAAGCCACAAACAGCGACGCGTACAAGGAGACGACGAGCGTTCTCCCCTTGTGTCGTTGCATATCCACCTTTCCAGGGCACACATTTAGACTCAATTGCACAGTCCTCTCTATAGTCTTTTCGCTGAGCATCGTAGAGTAGGACAATAGTGCAGTGATGTGCAGACTCTGTGAGCCCATTCTGTTTCTCTCCTTTCGGGTGAGTTTCCCGCTCAAGCAAGTCATCATCCTGTTATCCTATTGAACCCTCGTCAAACC
>JAJZNW010000019.1 GCA_021811615.1 Bacteroidota bacterium
GCTTTGACATAAGCTCGCCATCACTGTCCGATGGCAGAATTGCGTATCATGAAGGTGCCGACATCCACGTTTACAACATTTCGACGAAAAAGGACAGGCTTGTCCCGATCGAAGTCTACACGATGCCCGTCGACGGCGGGCTTCCCGTTCGAAGAACTTATGAGGGCGAGGATGCCATAGTGGTCGGATGGACGCCGGATGGAAAGGTCATTTACAGCACGAGCTATTTCTCCACTCTTCCAAACAGGGAGCTGGTAACCATAGACCTCAAGACGGGCGAGAAGTCTCTCATCCCGTTGGCACAGGCGAGCAATGGCGTTTACACCGGATCGGGCGACACGCTCTTCTTCACGCGCTTCCCTTTCCAGGGAAGTCATACAAAAAGATACAAGGGAGGCACGGCGCAAAATATCTGGCGCTACATCAAAGGACAGCCTGAAGCGACGCCGCTCACCGCCGACTACGCCGGAACAAGCAAAGACCCGATGATCTGGGACGGACGAGTCTATTTCGCCAGCGACCGTGACGGTACTATGAACATCTGGTCGATGGATATGGATGGAAAACAACTTCGCCAGGAAACGTTTCATTCTGGCTTTGACATAAGCTCGCCATCACTGTCCGATGGCAGAATTGCGTATCATGAAGGTGCCGACATCCACGTTTACAACATTTCGACGAAAAAGGACAGGCTTGTCCCGATCGAGCTGTCTTCAGACTTCGACCAGGAGGTAACGCAGTGGGTCAAACACCCGATGAAATATCTAACCTCCGCTCACATCTCTCCGAAAGGGAACCGTATCGCGCTCACCGCCCGCGGCGAAGTTTTCGTGGCCCCGGTCTCGGTCGGACGGCTCGTGCAAGTCACAAGGGAGAGCGGCGTCCGTTACCGGAACGCCCGGTTCATGCCCGGCGGCAGGATGCTCGAACTTCAGTCCGACCAAAGCGGGTACCAGGAGTTCTGGACTTACCCGGCCAACGGAGTCGGCGAAGGTGAACAGTTGACCCACGAAGGAAAGGGATTCCGCAACGAAGGCATTCCCTCGCCTGACGGGAAATATCTTGCCTTTACCGACAGGCGCCACCGGCTTTTGATATTCGATATCGCCGGGAAGAAACTCACGGTTGTCGGCACGTCTGAGTGGGGCGGATACGGCGATTTGAAATGGTCCCCGGACAGCAGGTGGCTCGCTTATACGAGGCCCGATCCCAACACTTACGAGCAGTTGATGGTCTATAACCTCTCGCGAGATTCGAGCTACGCGTTGACTGACGACCGCGTGAACAGCTACAGCCCCGCCTGGAGCCCAGATGGGAAATGGCTCTACTTCCTTTCAGACCGGACATTCCACTCGCTGGTATCCAGCCCGTGGGGACCCGATCAGCCCGAACCATTCTTCGACAAGACGACGGATATTTACGCCATCTCTCTAGAGAAAGGGGAGAAGTTTCCGTTTGCTCCCCCGAACGAACTCACCGATACGTCCGAGCCCGGGAAGGGAAAGGCCGTGGCTGAGAAGGAGAAAGGGAAGTCTTCAAATGTCGAAATAGATTTTGCGGGAATTCAATCGCGGACTTACCAGGTGCCGGTGCCGGCTGGAAGATATCAAAACCTTTCGATGAACGACAAGGCTCTCTTCATGATCGAAGGGACCGGCGAATCGAGCGAGCAGCCGAAGCTCGAGGCCATTGCCGTCGGGAACAAGGAGGTGGCCCCGAAAACTCTGATCAAAGGTGTGGGACGTTATGAGCTTTCCGATAATGGAAAGAAACTAATGGCGATGAAGGGCAACGAGATTTACGTAGTCGATGCTTCGCCTAATCCGCCCGCAGAGCTTCAGAAGGACGCGGTCGATCTCAAGAGTTGGACTTTTTCCTTCAACCCAAAAGAAGAATGGCGCCAGATGTTCGTGGATGCCTGGCGGCTCGAACAGGACTATTTCTACGACCCGAACCTTCAGGGCGTTAATTACGAAGCTACACTGAAGAGATATCTGCCTCTCGTCAGCCGCATAACCGACAGGGAAGAGCTGAACGATCTTATCGGGCAGATAGTCGGCGAGCTTTCCGCGCTTCACACTTTTGTTGTGGGAGGAGACATCCGGAAACCGACATACGACGTATCAGTCGGGTCGCTCGGTGCGATACTCACGCGCGACGAAGCCGCGGGGGGATACAGGATAACACATATCTATCGCGCGGATCCCAATTACCTGAACGTTGTCTCCCCGCTTGCCCGACCTGGTCTCAATATTCGAGAGGGGGATGTGATTACCGCCATCAACGGCGTCGCGACGCTCTCCGCTCCTTCGCCTGACAAGCTCCTCGAAAACCAGGTCGGCAGGCAGGTCCTCCTCGAAATGAAATCCGGCAAGACCGGCAAGGAGTTTAAGCAGGTTGTCGTTCCCATTTCGCAGAATCAATTTGCCAACCTGCGTTACAGCCAGTGGGAATACGACAGGAGGATGATTGTCGACAAGGAGAGTCACGACGAGATCGGTTATGTCCATCTTCGCGCGATGGGAAGCGCAGACTTCTCTCAATGGGTTAGAGATTATTACCCTGTCTTCAACCGGGAAGGATTGATCATCGATGTCCGCGATAATCGCGGCGGAAACATCGACAGCTGGATCCTGGAGAAGCTTATCCGCAAGGCCTGGATGTATTGGAAGCCGCGCGACGAGAAACCCTTCTGGAACATGCAATATGCTTTCCGCGGACACATCGTCGTGCTTTGCAATCAGTTTACCGCCTCCGACGGCGAAGCTTTCACCGAAGGTTTCAAACGCCTCCATCTCGGGAAGGTGATCGGGATGCGCACCTGGGGTGGGGAAATCTGGCTGTCATTTGACAACGGCCTCCTTGACGGCGGGATCGCGTCTGCGGCTGAACTCGGCGTCTACGGTCCGGGAGGGCACTGGCTGATTGAGGGCCACGGCGTCAATCCTAACATAGTAGTTGACGATACGCCGCACGAGACTTTCGATGGACACGACGCCCAGCTGCAGGAGGCGATAAAGTACCTGATGACTGAAATAAAGGAGCATCCGGTGACGACCCCCCCGCCACCACCGTATCCTATCAAGGCTTTCAATTACAACAAATGAAACGGGACTCTTTCCTGGCTGCAGGTGCTGCCTGGCTTGAACATTTCACAGAGTGGCACGGATACCGCCTTGCGGTATTCCGCATTATCATATTGGGATATTAATGTGCGGAAGAAACACTGAGTTTCACAGAGAGTGTTTTCTCTTCTCTGTGTCTCTCTCTTTTCTTCCCCCCGCTCATTGGAATTGATAATATGATACGCGGGGTGCCGCTAGCGGCATCGGTGTAGCTCTGTGTAATTGTTTAGCGTCAGCCCGGCAGTCAACCTGGTCTCCAAGGGGCCAAATGTCCTACCCTTTGATGTCCGAGCTTTCCTTTGCGCCGGTCGGAGCAGGGCCTGTATGAGCAATCCCTTTTGCATGTCCCAGATAGAGGACGCTGTTTATCAGACCGATATGGCTGAACGCCTGAGGGAGATTGCCGAGCTGCTTTCCTGTTTCGGGATCGACCTCCTCAGAAAACAATCCGGTGTTGCCCGCATACTTGAGGACTTTGTTAAGAATGGTTTCCGCTTCATCAGTCCGTCCGGAGAGCGCCAGCGCCTTGACAAGCCAGAATGAGCAGAGAAGGAAAGCTCCTTCTCTGCTCGATAGCCCGTCATCGCCGATGTACCTGTAGACGAGCCCGGCGTCCGTCGTCAGCTTTGCAAGCGTGGCGTCTATCGTACCCTGTACGCGCGGATCGTCGATGGGAAGAAATCCCATCAAAGGTATCATCAGGCTCGTGGCATCCAGCACGTCCGAGCCGAACGATTGGACAAAACTTGCGAGTCTGTCGTTGTATCCTTTCTCGAGTATCTCTTTCCGTATTTCCCCTATTACCCCGCTCCATTTTTCGATGGGCGCGTTGTATTTACGGTGTTCGGCGATTTTTATTCCCCGGTCGAGCGCTACCCAGCACATAAGCTTCGAATAGACGAAGTGTCTCGGCCCCCCGCGGACTTCCCATATCCCTGAGTCCGGTGTGTCCCAGATTTCGCAAACGTAGTTCACGATTCTCGTTATGAACTCAAACTCGCCTTCCGGTACCTCGTCGCCGTATCTCCCCGTTTCATAGATGGCGTTGATTAGTTCTCCGTAGATGTCGTGCTGTTTCTGCTTCGCGGCGCCGTTTCCGACTCGTACCGGCCTGGAGTTTTTGTAGCCTTCGAGATGGTCGAGCTCGATTTCGGTCAGGTCGGTTTCGCCGTGAAGTCCGTACATTATCTGAATCTTCGAAGGGTCCTCGTTTTTCCTGCAGATGTCGACGAACCAGCGGAGATGCTTCCGCGCTTCCTCGTAATGGCCGATATTGTAAAGCGCCTGAACGGTGAAAGATGCGTCGCGGATCCAGTTGTACCTGTAATCCCAGTTCCTTCCTCCGCCCAATGATTCAGGAAGGGAAGTTGTCGGAGCGGCGCAGATGGCGCCTGCACGCTCGTGAGCGAGCAGTTTCAGCACAAGTCCTGAGCGCACGACCAGTTCCCTCCATGGACCGTTGAATATCGCGGTGTCCGCAGGCGCGTCGTGCACCCACTTGCTCCAGTATTCAACTGTGGCGTCTAGTTCAGTTGAGCATTCGCCCGTACTCTTACCGGCGAAGCTGTCGTACCGGAGCACAAACCATATCTCCTCCCCCTGCGGTAACTCTATGATGGAAGTAGCGACGCCGTCTTTGATTTCGAATCTTGCGTCGGTCTGCAAATGGAGCCGATGATTTCCGGATGAAGCTTCGAGACCGTAATTGGTTTCTACAATCCTTGTCTCATCCCGGGCGTAATTGAAACGTGGAGCGAAATTGACATTGATCTTGAGAGTTCCTTTCCTGCATGCCAACCTCCTGTAGATCGCCTGATGACCGTGCTCTCCTGGAGTCCGCTCAGATCTAATCGGCATGAAATCGGTCAGCGTTGCCACCCCGGTGTCGGCGAGAAAATCGGTTCGGAGAACGTTTGTGTCGGCAATGTATTGTTGCTTTGAGACATAACCGCCGGCAGGTGTAATCGCGAACTTTCCTCCGTTGTTCGCGTCGAGCACCGCCGCGAAGACACTCGGCGAGTCGAGGTGCGGGAAACAGCACCAGTCGATCGATCCGTCGTCGCCGACAAGTGCGCACGTTTCCAGGTTTCCTATTATTGCGTATTGTTCAAGGTTCTTATAATCCGACATATGATCCCTTCAGCCGGCCTGGATGGTCGGCGTGTTGAGTTAGTACTGGTTTATAAGAACAAAACAGCCGGGAATATCCGTGAATTCCCGGCCGGCCAAACTTATCGGGCGGGGAGCGGCGCTTCGGGTATGCTCTCGACGCCGTTCGTTCCGACAGCCGCGATGCCGAAGATGTAGTCGTCCTTCGTCATCGTCTTCAGATCGTAATTGACGACCGGATCGGGTGAATCGTCAACGAAGACATAGCCGGTCCAGAAAGGCTCATAAGTCTTGCGGTAATAAATCTTCCATCCGGCCAGTCCTTTCCCGCGAGAAGGGTTATCCCAGCGGAAGCGTGAGCCGTACTCGAGTTTGTCTACAAGCATCACGTCGTTAGAAGGCGCGGGCGGTGAAATCGAAAGAAGCGCGGCGGCAAGCGAGTTCATCCTCGTCACGCTCGCCACGTACGCCGAATCGACGAACTGCGGCAAATCCCCGTAAACTACTTCCTTCTCCTTGCCGCGCACCATCTCTTTCACCGTACGGACATCCTGGTGCTGGTGGTGATAGTCCTCGTTTGGCTCTGTGAACCGGACGGCAGCATAGCCATATTTGTTGAAGGAAGCGTGGTCTCCTCCGCGGAGGAATCGGTCCTGCCGGAAGATCAGCGTAGTATGAAACATCGGGAGGAACTTCTCGCCGGCAGTGTGAATGTATCTCGCGAGCTCCCTCGACGGACTGTCGTTTGAATAGCCGATCATATCGGCGTTCACTTCACGCTTGCCGAGTTTCAATTCCTGGTACCCCTGCGAGAAGACGCGTACCATGTTGCTCACGACTTCGCCGTTTCCGCCCCTGATCGACCCGACGATGTCGTTGTTGAGATCGGCGATGATGTCCATGCCTTTCTTGCGTGCCTCACCGGCGAACTGGTTGCTGCCGTACAAGCCTTCTTCCTCTCCGGGAAAGCAGATGAAGATGATATTTGCGTCCGGTTTGAAGTGCGTCGAGGTGAAGGCGCGGGCCGCTTCGAGTACGAGCGAGACTCCGCTTCCGTCGTCGTCAGCGCCCGGTGCGTCTGAAGTATCGTTCAGAAGATTCGTGCAGCGAGAATCGTAGTGCCCGGAAATGACGATGTAACGCCCGTTCACTCCTTCTTTGCCCCATAAGACGCCATAGACATTCATGAGAGTGGTCGGCTTCGGTATGAAGGGGACGTCCTGCAGGAGGAACCTGTCCTCGTAAACTTTGAAATCCGGGTCGTCCTTCGCGAACGATTCGAACTTCGAGTAGAGCCAGCGTCTCGCCGCACCGATCCCCCTTGTACTGCTCGTCGTGTCGGACATCGTGTGTCTTGTTCCGAAGCCGGCTAAGGTGCGGTCGAACGAGATGGCTGAATCTGGAGAGATTGTTTTGAGCATCTCTTCGATCTTCGAGTCTGCGGCAGAAGCGTTCGGAGTAGGGACAACCTGTGCCGAGAGAAGAGAAGCTGTGAGAAGAGTTAGTGTAAGTACTCTGTAGAAGATGTGCATTGGGAATCTCCTTTCTTTGAATAAAAGCTAAGGCTTCATCATTGAATTGTGCAAATCTGATCGAGAGGGAATGAGAGGTTGCACGAGACAAACAGTCGAACAATGAGGGCGGCGGCAAGAAAGGATCACCGTGGTAATACTGAGTGATTGTTTCAATCTGGTTATCGACATTATCGGAGCGTTTTCAATGGTTATGAAAAAAAAGACTTGACATTTCTTCGGAGAAATATCAAATTTGTACTGCGTTATCGGTAAAGTAAGCGCTAAAGTTAGCGCTTTAAGAACCGGCGTGAAAATCGTTACTCAATCGCTTGACGAGTTCGAATGTCAGGGCCGAACCGCGTCGCGAGCCTGCTTGAAGTACACTACCTGCCTGCATTCCATCGTACCTCTGGTCGCTCTACAGTAGAACCCCACCATCTTTTCCGGCCCTATTTGTATCGCCGGCAGTATGCTTTCTGCCGCCCCTATCCCAAATGGTGAGGATTTATTATGAAGATTATCAAGAGGCTGCTTCCACTCTTCGCCCTGCTTCTCCCGTCTCTGCAGGCTAACGCCCAGACAACGTTCCAGGGATTCGTGATCGACTCTCTAAGCTCCTCGCCTCTCGTCGGCGCAAACGTTCTGTTCGAGGGGACAGGACTCGGTGCCAGCTGCGACCTCGAAGGGCATTTCGTGGTGACAAACATCCCCGCCGGACAATACAGGGTCAGAGTATCCTATATAGGTTATCGTTCGAAGAACGTCGACCTGATCCTTAACTCCGGTGAAACGAGGACCATGACGATCGACCTTCTGCCGCAGGAAGTTCAGGGGAAGGAAGTCGTAGTTACCGCCCAGATGAAGGGGCAGCTCGCGGCAATCAATCGGCAGGTAAGTTCGAACTCGATAGTGAACGTGGTCTCGGAGGAGAAGATACAGGAATTGCCGGACGCGAACGCAGCTGAGTCGATTGGCAGACTCCCGGGCGTTTCGCTCATCCGATCGGGTGGCGAGGCCAACAAAGTCATACTTCGCGGACTCAGCGAGAAATTTACAAACATAACGATCGACGGTGTGCAGATACCTTCGACAGACTCGACGGACAGGACTGTCGACCTGAGCACCATTTCGCAGAGCTCCCTTTCCGGCATCGAACTTTATAAGGCGCTCACTCCCGACAAGGACGGCGACGCGATCGCCGGAAGCATCAACCTGGTCACGAAGAGGGCACCTCCGGAAAGGTACATGCGGCTCGACATGAGCGGCGATTACAACGAGCTGATGAACTCCGCCAATCAGTATAATTTCGCACTTAAGTACGGAGAGAGATTCTTAAACAACGTGCTCGGTGTCCAACTCCAGGGAAATCTTGAAAACAGGATCAGGAGCAGCGAGAACATAGACCTGAATTACGATCAAAGTCTGAACAACCAGACAGACTACGCCGTCAGGAATTTCACCCTCCAGTTCAGCAATGAAACAAGGAAGCGAAACGGACTCAGCGCCTTCCTGGATCTAAACACCCCGGATGAAGGTGTCGTTCGGCTGAACACTGTTTACAGCGGCACGAAGAGAGACATGCTGATCTCCACGAGAGACTACCCTACTTCCAGCGGAGGCACGACCAGCGGATCGAGCGTGAATTATTCCGCGAGAGACCAGATACAGAACATAAGCACGCTCAACATAGCGATGATTGGAGATAACAGATTGTCCGTGTTGATGTTGAACTGGGGGCTGTCGTTTGCTGAATCGTCATCGGACTTTCCGTACGATTATCTGGCTGATTTCCTCGAGCCTTCCCTGATGAACGGCACGACGACGATTGCCGGCATGTTTCCGACTCCCACCATCAAAACCAACCCTGAACAACTAGTACCTTACGCGGCAAACAATTTCCGAGCCGCTACTCTATACGACGGATATTACTCCACGAGGAGGAACTACGACAGGCAGCGGGTCGCTTACCTGGACATGGCAGGCGATTACTCATCCGGAGGTTCGATATCCGGCCGTCTAAAGGCCGGTGTAAAATATAGGGTACAGGACAAATCGAACCTGCAGGGTCGGACGTACGCACCCTACTATCTCGGCTACTGGCAGCCGTATGAGTTGACCTCCTCCGGAGCGGTTCAGCCGAAGAATTTAAGTGGAACCTACTTCGACACTTTTTATCAAAACTATCTGAAGTCCCCGGCTAACGTGTTCGTCTCCTTCAACGACTTTCTGAACACGCAACCCGAGTCGAGGGACATTTTCCGCCTCTACGATCTTAACCCGATCGTTAACAGGGATAAACTGGATCAATGGTATAGTCTGAACCGGAACGGCGTCGACCAGAACGGCAGAACCAGTGAGTATTCGGTCGATCCGACGGCCAATACCTACAACTACTCGATTACCGAGAGAGTGACTGCGGGCTACATCATGAACACGATGAACCTTGGGACTCTTCTTACATTCGTTGCTGGGTTGAGAGTCGAAAACGAAAACAACAATTATGCATCGCGATACTCTCCCATCCAAACCGGTGGATTCCCGATCCCTCCCGACGCGAGCAGGGATACCACCGCGGCTCACGACGAGAACGTATGGCTTCCGAATTTTCACCTGAACTTCAGGGCAACGGACTTCATGAGCGTAAGGCTCGCCGCTTACAGGGCTCTCGCAAGACCCGACTTCAATTACAGGCTTAATACATATTTCGCTTGGAGGGACGTCCAGGCGGGTGGCGCCAAGCAGCTCCTTCTCGGGAACCCGACACTCCGCGACGCGAAGGCGTGGAACTTCGAGGTTAACACTTCTTTCTTCGGAGACAAGATAGGTCTCCTTTCGCTTTCCGTCTTCTACAAAGATATCACGGATATGTTCCATGTTCTCAACCAGATCAACACGAGCGGCAACGGCCTCATCGAGTACCTGGGGCTCCAATGGCAGACGCTTCACACCGGGACCTACGCTCTGACCGTTCCCTACAATTCAGACAAGCCGACTAAGGTGTGGGGCTTCGAATTCGAACACCAGGTGAATTTCGCATTTCTCCCCGGATTCCTCAGGAATGTTGTCCTTTCTTACAACGCGTCGATCGTCCGTTCTGAAACACATATCATCGGTACTGAAATCGATACGGTGGAATACTACGTCCCCGGCTTCGAGTTTCCTTTCTACAGATATGATGAACGGATAGTCGATAGAAAACAGCAGCTTGAGAACCAGCCCGAGTTTTACGGCAACATCGCTCTCGGGTATGACCTGGGCGGCTTCTCGGGAAGGATCTCGCTCTTTCATCAGTCTCAGTACAATGTCTCTTTTACTCCGAGCGGTCGCGGCGACATCGTGGCCAACCCTTTCACGAGAATCGATCTGGCGATGAAGCAAAGGCTGACAGGATACCTTTCTTTGATTCTCAACGTCAACAACCTCACGAATATCAGGGAGGGGAACTCCATCTATAACAGAGTTAACGGGTACAAGATACCGAATACGGGTGAGAGGTACGGAATTACGGCAGACTTCGGAGTAATAATAGAGATATGATTTCCATCTACGGGTTGTCCGGCAGGTTAGAAGTCAGCATCGGATGCAGCCCCGATCCGGGTAGAGACCCGTCGAGAAATAACTTGTCGCAGAAAATGATTCCCAACAAAAATCACAGGAGGTAGTTATGTTTCACAAGGAATACCGATTCCTACTTGGCATGCTCTTGGCTTTCGTGGCAGCACCGTTGTATGCTCAGGAAGACATACTAGTGCTTAATCCCTACGACGGTTCAGCCGGCTCTTTCTTCATGGCCCAGATCAAAGCGGACACGGCGGCTAACCACGGGATCCTGCCAAACAGGGTATACGTACTGAAGCGCGGGGGCGTTTACCTGAATACCGAGATACTGAACGTTCCTGCCGGAAGCACTTTACGCTTAAGGGCAGAAGACGGGACGGGCGCGAAGCCGGTCATTTATCAATACCCGACCGGCACCGGAGCGACCCCTCAGAGGCCGCCCGGTAACCTGTTCGTTCTTCTCGGCAGCAACCTGTACATGAAGAACATCGTTGTCTCCGGATATTTCGAGCCTGTCGATACGAATCTCAACAACGTCCAGGGAGGACTTGTTAATACAACCCAACCCGGCTCGTCCATCATCGTCGACAGCTGTATACTCACCAACATCAATGGGCAGCATTTGAGGACGGGTGCGGCCGCAGTAAAGGTCCAGGTGACGAATTCCATTTTCGCGAATATGGGCGCGCTCAGCACTTCGAATCTTGGCGCCGGAAAGGGAATCGACCTCCGCGAGGTCTCTGTCGATTCGCTGGTACTTGTCAACAATACTTTCGTCAACTACCAGGATCGCGTCGTCAGGCACTATAATTTTACAAACCCTGAAGCTGGAACGGGCGGACTAGGTTACACTTTGATCGACCACAACACGTTCCTGAATGGCATGGGCTTTCACGGCCTGCTTTCTCTGGGCAATGTCGGCAAGAAAGTCACTATCACGAACAACCTTTTCCTGGATGCCTTTGCGTGCGGCGAGGATACCGGAGATGTAACCCGGTCGGCAGAGTGGGCGAATACCGGAGAGAAATATCCCAACGGCAACTACAGGATGTCGTGGATCTTCTCTGCTCCGAACGATACCACCGTCTGGCAGATCAGGAACAACTATTACGGCATCTCGGACTCTGGCCAGGCTTACCTTAACGATTTTAGGCTGACCGAAAATATACAGCTATCATGGCACATCAGCGCGAGACTCGGCGCTGATTCCGCCACCGCGTTCAAGAAAGTAACGGTAGCCATGAAAAATATTCCGCGATTGATGACTAATGAAATGCGCTGGTACCGCTCCCCGGGCGGCGGCAATATGACGAAGAATACGCCGTCGTCATTGTGGCACAGTGCCACCGACGATATGGATAGAAGAGTGGTAAAGTACTTCGCTGATTCCATGAACTGCTCTTTCACGGCCGATGTCAATCTTGGTGCTGCGGGTACGGACAGCAGGGTAATCGGCGATTCCCGGTGGACGTTCAACGGAGTGGTTGCTCCTGTGAAACCTGTCGTCACAATTGCGCAGGCCAGGACAGACGCCAACTCGGACATGAAACCAGATAGGCTCGGCGATACTGTCCAGGTATTCGGAGTGATCACGACCCCGAATCTTTCGAGTACGGTCACATCATACTTCATACAGGACGGGACTGCCGCAATCGATGTCTTTTATAACGGGACACTCGATCGAACCTTCAAGGTTGGCGATTCTGTGGCGGTTACCGGAAAGATCGCACAGTACCGCGGACTGACGGAAATTACGCCGCTGCAACCCGACTCCGCGTACTTCGGCTATTTGAAACACAATGCGTCCCTTCCGGTTGCCGAGAAGATTTCACTCCATCAGTTTGTTCAAAACCCCGAGGCGTACGAAGCCCGGCTTGTCCAGATCGATTCGCTTTACAAGCTCTCGGGAACCTGGGGATCTGGCGGAGAAATCACGATGATAAATAAAGCCGGAACCGACACGGCGATTGTATACATCAACGCAGGCACCAACGTTGCGGGCTTCAAAGAGCCACAGTACCCGATCAACGTCACCGCTGTCGTCAACCAGTATTCGTCCGGTTCTTCCGTTGTTACGGGAGGCTACGAACTGGTTCCGACTGACTCCGCAAAAATAATCGTCCTCAGCGTACAGGACAGGCATACCGGGATACCGAAGGAATTCTACATGGGCCCCGGGTATCCAAACCCGTTTAACCCGACGACCACCATAGAGTTCGGCCTCCCGAAGGCTTCGAATGTCGGCATATATGTCTACAATGTTATCGGACAGCGCGTCGCAATTCTACAGGACGGCCGTATGAATGCGGGCAACTATAAGATGATCTTCAATGCCAACAGGCTCGCTTCGGGCGTCTATTTCTACGTGATGCACGCGGGAGAAAAGGTATTCAAGCAGAAGTTGCTTCTCCTTAAGTGAATCGCTTCGATACCTGGGTGCATCGAATGGGCCGCCGCTTTGGCGGCCCTCTTCTTTAAAAGGGATATGCCGCGCCCATTGTGCTCTTTGCGCGCTCATCCTTCCTCTTTCGCATCTGCTGAGTAGCAATCGGCCCGGGATTACTTATTGCATTTATAATCGGCCCTCCCTAGATTGCATTTCAACAACATAACCTATGAGGTCCGTTGGATGAATCTTTTCCGTACCAAGAAACTCAGTGACATCATAGCGGATAGTGAAAAGCCAGAATATCAACTCAAGCGAAGCCTGAACGCGTTCGACCTTACCACGCTGGGTGTCGGTGCGATAATAGGCGCCGGGATCTTTGCAATGACCGGCACCGCAGCGGCAGGCAGCTCGTCGTACGTTGGGGCAGGGCCCGCTCTCGTCATATCGTTCATACTCACAGGCATTGCGTGCGGATTTGCTGCACTCTGCTACGCCGAGATCGCATCCATGATACCGATCGCCGGGAGCGCATACACTTATTCCTACGCGTCGCTCGGCGAGCTGATCGCCTGGATCATCGGATGGGATCTGATTCTGGAATACGCCGTGGGAAACATCGCGGTCGCAATTAGCTGGGCAGGGTACTTCCAGGAACTCTTGAGCGGTTTCGGGATAAAAATTCCATGGTACCTTGTAACCGACTTCCGGACAACTCTCGCCACGCCGGGCCTGATCGAAAAGGCTCCGCACATCCTCGGCGTTCCAATCGTCTTCAATCTCTTCGCGGTTCTGATCGTCGCCCTCGTAACGTATATACTCGTCATCGGCATAAAAGAGAGCGCGACGTTTAACTCCATTATGGTCGTCATAAAAATCGCAATCCTCCTCTTCTTCATCGGCATAGGCGCCTTCTTTGTCAAACCGGAAAACTGGACACCATTCGCCCCGAATGGCTGGAAAGGGATACAGACCGGCGCGGCTATCGTCTTTTTTGCTTACATCGGTTTCGATGCCGTCTCGACGGCCGCTGAAGAGACGAAGAATCCATCGAAGACGCTGCCAATCGGCATGATAGCGTCTCTAATCATCTCGACAGTCCTGTATATTGCGGTGGCACTCGTGCTCACTGGTCTCGTACCTTATACAAAGCTTGCGACCGCCGAACCGCTCTCACTCGCGCTTCACATCATACATCTCGATTGGGCAGCCGGGATAGTGGCTTTCGGTGCTGTCATCGCCACAACTGCAGTCCTCCTCGTGTTCCAGCTCGGTCAGCCGAGAATCTTCTTCTCAATGTCACGCGACGGCCTTCTCCCGCCGAGCTTTTCGAAGGTCCATCCCAAATACAGGACACCGCATGTCACGACGATTCTCACCGGAGTTTTTGTCGCGTTCTTCGCCGCCATTGCCAACATCAGCGAGGCCGCGGAGCTTACCAATATCGGGACTCTCTTTGCCTTCGTGCTTGTCTGTGCCGGCGTGCTCGTCCTGCGTGTGAAGGAGCCTGACGCCAGACGCGGCTTTCGGACTCCGCTTGTCCCGTTCGTGCCGATAATGGGAATCCTTTTCTGCATCTACCTGATGCTCGGCCTCCCCGAGATTACATGGTTCCGCTTCGTAATCTGGCTAGCTATCGGCCTCGTTATTTACTTCTCTTACGGAAGGTGGCACAGTAAACTGCGCACCGAGCCCGCCGTGCAGGAAGGAGCTGCGAAATGAGATCGAGCTTGACTTTGTCGGCAGCTTTCATCCTCGCAGCGGCGGTTTTTATCGGAATGCCGAATGACGGCATGGCACAGAACCACTCGAACAGGTTCACCATTGTGATCCATGGCGGCGCCGGAACGATAAGCGAATCGATGCCTGAATCCGTCAAGGAGCAATACTATGCGTCTTTGAGAAAAGCGCTGACGATTGGACGCGATGTCCTGGCGAATCACGGGACAAGCATGGAAGCGGTAGAGAAAGTCTTGAGGTACTTCGAGACCGACCCGAAATTCAACGCCGGCATAGGCGCCGTATACACATCTGCCGGGACGCATGAGCTCGATGCAGCGATCATGAACGGAGCTACGCTCCGGTGCGGAGCCGTCGCCGGTGTGGAGCATATCGCACATCCCATTACGCTCGCTAAGCTCGTGATGGAGAAAACTCCTCACATACTTCTCGCTTACCAGGGCGCGGACAATTTCGGCAGGGAGATGGGTATGAAATGGGTGCCCAACAGCTACTTCGATACCCCGGAGCGAAAAAGTGAGCTCGAAAGGTGGATGAAGAAGATCAAGGAACACGATCACGGGACCGTCGGCTGCGTTTGCCTCGATGAGTACGGCAACCTCGCTGCCGGCACGTCGACCGGCGGACTGACAGGGAAGATGCCTGGAAGGATCGGAGACTCGCCGCTCGTCGGTGACGGCACTTATGCGGATAATCAGACCTGCGCCGTATCGGGGACAGGAATAGGCGAGCAGTACATGAGGTATGCGGTCGGTTTCAACATCAACGCTCTGATGGCATACAAGCGAATGTCGTTGAAGGATGCAGTCCATTATATCATACACGACGTCCTCAAACCGGGAGACGGCGGAGTGATCGCGGTCGACAGGAAGGGAAATTACGCTATGGATTTCAATACGACAGGGATGTTCCGCGGGGTTGCGAATTCGTCCGGGTTGTTCGAATTGAAAATTTGGAAGGATAAATAGAGCTACGTACTCGGGGGTGTCCCCCGATCCGCCATCCGATCGGTCGGTTGGTTCTCATTCAATTCAAAGGGAGCTGTTACAATGAGAAGGGCAATTGCGGGCGCATTCGCGCTGGTGTTGGCAACATTTTTTGTGATTTCCAATTTGTCTGCTCGCGGGAACGATGAGACCGCGGCAGAGGGCACGAGAGAAAGCGTTATCGGAGTGATTGACGCAATCTCGCCCGATTCCATTCATTCGTTCGACCTGAAACTCGTTTCATTCGGTACTCGCCATACGATGTCGGATACTGTAAGCCCAACTCGCGGAATCGGCGCCGCAAGAAGATGGATAGAATCGAAGCTCAGGGAGTTCGCGTCGTCAAATCCGAATTTCGAAGTCTTCAAAGACGAGTTCACACAGCCCGTCTCGAGCAGGATATCGCGGCCAACCAACATAGTGAACGTGTATGGAATACTTCGGGGGACCGAAGGTCCCTCGGGAAGGTACATCGTGCTGAGCGGGCATTACGACTCCATCGTAGGCAACTTCATGGATTCGACCGCCGATGCACCAGGCGCCGACGATGACGGGAGCGGTGCGTCGCTCGTAATCGAGGCCGTGCGCGCCTTCACGTCATCCGGCTTTCATCCGGCAGCGAATATCGTCTTTCTCTGCTGTGCGGCGGAAGAGCAGGGACTATATGGGAGTCACCACTTCGCTGAAATGGCGAGGAAAAATGGATGGAACGTAGTGGCCGATTTGAATAACGACATAGTCGGCGGGACTCGCGGTGGAAACGGCGTACTCGATAACAGCGAGGTTAGAGTATTCTCCGAAAGCCTCCGCGAAGTGACGATAGGCGAAAGGAAGATTCCCGCATCCGTCTTCGGTTATGAAAGCGACAGCCCGTCGCGTGAACTCGCACGATACATTAACGAGGCAGTGAAGATGTACCTGCCTGGGTTCAACACCGACCTGGTTTTCAGGAGCGACCGGTTCCTCAGAGGCGGAGACCAGATTTCCTTCAATGAATTCGGCTATCCGGCAGTCAGGTTCACGGAGCCGAATGAAGACTACAACCACCAGCACCAGTATGTGAGATTGGAAAACGGTGTGCAGTATGGTGATCTGCCTCAGTTTGTCGACCCCGCTTTCGTCGCGCACGTTTGCAGAGTGAACGGCACTGCCGCCGCGCTTCTGTCCCTATCGCCGTCGCAGCCTCAGGATCCTGTCATGATGGTTGACAAACTTGAATATGGAACGCGTCTCAATTGGAAAAACCCGCACTCGGCGGGAGTGTCCGGATGGAAAGTGTACTTTCGCGAGACCTGGCAGCCGCTCTGGACCAACTGGGTCTTCGTGCCGGACACATCCGCAGGTGATGATATAGAGGCAATTCTTCCGGAGCTTTCTAAGGATAAATATATCTTCGGCATCGCAGCTGTCGGGAAGAACGGCGTAGAGAGTCCGGTGGTTGTGCCTTTGCCGGGGAGATAGCTCTCCCGTTTGAAGTTTGGAAGAAGGCCGTGTAAATTTCGCGCATCAGGATTGTTTCATGAAGACATTCTTCTTCACCTTTGTCCTTGCCCTCGCGTGGATTGGTTGTGACGATGTCCCTTCCGGTCCGGGGCCTTTTCCGGAATCGGAAACGGCGGCTGCACAGTTTTCATCCGTCGATTCGCTTGCCAGGTCTTTGAACAAGGGGCTGAGACTCCTCACGGTGAGCGGTTTTAGTGTTGGTATTGATGGACATTGTGAGACGTGGCATTATCAGTTTTTCGATACTTCTCAAACACCCGTGACTTACTGGTTTCACGCTTGTTCTAAAGGCTTCGGTTTCGACAGTACTTCCGTATTGCCCGTCGGCGTTTCGGCCATAACCGGTCATTGGTGCGACAGCGATTCGGCAATCCATATAGCCGAAAAGAATGGCGGCTCTGATTTCAGAGGTGAATATCCCGACTATTCGATAACCGCCGTGCTTGGGGAGGCGGTTGTCCCGAACTCCGCTCCCACTTGGTGGATTACGTACAGATGCATGAGCGATGCTTCGAAGTCGTTGTTAGTAGGGATAGACGCCGGTACACGGAGCGTCGTGATCTCCGCGAACTGATCGGGCCATTTTGATGAGACCGTAGGGAATGCTGCGGCCTTCATCTCATATGTACGAACCGGTATTTTGCAGGTCGTTCCTGCTTGGACCTGAATGGTAACATCTCAATCGACTTCTCCGCGCCATTCGTTGAAACGAATAGCTGTCGTGAACAAAACCTATTTGCGGTTTCCCGCAGTTGTCAGGCGTTCTTTTTAATGAATGCCGTAGAGTCGATAGTCCCGTCATTGGTCGGTTGCCCTGAAGCGGAACCGGCATGTGGGAAGGGCTCCGATTTTTTGCTATATTCGTTTTGAAATCCCGGGGTTAAGTCCGCTCCGGGGGTCTTTCATAGGAGGAGGATTCGGTTAGAGAATGGACCGCAACTCGGAACTAAAAGCTGCTTATCTTGAAGTTGTAGAGAATCAACTTCGGGACAACGACCCGCCGGAGACACTCAAGACCTACGAGCGTCTATGCACCGAAGGCTTCACAGAGAAGAACGCGAAAATCTTGATAGCTTCTGTGATCGCATTCGAGACCTACCAAATGATGGCTGGCAATTCACCGTTCAATCGGGAAAGATTCGTTAAGAACCTGAATATGCTGCCGGACCAGTCTTTTGAAGTCAAATGAGTCTCTTTGATCGGACAATCCGGTATTCCCCATAGGGTCCTGCGGACACCGTTCAATTCTTCCATTATTGCGCCCGATCCCATCGTTATTGCAAAATCTCCCCCTCAAATTTATATTGAATCAATGTCAGTCGTAAGTATTTATATGGCCTGACATTCGTCACTTACAAAGAAAACAGGACGAATGAACTACGAGAGGAGAAGCGCATCTTCGATTCAAGGTGCGTTCACAGTTCCCGGCGACAAGTCTATCTCCCACAGAGCGTTACTCTTTTCTTCGCTTGCCAAAGGGAAGTCCGAGATAAAGGGGCTTTCTACCGGCGCCGACGTTAAGAGTACGATGAGCTGTCTCAGGCAGCTCGGAGTGAAGATAGAGGAGAGCGGCGGAGCTTTTAAAGTGTATGGAGAAGGCAAGTGGGCTTTTTCTAAGCCGGGCTCGATGATCGATTCCGGTAATAGTGGGACCACGATGCGACTCCTCACGGGAATACTCGCCGGACAGAAATTTGAGTCCGCGATAACCGGCGATGAGACGCTTCGAAAACGTCCCATGCAGCGGATAGTCGGCCCGCTCTCCGAAATGGGCGCAAGGATCGTCGGGTCCGATAATATGACCGCACCGCTGAGGATTTTCCCGGTCGAACGATTGCGTGGGATCAGGTACGAACTTCCTCTTCCGTCTGCCCAGGTGAAGTCATCGATCCTTCTGGCGGGGATGTTCGCGGAGGGCGAAACGATAGTGATAGAGCCTGTGGAATCACGCGATCATACCGAGCGCATGCTGAGATTGAGGAAGACGAGCGGACCTTCCGGACTTGAGACCAGGATCGCGTCGGATTATGAAGTAATGCCGGCTGAATACGACGTAGCCGGAGACATTTCGTCGGCGGCTTTCTTTCTTGCCGCAGGAGCGATACTTCCCAACTCATCTGTAACGGCACGCGGCATTACACTGAACCCGACACGCACGGGATTTCTCGACATACTCGAATCGATGGGTGCGAAAGTCAAAATTGAAAACGTGCGCGAAGCAGCCGGTGAACCGCTCGGAGATGTTACTGTCTCTCATTCGGACCTCAAAGGAGTCGAGATCGGCGGCGAGATGATACCGAGACTGATAGATGAAATTCCTGTGATAGGAATTCTGGCAGCCTTTGCAAAGGGGGAGACCATAGTTCGTGACGCTCACGACCTCAGGAGGAAAGAGTCCGACAGAATCGTCGCGGTCGTCGATAACCTCGACGCGATGGGTGGCGAAGTTCAGGAATTAGACGACGGCTTCGTGGTGAACGGGACGGGGCATCTCGTCGGGGCAGAAATCGATACTTATAAGGATCATAGAATTGCAATGGCCTTCGCAGTAGCGGGGCTTGCCGCAGAGGGAGTTACAACGATCAAAAATGCCGAGTGGGCGCAGATATCTTTTCCCGAGTTTTATGATATTCTTGAAGGATTGATAGTCCGTGATCGTAAAACATCTGTGGCTAAGTGAATTTTAATATGAAATTGTTTTCTGAATGAGTTGATATGGAAATCCCTTTTACACAATTACCGGAACAGTCGAGACTTTACACGGATTATATCACGGATTTCGAGAAGGTCAGGAAATACTACAACGTCAATTTCTCGAACGACGATGAGCTCAGGAGTCATTTCGGCAAGGTAGCCGCCTCCATCAATCCTAAGCGTGCAAAACTCGTTGAGCTTCTCAAAGCGCAGAACGCTCGATTAAACGGAGCCTCCGACTACGAACCCTTGCTGGAATTACTCGGCCGGGAAAACGCAGTTTGTGTGGTGACCGGACAACAGGTCGGACTTTTTTGCGGCCCTCTCTACACGCTTTTCAAGACGATCAGCGCGATCAAGCTTGCCTCCGAGCTGAGAGAGAGATTCCCGGAATTTGAATTCGTCCCGGTATTCTGGCTGGAAGGCGACGACCATGACATCGAGGAATCGAACCATGTTCACCTTCTGAACGCCTCCTCGGATGTGGTTCGCGTTGAAGCAATTTTCAGCAACGGAGAAACAGACAATACCAGACCTCTCAGTGAGATTAGATTCGATGCATCCATTGAACAGGTCTTTCAACAGCTCGATGCACTCCTTCCGGCGACCGATTTCAAATCGAGCCTTATGCAGATTCTTACAGCCTCGTACAGAGAAGGGGAGTCTTATACAAGTGCCTTTGCCGGAACGCTGACCAAGGCGCTGGGAAAGCATCCGATTATTCTTCTCGACCCCTATGATCCCGCGGCGAAACGGCTGCTCAAGCCGGTGTTTGAAAAGGAGTTTCAATCCTATCCCCGAACGAGCGAAGAGGTCATTAAACAGAGCGCCGGACTCGAGGAAGAATATCACGTGCAGGTCAAGCCTCGAGTGTTGAATCTGTTTTATATCGACGATGGAAACCGCCGCGGGCTTGAGCCGATAGGAAGCGGATTTTCCCTTCGAGGCACGAAGAGGAAGCTGATGCCCGAACAGGTGAGGACGATCCTTGAATCTAATCCGGAGTTCTTCAGCGCGAATGTCGTGCTCCGTCCTGTGTGTCAGGACTACCTCCTTCCAACCGCAGCCTATGTTGCCGGCCCCGGGGAGATAGCTTACTTTGCCCAGCTGAAAGGGGTCTACGAACATTTCGGAGTGGAGATGCCGCCCCTCTTTCCACGCGCGAGCGCAACGATAGTCGAGCACCGGATCTCCAAGCTTATGGAAAAGTATCAGCTGACACTCTTCGACGCATACTCGGATTTCGAGTCGGTGATGAAAAAGGCGCTTGCAGCGGCGAACCCCGAAAATATCCCGGGCGAATTTGAAAAAGTCACCTCCGAAGTAAAGGAGGCCATCGAGCGCATTGACCCCCTCATCACGCGTGTCGATCCGACCCTCAAAGGTTCGGTAGATGCGACAGTCTCCCGCATGCTCCATCATCTTCAGCATCTCGAGGAGAAAACCACGACGGCTTACCGCCGCAAGAACGAACAAGTGCTCCAACAGACGAAGAAATTCCAACAATCGATTTTCCCAAACCGCGAATTGCAGGAGAGAGTCTTGAATTTCACCTATTTCTACAACAAGTACGGAGAGGAATTTGTGGAGCTCTTGTTCCGGGATCTCCCCGGCTTTGCAAAGTCCCACAATGTGGTAACTATCTAGGATGATCAAAGATACTATCGCAAGGCTCGTCGCCGGGGAAAATATCTCCCGGGACGACGCATACAGAACGATGCTCGAAATCATGAACGGCGAGGCCACCGAGTCGCAGATCGCCGGGTTCCTCGTGGCGCTCCGGATGAAAGGCGAGACCGTAGATGAGATCGTCGGCGGCGCCATGGCGATGCGCGAGAAAGCAGACAAGCTTAAGATTGACAAAGAGGTCATCCTCGATACCTGCGGCACCGGAGGCGACAGCGCCGGAACTTTCAACATCTCTACCGGTGCCGCTCTCGTCGCTTCGGCTGCCGGCGCTACAGTCGCCAAACATGGCGGCAGGGCGGTCTCCAGTAAATCGGGAAGTGCAGACGTCCTGATGGCGCTCGGGTTAAATCTCGATGGGCTGAATATGGAGAAGGCGGAACGGGCCCTGAAAGAGATCGGGATTGCTTTCTTATTCGCCCCTCTCCATCACAAGTCGATGAGGTTCGCCGGACCGGTAAGGCGCGACCTGGGCGTGAGAACTATGTTCAATCTTCTCGGGCCGCTGACTAACCCTGCAGGGGCGAACAGACAGTTGATCGGCGTGTACGCCAAAACGCTTGTTGAGCCTATCGCCCAGGTCCTCCGGGACCTCGGCAGCCAGGCCGCACTCGTTGTACACGGCGAACCGACTATGGACGAGATCTCTTTGTGCGGAAAGACCCTCGTAGCCGAGCTCAAGCTTGGCAAGATAAGTACGTATGAAATCTCTCCGGAAGACTTCGGTCTCAAACGCGTTCAGCTGGAAGATCTGGTCGTCAAAAACCAGGATGAGGCGGTCGAAGCCCTCATGGCGGCAATCAGGGGCCAGGAATCCCCGTTCCATGATGCTGTGTTGCTCAATGCGGGCGCGGCAATCTACGTCGCGGGACTCGAAAAAGACATAAGATCCGGCATTGACAGGGCACGCACGGTCATCGCAAAAGGCCTTGTCGAAGATAAGCTTCGCTCGCTTATAAAGATTACCGGGGCATGATCGGAAGTCTGATACTTGCCGGGGTGCTGTTTGTGAGTGCATCCCTCGGATGGGGATTGGTCTTTCATTGGGATAAGACCGGTGCCGCCCGTAAGACGCTTCTCCTGATCTATTTCTTCGTGACTGCCTCTGCGGTATTCTCCTCAATCTTTCTACTAAAGGGATGTCCAGATCAACTCA
>JAJZNW010000026.1 GCA_021811615.1 Bacteroidota bacterium
TCGTTCGACGAGCAGCATGGCGCGAGCGTTGCGCGATATGCGCTCGAGCTATTCGATCAGACGAAGGGGCTTCACAATCTTGCGCTTGAACACAGGCTCCTGCTGGAAGCGGCGGCAATGCTTCACGACATCGGGACGTATATAAGCATGACGGCCCATCATAAACACACACACTATCTACTTACCGCGACGCCGATCATAGGGCTAAGCGGCGAGCAGATGCAAATCGTCGCCAACGTAGCGAGATATCACAGGAAATCATTTCCAAAGATGCAGCATGATCATTACCGTGTCCTTTCGTCGAAGAACCGGATCGTGGTGTCGAAGCTTGCGGCGATCCTCCGGCTTGCGGACGCGATAGACAACGAACATGCGTCTAGAGTCACTTCGTTCACCGTCGATTACAAGAAGCCGAACTTCAAGGTCCATCTGCAGGGTGAGGGGGATCTTCTCCTGGAAAAATGGGCGTTGATGAACAAGGCGGACCTGTTCGAAGAGATTTTCGGAGTAAAAGTATCGGTAGAAGACTGAGAGGATATTGAAAGGGATTCCACGAGTACCGTCCGGCGGGCGTGCGGCCGATTATATTGCCAGAGGGTTAAAGCCGACGCTCGACTCGGCTCTTTCCGAACGATGGCAGAAGTTCGAAAGGCAAGCGGAAAAGGCGAGGTCCAATCCCACCGAGAAGGCCGTTCACGATCTGAGGGTAGCCATGCGCCGGCTGATCGCGCTGCTCGACATGATCGACAATTTTCTTCCCAGGAGTTCAGCCCTGGATATCAAGAAACAGCTGAAGTCCCGTTTGAATTCTCTCAGCGCACTCAGGGATACCCAGGTACAGATCCTCGCGGTTCAGAGACTCGCGGCCGAGTTCGGTGTGCTTTCACAGTTCCTGGGCGGACTGATTACGCGGGAATCGATCCAGTCGAAACGTGCCCGGAAAGAAATTCAGCGGATAAGCATCGAACCGATGAAACGACAGGTCGATGTTTTGAGTTCAAGGATAGACGAGATTCTCTCCGATCCGTCCATGGAAGAGATTTCGATGTCGATACTGCGGGGTCTACTTGCACAGATATTCGTCAGGATGTTTTCGATTCGAAAGGAAGTCTTAAGCGCTTCAAACGACCGGAACGAAAGATGTGAGAAGATTCACCGGTTGAGGCTCCTTTTCAAGCGCTTTCGATACACCGTTGAGATTCTCAAGCCGATACTTCCGGGAGTGTCCGAACGGATGTTGAAACGAATGCGAAGGTTCCAAATGAAGATGGGAACCATCCAGGACACGGAGGTTCTCCTTGCGTCAATTTCGGCGGAAGAAAAGAGAGTCCGAAAGAAGGAGATCAAACGTGGTAACGCGCCGACCGAGCAGTTCGGTGCAGTGATACGGGTGATGACGAGCCGCCTCGACGAGGAGTTGGAGGCTTTGCTTGCAGCGTTGAGCGAGCTAGATACATACTGGAAACGCGTAAGATAAACTTTGGCACACGGAGAAGGCAATTGGATCTATACTTACTGAGACACGGGGATGCAGCAGAACCCGGGATGACAAGAGACTCGGAAAGGCCCCTCACCGAGGCCGGAACGAAGAAGATGAAGAAGGTCGCGAACGGGATGCGGAGCATGGACCTTTCTTTCGACGCGATCATTACAAGTCCGTACAGGCGGGCCAAGGAGACCGCGGAAATAGTCGGCGAGGTTCTCGAGTGCGGCTCACTAATCAGGATGAGTCCCAATCTCGTATCGGACGAAGGCCCGGCGGCAATTCTGAAGGAGATCCGCGAAGATTACTCCCGCAGGAAGAAGATACTTCTTGTCGGTCACGAACCCAACCTGTCGGCGCTCATCTCATTGCTCATATCCGGCAGGAACGACGTGTCGGTGAAGATCAAGAAAGGGGGGCTCTGCAAACTATCGGCCGACTCGCTCCGGTTGGGCAAGTGTGCGACGCTGGAATGGCTGATGGGCCCCTCGCAAATGATCGACTAGATCCTTCCGCGTCCGCCGAGCCGGACTTCTTCGGACAGGAGTCAAGGGTTACGCCCTGAGGTCAAACCGGTAAATCTGGCGAAAAAGGGGAAAATGCGGCGATTTCATGGAGATCGCTTAACAATTCCTTAACTTGTCAATGACAGTTGAACCTCAATATTTTAGACACATCTTTAGCGAGGACGAGAGGAAATGGTACCAGCAGATAGTCATGACGGAGAGCAGCAACGGAGAGGCGATCCGTCTGCCAGGTCTTCCAGACTGGCTCCGAACCAGAAGCACCGGAGGAAGAGAGAGATAGGCCCGCGAGGCAAGAAGGCTTTCCAGTCAGTGCCTCAAACCCGATATTCGCTGGACCCGGCCCTGTACATAAACCGTGAGTTAAGCTGGCTCGAGTTCAACGAACGCGTGCTCGAGGAGGCCCGCGACACGCGGCATCCGCTGCTCGAGCGAGTGAAGTTCCTATCGATCGTAGGCTCCAATCTCGACGAGTTCTTCATGATACGGGTTGCGGGGATTCAGGAGCAGGTGCGTGCGGGTTTCGTCGAGCTTTCGCCTGACGGGATGACGCCCGACCAGCAGCTGAAGGCAATCCACGACAGGGCGTCGGTGATGATGAAGAGCATGCGCGAATGTTTCTGGAGAGACCTGCACCCGGCGCTCGCCGCTGCGGGAATACATCTTCTGAAGATGAGCGAGCTTCGCCAGGCAGAACGCACGAAACTCGCCGAGTATTTCGCCCGGGACATATTTCCGGTGCTGACACCTCTCGCGTTCGACCCGGGTCATCCTTTCCCTTACATCTCGAACATGAGTCTTAATATCGCCGCTGTCGTATCTACCCCGCGCGGTGAAGAGCGTTTTGCGAGGATCAAGGTGCCCGATGTGATACCAAGATTGGTAAATATCCCGGGTGAAGACGGCGGTCAAACCCGCTTCGTCTGGCTCGAGGATCTCATCGCAGAGAATCTCAGCCTTCTTTTTCCAGGAATGACGATAAAGGAATCTTACGTTTTCAGGGTGACGCGCAACGCGGACATGGAGATTCAGGAAGACGAAGCGGAAGACCTGATATATTCGATCGAGGAGTCGATCCGGATGAGACGGTACGGTTCGGCTGTAAGGGTTGCCGTGCAGGAAGGTATGCCGGCCCGAATCAGGGATATTCTCATAGAGAACCTCGATGTTCTCCCCGACGGAGTCTACGAACTCCAGCCGCCGCTCGGACTCAGTCATTTCATGCAGCTTCTTTCGCTTCCGCGCCCGGATCTCAAAGATCAGCCGTACCATCCCGCGATGCTGACGCTTGACGAAGAGGGTGAGGACATATTTGCGGGAATGAGGAGACACGATATATCCCTGCACGCACCCTACGATTCGTTCAGCCCGGTCGTCCAGTTCATCGAGTCAGCCGTGAACGATCCGAACGTTCTGGCGATCAAGCAGACTCTTTACAGGATCGGCAAGGAATCGCCGTTAATACCTCTCCTCATCCGTGCCGCGGAGAACGGGAAGCAGGTCGCGGTGCTCGTGGAGTTGAAGGCGCGGTTCGACGAAGAGAACAACATCGGCTGGGCCAAGCAGCTTGAGCGGGCCGGCATACATGTGGTTTACGGTCTTGTAGGTTTGAAAACTCATGCGAAGATGGCGTTGGTCGTCAGGAAGGAACCTGACGGGTTGAGGAGATATGTGCACCTGAGCACTGGCAATTACAACATGATCACGGCCCAGATTTACACAGACCTCAACTACTTCACGTGCAGAGAGGATATAACCGAAGACGTCACGGAGGTATTCAACTACCTGACCGGATATTCGTGCAAGGAGGCATACAGGAAGCTCGCAGTAGCGCCGGTTTCACTCAGGCAGGCGATCACGTCGCTGATCGATCGCGAGATAACGAACGCCAGATCCGGCAGGCAGGGGCGCGTCATCATGAAGATGAATTCGCTTACCGATGTCCGGATGATAGAGAAGCTGTACGACGCATCGAAGGCAGGGGTGAAAATAGAACTCATCGTTCGCGGCATTTGTTCGCTCCGCCCGGGGGTGAAAGGTGTGAGCGAAACGATTCGCGTCGTCAGCATCGTCGGCCGTTTCCTCGAGCACAGCCGCGCCTTCTACTTCGATAACGGAGGAAATCCGGAGCTTTATCTCAGCAGCGCGGATCTCATGAGCCGCAATTTGTACAAGCGAGTCGAGCTGATGTTTCCGATTGAAGACCCCGCGATGGTCGAGTCGATCAAACGGGAAGTTCTGGACACCGCACTCGCAGACACGAGCCGGGCCCGTGTACTTCAGGCCGACGGGACTTACAAGCGCGTGCTTCCTCAGCCCGGGGAAGAACCGCTCGACAGTCAGCAGGCAATCATGGCTGCACGCTCGAAGAGCACGGCTGCAAGGAGACCTGTGCCGAGGGAATCGCCAGCTGCACAATAGGAAATGGGGGGTGGAGACTGCGCAACTATGCCGGCAGCTTCCGTACAACCTCCGCTGGAAGACATCGGGTTCGCTCAGAAGATAGGACTGTAGAGTAGGACAAGGGCGCGGTGGTGTACAGGTCATGTGAGCCTAAGTGTTTCTCCTCTTTCAAGCGAGTGTCCCGCTCAAGCCGACCATCGCTCCGTTTCCCTTGACCCCTCCTCAAACCG
>JAJZNW010000138.1 GCA_021811615.1 Bacteroidota bacterium
AGGGGCGACCAGCTGACCGAATCGAATGTGACATAAGTGGTATCGTAGTTCATTCTTAAATCGAATGAGCTTATGGAATCGGCAACCGCAAAGTCCTGCGCATGTATCGGCACAGCCACTACTTCGCCGGGACTTCCGTAGGCCGTCGGGACGGAGAATATGGCGCCGCCGGTTCCGATTGTGAACAAGCCCGTTTCGGCGGTGTCGCTCGCATTGGTGTAGATTCTTACCATCGCTGAAGCTGAACCGTTCTTCGGGGCTGTGAAGCTGAACAACGCGCTGTCTGTGATCGCCGAATCGACCGGTGATATTGCCGTCGTGTTCGTCCATGTCTTGCCTGAATCGAGAGAGACCTGGATGGCTTCAACTCCCGAACCGGTCGGGTTGTTCCATACAACGTAACTCTGGCCTGCCGGCACGACGTTGCCGGTTGCCGGGTACGTGATCGAGAAGTTGTGCTGCGCAACCTTGAAGACTCCCGATATTCCGACGCCGTCGGGAGATATTACTTCGATTACGCAGTTGGACTGGGCAGGTCCGCTCGGAAGGAGGTACGTCGCGCTGTCCACCGAAGCTGTGTCGCCGGAAATTGCTTTCGGGCTGCCGAACGTTACACCTCCATCGCTCGAGAAGCTGATGGAATCCGGGGTCGCACCGAAAGATTGCCAGACGACGGTAATCTGCGAGGTGGCCAGCGAATCGCCGGCCGCAGGTTTCGTTACTATCAGCGGCGTGTTGCCTGCCCATGTGCTGAAATAGGCCGACCTCGTGCTTCTGACGGCGAAACTGTAATTGAAGGTCTCCGCCGAAGCGCCGCTGTTGCTGAAGGATAAAACCTGCTTGAGCATGCCGGTTGCCTGAGTGTCCGCAACCGCCATCGGAGACGACGATTTGAACCCGAAATACTCGTTGTACTGAGTATCGTACATCGCAGACAGATTGATGCTGTCGGGTCCGAAAGACGCGGCACTGGCCGGGTAAGTCAGCGCAACGTTCGTCGCTCCGGAACTGTTTGACAGGAGGACGTCGTCGTTTGTGCCGCTGGCAGAACCGCCGGGAGTCCATGCCGTGGCGACGCTAACCGTCTTGGAGGGGGCTAACGTCAACGCGATGTTAGCCGTGATGCCGTCGGTGCCGCTCGAAACTGTCAGCACTTTGGAGCCGGCGGCGCCATACAATGCCCCGTTGATATACGTGAAGATATTTGTGTCAGCATTTGCCGACGTGTACCAGGATACTATCGTATCCGGCTGGGCACCGTCTCCACCTAGCCCGAGATTATGTGCTGCGTTATAAGTCGTATCCAGCAGTTCCTGGTTTGATCCGCCCGCAAACTTGACGCTTGTAATTCCTCCGAGCGTATCCTGATTGAATGCGATAGACGCGTTTGCATTAGACATGCTGTAATTTGGCGCGCCTACTTCGAAGTAAGACATCGGGTATGTCCACGAAGTCCACGCGCCGTTGACGCGGGCTCTCACCTTCCAGTAGTATTCCGTGTTCAACGCGAGAACTGTGTCGGTCAAAGCGTATGTCGTGTCCGATGCGGTGGTACCCGTCGAGATAAACGCCTTCGAACCGGCTGGCGAAGATTGACTGTTTGCAAGAGTCGTATCCGCTGCATTTGAAGTAAAATACAGCTGGTAGACGGTTGCATTAGCCACCTGCGTCCACTTGAACGTTGGCTGCGTCGTGCTTATCGGGACGGATGTTGTTTTGGGCGGAGAGACCATCGTCTGGCCGAGCGCCAGCCCCGTCCATAACAGAATAAGGTAGAATCCAGCAAACTTCCTCATCACTTAACCTCCTTGTTTAGTTTAATGATAGTTAGGGCGATCCTTGCCCACTTGCTGATTCAGATATAAAGCATCCTATGTCCTCCTTATCGGCGCTTTCAAAGGATTCTTTAGGAATTTTCCGGAGTATTTGCATCCTGTTTCGTTGGTGTCATCGGCCGGAGAAGGTGAGCAACATTAGCCAGCTGAACAATAATGTTCTGTATCCCGTGAACACACGCAGAGGAAGCGGAATTCTAACGTAATTGGGGCGGCATGACTATTGCCCTATTCACAACTGAAGATGATATCGATAATTCCGAAATAATTGAGGGAGGACACCCCTTATCAGGTCCTGTTCATCGACCCAGAGCGACCGGGATTCTTTGTCAAGAACTATCTGAGGAAAGAAGATGAAAACTACTTTGAGGAGCACCCTCGCTGACAACTTCAAGACTGAAAGTATTGAAGTCGCGTGACTATGGGCAGTAAAAGAAGACTAAATCAGAGCGAACCCGCGCGGC
The DNA here is from genome assembly GCA_021811615.1 of Bacteroidota bacterium. Classification (GTDB taxonomy): domain Bacteria; phylum Bacteroidota; class Ignavibacteria; order Kryptoniales; family JAKASW01; genus JAKASW01. The sequence goes on from JAJZNW010000138.1 coordinate 2,300, forward strand.
TGAAGAAACCGGCGCAGATCTCCTCCGCAATAAATGAAGTCTTGCGTATGCTCAAAGAAGAGCCGGGAAATCCGGAAGTCTATTACAAATACGCACAGCTTCTTCGTACCGCCGGAGAGAGCGAAGAAGTCGCCGTCCAACTTAAGGAAGTCCTGACCATAGATCCTTATGATTACCGGGTTGAAAACGACCTCGCTGTGCTGTATTACAACGAGGGAAAATTCGATCAAGCACTGGAGCATCTTCAAAAGGCTGCTTCTTCTGATAACAATGTCGTCGTGCATCAGAATCTCGGCCGTCTCCTTACGGAACTTGGCAGGTACGATGAAGCGATGGCGGAATTTGAGAAAGCAGTCACTCAGATGCCTGCGTCGCGTCCCGATAAGTCGACCGAACCTGCGGAGCCATCCGATGTTTGGAACGAAGGCCCTTCAGTAAAGCCCACCTCTTATCGAAAGTCCCCGGCTATCATCGAACTGATAAGCCTGCGGCCCGGCCTCCGCGAAAACGAGATTTACGCCCGCCAGAGTTTCTGTACCGTATGCGGCGCGACCGGAAGACGCTTCCTCCCGCTCGGCAAGCATAACATCGATAACCTTTATCATCACGGATTCAAGTACCTGGGTAGATGCGAAATGACGTCTATCGAGGAGTACGCGTGTCCCTCCTGCGGGGCGTCCGACAGGCAGAGACTGTATGCTCTCTGGTTCGAACTCGAGGCATCGGCAGGGAGATTCCGTAATCGCGGTAATCTTATTCACTTTGCCCCCGAGCGGCCGCTGGAGAGAAAACTGGCTTCGATGAAAATCTTCGACATGATGCTCACTGCCGACCTATCCATGAAGGACGTCGACTTCCATGCAGATATTACCAGGCTCCCTTTCCCGGCCGAGAGCTTCGACACTTTCATTTGCAGCCACGTGCTCGAACACGTCGAAGACGACGATATGGCAATCTCAGAATTGTATCGCGTCACAAAGAGAGGAGGCCGGGGTATACTGATGACCCCAATTGCGATTGGCCCGAAACATACTATCGAAGGGAAGCGCGGCCTCGATGCCGGCAAAAGATGGGGACTGTACGGCCAGGACGATCATGTCAGGCTCTATTCCCATGACGACTTCGTTGCGAAGGCTCTCTATCATGGCTTCCACTTGCTGGAACTGGGAATCGACTATTTCGGTGAAGCTCTCTTCGAACGGCTCGGCCTGTTGGAGACGAGCGTGCTTTACATAGCGGAGAAATGGTGACGAGAAAAATGGAGCGTAATATGGCGATAAAAACCACCCGGGGTGGTGATGACGGTCTTGAAGAACTGACGGTAGGGAGCGAACTATTCGGCAGGATCAGCGAAGAGCCGATCTACGTCACGAGGCCTAATCTCCCGCCTCTCGAAAAACTCTATCCAAGCCTCGTCGCGATTTGGAACAGGAAGATATTGACGAACGGCGGTCCTTTCCATCAGGAATTCGAAATGAAACTCGCTGAGTTCCTCCGTGTGAAACACGTCAACCTCTTCGCAAATGCCACACTGGCACTGATTGTCGGACTCGAGGCTCTCAGGATCGGCGGCGAGGTGATCACTACACCCTATAGCTTCGTCGCTACCACTCATGCATTGCAGTGGAACGGGATTACCCCGGTGTTCTGCGACATTGATCCGCGAACCCTGAACATAGATGCCGATAAGATTGAAGCTTTGATAACTCCCCGAACTACCGCGATCATGCCCGTACACGTCTACGGCCACCCCTGCGAAACAAAAAAGATACAATCCATTGCGGACCGTTACGGCCTGAAGGTTATCTATGATGCCGCGCATGCCTTCGGAGTGACCATGAACGACAGGAACCTTCTCCTGGAAGGCGACATGTCCATCCTGAGTTTTCACGGCACGAAGCTGTTTACGACCTTCGAGGGAGGCGCGATCGTCACCAAGGACCCGACCCTCAAGAAGCGTATCGACTTCCTCAAGAACTTCGGCTTCGCCGATGAAGTTACTGTGGTCGGACCCGGCATCAACGGCAAGATGAACGAGCTGCAGGCAGCTGTCGGCCTCCTCGGGCTGGAGATCGTCGGCGATGAAATAGTGAAGCGTCGGTCGATTGCTCAAACGTACCGGAGTTGTCTCGATTTAGTAAAGGGCATTGCCACCTTCGAACCTCCCGGCGATGTTTCGTACAACTATTCGTATTTCCCGATCCTTGTCGATGAGGAGGAATTTGGGGTAAGCCGGGACGAAGTCTATGAGCGCCTCAAAGAGTGCAACGTCTTTGCCCGCAGGTATTTCTATCCGCTGATAAGCAACATGCCT
>JAJZNW010000087.1 GCA_021811615.1 Bacteroidota bacterium
GGCAGAGTATAGACAGTGCTGATGACCTTGTCAAGCGCTTCAACTTTGACAAAGAAACTGCCGAAAGGTTGAACAGCCTTTTCCACATCAGAATAAACCCGTACTATTTAAGCCTAATTCGCCATCCCGGCGACCCCATCTGGCTTCAATGCATCCCCGATGCAAAGGAGCTCGAGGATGACGGCCTTCCCGAAGATCCGCTGAATGAAGACGGTGATAGCCCGGTTCCAAGCATTACGCACCGATATCCTGACAGAGTCCTTTTCCTCGTTACCAGTCAATGCTCGATGTACTGCAGATTCTGCACGAGAAAAAGGAAAGTGAGTGATTCCACCAAGATCAGCATGAAATACATCCAGGATGGGTTGGACTACATCAAAGCCCATCCGGAAGTGAGAGACGTAATCGTGTCCGGAGGCGATCCTCTGATGCTTACAGATGTCATGCTTGAAAAGGTGCTGAAGGGACTCCGCGAGATCCCGCATGTGGAGATCATCCGCGTGCATACTAAGATGCCTTGTGTTCTCCCGCAGAGAATCACTCCCCAGCTCGTCGAGATGATGAAAAAATACCAGCCACTTTACGTCAATGTCCATTTCAATCATCCGTGGGAAGTCACTCCGGAAGCAAAGCAGGCGTGCAGTCTTCTTGCGGACGCCGGCTTCCCGCTCGGCAACCAGATGGTTTTGATGAAAGGGGTGAACGACGATCCGGAAGTCGTGAAGGAGCTCAACCGCAAACTTCTCATGATGAGAGTCCGGCCATACTATATCTACCAGGCCGATATGGTGAAGAGCACGAACCACTTCAGGACCCCGATAAAGACCGGGCTGGAAATAATGGATAAACTTCGCGGACACACGAGCGGACTTGCGGTCCCGTACTTCGTGATAGATGCTCCCGGCGGAGGCGGAAAAATTCCAATCCTTCCGCAATACGTCCTTTATCACGACGAACAGAAGATCGTCATTCGGAACTACAAGTATGAGGTCTTCGAGTATGACGAGATCACAGGACAGTCGAAGGCGGCACCGTCCGATGTCGACTCGAGGTTCCTGAGAAAATCGCCGGTTATCATAAGGGAGAGGCGCAGACGCGTGTCTAAGGCCAAACGCCGGCCGGCCGTCAAGGTAAAAATAGAAAAGACCGCTCAAGAATAAACATATGAAAGACTGTCCGGACCTGTGCTTCGTCCGGACAGTCCGATATTACGATACGAGATAGTACATCGAGGGTAGTGATTCGAAGGCCCCAGAAGTCCTTACCAATTCACCGAGTCAGGCGTGTCTTGTGATTCCGGTCCAAAGAACTTAGTTTCACACCGGTTTTAATGCGGAATAAACGGAGTGTGGCGATGGGATGGGACGAGATTTGCGAGAAACACAGAAAGCTTGTCGACAGTGAGTTCATCTCTTGCGATGGACTTGCCGAACGGCAAAATTTCAGATTGCTGGTGAGAGAAGAATTTCCCGGGTTGTCCGGGCCGCGCATCGACGAAGCAATGGACTTCTGCTGCGCGTCTATGAGATTGCCGAGATTGAGAAGGGAATTTATCCAATGCTTGAGGCGGCAGCTCGAGGGCGCGAGGCGTGAGAGCGGCCTTTGAGTATCTTGCCGGTACGGTAATCAGTTGATGCCTTGACGCCGTTGAAGTAGATCGATATTCGAGCATCGGCTGGCGATCCGCCGGGACAATGTTATCGAGGCACCTCTTGGAGTCCGCTTCTACCTCTGAGCTGTGTGATAAGCACACCCACAATTGTTGTCACGGCGCCGGCGGCGAAAGTGAGCGAGATCCCCTGCCTGAGGAAGATGTACCCGAGGATTGCCGTTACCACCGGCTGACCGTTTGCAAACACAGCTACCCGGCTTGCCTCGATCTTGCTTAATGCGGAATACCAGAGGATATAGCCGACTATCGATGTTATGATGGAAAGGTAGATTATTTCCAGCCACAGGCCGCCGGATATGGAAGAGTAAGAGTAGCCAACGGACGACCAAATCCCGATCGGCACGAACATCGCAGAACCTGCCAGTGCTGCGTAGATCGTGCTGTTCAACACCCCATGTTTCAATATCAGCTTTCTCCCAAGGACGATGTAGTGGCTCCACGCTATCACGGCGATGAAGACGAAGACGTCTCCCATTAGATCAGACATCTCTATCCGTGGGCCTTTATCGAGGACTATGACCAAAACTCCCGCGAACGCCAGTATGGTGCCGGCTATCTTGGGCAGCGTAATCTTCTCTTTGAGATAGACTCCTGAAAGCAACAACACGATCACGGGAGATGTCGAGTAGAGGATCGCTGCCGAAGTCGCAGTCGTATATCTGACACCGTACAGGAAGGAGAACTGATTCACCGGTATGGAGAGGAATCCAAGGAGCAGGAGAAGGGCTAGATCTCGTCCTTTATAACGAAATTCAGGCCTTGCATACCACAGGTAGAGGAGGTATATCGACCCGGAGATCAGAACCCTGATGAAAGTGAGATTTGCGGCGGGGATCGACTGGGTGGCGGCATTTGCGATAATGTAGGTGCCGCTCGAAAAGAATATTTGTATGATTAAGATTATGTAAGGGTTCACGCGAAATTATCTGCGACACTTGCCAGTGTCCCTGTCGTCATGCCGTTTCCTTTTATCTCCTGAAGGAGGGCGGGGAATATTTCGGTGTAGCCTTGAAAATCTATCGGATCGGTGAGTGAATTGTGGAATAGGATAGACGCACTGCCATTTGCCATCTTGGTTTCCTTGATCAGTTCCTTCATCCTGGCCAGGGCCTGGTCATTGTTAATGGTCTTGTTTTCGGCAAGAGTGCCGTCCATGAAAACCAGGGGCAACTCAGTTACGGTCGACGGCCTGTCTTCCGTGAAATTGTAAAGTGGGTAGGGGAAGGCGACGCTGTTTCTGAATCCAACCTCTCGCGAGAAGCCGAGTGTGGAATCGTATTTCATCTCTGCCTTCTCCCAAATCTCTATGGTTTTTCCCGCGGTGAACTTAAGATAATGCTGTCTCACGGAGTTGACACGCTTCCCGATGAAATCCTGGAGGCGGTTCTTCTCGCGGACGAACTCGTTCACGTCCACGTAAGTACTCATGCTTGGATGGATTCCGATTTCGAATCCTTCCGCGGCAAGCACATTCAGGAAGTTCCGCATCGTCTTCGATCTGAAGTTATATGGAATGTCCTGCTTCCCTGTGGCGCCTGTTTTGATGAAGAATGTGGACTTAAACGCAAGTGAGCTCTCGGTATTTAATATGAATTTCAGCCCTATCTTCGGGAGATCGAATCCGAATAATGCGTATAATGGGAACAGCAGCTTTGTCGCACGCTGCCTCGACGGGAGCCCGTGCCTGTTGAGGACGGCGATGCCGACCATCTCCCGGCTTATCATTCTGGGATTGAGGAAGCTTACGAAATCTACGTCGTGGGTCAATGCTATCGCGCTCTCCGCGCCGGCGTAAGTTTTTCGCTCGAGCGCAATACCGAAACATTCTTCGACTCGCTCTTTCAGGAAAAGAGAATAGTAATTGACCGCCGGAAACCCGAGGATCCCGAGTTTGTATTGGAGAGAGTCCATCGCACGAAGCCTGTCGAATTCATCTCTCTCGAGGCTGATGAGGTCCTGGAAATCGGAAGCGAGGATGAATGCTGCCGCGGGGATGTCGAAATCGATTGAGGGATTGAGCGGATTGGTAACGGCGAAGATCCTCGGAAGAGTCTTCCCGGAGTACTCGAACCTGGAAATGCTTTCGACATCCGGCAGCGTGGAGCCTGAAATACATCTGAGGAACTCATCCGACGACCTTATCCAAAGCACCTTCTTCGAATCGTTTGGCAGCTGCCGTCCGTAAAAAATATTGAGGCAATCTGGCGAGAGTGTCTTCGTGAAGTCGAGCTCGACCCGCAGAGGGCGAAAAAGCAGGCTGAAGCCGTATTGAATCTTCCGCTTGATGATGTCGTCGGCGCTGACGATTATGTTTATTTTCATGGCGCTGGAATTCTTCAGGAGAAGAAGAGCTTCATGACATCGATTATTAATCCCGGGTGTTTAAGGACGGCTTGCTTGAAAAGCACGCCGAGTGTCTGCTCATCCTCGGGAAGCCGCGACATCTCGGCTGCGATAGAGTTGAGGTCGTTGTCCTTAAACTTATAAATCACTTTCTTGATCCTGTAGTATCGATGGTGGCGGCTTCCGAGTGAATTCTGCCATTCCTTCTCGTATTTACCGAGGAAGCTCATGTCGTTTTTCTTCGCTGCCTCCGCTGCGACGATGCCCGCGATCTTTCCCGCCATCATCCCGCTGATTATTCCGCCGCCGGATACGGGATTAACCTGGTGAGCCGCGTCGCCTACGAGCATGAGTCCGGGCATCGCTATGCGGTCGAGAGTCTCGGCGCAGGGGACGCCTCCCGCGAGCTTTGTAAGGATGGCAGCCTTCGGAAACTGTTCCTGCATGAATTCATCGAGGAACTTCAGCGCGTGCTTCTGCCTGCTCCTGTCTGCGGCAACGGCGAGCCCGATGTTGGCGGTCTTATTCCCTTTCGGGAACACCCACAGGTAGCCTCCCGGCGCGTATTTCTCGCCGAAGTAGAAGTAACAGGTATCCTGTTCCACGTCGATGTTGGCTGCAGTCACCTGTGCTGCGGATTCCATGTCGTGCATCGAAACCGTCGTGTCTATCCCTGCCCATCTTCCGACACGTGACTCTACGCCGTCTGCGCCTATCACGATTCTGCTCTTCAGGGAAATGCGTTCTCCGTGGTACTGGACCGTGACACCGGTGACGCTCCCGTCGGTGCGCGTCACCCCGTCGACGTAAGCCTTCGTTATCACTTCCGCCCCTTCGTCGGCGGCGATTCTCGCAAGCTCGTAGTCGAACACCTTCCTGTCGAGCACATATCCGACGCCGTCGATGTTCGGTTTCACAGTCATTCCGTTCGGGGCAACGAGTTTGAAATTCCTGATCTTGGCGGCCACGAATTTGTCGTCCGGCTCTATGAACGGAGCCAGCCCTTCGTGGTCCACCGCTTCACCGCATCTCACCGGCACGCCGATCTCTCTGTCCTTCTCGAGGACAAGGACGCTCGCTCCTCCCATCGCTGCGTACCGCGCAGCGGTTGAGCCTGCCGGTCCGCCGCCGACTACTATCACATCGTACGATTCCCTCATGCCGTCACTTTCATACTTATTTTTTCGCCTTTGCCGGAATGATCGTTATGAAACTCAAAGACTTCGAAAGGGCATGCCCACTCGCATTTGCGACAATTCGTACATATCTCGTGTACAATTGAAATGCGGCTCTCAGTGAGGTCTATGCAGTTCTCCGGACACACACCGACGCAGCATCCGCATAAATCGCACTTTTCTTCATGTATCTCTATCACTCTTCCGCTCCTTTGGGACCTCGGGACGGATCGAAAATTCCTCTTCCCATTTATATGCTTTCAGATTGAATTGCCGTCGACTTAAAGATCATGCGGCTCAGACAATATAAGAAAAGGGCGTGACGCAAACACCGCTTTCGGTGTGTGCCATAACCGCTTACTTACGGGGCTTTCGGCTCTATGGCATTCATTAAAATGAACGCCTGACAAATGCGCGAGACCGCAATGCGGTTTTGTTGACAACGGCCGCTCGTTTCGACGATTGGCGCGAGCGGTTACTGTGTGCCATGGTTTGAATAAGCTGATGGAGAATAGAGTGATAAGCTCACGGAAACGGGAGGGCCGCCGTCTGCCGATTCATCTCAGACTCTCGAAATAATGCTCCAGCAGTTCCTTGTCGCGGTAGGTTTCGCTCAATACCCGCTTTCTCTGCACGAGTTCCTGGTATTCGAAATCGAGGTCGTCGGTGCTCGACCCTTTCTTCTCCTGGCCGGCGATGCGCGCGGTGAGCATCTTAAGCCTCTGGTCGATCTGCTCGAGCTCGAATGAAATGAGGAGCTGCGAAATCCATTTGAGATAGTCGGGGGTTTCGCTGCCGGGTCTTATCTCTTCCCACCATATCCTGCTTCGTTGAGGTGCAGCAAAAGCCAATTCGGCGAACGCCTTCCTGACATTTTCGGACGAGAGTTCGTCGATGACGGCAGACGCAGGGTTTCCGCTGCTTCGTGCAGCTATGACTTTCTCGATGATTTCACCGGTCATCGGGTCCTGTATCTCCAGCCTGGAAATCTGACCGGCAACAATCTCGAATAGGGATTCATCGACATTTACGAGAAGGCTTATGAGATCCCGATCGGCTATCGCGAGGCGCAATTCCTGCCGTTTCACCTGGGCCGGCTGAGCTGGTTGGTACCTCGAATGCGACGACTTTCTCTTCTTCAGCTCTTCGTAGATGGCTTCCTCCCGCAAGCCGAATTTGCCTGCGAGATCTTTGACGTAAAGATTCACCTTGATCGCATCGCTGATTCTTGCGAGCGATTCCACTATCGATTGAATTATCGCGGCTGTGTTTGAAGATGAACCGGTCCGGCTTGCAAGCAACGAGGCTTTGAATTCGACGATGTTCATCGCACTGCCTATGAGCGACATGAACTCTTCGCTCCCCTTCGCAAGAACGAAAGTATCAGGGTCCTCACCCGGCGGGAGCTCCACGATGTAGACGTTCATCCCATGTTCGAGAAGTATGTCCGATCCCCGCATCGAGGCGTCCTGTCCGGCCGTATCCGCATCGTAAACGAGATATACATTCTGCGTGTAGCGGGAGATGTGCTGAATCTGTTCGATCGTAAGGGCGGTGCCGCTGGAGGCGACTACGTTTCGGATTCCCGACTGGTGGAGCGCGATGAGATCGGCGTAGCCTTCGACCAGGATGGCGGCGTCCTTTTCTATGATCGCATCCTTTGCCTGGTAAATTCCGAAAAGAGTCCTGCCTTTGATGTACGCCGCCGTCTCGGGTGAATTGATGTACTTTGCCTTCTCATCCGGCTTCAACGTCCTGCCTCCGAAGGCGATGACGCTCCCGCCGGCAGAAAAGACCGGGAACATTACTCTTGCCCTGAAACGGTCGTAATATCCCGAACCGTCCTGCCTCTTCAGAATGAGTCCCGACTTTTCGATTGTCTTCTCGTTCATCCCCTTCTTCTTAAGGTGGTTGAGAAGTCCATCCCATCTGTCTGGCGCGTACCCGATCATGAACCTGTCGATTGAGTCGTCGTTGAATTGCCTCTTCTCTTTCAAATACGCGAGCGCTCTGGCTCCTTCGTCTGACTGAAGCATGTCACGATAATACCTGACCGCCTTTTCATTTATGTCGAGGACTTCGTCGACGTCGTTGTGCCTCTCGTCGGAATACGACGGTAGAGTGATGTTAGCTCTCGATGCGAGCTGCCTGAGTGCTTCTCCGAAGGATACCTTTTCGTGCTGGGTCAGGAAAGTGAATACATTTCCGCCCGCGCCGCAGCCGAAACAATGGTACAGACCTTTCTCCCTGTTCACGGTAAACGACGGAGTTTTTTCCGTGTGGAACGGGCAGAGGCCGAGATAATTCTTCCCTCGCTTCTGGAGCCGGACATACTGGGATATGATGTCGACGATGTCAGTAGCGCGTCTTACTTCTTCTACGATGCTGTCTGAGGAAAATTTGCTCATGCTTATCTGGAATGATTGCCGGTGTGGGTAACGCTCACTTCTCACAAACTACAGGCTGCCTCGATGATTGCGGACGAATCGCTGTTACCCGTTTACTCCACAACGTCAGAACTTAATCAAGAGCGCTCTGATATTCAATCATGGATGCGTCGTTGCGTCCGCCGAGTGTGAGATGACAATTTGATGCTTCGATTTTCTTGAATATTGTCTGCATGGATTATAACTTTTCATTGCATGACAGAAAAATCATTGCTTGTCGTTTCGCGAACTCCGCTCCCGAAAGAAGTGAAGACCAATCTCGTTCCTCCTCTTACCAACGAAGAGGCCGCCGAGTTTCACGCCTCACTCCTGTTCGACATCGTAGAGCGCGCCGCACTTCATCTGCACGTACAGCCGTATGTGTATTTCGATCCGGCGGACGCGCGCCCCGACTTTGAACATGTGTTCCGTCACGCGAGTTTCGAATACAAGCTTAAACCTGCGATCGGGAGTAAGCTCTCCGATAAGATATCCAACGCGGTGGACAACGTTTTCTCCGACGGCGTGAAAAAGCTGATTTACCTCGACGTGGATGCCGCGCTCGTGTCGCCGCAGACCATCAAACACTGTTACGATCTTCTCAGTCTCGACGACGACGTCGTAGTACTCGCGCCCGATGAAATCAACCAGCTTTACATGGTAGGTCTCAAGAAGCCTCACGTCCAGATTTTCGACGCGATAAATTCCAAAGACCCTTTCGAGGTCTCGATGAAGATCGCGGCTCCGATTTCTGCGATGCTTTTTACACTGGATCGCTTTCATTGCATGCGCGACTTAACCGGCCTCAGAAGAGTATTCAATGCCTTCACGAGAAACGGTCAGATGATCGATCAAGCCCGGCGCACGACGGATTTCCTAATCGGCCTGAAGGAAAAGTACGGCGAGATCTGATGGGCGAGCGATCCTTTCCGAAGAGTTCCTCCGGTTTGAAGGATCCTGCGGTCAGAAAGATTGGGATCTTCGGCGGCACCTTTAATCCGCCTCACATAGCTCACCTCATGGCCGCCGAGGGAGTAAGAGATCAACTGAAGCTTGACAGGGTTATCTTCGTCCCTGCAGCAATTCCTCCCCACAAACAAAAAGAAAACATAGTCCAGGTAAAGCATCGTCTTGAGATGGTGAGACTTGCAATCAAGGGAAACCGGTATTTCGAAATATCCGATGTAGAGCTCCATAGAAAGGGGCCGTCCTATACCATAGATACCGTGCGCGAGATGAGGCGATCATATCCTCACGACGAGCTTCTCTTCATAATGGGAATAGATCTGCTGACGGATTTCGACACCTGGAAGGAACCCGACCGGATCCTCGATGAGTGCAGGCTGGTGGCAATGAACCGCCCCGGATTTGACCTGGCCGTTGTCGATAAGGATTTGCTCTTGAGGGTGGAATTGGTGAACGTGCCCAGCGTCGACATATCATCTACAAATATCCGCAGAAGGGTGAAGTCAGGCCGGTCGATAAGATATCTTGTAACGCAAGACGTCGAAGAATACATACGGCGGAATTCCATTTACCTGTAAGTTGTTGCGGGTCAAAGAATTGTATATCCGCCTCACGCATTTTATATTTATCGAAAAGTAATAACCCAACTTTCAAATGGAGTGAGAGATAATGAAGAAGTACAGTCTACTGGCGCCACTTATAAGCCTTCTTGCCGTAAGTTTCGCGTTTGTGGGCTTCCAGTGCTCGTCGGCTGAGTTGACGAGTGCTAAGCTCTACATGCAGAAGAGTGAATGGAATAAGGCTGAGTCTGAGCTCGAGAAAGCCGTCAAGAAAGATTCCCTGGACGAAGAAAGCTGGTATTACCTGGGGATTGTTCGGGGTGAGAAGAAGGATTATGCGGGTCTGATGGATGCCTTCGCTCATGCGCAGAAGATTTCAGCCGCACACGATTCCGATATTGTACAGGTAAGACTCCACTACTGGGTCATTGCTTACAACGACGGGAGCAGGGATCTTCAGAAGGGAAGGGATTCCTCGGCTTATTACCAGGATGCGCTGAAGTTGTTCAAAGGGACCGTGCTCCTCGAACCTGACAGCACCATGGGATACAGAGGTCTCGCGTATACATACCTCAACATGGGAAATGAAGACAGCGCTATTTCGCCTCTCGAAGTTCTGTGGAACAGGGACAAAGATGAAAATGCCGCGAAGCTGCTCGGAGAGATCTATTATGAAAAGGGCCGGAATCTGAAGCTGAAGTTTGAGGATGCCAATGGAGAAAAGATCAAGATTGCGAACGGACTCGCCGCACTGAAGACAGGTATCAGTAAGTACGATGTTACATCCGACATAGGTCAGCCGGATGAAAAGACTACAGAGCCATCGCGCAAAGTGAAACAGGGTAGAAAGATGGTCGAGATCCCGGCCAAGGATATCTGGACATACAAGAAACTCGGCCTGACGATCACTTTCCAGGCGGACACGGTTGCCGAAAAGAAGGTCGACTTCGTCTACTCTCCCAATATCGATTCGACCGATTACAAGCTTGCGTTCGCAGATTTTCAAAAGGGATTAGCCATTCTAAGACCGGCAAGCGAAATGTTTCCGACTGACGCGAGTATCATGACGGTTCTGACGAACTGCTATATCGGAGCCGACATGACCCAGCAGGCAGCCGACGCGTTTAAATTAGCCGCGGAGAAAAATCCGGACAACAAGGATTTCCAGTATAATTACGGAGTGATTCTCCTCAGGGCTAATAAATACCCCCAGGCAATATCCGAATTCGAGAAGACGTTGAAGATCGATCCGGAATACTGGAACGCCGTCTACAATATGGGAGCTTCCTACGTTAACTGGGGAGTAGAGGTCCAGGACAATGCATCACAGAACAGCGATCCGGATTCGCTGCGCAAAGCCGTAAGCGCCAAGTTTGAGAAGGCGCTGCCGTATCTCGAGAAGTTCTCGAATTACAAGCCGTCGGACCCGAGTATCTGGGATCTTCTTGGAAAAGTGTATGCTTATCTTAACGAAGTCCAGAAAGCGCAGGACGCGATGCAAAAGGCCGATTCTCTAAGGAATGTCCATTAAAATTCGGCTCACATTATAATTGCATGGCCGCTGCGCCGGCGAATCGCCGGCCCAGCGGCTTTTTTTGTCGCCAGAGTGTTGTAACAGAGAGGTTTTAAGCTTATCCTTATAGGCAATTTCACGCAAGGAGGGCACGGAGGCATAGAGTGCGGAGCCAAATCTGGAACCCAATGTGAAATACAAACCGTGCAAATGTAGGAGCTTATGATGTCAGAAGATAAGAACGTTCCACAGCAGATTAATATCGAGCTCGGCGACAAGGAGGCCGAGGGGATCTATTCCAACCTCGCCATCATTTCGCACTCTCCGGCGGAGTTCATCATAGACTTCACCAGGCTGCTTCCCGGTGTGCCGAAGGCAAAAGTGCATGCGAGGATAATAATGACACCTCAGCATGCTAAGATGCTTCTCGGAGCCCTCCGTGAGAACGTCGAGAAATACGAGCGTACCTTCGGCGAAATAAAAGTATTCGCGGGCCCCGTCCCGCCGACCGCACCTTTCGGATTCCAGTCCCCGGGTGCGTGACAGAATTCTTTTCGAGTGTTGGCTTTTTTTCTAAAACGCAGAAGTTCTCCTGGCGCATGCACAGATTGAATGAAGTCGGGCTGTTTCAAAAGTTTGAAGCCATGTTCATGTTCCGATATCTGTGACCTGAGACAAGTTTTTACTTGTTGACTTGGCATAACTTTGTCGCGAGAGAGCAGCTCGTTTAACAAATCCCGTAAAAACTAGTAGAAGGAGTCCCCTATGAAAAAGGGAGTGACGTACGCCATATTTGTGGCGCTTCTCCTTACCATGGCCGGATGTTCAAAATATAAGGTGGCGTCTTTCGTGATGCCGACCTGGAATATGCAGCTTTCGGCGCCGATTTTCGACCGAACGTATACGCTTTTGCAAATGATTTCAAAAGACACTGTTCAGGTCACGAACGGCGACACTACTTTTCTCCTGCCGAACTCGCAGACCCAGGTCTTCACGCTTTTGAGATCTCAAACCCTTAACGGCATTTCGGTCGGGAGCAATTTGAAAATCGGAGCTGTGCCTCAGACGAACGTTGCCCAGAGTCCGAAAGACTTTTCCATCGCCAATCCGCCGTCCATCCACTATTCGGCTATAAACTCGTCAATCGTTACCGGCACAGTCCCTTTGGTCCCTGCGATCCCAAAACAGAGTGAGACCATTACACCGACGGACGCATTCACGAATTTCAAGACTGCTACACTCAGCAGCGGAACATTGACGATCACAATCCACAACGGCTATCCCGCCGCCATCGACTTCGAAAACGGACTTAATCTGATCGATGCTAACGGACAGCCCATCAACATTCCTGTTCCGAACAATTCGATACCGGGAAACCAGACTGTCGCACTTCCCGCAGTTTCGCTCGCAGGCAAGACTATTTCGGATCAGCCCTCGGTTACATTCACCGACAGTTCCAAGGGGTCATCGTCGCCTGCGACGATACAATCCGATACGACCATATCATTTTCCGCTTCGATGGCAAATGTCCATGTGTCGTCTGCGAATGCGATAGTGCCGGCTCAGCCCGATATCGTCATCGACTCGAGCATCGTCATCCAGGACGGTAACAAGGTACAGACCGCATCCATCGACACCGGAAGCGTCAGCTTAACGGTGAGAAACAACTATAACATAAGTATTCCTGTCAGCCTCAGCATTCCAGGGCTCAGCAAGAGCGGGGCATCTCTCACACGGAGCTTCACGTTGTCTCCCAAGGGGACGTCGGGGAGTGTGTACTCTACTCCGATTTCTCTCAACGGCTACACTCTGAACATGGCCGACCCGTCGACGGGTGCTCCTTCCGATTCGCTGAAATATAACGTCACTGCTCAGATTCCGGGATCTAATGGAAGTTACGTTAATATCGCAACTACCGATTCCATCACTGCTTCGTTCCAGCTGACGGGGCTTCAACTTTCGTCTTTCTCCGGAGAGGTCCATCTCGCGAATCCTATCAACATTGCTCCCGATACACAGAAGGTGGATCTTGGTTCGTTTGCATCGAAGTTCAACGGCGCAATCCTCTTTGGACCTGGAACGACGCTGCAGCTGAGAGTAAACAGCATAGGTTTCCCCTGTGAGGCTCACATATCGCTTATACCAACGAGCAGCGAGTACCTTTCATCCGCCCCTGTGGATTCTGCCGTCGTGGATACGATGATCTATCCCAACCGCACTAACGTGATAACGCTCGGTCAGAGTTTCGTTAAGGCTCTCAATGCTTTCTCCGAAACTTACAGGACTATCCCCGACAGGTTCATAATCAGCGGATACGTGCTTGTGAATCCTGGAGGCACCGCAACAGGATCTGTCAAGAGCACAGACATGGTAACGGGGAGCGGAACGATCACGATGCCGTTAGATCTTGGAATCATCAACGCGCAGTATGCGGATACAACCAAGACCGCCGTCATAACCGATTCCAGTACGTCAGCGAAACTTGCCAATGTCGATAGCGGTAGCGTCGTCATTGAAGTATGGAACGGCCTGCCGCTGCAGGTTACCATGATGGGGCAGCTGATCGACACGACGACTCACGCCGTCCTCATGAATTTTCCGAGTGACAGCATCTACATTCCGGCGGCTCAAATCAACCCGGACGGGAGTGTCAAGGATTCTGTGTTCAGCAAGAACATCGTTTCGCTTACGGCGGCGCAGGCAAAGAGTCTCGGGAACAGTTATATGAGATTCTTCTTCAGAGTTGTGACGCCACCCGGGGCGACTACGGTCCCGTTCAAGAAGGATAACGATATTTCCTTGAGGGTCTACGGCAATTTTGCCCTCAAGGTTGACAAAAGCCTGACCGGAAAGTGAGGAGAGGGAAAATGAAGAGAATATTAGTCCTTGCAGCCCTTTTCCTCGCCCCGTTGGTCAGCCTGCGCGCGCAACAGATCGCAAGCAGCAGGCTGATCTCGATGGGGGGTGTGTCAACGGCAGTATCATCCAACGTAGATGCCATAGGTACGAATCCCGCGAATTTGGTCGCGATTTCCCGCGGCAATGTCGTCGTCGAACTTGCGCCGATCAGTGTGAGGGCGGGAACGGATTTCATGAGCCTCGGCCTCTACAACAACTATTTCACCGGCACCGGCCAGGTAGACAGCGCCGGCAAAAAGATCGGAAAGTACCTCACGGCGGCGGATAAACAAAACATATTGGATGCATTCCCCGGTGGCGTAGGGGAGGTGCTTACCGACGTCAGCATTCGTGACTTAGGCGTTTCGGTGCGGAACAATGACTTCGCCCTCGGTTTTGCCGTCGACGATAATATCGGCGCCCGTGCTACTGTGCCGAACTCTTTCGTGATGTTCGCTCTCGATGGGAATGCTCCGGGATCTAATTTCTCGTGGGACAATATCAGCTCGACGGCGTGGTGGTACAGAAGCTATAACGCCGACTTTGCGATCAGACTCCCTAATCCGGTCGCGATCCCCAAAGACATCGCAAACGATTTCAGCGCAGGCATCGGGGTCAAATACGTTACCGGTCTTGCATACGCCTCGGCGCAGACGGACAACAGCTACTTGCAGACCGACTCCGCAAATTACGCTTTCAACGTAGGTCTGGGATTCAACGGGATGCGCGCCGGCATTCTAAGCAACGCGATTTCCAAGGTGATGAAGAGCAGTGTCGGCGACAGGACGGTGAATTTGAACCCGTTTTCTCCCGCAGGCACGGGATTCGGCTTCGATCTCGGCGGTACCGCGAGAGTTCTCGAATTCGTCAAGGTTGGCGTCAGCTTGACCGATATAGGATCGATTTCCTGGACGAAGAACACCATCACCACGTCCGGCGATACTTCTTTCACGTTCAATGGCTTTTCACCTGCCGAAACCGGCGTCCCTAACGCGACGAGTAACCTCGACAGCCTCAACAATGCTTTCAAAAATTTCTTCAAGAACAGGGATTCATTGTCGTCGGGCTTCACTACACCGCTCCCGACGCGTTTCAACCTGGGTGCGTCAGTGAACATGGATGAGGTGTTCCCGTCGATTCCGGGCCAACTCCTTCTCGCAGTTGACTATCACCAGGGACTCAACAACTCTCTCGGTAATTCCACGGTCCCGGAGTTCGACCTCGGTGCGGAGTGGAAACCCGTTGGTTTTCTTCCCATAAGGACGGGACTCGGATTCGGCGGTGCTTATGGTTTCAGATGGGCATTGGGTATCGGCATCGACATGCCATTCTGGGATATCGATCTGGGTGTCGGAACATTCAATGCCGTAGTTGCGCCAACCAGTGCGAAGGACCTATCTGTGACGCTAAGTTTCCTCAAGTTCAGATTCTGACGACGGCATGTATCATGAAATTGTCGAACGCATCCCGGGTATCCGGGATGCGTTTTTTTATGACGGAATACTTGATTACGCCTTCTGCGCTGACTATAATATGAGCAGCGAACAGCTAGTTCCTTAATGATAATTGCTGCCGACATACTCGACTTCCTATTTGTTTTCCTGCCCGTTGTTTTTCTGACTCATCTCGCATTCAGGATAGGCCTTTCTTACGGAAGATCTAAAGGGAGCCCGTCGCTCTTTGCAGGGACGTCGATCATCACCTTCTCGTACCTGTTTAAGATTTACTTCGAAATTGTTTTCGGTAAAGTGGACTCTTTCTGGTTTTTCATTCTTACTTTCGGGACTGCGGTCGGGCTTATCTTTGCGCTTATCGGTACGATCAGGATAAATGCATTTCTCAATACGAATCTTCCGGAGACAGCTGCGAGAAGCAAGAAGGCCGCCCGGATCAGCCAGTTCGTAGCAGCCATTTTTCTCCTTATCTTCATTCCTTCATTTCTCGGTTTCGGCCGTCCGATGTACTGGAAGCTCGGCGCCATCTGTTATATCATAAGACAGGCAGCGCTTTTCGGCGTCGTCATGTTTGCCGCGGAACTGTATGGACTTACTGGTCAAAAGGACGCTGCCTGGAAAGCAAAGTTGACCAGAGTGCTCGGTGGGTACTATCTGGCAGAGCCGGCAATCTGGATTGCCGTCGCAGGCTTGACCGGTGGGCTAACCTCGCAGCCGAGACTAAGGTTGTCAATAAACGTGGTCGGCCTGGCGGTTTCTCTGGCAGTGAGTCTTATGATAATACAGTTCATTCGGATCCACCTCCCCGTAGTCCTACGGAATGTCAAGACTACCTACATCGATGCGCTCAGGGTGAGGGTGCTTCGCGATCTGTATCTGATAGGTGCCGGGCTGACAATATTTGTCTTCGTGATTCTTCTTATTGCACAATCGCTCTACGAGGATTTGAGGATCTCGACGCTGCAAACCTACGCTCAATCCGGGCTGGCTGTCGAGAAGCTTGCCGCCGCCAGGGTTCGCTCTTCGTTGCAGGACGTTGTACTTCGCCTCCAACGAACGGAGGAAGCCGCAGATCCAAGGGTGGCCATGCTGGACCTTAAGCAAAGCAAACCGTTTGTCGAAGCGGTCGGCGATGCGGACAGCGCCAAGTCGATACGACTGCTATACGGGCCCAGGTCTGCCGTTGTGGATACCGTCATCTCGAGGCTCCTGGACGAAACCCGGCAGGAGGCGGAAGACAATGGAATAGAGATAACATCGGGCAGGACCGGAAACAACCTGAAGTATCTTGTAGTTGTGAGATCCCGGAGTCGATACAGGGTCAGTAAGTACGTGTTCGCGTTGTTGGACGTCAGAAGCCTGATTTCTTATAACGTGTCGGGGCTGAGCGGGTTTGGAGCCGATTTCAGGATGATCTCTCCGGGGATGAAGATCGTCTACTCGGCGGTGAAGAATGAGATTGGGGAGGATTTCAGCGATGCCGTTCTCACCGACACGGAGATCGACCCAAGGGCCCTTTCGGCAAAGATGAACGAGTTATCCGGCATGCAGTCCGGCGGATTTAAGATACTCAGGGGACAGAGCAGGGCTGGAATGGGGGAGTATTTTCTGCTTATTACAACTCCATTGAACTTCCAGGGTTTCCGCGGCGCGATTGCCTCTGTCCAACCGGAGGAAAGAATTTCCAACCTTTTCAAACCCACTAATTCGCTTCTGCTTCTCGCGGGACTCCTTGCGGTGGGGTTATTGGGCGGGGGAATCGTAATAATGTCCGTTGCATTCAAGTGGTCCATGAGACTTGAGAAGGAAGTGCAGGACAAAGTTTCCGAGCTCAGGGGCTCGGAGGATAAGTACCGTCGGATAGTGGAGAATCCGTATATTGGCAGCTTCATCTTGGTTGATAATCGCCTGATCTTTGCGAACTCCAGGCTCGCCGAGATACTTGAGACGGAGGTCGACCGCCTTTCGGGGAGTGATCTTTCGGTCTTCATAGAAGGCAAGGAACATGGTACGCTTCTGAATGTTTTCAATTCGATATTGAAGGGCGAAAAGAACGGCGATCGGTGGCAAGTGAACGGCACGACGGCTTCCGGCAGGCACATTACGCTCTCGGGATATTCAAGCCTCATCCATATCGGGAGCAAGGTCGGCGTTCAATCCCTTGTAGTCGACAGCACGAGTGAATTCCGGGAGAAGGAAAAACTGGAGCAGTTCGAGCGGCTTGAGTCGATGGCTACCCTGGCGGCGGGCATCGCTCACGACTTCAACAATATCCTCCAGGTCGTGCTCGGCTCCTCTCAACTCCTTCAACGAAGGCTGGGAAATACCGATCTGCGGAAATATGCCGATAACATAACAAATGTCGCGCTGCGAGGAAGCGATCTGTCGAGGCGTCTCCTTACGTTCAGCCGGCAGAAGGGTCTTGATCAGACGAGGGCGTTTGACGTCAACGCTATAATAGTCGAATCGCTGCCGTTGTTCGAGGAGACTTTCCCCCGCACTATCAAGATAGAAACAGAACTCCAGGATAAACCGATTTACGTGGAGGGAGATCAAAGCCAGGTACAGCAGGTCATCTTCAACCTCGCCGTCAACGCGAGAGATGCGATGCCTCATGGTGGAACACTGCTCATCAAGACCGAGACGCGCGAAGTCCTGCCGATGGAAGCAGATATTTACCAGGTCACTCCCGGCACCTACGCTTACATAATGGTGAGAGACAATGGAGAGGGAATACCACCCGAGCTGATGAGCAAGATATTCGAGCCGTTCTTTACTACAAAGCCTCCGGGGAAAGGTACGGGCCTCGGTCTCAGTGTGGTCTATGGAATCGTGCGGTCGCACAACGGTTTTCTCAAGGTATACAGTGAAGTCAGAAAAGGAACGGTTTTCAGTATTTTCCTTCCGCCCACGTCGCCCAGGGAAATTACAGAACCTGGTAATGAGCAGCCGAGGATAAGTGAGCCATACTCGACATATGGCAGCCGAATCCTGTTTGTCGACGATGAACCCGGTATCAGGGAAGCGGCTGAATTCTTGCTCGACCAGGCAGGCTACTCCGTAGTTACGGCAAAAGACGGAATGACAGCCCTGGAAATTTACCGAAAAGAGTGGGAAGAGATTAGTCTTGTCGTTCTCGATTTGAATATGCCGGAACTGTCAGGGAGAGAAGTACTCGAGAATTTCACGATAATCAACCCTGATGTTCGAGTCCTCATCGCGACGGGCTATATCACCGCGGAGGAGCGTGCGGGCTTGAAAGGAATTGTCGAAGTAATAGAGAAGCCTTTCGATTTCGATCAGCTTATCCAGAAGGTCAGGGCCGCGCTGGAGACTCCGAGCAGCGCGAAGACGTAGCCCGCGTCGTTGGATATTATCCGTTATTCTGCACCTTTTCGAGACGCGGCGGTTTCTTTTGGATTGTCATACACGCAAGGGGCACGGATTACATTAGAAGAAAATGAAACCATCTGTTACCTGCCAGCGGCACCGTTCGGCCTCGAGTCATTATGGTACGGTTCTTCCTTGTCAAGATGGGTACCCGCCGGCCGCCGATACTCTTCCGTTTTAAGTCTTGCCTTGCTTATATTTTAGATCATGAGAGAAGAAGTAGCCATAGCAATTGAGAAATTGAACTCGAAGCGTGAAAGCGCTAAGAGTCTGCACTCTTCCGGTGCGAAAGGGTCGGAAGTATCGCTGGCATTGACTGCCGCCGTTGATGAAGCCATCGTCAGGGCCGTCGAGGAGGTGGGCAATCCGGACAACATCGCTGCGGTCGCAGTGGGTGGATACGGGAGAGCGGAGCTCTGCCCGCATTCCGACATCGATATTCTCTTTATCGTGGGAAGCGGAATCGAATCGAGTTTCCTGGCCCAGCGTATAATGCATTTTCTTTGGGATATGGGGCTGAACATCGGGCATTCGGTCCGCAACGTCGGGCAGGTTCTCCAGACTTACAAGGACGATCACGACAGCTGGGCCGCGACGCTGGAGTACCGGTACGTGGCCGGGAGCAGGAAGCTCTTCGTGAAGCTCGAATCGGCGATCAGAGACTTCGTCTCGAAGAACACCGACAGAAGCTTCGTGAAATCCACGCTCGACGGCATCCGCGTGCGGCATAACAAATACGGCAGATCGACATCGCTGCTGGAGCCGAATCTGAAGAAGAGTGCAGGCGGGCTTCGCGATCTGCATGCACTCCTCTGGATGTACCGGGACATGTATCCCGATTTCCTCCCGGAGATAAATTACGAGCTGAAGCAGCCCGCTATCCTTGATTTTTTATCGAAACTTCTCGAAAAGGGCTACATAAACCAGCTTCAATACAATCACACGAGCGAAGCTTTCGAGTTCATCTTACGCACGAGGCAGAGCCTTCATTATCAGTCTGCAAGCCTCAACGACCTCCTCGATTTCGAGATTCAAAAAAAAGTCGCTGTCGAGATGGGGTATGAAAGTGAGGATTATACAAGGGGAATCGAGAGCTTCATGCGCGTGTACTTCCGTCACGCGAGAAAAATACTCAGGCTAAACCAGGTCCTTTCTGACAAGATGAGGGCTGCCCTGAGGCCGCTGGAGGAGAGGGGCGAGGCAAGATACCTCGACGAAGATTATGCGCTCGCCGGAGACCAGATAGCTTTCAGACGAGAGGTGACGACCGATCCCGTTATTCTGTTCAAGGCTTTCAAGCACAAGTCGGATACCGGACTTCACTTCGACGAAAACGTCCACGAGACGATAGCCCGCGAGCTCGAGAGTTTCAGCAAGCCGGAATTTCAGAGATCGAGCGAAGCGGCAGGGATATTCAAGTCTATTCTTCTTTCCGAGAAGAATGTGGCGTTCACGTTGAAATCGATGAACGAACTCGGCGTGCTCGGGAGATATTTGCCGGAGTTCGGCAGGCTGATCGGTTTCTTCCAGCATAATGTCTATCATTATTACACTGCCGATGAGCACACTCTCTCCGCTATCGAGAACCTCGAGACCGTCGGAGAACATGACAGGGTCCTCGGCGAGCTGCTGGCGGGCATCAAGAGGCGGGATACACTCTACCTCGGGGTACTGTTCCACGACATCGCCAAACCGATCTCCATCGGGAAACATGAGATAATCGGAGTCGACGTTGCGGAGAAGGCGCTCGGACGCGTCGGGTTCGACGACATTATCGAGGATGTCGGCTTCCTCGTGAGGAATCACCTCAAGATGGAACAGATAGCGTTCCGGCGCAATATCGGCGACCCGGAAACGGTCTACTCGTTCACAAGGTTATTCGCGAACGAAGAACAGCTGAAGATGCTCTACCTCCTGACATACGCCGACCTCAGCGCAGTCAACCCGACCGTATGGACGAAGTGGAAGGCTCAGCTTCTCAATGAGCTCTACAGGAAATCTTACCAGATAGTCACTCAGGCGCTTGACCAGGAAGCTATAGAGACGCTTCAGCAGAAGCAGCGCCGCGAGAAAGAGAAGGCAATTATCAGGAAAATGCCTGGCGAGAAAACCGAAGCTATTCGGAAGCACTTCGGCGGGATTAAGAACGATCTCTATACCGTCGTGTTTGAAGATGGAGAGATAGTCGGCCATATCGAGGCCATTGAGTCGGACTTCGCGAGCGGCTCGACTGTCGCGGCAGTTCATGTAGACTTCAGTCGCAGCGATGAGTATACCGACGTAACGATCATCTCGCGCGATGCCCCGTTCCTCCTGTCCAAGTTTTGCTCTTCATTGAGCGCCAATGATGCCAATATCGTCGATGCCAGCATTTTCACAAGAGACGACGGGATAATCATCGACCGCTTCCGAGTGTTCGACAACATCACGAAGAAGAATCTTGCGGACTCACAGATGACGAAGATCGAGTCCGATCTGCGTGCGATCCTGTCCGGCGAATCCGATCCGGAAAAGCTGTTCGAACGCCACAGGATGAAATGGCAGAGGAGGCTCAAGCACGAGGTGAACCCGAACGTCAAGGTGGCGGTTCAGACTTCAGAGACGAGCGACTTTACCCTCATCGAGGTGTTCGCTCCCGATTCTTTAGGTTTCCTCTATAAGGTCACTTCTGCCATGTCGAGGGCGAAACTGAGTATCCACTTCGCGAAGATCGCCACGAGGGTCGACGGCATTGTCGATACCTTCTATGTACTGCGCCACGACGGCACCAAGCCTTCACCTGAAGAGCTGGACAGCGTGAGAGAGAGTATCCTGGAAATTGTGCACGAATCGATCGACTCCGAACTGATCTTCAAGTGATTTCACCCGAAACAATACGAGGACCGGAGAGCCCGATAGGAGTGTTCGACTCCGGAATCGGCGGGCTCACTGTCGTGCGCCAGCTCATCGAGCTCCTGCCCAACGAGAACATCGTTTATTTCGGCGACACGGCGAGGGTACCTTACGGCAACAAGTCTGCGGAGGTCATCAGGGAATATGCCGTCCAGGACGCGAAGTTCCTCGTCTCGAAGGGGGTCAAGATTATCGTCATAGCGTGCAACACCGCTTCCGCGCTTGCAATGGATGCGGTCCACGCTTATTCTCCCGTCCCGACTATCGGCGTCATCGAGCCGACAGCAAAAGAAGCCGCGAAGCTCTCGGGGTCGAAGGGAGTCGGAGTCATCGGGACGCTTTCGACGATCGGTTCCGGGGCTTACACTTCCGCACTTCAACTGATCGATCCGAAGGCGAAGATAATGACGCAGGCATGTCCTCTGTTCGTGCCTCTCGCGGAAGAGGGGATGTTCGAACACCAAGTGACCGATCTTGTCGCGCGCGAATACCTTTCGAAGTTCGCCGGCAAAGTCGATGTGATGATACTAGGATGCACGCATTATCCTCTTCTTCGGGGAGCGATATCCGGTATCCTCGGAAACGATGTTTGCCTTGTCGATGCGGGCGCCGCGACCGCGAAGTCGGTATTTGAGATGCTGTCTTGCTCTGAAATGCTGAACCCTCAAAAGTCCAAGCCGCGCTACGAATTCTACGTCAGCGACTTTCCACAGAAGTTCAACGAGATTGCAGAGAGGTTTCTCGGCAGGAAACTGGAGTTCGTGAGAAAGGTGCAGATTTACTCCAGCGGCGAAATCCGCTGAGGGTATCGCCCGCCCGGAATGCCAGCTCATCGGCTCGGAATGGGAATTCTCAGCCTCGGAATGGGAAATCACAAGCTCGGAATGCGAAATCACAGCCTCGGAATGCCGGCTCACAGCCTCGGAATGCGAAATCGCAGCCTCGGAATGCCGGCTCACAGCCTCGGAATGCGAAATCGCAGCCTCGGAATGCCAGCTCAAAGCCTCGGAATGCGAAATCGCAGCCTCGGAATGCCGGCTCAAAGCCTCGGAATGAGAAGTCACGAGCTCGGAATGCCGGCTCAAAGCCTCGGAATGAGAAGTCACAAGCTCGGAATGCCAGCTAAAAGCCTCGGAATGCGAAATCACAAGCTCGGAATGCCAGCTCAAAGCCTCGGAATGAGAAGTCACGAGCTCGGAATGCCGGCTCAAAGCCTCGGAATGAGAAGTCACAAGCTCGGAATGCCAGCTAAAAGCCTCGGAATGAGAAGTCACAAGCTCGGAATGCCGGCTGACAGTCTCGGAATGCGAAATCGCAGGCTCGGAATGCGGATTCACCGGCTACGCCGGAGCTTTCAGCCTTTCACTTGCGCCAGGTCCAGCTCGAAGAACATCGCGTCCGGAAGCGGATTCACACGGTATTGCGGAATTTCCCTGAACCCGAACGACCTGTAAAGCGCGATGGCTTCAACCATCGAGCTCACAGTGTCGAGCCGCATCTTCCCGTATCCGATTTGTCTTGCCTCGTCGATAACCCTTTCCGCGAGTCTCCTCCCGAGTTTCAATCCTCGAAACTCCGGCCTTACATAGAGTCTTTTCATCTCGCAGATCCCCTCTTCCAGCCTCCTCAGTGCCACACAACCCGCCGCGTGGTTGCCTCCAAGCGCTACAAGTATGCATCCGCCGGGTCTCGAGTACTCACCGGGGAGATGAGATACCTCTTCGTCGAAGTTTTGAAAGTCGAGATCGAAGGGAAGTGACTTCTCGTACTCCAGGAAGAGATTTTTTGCGGCCGAGAGCAGCTCCTCTGAATCGGCATCGAGTATTCGGAGCGTGGGTTTCATGAAAGGAGTGATGCTTCTGTCTTCCTGAAGTTGGTGTCTCGACTCATCCACTGTCCCGAGGTTGTCCCCAAAGTGGCCATCCGATGAATCGGACGGCTAGCAACGGCGCAAAGCCTTCCGGGTTTCATGCTTTCAGAGGCGTCGATTTCAATAGATGCCTCTTTGGGGATCGCTTGTCAGGAGGTAAGTACGTTCCATTATCTCACTATCCTCAGATTCGCGTACCTCACCATCAGCTGTTTCTTCTGGTTCGCGCCGAAGAGGACCACTACGCGCTCGTTATCGCCTTTGCCCGACATCTCGATGACTTTTCCTTCACCGAAGAACTGGTGCTCCACGATGGTGCCGATCTTTATGTGCGGACCTGCCGTGCGGTCTTTCTCCACTTGCCGCGGCTCTTCCTGCGTTTCAGT
Source organism: Bacteroidota bacterium (assembly GCA_021811615.1). Taxonomy (GTDB): domain Bacteria; phylum Bacteroidota; class Ignavibacteria; order Kryptoniales; family JAKASW01; genus JAKASW01. Next base: position 23,546 of record JAJZNW010000087.1, read on the forward strand.
ACCGCCGAAGACATCGAGCGAAGGCTTCAGTGAGTTGAATGTTGAAGTCGTTTCCCACAGCGAACGCTGCTGGGATATCCTGGTCCCGTGTTCCTGGTCGAGGAGGTCGGACTCTATTTCCGCGAGGAAGCGAGAGGGGGCCTCGTACGAGAGCTTCCCGAAACGGAACCTCTGCCTCGCATAAGAAAGGTAAACCTTCTTCTGAGCACGCGTTATCGCCACGTAGAAAAGCCGGCGTTCTTCTTCGAGCTCATCCTGCTCTTTGGATCCGAGAGGGAAGAGACCTTCCTCCAGCCCGCTGACAAAAACCACCGGGAACTCGAGTCCTTTCGCGGCGTGGATTGTCATCAGAGTGACGGAGTTCCGCTTCGTGTCCCAGCGGTCGACATCGGCAACGAGCGAAACTTCGGCGAGGAAGTCTTGAAGAGTTCCTTCCGGACTCTCCGACTGAAACTCCGCGATGCCCGCAAGGAACTCCTGTATGTTGTCCATCCTGTTCTGCGACTCGACGGTGTTCTCGTCTTTCAGGCTTCTTATGATGCCGAGCTCGTCGGTGAGCGAACGCGAGAGCTCGCCGACCGAAAGTTCGTCCTTGAGCTTGTTGTATTTGTTGACGAGCCTTGCGAACTGTTTCAGCTGATTCTTCTGCCGCGGCTGAATCTCGACTATCTCATCCACTCGTTCAGTGATTGCGAGGAGCGGCTGCTGCTCTTTCGATGCAAAGCTCCTGACATAGTCTATCGTCACGTCTCCGATCCCGCGCGCAGGGAAGTTCACAATCCTCAGGAACGACGCGTCGTCCTGCGGGTTAACGATGAGCTTCAGGTACGCGAGCAGATCTTTGATTTCCTTTCTTTTATAGAAGGCGACGCCGCCGACTATGATGTAAGGGATGCCGCCGCGGTTGAACGCCTCTTCGAGCGAGCGCGACTGCGAATTGGTCCTGAAGAGAACCACGAAGTCCTTCAGCTGAAGTTTGTCTTTTATGCTCTCGTCCCTGATTCGCTGGACGATCTTGTACCCTTCGTCGCGGTCGCTCTCGCATTCCAATACCGAGAGCTTGTCGCCTTCGTGGTTCTCGGTCCAGAGTTCTTTATCGAGCTTTCGCTGGTTGTGAACGATGACGGAGTTCGCGGCTTTGAGTATCTTCCCGGTCGAACGATAGTTCTGTTCCAGTCTTACGACCTTCGCGTCCGGGTAGTCGGACTGGAAGTCGAGTATGTTCTGGAGGTCTGCTCCGCGCCAGGAGTAAATGCTTTGCGCATCGTCGCCCACCACGCACAGGTTCCTGTGCTTCTCCGCCAGGAGCTTGAGAAGCATGTACTGGGCGCGGTTGGTGTCCTGGTACTCGTCGACGAGTATGAATCTGAACTTGTTCTGGTACTTCTCCAGGGTGGCGCGGTCGCGGTTGAGCAGGACGATCGGCTTGATGAGGAGGTCGTCGAAGTCCATCGCGTTGCTCTTCTTCAGCCTCTCTTCATAGGCGGCATAGACTTCCGCGGTTACCTGGTCCAGCCTGCTCTTCGCCGATTGTTCAAGTTGGGAGGGGAGCACGAGGCCGTTCTTCGACCTGCTGATCTGCCAGCGTATTCCCGCCGGCACGAAAACCTCCTCCGAGAGATTTCGCTCGCGAAGTATCTGCTTTACAAGCTTCAGCGAATCTTCCTCGTCGTAGATGGAATAGTTCGATGTGTATCCGAGTTTGTCGGCCTCCATCCTCAGTATCTTGCCGAAAAGCGAATGGAATGTCCCGATCCACGAGCCGAATCTTCTTCCGTTGCCGTTTTCATCCATGCCGAGCAATTTCTCGGTGCGCGACTTCATTTCGTTCGCCGCCTTGTTGGTGAAAGTGAGGGAGAGAATGTTGTGGATGGGGACGCCTATCGAGACGAGATACGCGACACGATAGGTGAGGACTTTTGTCTTGCCGCTTCCGGCGCCGGCGAGGACAAGCTCAGGCCCCTCGACCGACTTGACCGCGGATAGCTGGGCGGGATTCAGGTCTCTTAGAAAATCTGTGTTCATCTCCTGCCGGCTTTCCTCCTCGAAAGGATCTTGTCCGCAAGATCCAGCTGCTCCTTCAGCCTCTTTGAACTCGTGCCGCCGTATACGTCGTGGCCTTCTACAGATTTCTGCGGGTTGAAAATCCTGTAGTAATTCCCGTCGAACAGGGAAGAGATTGCTTTCAAATCCTCGGGCGAGAATTCTCGGAGCTTCTTGCCGTTCTGCGTCCCGGTAAGGACGAGCTTCCCGACCACTTTGTGAGCCTCCCGGAAAGGCATCCCCTTTTCCACCAGATAGTCTGCGACATCGGTGGCATATATCGAGTCGTCGGTGTTCCTCATGAGATTGGCGCGCTTAACCTTCAGCGTAGAGATTACTCCGGTGAAGACTCTCAGTGAAGAAAAGAGAGTATCGACCGAGTCGAACATCGGCTCCTTGTCTTCCTGTAAATCCTTCGCATAAGTGAGCGGCAGACCCTTCTGAAGTGTAAGAAGGGAAGTCAGGTCGGAGATCGACCTGGCGACTTTGCCGCGTATGAGCTCCAGCGAGTCGGGATTCTTTTTCTGCGGCATCATGCTGCTGCCGGTCGAATAGGCGTCGTCCAGCTCGACGAACGCGAATTCTGTCGAGCTCCACATGATAAGGTCTTCGGCGAACCGGCTCAGGTGGATGAGTGTCTGCGCCGCGACGAATAGAAAGTCGGTGATGAAGCCACGGTCGCTGACGGCGGCGATGCTGTTCGGCGAGAGTTCCGAGAAGCTGAGCTCCCGTTTCAATAAATTCCTGTCGATCCTGACCGTAGACCCAGCGACTGCGCCCGACCCGAGCGGCAGAACGTCCATCCTGACTTCCAGGTCCTCAAGTCTGCGATAGTCGTCTTCGAGCATGAAGAAGAGTGCCATGAAGTAATGGCCAAGCCTGACGAGTTGAGCCTGCTGGAGGTGCGTGTAAGACGGGAGTATGTCGTCGGCGGTGTCGGCGGCGAGATCTCTAACCGCCGATTGCAGCTCACGTATGAGCACGCCTGCCTGCGCTATTGCTGACTTCAGGAAAATTCTCTCGTCGGTCGCGACCTGCTCGTTGCGGCTCCTGCCGGTGTGTATCTTCTTGCCGGTTTCGCCGATTTTCTCGACGAGCCTCCTCTCGATCGCGGTATGGATGTCTTCGTCCTCAGGCTTGAACCTGAACCTGCCTGCCGCAAATTCATTCCCGATTTCTCGGAGAGCTCTTGCGACCTTCGCCTGCTGTGATTTTGTGAATATTCCCGCTTTTGCGAGCGCGGCCGAATATGCCGTGCTCGCTTCGATTTCTTCCTTCCAGAGTCTCTTGTCGAATGGGAGCGAATCGTTGAACTCGCTCATCAGTTTCGACACACTCTGCGTAAATCTACCGCCCCAGAGTTTTGGCATAACTTGTTAAGCTCCTCAAAGAGTCCTCCGGACAAGTTCCAAATTCCAAAATCCAAGTTCCAAACAATGTTCAAAAGTTAAATCATAAAATGCAACCGTTAGAGATTCTCTTAATATCTTAATTGATTCCTGTGGTTTTGTTTTTGTTTGGACATTGGAGCTTGTGTGTTGGAGCTTATCTCAAGGGAGTTAAAACCTTCTTGTTTGACTTAATGTCTTTTTCGAAAAGATCGTGGAAAGCTTTCCATACTTTCCCGGGCTTGCCGTCTCCGATGGTCCGCCCGTCATATTCTACAACCGGCGCGACGAAAAATGAAGTGCTGAAGAAGAGTATCTCGGCCGCGTTATAGGCATCCGAAAGCGGGATGTTCTCCACACTTACACCTGTAATGATCCGCTTCTTCTTCAGCTGATCGGCCATCTCGAGAGCGCGCGCAAGCGTCGTCCCCCGCAATATCTTCTCGGGCGGCGGGACTCGCAATATGCCGTCCCTGCCGACGACAGCGACATTTTTGTTCGACCCTTCGGTGATGTTACCGGAAGCGTCGACCGCAATGGCGGAATCAGCTTCGCTCCGTTTTGCGGCGAGCTCCATCATGGCGTTGGAAAGGTAGTCGACCGATTTCACTTGAGGCGATAGCGGAGGCTTCATCGGTGTCGGGCTTGTCGACGCGGCCATACCTGTCTTGAAATACCGCTCCGGTGCCGGAGAGAACTTCCCGATCAGGATATAGAGGTTTGGCGCTATAGCCTCGTGCGGATAAACGCTCATGCTTCCGTGACCTCGGGAGAGAAAGAAGCGTGCAATGAAGTTCTTCTTGCCGGACACAATTCCCAGTTTCACAACGAGTAGTTTCATCTCGTCGCGGGAAAAGGGAGGAACTATGCCGATGGCATTCGCGGAGAAGAAAAACCTCTCGATATGCCTGTCAAGGAGATAATAGTTCCCGTCTATGCATAACGCGTTGTCAAAGACGCCGTCGCCGCGATGGACTATGTGGTCGTCGATAGGGACGGACATCAAAAGGCGGTTACGTGTGTAACCGCCTAAATAAGTTGAATAGTAGAGGAAGAAGTCATCTTCGGTCTGTAGCTTTGCCTGCAGCTCGTCAGGCTTCACCTCGCGCAGATCGAGCGTCATTCCTTAGGTTTCCCATGGATTTCGGATGCAACCTTCATCGAGAGTCCGAACAGGTCGATGAATCCTGCCGCTTTTTTCTGATCGTAAACCTCGTCCTGCGAGAAAGTCGCGAGGTCTTCACGATATAGCGAGTAGGGGCTCTTTGCGCCGGCCGCGCTTATGCTTCCTTTGTACAGTTTCAGCCTTACGGTTCCGGTTACATACTTCTGTGTAGATTCCATGAACGCGTCGATTGCCTCGCGAAGCGGCGTATACCACTGGCCGTTGTAGACGAGCTCTGCGTAACGCTGCGAGACCATGTCTTTGTAATGAAGCGTATCTTTATCGAGTATGATGTGTTCGAGCTCGCTGTGTGCGGCATATAAGATCGTGCCGCCCGGGGTTTCGTAGACGCCTCTCGACTTCATACCGACGAGACGGTTCTCGACGAGGTCGACTCTACCAATCGCGTTTGCTGCTCCAATCTTGTTAAGCCTTTCCACAATCGAGACGGCATCGTATTTCTTCCCGTCGATGGCGACAGGAACTCCGCGTTTGAATTCTATCTGGATGTAAGTCGGTCTGTTCGGGGCTTTTTCCGGCGAGACGGTTCTGACGAACATGTCGCTCTTCGGCTCATTCCAGGGATTCTCGAGCTCGCCTCCCTCGTGGCTTAAGTGCCAGAGATTGCCGTCGCGGCTGTAAATCTTCTTGAGTGTCGCCTTTATGGGGACATTATGCTCGTCGGCATATCTGATCGCATCCTCCCGGGAGCGGATATCCCATTCGCGCCACGGCGCAATAACTTTAAGCTTCGGGGCAAATACCTTGTAAGTCAGTTCGAACCTCACCTGGTCATTCCCTTTGCCGGTGCAGCCGTGCGCAAGGGCGTCGGCTCCTTCTTTCAGAGCTATTCTCGCCTGGTATTTTGCGATAAGCGGTCTGGCGATCGAAGTGCCGAGGAGATATTTCCTTTCGTAAATCGCGTGCGCCTTAATCATCGGGAAAAGAAATCTCTCGACGAATTCTTTCCTTAGATCAAGTATATAGAACTTATCGGCGCCGGTTTTTTTCGCTTTTTTATCGAGTCCGCGCAGTTCTTCATCGCCCTGGCCAATGTTAGCGGCATATGCTATTACCTGGCAGTCGTATTTCTCTTTCAGGTAGGGAATTATTATAGATGTATCCAGTCCTCCCGAATAGGCGAGGACGACTTTCTTAACTTTCGACAATTCATTTACTCCTGTTTTGGAGATAAAATTTACAAAAACCTAAGGTGATTTAGTATTGACAGTGAAAAAAAATTAAGGGGAAATTCATTTTAAATGCTTGACTAAAACGCTTGTTTCCATTAAACTTAGGTCGATGAAAATATGCAAAGGAGGTAGAAAATGAGAAAATTGCCGGGTGTAATCCTGAGCCTCATTGTAACGTCCATTTTGCTTGCTGGATGTACTAAATATGCGGATCAGAGTCAGATGCAGCAATTATCGGATCTGAAGAACGAAATAGCGACATTGCAGCAGCAGATACAGACCGCTGATCAGCAAAAGGCTGATTTGCAGAAACAAGTTGCAGACAAGAAGGACCAAATCAAGAAACTCGAGAACGACGAGCAGCTTCTACAGCAGAGACTGCAGTCGCAACAGAATACCAATTCTAACTGACAAGGAGCCATAGATGAAACGTTTATCCGTTTTGGCAGTTATCGCGATGATGTTCGCGATTTCCTCTGTGGCTTCCGCACAGCAGGAAAAAATGAAATACGCGGATTGGCAGGCCGAGATGACTTCCCTGACCGCCAAGCGCGATTCGTTGAAGAACGTGCTGAGTCAGCTCAATACCGACATAGCAAATTTGAAGAGTGAACTCGCCAGCCTCGATGGTCAATACCAGGCACAGTGGAATAAGTACCTCGGAATGCTTGGGACCGATGAGGCGGGATATAAGGCTTTTGGTCTCGCTCTCCAGAACATGAAGTCCCAGATTGACAATTACATGTCAATGTCCGATCAGGATCTCTGCGCTCAGCGCAAGGATGTAGAGGCGCTCGGAGCACGGATCGACTCCATGAAGACCAGCAAGCTGGCCCTCGCACAGCAGTACTACAACGAGGTTCAGACGCTGGTTAACGACTATGCTCAGTTGAAGGCCCGCCTTGCTAATTGCTCGACGGCAATGACTTACACGGTCGGTACCTGGGCGCGTAACAGAGACTGTCTCTGGAACATCGCGAAGAAACCCTCGATCTATAACGATCCCTGGAGATGGCCTAAGATTTACATGGCCAACAGGAATCAGATCAGGAATCCTGATTTGATCTACCCGAAGGAAGTGCTGAAGATTCCGGCAAACGCTCCTCTTACCGATAGTGAGAGAGCTGCCGCGCGTGCCTACTACGCAAGGAAGGCTCGCATGGAAAGAATGTCGGCACACCCCTCGAAGTAAGTTAGTACTAGTACGAAAAGTACGTTAAGTCTCAGTAGCGCTCCCGTCTGCTTTTTCAGCAAGGCGGGAGCGTTCTGTTTTCCTGCCATTTACTTGCGCCGGAAGAATAAATGGATATCGTCGAAAAACGGATAAGGATCTCAGGAGTAGATCCGCTTTCCCTCCTCGGCATAAACGATTCGAATCTCCAGATTATCTCCGATAGGTTCGATGCAAACATCGTCGTCCGTGGCGACAATATCACGATAAAGGGCGAGGAAGATGAAACCGCGAGGGTCGAGAAGGTTTTCAAAGAGTTGATGTACGTGCTGGACAAGACCGGAGTCCTCAGACCGGATGACGTCGTCACCGTCGTGGAGCTCGTGTCCGGAGAGGGGGAAGCCGCCGTCGCCTCCGAAACCGGAACATCGACACAGGCTGACAACAGGGACGTGGTCGTCCTCTCCGCCCGCAATGACCTGATAAAACCTAAAACCCCCGGTCAAAGACAGTTTGTCAGGGCCGTGCAGAAGAACGATGTCGTGTTTGCAGTCGGACCCGCGGGAACAGGGAAGACATATCTCGCGGTCGCCATGGCAGTAGCGGCGCTGAGGAACAAGGAAGTCCAGAAGATCGTGCTAACCCGCCCGGCAGTCGAAGCCGGCGAAAGTCTGGGATTTCTCCCCGGCGACTTGAAGGAGAAGGTAATTCCATATCTCCGGCCGCTTTATGATGCGCTTGACGACATGCTCCCACAGGACAAGCTGAAACTCTATGTCGAAAAAAATGTCATAGAAATTGCCCCTCTCGCCTACATGAGGGGAAGAACGCTATCCAATGCCTTCGTCATCCTCGACGAAGCACAGAACGCTTCCGCGATGCAGATGAAGATGTTCCTTACGAGGCTTGGAGTGAATTCAAAGGCGATTATCACGGGCGACATAACCCAGATAGACTTGCCTCAGAAAAGCCTTAGCGGACTTGTCGAGATACAGAAAGTCCTGAAAGGTGTGGAGGGGATAAGTTTCGTTTACCTCGAGAAGACAGATGTGGTCAGGCATAAGCTCGTGAAAGACATCATCGACGCCTATGAAAAGTACAACAGCTGGGACGGCAAAGACTAAAACCAATGGCTAAATTGCGGGGGGTGGTTTGCAAAGCGGGCCTGTCATTACAGGCTATTACCGTATGTGCCTGCGCCTTCGTGTACGAATGCACTCCGAGCCGTTCAGTCGACAGAAATTTTCATTCCGAAGGGGCTCTCGGCAGTCCCGAAAATTCCTCTTCATTTCATGCCGGCATTTCTTCAAAATGTCCGGCCCAAATCTCCAAATAAATTCCAAGAACTAATCCCATGAGCAAGGCCTTGCAATGATAAGAAGGATCGCGACAACTATAGTGATGCTTTATTCCCTGAACGCTTTCGCGGGGAATCGAGTGCTGATTGTTTACGAAGGCAAGGATGCGCAGAGCAACCCGGCAAAAGGCGATGCGCTGCAACTGTACCAGCTCCTCGGCCATTTCGACCTGAGCAAAAAGGTCGTCGCTGCTGACGATTACCGTCCGGGGGAATGCAACGGGTTCGATTATGTCTTTTTCAACGGGTTCAGTCCGAACTGCCAGCCGCCGGATAAGTTTCTCGATGACGCGTTCCAGTATAAGGGAACACTCGTCTGGTTGAATACAGGCATCATCGCGTTCAACGCGCGCCACAATCTGGAAAAGAAATATGGATTTGTTCCCGACAGGTATGACTCCACTCTCGGGTTCGACGCGGTAGTCCCGACGGACAAGGACTTCAGGTTCGACAAGGGCGACAACTATCTGACCATGATCACGATTACGAACAGTACGATGGTCAAGGTCCTTGCTAACGCTTATGCGCCTCATCATGTCGTTTCGCCCTACGCTATCCATTCCGGCAACCTCTATCTCTTCGGCGACTCGCCTTTTTCATACATAGGCCCGACCGACAGGTACATCTTTTTTGCGGAGAAACTCCACGACATCCTTCACCAGGAGCATCCCGAATTCCATTCAGCAATGATCCGTATCGAGGATGTGGATCCAACCGAAGACCCGAACAGCATCAGGAAGATTACCGACCTTTTGTACAGTGAGCATGTTCCTTTCCTGATAGCCGTCGTCCCCTTTTATGTCGACCCGGCGAACAACGTTCGCATTTCGCTTTCCGACAAGCCGGATATGGTCGATGCCCTTCGTTATGCGGAAGAGCATGGCGCTACGATAGTCATGCACGGCGTCACTCACCAGTATCACGGAGTTACCGACAACGATTACGAGTTCTGGGACAGTGCGCTTAACAGGCCGATAGCAAACGACAACGCCGCTTATGTCAAGCAGAAGCTCGAGACCGGAGTTGAAGAGCTGATGCGTAACGGTGTTTACCCGCTTGCATGGGAGACGCCTCACTATGGCGCTTCCGACATCGACTACGCCGCGATCTCGAAGGTATTCTCGACCGCAGTCGAAGAACGGACCGTTATGAACGATCTCGATTACAGCCAGTATTTTCCTTATGTCATTCAGAAAGATATGTTCGGCGAAAGGATCGTTCCTGAAAATACAGGTTACGTCCCTTACGGTTCGCCCCAGGAAGAGGAGAAGGGAGTTCAGGATATCCTCGCCGCGGCGAAGGCGAATCTGTACGTGAGAGACGGTTATGCCACAGCTTTCTTCCATCCATTCATGCCGATTCACCTTCTCAGGGAGATTGTCGAGGGAACCAAGGCGCTCGGCTACACGTACGTCAGCTTGCGCGACAGCAGCAACATCGTAAGACTTCCCGACAGGGTGATCATGTCAGGCGCCGACTCGTTCAAGATTTCGATCGAAGACGAGTATCTCAAACAGATCTATTTGAATGATAAAGGGGAGCGGGCTCAGAGAGAAATTACTTCGAAGAGGGTTACCGAAACATTCAGGAAGCAAGTCGCACTTAAGCCCGGATGGATTTATGCGGCAGAGCCAATCGAGTACAGGGAAAAGGAGCTGACCTTCTGGGATAACGTAATGATAGGAATAAAGGGGGTATGGAACAGCATTTTCCCGGAAAAGAAAAAGATAACTCCTGCTGTCGGGTGTATTCTCTGGGATTCGACCGCGACGGGCGGAGCGAAGCTGGACGAAGCGAGTTTTGCGTCAGCTCTAAGGAGCGTTGGCATACCCACCGATACTCTTGCTCCCGGCAGCCTCGAAAGTCTGAATCCATACAACTTAATAATAGTCCCGTACACCGTCGCGGATAACCTGCCCGACTCTCTCTATGAAGTGCTTGAGAAGTTTGTCTCATCCGGCGGAAGGCTTATCACCGATTCGAAGAACCCGCTCGCGGTCGACTTCGGTGTGAAGTTCAGCAAGAACGTCATGCGGCTCGAGAAGGTGAGAGACCGCATGTTCCCTGAACAGCTCCTTAGCTGGGGGAATTTCGAAACGGTCCATCGGATCGATGTCGAAGAGAATGATCGTATAATCTGCACGAACGACCTTAACGATGCGCCGGTGGTCGTCGCGAGAAGGTACGGCAAGGGGAAAATTATCGTGATGAGTGCCCGATTCGATCCGGTCACAGGCGGAGGCTATGCGAGGTTCCCGTACCTGATAGAGTGGATCAAGAACTATTTCCAGCTTTATCCGACATTGAGACGAGATAATCTGGATATGTTCTTCGATCCTGGACTCAGGTCCACGTCGCACATAAGCATCGAGTCGCTGGTGAAAGACTGGGCGGCGAAAGGTATCAGGGTTATCCAGGTCGCCGGGTGGCACGAATACCCGAAATATACATACGATTACGACAGGCTGATCAGGCTGTGCCACGCTTATGGGATCGCTGTGTACGCATGGATCGAACCGCCGCAGATAAGCAAGATGTTCTACGATGAGCATCCGCAATGGCACGAGAAGAACTACAAAGGAGAGGATGTCCGTCCCGACTGGCGCTACCCGGTGGCGCTTACCGACAGCGCGTGCCTGCGAGCAGCTTCCGGCTGGACTTACAATTTCCTCACTTCGCACGATTGGGACGGGGTGAACATATCGGAACTCTATTTCGGCGGCGAAGGTGCACCGGCAGATCCGAGAATGCTTACGCCGTTCGACATGAGCGCGCGCACCATGTTCAGGAGGGAATACGGGTTCGATCCCGTCCAGCTCTTCCAGCAGAATTCTCCGCATTACTACAAGACTTCGCCACAGGACTGGCAGAGCTTCGTCGACTTCCGCGCTTCGCTGGTAACGAGCCTGACTTCACATTTCATTGATATAGCCCGGGACGCTTTCAGCGGCAAGCCGGGTGCGCAGATAATACTGACCGCGATGGATCAGAAGACATTTCCCGGGCTCAGGTCTTCGCTTGGGGTAGATATGAACCAGATACTTCAGCTCAGGAACACATACCCGTTTATCCTCAATGTCGAGGACCCTGCCGTAAGCTGGAACTCCGATCCAAGGCGATATCTGGCGATCGGGAACACTTACAAGAAGTTGTTGGGCCCCGATTCATCTGATTTGATGATCGACCTGAACATACTTGAATTCCGTCATTCCAACTACAACGGTGTGTTTCCAACGAAGATGCCCACAGGGATCGAAAGTTATCTGCTCGTGAATTCGGCATCACAGGTCGCGCCACGAGTGGCGATCTACTGCGAAGCGACCGCTCTCCCGCAGGATATTGCCGATTTCCCGTATGCGGCAACCCCGCAGGCAAATTTCCAGGCTTCCGACGGTGGCTTCACAGTAAACGCCCCATATTCGACCTGCATGAGGCTCAGCAATGACGTAGCTGAAGTATCGGTGGATGGCAGGGTTGTATATCCATATCAGCCTGGCTGCTTCTCGATCCCGGCGGGAAATCACTTCGTGCGGATTGTGAAGGCCGATGTCAACCCGTTTGAGAGCGGATTGATGCATTCGCATATAGAGTCTGCTTCATGCAACATCCTCAGTGAGAGAACGTTCCAACGCGGAGTGGAATTCACCTACTCTTCGTTGGGAAGATGTGCGGTATCGTTTGGTAAATTGCCTTACGCGGTTCTCGTGGACGATCACGAAATTCCATTCACCGTAGCACGGGAGGAACAACACTACGGCATCGTTCTCCCATCCGGCAGGCACAAGGTCCTTGTCGTGCTGGAAAGCACTGTTTCCTACGGGATCGACATGACGAGTTTATGGTCCTCCGCTCTCATAGCGATATTCGGATCGATCGCTGGAGGAATCCTAATACTTCTTTATTTTGTGTTGAAGTTCAGAAGACGGACGGTTGCGCATGTATGATTTCTTCACGACACTTCTGGGTGGGCTGTTTGTTCTTTCAGTAATATTCATCTGGTTCATGATCGCGTACCAGCTTGTTTTGACCATAGCGGGATTTTTCCACAATTGGTCTTCCGCAAAGGAAAAACGCGTCATCGACAGCATGACTCACTTCGAAAGCCCGCGAGTTTGCATCCTCATTCCCGCTCACAATGAAGAAACGGTTATTCAAAGGACCCTGGATGCCATGATAAAACTCGAATATCCCGCCGACAGGCTCGAGATACTCGTCATCAACGACGGCTCGTCTGACAGGACTGGAGAGATAGTCGAGGCAATGTCTAAGCGCGACCGCAGGGTCCGTTGTTACAACGTGCCGAAAGGCGAGGGAGGTAAGGGGAAGTCCCGCGCACTGAACCTCGGACTAAAGCAAACCGATGCAGAAGTGATAGCGGTTTACGACGCCGACAACCAGCCGCTCCCCGATGCGTTGAAATACCTGGTGGCGGAACTTCTCCTTCACCCGGATCTGGGGGCAGTCCTCGGCAACTTCAGAACTATCAACAAGGACCGGACATGGCTCACTCGTTTCGTCAGCATCGAGACCATGAGTTTCCAGGCAATACTTCAGGCAGGGAGATGGGCGATGTTCAAGGTGGCGACGCTCCCGGGAACCAACTTTGTGATATGGAAGCATCTCGTTGACGATCTCAACGGCTGGGACGAAGACGCCATAACCGAAGACTCGGAACTGAGCATCAGGGTCTACATGAAAGGGTACAAGATAAAATACATACCATTCGCGGTAACACTTGAGCAGGAACCGGAAACACTTCCGGTGTGGGCAAAGCAGAGAACCCGGTGGGTGCGTGGGAACAATTATGTGGTTACGAAGTTCTTGAAGGAAATAACGCAATTCCAGAACAAGTTCCTTGCCTTCGAGGTCCTTTATCTCCTTTCACTGTACTATGTCTTTCTCTTTGCAATTGGTGTCAGTGACCTCATATTTATCTTGAGCGTAACGCATCTCGTCGCTATTCCACTGCCGGGTCCGTACACCACTGTCTGGGTACTCGCCATCGTCCTTTTCATCCTGGAGATAATCCTGGTCTTGTCGTATGAGGGAATGGATACGCCGAGGAATTTCTTCCTTGTGTTCCTGATGTATTTCACCTACTGCCAGTTCTGGATATACGTAGTCGGCAGGGCAATTTATCTTGATTACATAAAAAGGGAGAAGCGCACGTGGGCGAAGACGGTGCGCTTTCAACTCGAGGATTCCACGAAAGACCAGGGAGCAGCAGGCGATAAGAAGTAGGTCCCTGTCAGCGCTGCGCCTGGCAAGCGGGGCAGATTCCGTAGAATTCGATCCTTAGGTCCTGAACGATATATCCGCGGGGGAGTTTGAAGCCGGGCGTGACCCTTGCCTCATCTACATCGAATATCCCTTTGCATGACTTGCAGATGAAATGGAAGTGCTCCTCTTTGTTCGCGTCGAACCTCAGCTGGCCGTCGCAAATTACCTCGCTGATCTCGCCCGACCCTGCGAGGAGGTTGAGGTTCCTGTAAACCGTCGCAAGGCTGATGTTCGGGAGCTCTTTGCGGACCTCATGGAAAACCCAATCGGCAGTCGGGTGCGTCTTCGTGGAACGGACAATGTCCAGCACCTTCTCACGCTGCCTGCTTCGCTTCCTTCGGAGGGCTCCCTCGGATTGTTGAGTATCGCTCATGAAATTGCACCTCTATTTGTAAATGCCTCTCTAATTCCAAACGTTCACGGAGCTTCCTTCGGTGATGTCGCTGTGGAGTGCGCGCCGCATCTTCTCGTTGAGAGAGGCTTCAGCTTCGTAGTTCTTGTGCCTTATGACGACTGCGGCCGGAATGGAAGAGTCGGCAAGCGCTTTAGTTTCTTCAGGGGAGAACTTGAACCTGATGTATTGGACCGCGCTTATCCTGTCGTCGGTCGCGTGTCCTTCTTCGAAAATCGCCGGTATCATCTTCCCGCCGATTTTCAGGTATACAGAATCTTTGTTCATCCCGACAAGCGAATCGAGAACCGGCTTGATCTTCGACTGTTCATCGACTTCGACGAAAAGTGTCGCGCTCAACTCGTTTTCCCGGGGGATGAGCTCGTTGTACGTCTCAACCTCGGCCTTGATCTTTTCGTCGTCGACTATCCTTTCGACGCGCATCATCTCTTCAATCTGAAACGTTACCGTGTGCCGGTTCTCGAAAGTAAGCGTCACCAGATCGCCGACCTTCAACCTGCGGAGGTTCTTCATCTCGATGACTCGCCGGCGGAAATCGTTTCTTATCTTCTCGTAATCGATGATGTTCTTGACTTCATTGAATTCTATTGGCTTCATTTTCTTATCTTGCTCCTGTTCAATCTCTCTTAGGCCATCGGTCGGCAGTTTACCGGAAACGAATGCTTCCTTTGGCCGAATCCTCTTCAAACGCCTCTGGTACAGCTCTGTTCAGCCTTCAGGGTCTTTTTCCATTCCGTACGCGTCTCTCAGTATCTGCACCGGATGACGCGGTTTTGCACCGGAGCCCTTTTCGATTTGGAGCTGTGCCAGTGGGCAGTCGCTTGCTGCGGCCCCGCCGTCCCTGAATTTCTCGAACAGCGGCTCGCCCACTTCGAGCGACATCTTGAAATTCTCTTTCTTCAGGCTCCATGTGCCGTCGTGTCCCGAGCACTTGGCGACCACTTCGACCTCGGTGTCGGGGATCAGCTGGAGGACGTCCCGCGATTTGAAGCCGATGTTCTGAGCCTTCAAGTGGCAGGGAAGATGATATGTGATTTTACCCTGCGAAGCCTTGAAGTCTTTGGAGAGCCGCCCTTCCTTGTTGAGCTTAGCGAGATATTCCATCAGATCAAATGTGTGTGAGGCTACCAGCTTCGCGTCGGGGTCGTCGGAAAGCATCGGGTACTCCTGTTTCATCAGGTAGCTGCAGCTCGGTCCGGGTGAAACTACGTCGTAGCCCTTCTTAACGTAATCCGCGAGCTGGCGAAGGTTGTAGGCCGCATGCTTCTTTGCATTGTCGATGTCGCCGCCGTCAAGGTATGGCATCCCGCAGCATTTCTGCGGCGGAACTTCGACGTGTACGCCGTTTTTCTCCAGGACCTGGATAGCCGCCTTGCCGGTGTCTACGTCGTTGTAATTTACCGAGCAGGTATGGAAGAACACCGCCTTCGGCGCGTCCGCGCCGGCAAGCTCCGCCTTCTTATGCTTCTTGTACCATGAAACGAAAGTCTGACTCGCGTACTTCGGGAGGTTTCTTTCGCGGTGTATGCCGATTGTCTTTTCCATCAGGACCCTGAACGGCTTGCTCTCGAGTGTCCAGTTGACGATCGGTGCTGCCTTAGTTGAGACGGTACCGAGGAGATCGGTCCGGCTGAGCATCTGGTCCTGGAGCGTCACGCCGTTCTTTTTCGCTTCGATTGCTTTGCCTCTGAGCATGTGGCGGGGAAAGTCGAGCATGTATTTGTGAGGCGGCGTGTAAGGGCATTTCGGAAAGCACAGTTTACAGTCGTAGCAAAGATCCACTACCTTCTTCGTGTCTTCTCCGGTAAGCTTGTCCATCTCCCCGTCGAGCTGGTCGATTCGTTTGAAGAGGACATCGAAGGAAGGGCACAGGTTGAAGCACAGCCTGCAGCCGTTGCAGATGTCGAATATGCGCGCCGTCTCTTTGGCGTAAGATTCTGTGTCGTAAAAATCTTTAGCATTGAAATCAAATGCCATTTTCAAGCCCCTTGTCTCTACAGACGTGTTTCAATTGTTAGCAAATTTTCTGAATTGCCTGAGTACAACTTCTTCTCTTTCAGTGTCCGATACCCTTTCCAGGAACGGTGGAGAACTGGCAACATCATCCGGCGGGCAGAACGGCCCGCGGAGCCAGCCCCCGTTGCCGGGGGAAGGCTCCGTCGGACTATTCCAATTACTTCCCGAGAGTGTCGAGTGCCTTCTGGAACCTTCCCGCATGCGATTTCTCGGCGCGGGCGAGGGTCTCGAACCAGGTAGCGATCTCGTCGAAGCCCTCTTCTCTGGCCGTCTTCGCGAAGCCGGGGTACATTTCGGTGTACTCGTAGGTCTCGCCTGTGACTGCGGAGTTCAGGTTTGCCTTCGTATCGCCGACCGGGACGTTGGTAACCGGGTCGCCTACTTCTTTCAGAAAATCGAAGTGCCCGAATGCATGTCCGGTCTCGCCTTCAGCCGTATCGCGGAAAACACCGGCGACATCGGGATAACCTTCGATGTCTGCATGGCGTGCGAAGTAAAGGTAACGGCGGTTGGCCTGGGATTCTCCTGCGAAGCCCTCTTTCAGATTGTTGTAGGTCTTCGATCCCTTCAGTTGTTTTGCCATTTTATCTTCCTCCTTGTTAGTTATAATAATAGGAACTGTTCCTGATATTATATCGCATTGAAGTTTAAATGTCAAGAGCCTGACTTACTTTAATCGCTACTGTGTCAATTGATTCTCCTGGTGAATTGTATATTTGATGACATCCTCTCTCTGACAATTTTGATTCTCAGTAAAAGGAAAACCTGTATCATGGAAAAGGCGATTGTATCACTGTCGGGCGGCATTGATTCCGGCACGCTCCTGTATTGGGCACTCAAGCGTTACGATGTGGTGGCATTGACATTCGATTACGGTTCCAAACACGGTAAGCGCGAACAAGCCGCGGCAAAAGAACTTGCGGGACGGGCGGGCGTAGAACATATCATTATCAAGCTTCCTTTTGTAAACGATCTTTTCAAGTCGGATCTCCTTCAAAGCGGAGGCGAAATTCCTGAAGGCCATTACGAAGACTTGTCGATGAAAAGCACTGTCGTACCTTTTCGGAATGGTATAATGCTCTCGATCGCCGCCGGGTATGCAGAATCTATCGGAGCTGCCACCGTCCTTTACGCTGCCCATGCCGGCGACCACGCGATATACCCCGACTGCCGCCCGGAATTCCTCAAGTCAATGGCCGAAGCAGCCAGGATAGGAACATACCTGAATGTGAGAATCGAGGACCCGTTCGTCGATCTGCATAAGAAAGACATAGTGCTTCTTGGGCACGAGCTGCGGGTTCCGTTTGAAATCACCTATTCATGTTACAAAGGCGGAACTCTTCATTGCGGCAAATGCGGAACATGCGTCGAGCGGCGAGAGGCGTTCAATTTAGCCGGGATCCCGGATCCGACGAAATACGCTGTGTGATTTCTCGCGTGAGTCTCCGGGCAAATCGGCGTTGAACTGAAAGCGGCCGTTTCCAATATTTAGTCGAAATGGGAGGAGGCAGGCATGTCGAGATTTTTCAAGTGGCTGCTCTGGGCAGTGGCAGCCGCAGGTTTAATCCTGATCCTTTGCGGAGTGTATGTTGGATGGCTCGACTATGGAGGGTATTTCGCCTCTGCCAAGGGAAGACTCGTGGAGAGTCGACTGTTACAATCCGGATCCGACAGCCTGTACAGACACTCATGGCTGTCGCTGGTCAACGACGCCGGGAACAAAGTCGAATGCGGGTTGCTCGTTCCCGCCGGGAACGATTCGGGGCGGCGCTTCCCCGTTGTGATCCTGATGGGAGGGAAGGCTACGGGCAAGCACGCGATAAATTATGTCCTCAACATTCGAAACGTGATAATCGCTTCCCCTGACTATCCTTATACTCCGAGAGATTCATACACTCTGCCGCAGTTGCTTGCCGATATACCTGAGATTCGCAGGACTGCCCTCGGTATGGTCCCGTCCGTCATGCTGCTGACCGACTATCTCTGGCAGCGGCCGGATGTCGACACGACGAAGCTTATCCTCCTCGGCTACAGTTTCGGATCTCCATTTGTGCCGTGCATTTCAGCCTACGACCGTAGGGCAGCTGCGGTGGCGATGGTCTTCGGCGGCGGAGACCTCACTGCACTGATTCGCCACAATGTCGGCCGGTATCGGGGTACGCTTGTGAGTCAGCTGGCTGGTCTCTTGGGAGGCGTATTGCTGAGCCCGCTTGAACCTCTTCGATATGCGAAGAGCATTTCGCCGATTCCTCTGATTATGATAAACGGCTCCGAAGACGAACAGATACCAAGGAAATATGCCGAGAGATTCTACTCAGAAGCCCGTCAGCCTAAACGAATCGTTTGGCTGGAAGCCCGACACGTCAATCCGCGCAATGTCGAATTGACAAGAAAGATTGTGGCGACTTTGAAAGTCGAGCTTTCCCGGATAGATATAATGACTGACGACAACTGACGGAGGATAGGTCGATGTGCCCGGGGGAACACGGAAAGAGCAAGGATTCTTGTGGATTGAGATCCAACGGACATGTGAGCAGCACCGATCCTTTTCGATCTACGGTCATTGGCAAAACTGTCTGTCGGAGCCTCCGCAGGTCGATATCGCTGCTGATACGATCGGCTGATTTCCCAACCGACGCCTTGTGGGATTTCATCTTCAAAGTGTCAGCGATCGATATTTGACAAACACGCCTGATCGAACTATTTTATGACAAAGCAGGGGTTGCGGGAGGGAGTTTTTCTCCTTTTGGGTGAGCCGAAGGAATTCCGGACGGCAGCTTCACTCCAGGAGAGTCTCGGAGAGTGACAGCCCTGAAATTGAGGACGCGTAGAACGAAATGGGATGCACCATGAAAGGAAGATCAGGACGTACCATAGCCGTTTTAATCATTTTAGGTTTTGTCGCGCTGGCACCCTTATCGGCGGCCCTGGCGAAGAAAAAGACTTCGAATGAATACAGCCACAATGCAATTTTCGTCGAAGCGCTTGGCCCCGGCGTGTTATACTCGATAGACTATGACCACCGCTTCACGAGGAACCTGAGCGTGAGAGTCGGATATTCGTCCTGGAATGTACCATTCGATCCTGGCTTCTTCAACGATGAAGTGAAATTCAAAGGATTCCCTGTCGCTGTAAACTACCTCTATGGAAACGGCTTGAATCATCTCGAACTTGGAATAGGGTTCGAACCAGCCTTTATTAATTCCCGCGGAAATTTCTTCAATCGAATTTTCGCCGGAAGTGGGAGCGGTGTTTTGGGCATTGCGACGATCGGATACAGGTTTCAACCAAGATACGGGTTATTCTTCCGGATAGGATTTACACCTTTGTTTACCTTTCGGCGTATAGCACCATACGGAGGCCTCTCAATCGGGGCAGCGTTTTGAGCTGAGGAGTATGCCGCGACCTCATCGACCAGCTTTCTTAATGGAAAGAAACATCCCATTTCGTCAATTACGCTGAAGGTCCACTCATCGTTCTAGTGCACGTGTCGACATTCCAGCGTTCACTTACTATCCGTTGTGTCCAGGCTCCACGCTCCGTTGCCCTGTTTCATGCAGGGTTCTCTCTACCGCCTTCGTTTGAATTATCCCGAAATCACAGCTAAATTGATTAAAAACAGAGTGTAATGACAGGAAACGAACTCCTACAAATAATTAAGAACAGGGTCCTCGTTTTTGACGGGGCGACCGGTACGAGTCTGCAGAATCAGAATCTCACACCCGAAGATTTCGGAGGTGAGCATCTGGCGGGGTGCAACGAGTACCTGAATATTTCAAAACCGGAGGCCCCCGAGAAAGTACACAAGGGTTTTCTCGATGTCGGCGTAGACGTGATTGAGACTAATTCGTTTGGAGCTACATCCATCGTCCTCGCGGAATACGGCCTCGCGGACAGATCGTATGAGATAAACAAGCGGGCCGCGCAAATCGCAAGAAAGTGTGCCGGCGCTTATTCGACGTCCGACCGGCGTCGATACGTCGCAGGGTCGATGGGGCCTACTACGAAGCTCCCTTCGCTCGGCCACATCGAATTCGACGACATGCGCGACTCATATAAGGTTCAGGTAAAGGGACTCGTCGACGGAGGAGCGGACCTACTCATCATCGAAACGTGCCAGGATCTCTTGCAGACGAAAGCGGCGCTGGCAGCGGTATACGAGTTTATCCAGGAAACCGGAAAGGGAATCGCCGTGATTGTCTCGATCACGATTGAGACGATGGGCACGATGCTCATGGGCACGGAGATTTCCGCTGCGCTGACAGCGATCGAGCCGTACGACGTTGTGACGGTCTTCGGGATGAACTGCGCTACCGGTCCGAAGGAGATGGAGGAAAACGTACGGTATTTGTGCGAGAACTCGCCGAAGCCTGTGTTCGTGATGCCGAACGCCGGCCTCCCCGAGAACATCGGCGGGCAGGCCTGCTATCACCTGACACCGGACGAGCTTGAGTTCTGGATGAACCGTTTCGTCAAGGAGTTCGGAGTAAGTATTATCGGCGGTTGCTGCGGCACGACACCTGACCACATTGCGCGACTCGTCAGGATCGCGTCCGGTATCAATCCGAAGGAACGTGAGATTTCCTTCACACCGTCCGTATCATCAATATACTCCAGCGTCTCGCTTCATCTCGATCCGCCACCGGTGATCGTCGGCGAGAGGTGCAACGCAAACGGGTCTAAGAAATTCAAAGAACTTCTTCTTGCTGAAGACTACGATAGCATGGTCCAGCTTGCCAAGGAACAGATGAAAGAAGGGGCACACATACTCGACCTCTGTGTAGCGTACGTCGGGAGGGATGAGGTCCGCGACATGCGCGAGGTGATGAAGAGGTTCAATACCCAGGTCGCTCTGCCTCTAATGATCGACTCGACTGAATACCAGGTCATAGAGGAGGCGTTGAAAAGGTACGCGGGAAGGTCGATAATCAACTCGATAAACCTGGAGGACGGCGAGGAGCGGATGAAGAGAGTACTCCCGCTCTGTAAGAAGTATGGCGCGGCGGTCGTGGCGTTGACCATCGATGAATCCGGTATGGCGAAGACCCGGGAGAAGAAGTTCGAGGTTGCCAAACGTATCCGCGATCTCGCCGTAAACAAGTACGGAATGCGGGAGCAGGATTTAATATTCGACACCCTGACGTTCACACTCGGCTCCGGCGATGAGGAGTTCAGGAAAGCGGGGATCGAGACGATCGAGGCAATCAAGCTCATAAAGGCCGCATTCCCGGCAGCTTACACGCTCCTCGGCGTTTCCAACGCTTCGTTCGGACTGAACGTGCATGCGCGACACGTTTTGAATTCCGTCTTCCTTTATTATGCGATTGAAAAGGGCCTCGATCTTGCAATCGTGAATGCGCAGAAGATTATGCCTCTCTACAAGATCGACGAACGCGGGAGAGAGATTAGCCGGGAGCTGATTTTCGACGAGAGAAAGTTCGCAGACGCGTCAGCCGGAGAGGCGGTGCAGAACTGATGGCCGGGCAGAAATGCGTGTACGATCCGCTTGTCGAGTTGATGAACTATTACGCGGCGGCAAAGTCGGGTCCGGCGAAAAACCTCGACGAGGAATCGTTGAGCCTCGAGGAGAGGCTGAAGAAACGGATCATAGACGGCGACAAGATCGGGATCGACGCTGATTTAAAGAAGGCGCTCGAAGTATATCCTCCTCTCCAGATCATAAACGAGATATTGCTCGACGGTATGCGCGTCGTGGGCGATCTTTTTGGAAGCGGACAGATGCAGCTTCCCTTTGTGCTGCAGTCCGCAGAGACTATGAAGGCCGCCGTCAAGTATCTCGAGCCATTCATGGAAAAAGTCGAAGGTACCCAGAAAGGGACGATGGTCCTTGCAACGGTAAAAGGGGACGTCCACGACATCGGTAAGAATCTTGTGGACATCATCCTGACCAATAACGGCTACAAGGTAATCAACCTCGGCATCAAGGTGCCGATCGAACAGATCATCGAAGCCGCGGAGAGCAGCGAGGCCGATGCTATAGGGATGAGCGGACTCCTTGTGAAGTCGACCGTTGTCATGAAAGAGAACCTCGAGCTGATGGATCAGCGCGGGATCAATATCCCGGTTGTCCTTGGCGGAGCCGCTCTCACAAGAAGGTATGTCGAGCAGGACCTGCGCAAAGTCTATCGCGGCTATTTATCTTATGCCAACGACGCCTTCGCCGGACTCCACTTTATGGAAGATATCAAGTCGGGCAAATTTGACGTTGCCGAGATCAGGAATGCCACGACATCTTCGACTTCGTTGAATAAGACTCTCGAGCTTAACAGGAGAGAGGGAAGAGAAGAGCAGACTGCGGTTCAATCGAGGAGCAGGGTGAGAACCGACGTCCCTTTGCCGTTCCCTCCTTTTTATGGTACAGCGGTCGTGACGAATATAAAACTCGAGAAAATCTGGGAATACCTGAACGAGGTCGCTCTCATCCGCGGCCAATGGCAGTTCTCGAAGAAGGGGAAGACGGAAGAAGAGTACAGCAAAATACTGGAGACGGACGTCTACCCGGCGCTGGAGGAAGAGAAGCTCAAAGTGAAACGCGAGCGGCTTTTCGAGCCGAAAGTGGTTTACGGCTATTTCCCGTGTCAGTCGTCGGGAGACGACCTGATTATATACCGGCCCGCTTCCGGCGAAGACCCGTATTCAAAATGGAGCGGAGTCAAACCCGGCAGTGCGAGACCCGAGGATCTGAGAGAGTGGGTAAGGTTCACTTTCCCGCGCCAGCGGGACGACAGGTTTTTATGTATTTCTGATTATTTCAGGCCGGTCGAATCGGGTGAACTCGACGTGATTGCTCTTCAGGCCGTCACCATCGGCGCGAAGGCGAGTGAATTCACAAAACATCTGTTCGATGCCGGCAACTATCAGGAATATCTTTACCTGCACGGACTCAGCGTCGAAAGTGCTGAGGCGCTCGCTGAATACTGGCACAAGATGGCCCGGACAGAGTTAGGTATCGTCGGTAACGACGCTAAGGAAATAAAGAGGCTCTTCTCGCAGGGATACCAGGGATCGCGTTATTCGTTCGGCTATCCCGCATGCCCGAACATCGAGGACCAGGCTAAGCTGTTCGAACTTCTGAGGCCCGAAAGGGTTGGAATCACGCTGACGGAGGAATACCAGCTGGTCCCCGAACAGAGCACGACTGCTATAGTAGTACATCACCCCGAAGCGAAATATTTCAATATCAAGTAGCCCCGAGTATGCTGAAAAACCTCACGATAAAGAATTATGCCCTGATAGACGAGCTCGAGATCGAATTCGGATCAGGGCTGAATATTATTACCGGCGAGACTGGGGCGGGGAAGTCCATCATAATCGATGCGCTTAATCTTATACTCGGTGAACGAGCCACGCAGGACGAGGTGAGGAGCGGCGCCGATAAGACCGTGGTCGAGGGAGTTTTCACGATTTCCGGGAACAAGAAGGTTCAGCGGCTTCTCGAAGCGACGGAGATAGAAGCGGAAGAGGAAATAATTGTTCGCAGGGAAGTCAGCGCGAAAGGTCAGAGCCGGGCCTTCGTGAACGATACGCCCGTTCCCGTCGCCCAGCTTAAGGAACTCGGCGATTACCTCGTCGATCTCCACGGACAGCATGAGCACCAGTCGCTACTCCGCCCGGAGACTCACATCGACCTCCTCGACGATTTCGGCGGGCTCGACAACCTCATCAAGAATTTCAAGGGTGCTTATGACAGCCTGAACTCCGAGCTCGGGAAAATGAAAGATCTCGTTTCGCGGAGGGAGGCGCTCAAGGAGAAGCGCGAGTTGTACGCGTTCCAGATCAAAGAGATCGACGCCGTAAACCCGCAGCCCGGCGAGATCGACAGGCTGGAAGCCGAGCTGAAGATACTCGAAAATTCCGAGAAGCTATACGAAGTCACGATGAAGCTGTACGAGCTCCTCTACGACAGCGAGAGCTCGATACACGACCAGCTTGTCATGGTGCGCAACCAGCTTGAGGATTTATCGGATATAGACAAGACTTTCGAGCCGCTCAAAGCCGACAGTGAGACCGCTAAAGCGATAGTCGACGAGATAACAAGATCTGTGCAGAGTTACAGCAGCAAAATCGATTTTAACCCTGAACGGCTGGAAGAAATCAGGGAAAGACTCGGCGTGCTCTCGATGTTCAGGAAGAAGTACGGCGGCTCACTCGAAGCTGCCATCGAGTATAGGGAGAAGATCGGGCATGAGTTCCAGCTCGCCGAGAATTTCGACGAAGCTATCGGCAAGCTCGAAGGGAGCGTAGAGCAGCAGCGGCAGAAACTCTCGGAAATTGCCGAGAGGCTTTCCTCCAAGCGAAGGGAAGTCGCCGAACGCGTCATGAGAAGCATCGTCGGCGTGCTCGCCGAAATAGGGATTGAGAATGCGAAGTTCGAGATAGTGATAAAGAACAAAGTATATGACGCTGATGGAGCGGATATTAAGCCGCTTGTGAAGCTCGGCCGCGATATGTATGAGACAAACGAGAAGGGATTCGATTTCGTGGAGTTCTTCATCTCGACAAATGTCGGGGAGGAGCCGAGGCCGCTCGCGAAAGTCGCGTCGGGGGGTGAGATTTCCAGGATCATGCTCGCTTTGAAGACCATTCTCGCGAAGAGCGACCGGCTTCCGCTGCTCGTGTTCGATGAAATCGATACCGGCATCAGCGGGAGGATCGGGAGCAAGGTCGGAAAGAGCCTCAAAAGCCTTTCCAAGTTTCATCAGATCATAGCAATCACACACCTCCCTCAGATTGCCGGAATGGCGGACGTGCATTTCAGAGTCGAGAAGGGGGTGAAAGGGAAACGTGCGGTCACGAGCGTGTCACGGCTCAGCGAAGACGAGCGCGTGCTGGAAGTTGCGCGCCTCCTTAGCGGTGAAGACGTGACTCCGTCCAGCATCTCCGGCGCAAAGGAGCTTATCGGAATCAAATGATGACAGATATCTATCTCTACAATACTCTCTCCAGGCAAAAGGAAAAGTTCGCCCCGGTTTCCGAAGGAAGGGTCGGCATTTACGTCTGCGGACCTACGGTTTACAACCATTCTCACATAGGACATGGAAAGAGCTACGTATCCTTCGATGCAATTATCAGGTTCTTCCGCTTCGTCGGTTACAAAGTACTCTACGTACAGAATATCACCGATGTCGGCCATCTTACGGACAATGCCGACGAGGGTGACGATAAGATCGAGAAGGAAGCGAAGCGGGACAGGATGAACCCGATGGAAATCGTCGAGACCTTCATGCGGAGTTATTTCGAAGACATGGACAGGCTCGGCGTAATCAGGCCGGATATTTCTCCCAGAGCGACCGGTCATATAGTGGAACAGATCGAACTTGCCAGGAAGCTCATCGAGCGTGGGTACGCCTACGAGGCAGCAGGCAATGTCTATTTCGATGTGTCGAAGTTTCCGGACTACGGGAAGCTTTCCGGAAAGAAGGTGGAAGATCTCGTAGCCGGAGCACGCATCGATGTGCGAAGCGACAAGAGGAACCCGGCAGATTTCGCATTATGGAAAAAGGCGGAAGCCGGCCATATAATGAGATGGCCTTCCCCCTGGGGTGACGGCTTCCCCGGATGGCATCTTGAATGCTCAACCATGAGCATGAAATACCTCGGTGACTCGTTCGACATACACGGCGGCGGTCTTGACAACCAGTTTCCGCACCACGAGTGCGAGATCGCCCAGAGCGAGGCAGCAACCGGCAAGCCCTTCGTGAGGTACTGGATTCATAACAACATGGTGACCGTAAACGGAACCAAGATGAGCAAGTCGCTCGGCAACTTCGTCACTCTAAAGGATGCATTCAAGAAATTCGATCCGATAACCGTCAGGTTTTTTATCCTGCAGAGTCATTACAGGAGTCCGCTCGATTATTCAGATGAGGCCGTTGAGGGCGCCGGCAAGGGGTTGGATAGGCTGAAGAATGTAATTCGCGAGCTCCGTGGTCTTGCTGGCGACAAGCGAGTCGCTGTCGATTTTGCACATCTCCCTGACGAACCGATCAACCTGCGCAGATACTACGGCGACTGGCTCGCCGCGATGGCAGACGACTTCAACACGCCCGGTGCGATCGCGGCCCTCTTCGAGATGCTTAAGGATGTTAATTCGGCGATAGGTTCCGGCGGGGTACTGAACGCGGATTCGGCATCTCTGATTTATTCGTTCATCCTTACGCTCGCCGGGGATGTGCTCGGAATCGTCCGGTCCGACGATCGGGCCGAATCGGGAAGAAACATCGAATCAAGCCTCATCAATCTGTTAATAAATCTCAGATTGGACGCTCGGAAGAACCGGGATTTCAAACTTGCAGATTCAATAAGATCCGAATTGCAGAATATGGGCGTCGTCCTGGAGGATAAGAAAGATGGCACGACAACCTTCAAGGTGGTACGATAAAGAGGCGTGACTTATTAAGGAAAGCACAGCGGGCCCACTCAAATTCAATCGAGGCTGAGAAAACGTTCCAACTTGCTTATATTGCTGTTAATAGGAATGGAGAAGCCGGAGGTGCCTCCGTAAAGGAAGGGATCCACCGCGCCGTCTACAATGGCTTAATTTGCGAATTGCATGGAGCGAAGTTTCTATTTACTCACTGACTAAGGGAGGAGCAATGAGCTCGACAAAGATCATAGCCGGCGGATATGGCTTTGTGTGCGATGAAGAGAACAGGAGCGGTCTCTTAAATATCGCGGTCCGTTCGAATCTCATCGTGGAGGTCTCGAAGGACTTGGACGGCCTCAAGCGAAAATATCCTGATGCCGAAATTGTAGATGCTTCGAACAAGATCATCCTCCCAACCTTTTTCAATTCGCATTTCCATCCCGAATCCATGGTCACTAGATTTGCCGAACCACGAATACCGATTTCGCAGTGGGCATCCGGGGATCTTCTCCATTTGGAAACCGCGCTCGACTCGCAGGACGAGGATTTTTACGAGAAGATGTATCACCTGACATTCTTCAGTGCAATACAGAGCGGTGTGTCCGCCATTGCATTCTCAGTGATAGGAGATGAATCGGGCGCCAGAGGAATGTATTCTGCGATCAAGCTCACGGGGGTTGATGCCGTCGCCTTCGCGGAAGGCGAGCAGCAAATCGGCTTCCTAAGGAGGATCGTGGATCGGCATCTGAAATCGGGCGTATTCGTCCCATACCAGAAGGATCTTACACTTTTCAGCCTTAGTGCGGTGGCGAGAAACAATGCAGACTCCCCCGGATGGATAATGACACATGCCGATGAGGACCCTGCAGATACCGAGACCACCAGGTCCAATTTCAACTCCGGTATAATTCAGCTTCTAAGAAAGAGCAAAATCCTCAACAGCTCCACGATACTTGTCGGATTAAACGGGACGCCTGCAGCCTCACTTAAAGTTGCCAAAACATCCGGGGCGAAGATCGTGATCATTCCGGAAAACATCAATGCGCAGACATTCAAATCGATCCGCAACATTTACAGGCAATTTGCAGTCGGGTCCAACTGGGAAACGCCGGGAATGTTTCTACAAATGAAGAAACTGCTTGAACTCGGATGTGAACCAGGCCAGGCGCTGATGAGTGTCACTCGATCGGGGGCGGAGCTATTCAACATGGGATCCAAGCTCGGGAGTATTGAGGGAGGCAAGGTGGCGAGTTTCACTTTCCTGGACGGGAGCAAACTTTCTGCAAGAAGGCTGGAGAAACTACCCGCAGAAGCGGCGGCGGGTGCATTCATAGAGGATTATTCCGATTCTGACGTCTCCGACGTTATGCTGGACGGAGAGTTCGTTTATAGAGACCGGAAACTTCTTCTATACGATATGGGTGAGCTTCTAAACGAGGAGAAAGAGCTTATGGAGATACTGATCGGACAGGGCGAGAGCGTCGTCCCTCCGGTTGAGCCTAAGCCTCCGGCGTTGAGGACCCAGGAGATCAATGTTGAAAATAATGCCGAAGCTGAACAGGAATCCAAGAAAGTAGAGCTCCCGAAGAACATACGAAAGGTTTTCGGAGAAGATGAATTCTAAAAGGAGAATGAAATGAGATTTAAGGCCCTTCTATTGGTACTTCTGACGTCATCGGTGGTGTTCGCTCAGAACGTGAACGGAAGTGCAGGGACCGCGGCAGGCGTCGAGGAGCAATATCTCGTCGACATGCCGACGGCCGGAATCCTCCACAGCGGCACGATAGAAATGGGTGTGAACTTCTATGAAAACAGCGGCGTCCTTGTATCGCTCGAAGCGGGGGCGTTCAACCGCCTCACGTTTGGTCTGAGCTATGGCGGTACAAATGTGATCGGCTCTGGTCCGGTTGACTGGAACAATCTCCCCGGTGTGAATGTCCGGTTCAGGCTGATCGATGAGACGACGGATTTCCCCGCTATTACATTCGGGTACGATTCGCAGGGAAAGGATGCATACCTTTCCCAGTACAACCGTTATTTGTACAAGTCTCCCGGATTTTTCGCGGTCGCTTCGAAGTACTTCAACATGTTGGGGTATCTCGGCATTCACGGAGGAGTCAACTACTCGATGGAGAATGGGGACGGAAATAAGAACATAAATTTCTTTGTCGGTGCCGACAAAACGATAGGGAGAGATATTTCGGTCGTTGCCGAATACAATTTTGGAATGAACGACAATTATCCGGACACTGCGATGCTTTCCAGGCCGGGGCCCGGTTATCTAAATGCCGGCATCAAGTGGAGTGTTGGTAACGGCTTCACAGTTGAGTTCGACTACAAGAACATTCTCAACCTCAGAAAAACCGGAAGTCTAAGGACAATAAGAATAGAATATGCCCAGTCTATGTAGAAGTGCGGAAGAACCACTCGGAAATCGGTTAAGATTAATTAATATTAAGGGTCACAGAAAAACCTTGCGTCGCTTTCTTTTGTTATAGAAATTGAAGCGAGGTTATTAGATGATGATTGCGGTTCTTATGTCGGCCTTCTTAGCGACCGGAAGAGTCAAAGGCGACACGCTTAGTACGAGGGGCCTTGCGAAGGACTTTAGGATGTTCTATCATCCACCTGCGGTGTTTCTGAACCAATCTCAGAATGCGATGTGGGAAAGAAATATTATGCCCCTGATCTTCGTCTCTCCATTCGGTACCGGTTCCTTTCTTTACAGGTACGACGGTCAGCCTACGAGTCGCGGGTCAGAAATAGGGCCTGGTGGGATTAAGCGTAGCGACGAGAATTCGCGTCGAAAAAAATGAGGTGATTGCCATGAAAACAAAGTTGGCGACTTTAGCACTTTCGCTCCTGGTCGTTCTCGGGATGTCGGGCTGTTACACCGAGTTTGCGGCCACTAGCGGCAATTACGGTGGCTACGGGTCATCGTACAGTTCCAGCAGTTCCGATACTTCTCAATACGGTTACAGTCCTACTTACTATGATTCGACGGGCGCTCCGCAGGTAAACCCAAATTACCCCAGCAGTGAATATGGATACGGTACCTTCGGCATGGGTGGTTACGGGTTCGGTAATCCGTGGCCCTATAACAATTACGGCTTTTTCGGTCCTTCATACGGGTATTATCCTGGGTGGACTTACAGCATGTATTACCCCAGTTCGGCCTGGTGGCCGATGGACTCGTGGTCTCTAGGATTTGGCCTTAATTCATGGTATGGCGGCCCATACTCATATGGTGGTCTTGCCGGTTGGGGGAATTGGGACTGGAACTACTATACTCTGGGCTATCTGGGTGGGTACTATCCGTATAATTCATATTACGGAGGTTACGGTCCGTATTCTTCGTATTACCCATACTACTCCTCCTACGGAGGGACTGGCGTCGGATATCCAGCAAGGGCCAGGAACATCGGCGGCACGCGACTCGGACGTGACTACGGCAGCGGTGCGATGCCCGTTGGCAGCGGGACCGGGGCGGCTGTCGGTACAGCCAGCGGTGTGAGAGGAGAATCGGTAGGCGCGAATGGTTCCTCCGTTACCAGGACCAGGACAGGAGGTTCGGAGAACCCGGTGGGAGGGTATGGTACGGTCAACAATGTAAATAACCGCCAGAGGGTGCGCGAGCGTGTCCCGAGATACACCCCGGCTGCACAGGGTAATCCGAACTCTGCCCCATCACCGGCGCAGCGCGGCAGGGCCAGCTATACTCCAGCATCTCAGCAGAATCCGAATCCGGCGCCGAATGCGCAGCCGCAGCAGCCGAATCAGCAGCCGCCTGTTAGACAGCGTGCTCCAAGTTATAACCCGCCTCCGCGGAACAATTCGAACCCGGCACCGAACTCTCAACCACAACAGCCGAGTCCGCAGCCACAGCCGCAGCCACGAGTTCGCGAACAGGCGCCGAGTTATAACCCGCCGCCTCAGTACAATCCGCCTCCGCAGTATAATCCGCCGCCACAGTACAACCCGCCTCCACAGTATAATCCGCCGCCGCAGTACAACCCGCCTCCGCAGGCGCCGCCTCCGAGGATCAGGCATGAGTATTCATCGTACGAACTCGGCGCGATTCGAGCCCAGGCGTCGCAGCCAGTGCAAGAGGTGAGAGTGATCAGGGAGCGTTTCAACTATGCTCCACCGGTGCAGATAGCACGCGCCGGTCAGATGCCGAGTTTCAGGGAGAACGCGCCTCGTTTTGGTTACCGCGCCGCTTCGGCAATGCCGGCAATGAGAGAGTCAACTCCTTCCGCACCCCCGTCAAGGGGTGCGGTCGCCAGCGGGGGAGCGAGAGTGCGCCACTGATACTGCTCTTTGATATTGCCGGCAGATAAACCTGATCGTTCAGGCGTCCACCGGCAAAATTCTGTTGATTATTCTCTGAAGTGTTCACTAACCAGGCGGTAGCAGCATGAAAAGCAAACTATTGATATTGTTCTCCTTCCTATTCCTGTTCTCCATTAATGCTTTTGCCCAATATCCCGAGGACGCGCTTAGATTAGCAGAGGGCGGTTATGGCGTCAGTGCTAAATCCGTCGCGATGGGGAATGCCATGATCGGGTTGGCGCAGGGATTCGACGCGACCTATTTCAACCCTGCGGGATTGGCCCAGTCGAGACAATCCCAGGTCCAGATGGGATTGAATTTCATCGGCTACACCGACAACTCCACCTATCTGGGCAACAGTAATTCACTTTCGAGTTCACAGACAGATCTCTCCAGTCTCGGGTTGGTATATCCGTTCCCGACGACAAGGGGGAGTTTCGTAATTGCGTTCGGCTACAACCATGGACCGGACTACAATGCAGCTCTGGCGGTAAGCGGGTATAATCCTAACAGTTCAATCATACCTTCGCTTTATTATCCGGGAGATACGCTCGCGGACATTGCCTATATGGATTTCCTCGAGAACGCCAGCCAACAGCCTTACATCGATGGGAATGTTAACCAGAGCGGGAATGTCTACGTTTCCGGCGGACTGAGTAACTGGCTTGCTTCTGCCGGTTTGGATATCGCGCCTGAATTCTCTCTCGGACTTACGATAAATCTGATAAGCGGACAGTACAAATATGTCCAGAATTTTCAGGAGAACGGAGTTCCCGGCAACAATTACAATTCCACTTACTTCACGTCGTTCGGTTTGAAGAATGAGGACAATCAGAGCATCAGCGGGTGGAACGCGAAGTTGGGGATGATGTATCGAGTACTTGACTCGGGGGGAAATACCATCGCCAGGTTTGGCGCGACCGTGGAGTTTCCAACTCTCCTTACGGTGAACGATAATTTTAGCTCGAATGGGACAGCGTCTTTCGCGGCAGGCCCGCTCGGTCCTGCAGGATCATATTCATACGCAACAAGCAACGGTTACGGACAGAATGAATCGCCCTATCCAGGGCCTACCCTGCAGTATGATGTGACGACTCCATTCAAGTTGGGCTTTGGCGTTTCAGGCGGGACTCCGCAGCTGCAGGCGGCGGCGGACATTCAATATGTCGATTGGACAGAATTGGCCTTCAGCAATTTCAATTTGCCGTCTGGTCAGAGTCCGGCCACAAATCTCAATGGCCAGATCAAGCAGCAATACCGCGCGACGACGAGCTTCAGGGCTGGAGTGGAATATGCACTGACGAATCCAAACTATTCGCTTCTGGTGCCATACTTGAGAGCAGGCGTAGGCTATTTACCATCTCCATATAGCGGTGATGGATCTGCCCAGGCTCAGAAGCTTGTCAGCGGAGGTATCGGTGTCAAGATCCAAAACACCATAGAGATCGATGTCGCTTATCAGTACGATTATTGGAATACTACGAGTCAGCTTTATCCAAGCACCGTCATAAACGGCATTACATACGCGTCGCAGAGTACGAGCAACGAAAAGATCACCAATACGAATTTCCTTTTCACGTTCAAGTATGATTTCTGATGTGCATGAGTCGCATGGAGGTGTGATATGATACGCAGGATGATTCTCTTACTCCCGGTTCTGTTTTTCTTTGCAGGCGCCGCCGCACAGGCACAATTATTGGGAAGCGGGAGCGTTAAGGACAACTTTGGCTATGAAATGAAATCGTTTCGGAGTGCGCCGGTTGCTGGGCAGGATTACTTGTTCAACGGCACCTCGCGATTTGCCAGACCAATGGGTGCGATAGCAGCGCCCGAATACTCGCCGGTGCTTATGAACGCCACTTCGCTGGGTGCCGGGGCAGTCGGAAGTTTCCCGTTGCGCAATGATCTTTTTCTCAGAATTTCACTCATCAGTCTTTATGAGCCGGTTTCTACCTTCGGGGCGATCCCCTCGTCCCAGGGTGTATTGTTGCCGGTAGAACTGGGTGTTAGAGTTCCGTTCGTACAATCGAGACTGAGTACGCTGGGGTACACGCTCTACGGAGAGGGTTCAGCGGGAATGCTCTTCGGCTGGGCCTTTCCGACCAGCGGGTCGTTCCTGAATTACTCGCTCCCGTACTCGAGGTTCACGACAGGAGCATCGGCCTATCTCGGCGTGGGGAACTCACTTCGCCTTGCCAGGTTCGTGGGATTGTACCTGAACGGCGGTGTCGGTTACTACAACTTCTTCTCGACGTCGTTCATGCCGCAAACGAGATACGTGGTACCTTCCGTCTCGGTCGGATTCCTTTTTAACTTTACGCAAGGGTAAAGAGCAGCAAATCTTATCGAGCCTCTCTGTTGTTACATTGGCACGCGCTTCGCTAAATTAAGCAGGTGAAACGGTTTAAGTTTGTTGCGGCGGTGAGCTCGCTTACATTATTCATAATACTCGTAAGCGTGATACTGTTGCTGAGGAAATTCGGAACTTCATCTCTGCCGCAGCTTGACGGGAGAGAGGCGGTGGCAGGGCTCGGTGGCACAGTCGAGATTCGCAGGGATAGTCTCGGTGTTCCTTATATAGTTGCGCACTCCGACTCAGACGCCTACTTTGCGCTCGGATTCGTGCATGCCCAGGACCGGCTGTTCCAGATGGAACTATACAGGCGCCTGGGGGAAGGTCGACTCAGTGAGATTTTCGGAAGCAAGCTCATACCGGTGGACGAGCTTTTCCGGACCCTGGGGTTCAAGCAGATGGCTGACTCCCTCTACAGAAATTGCTCTCCGATAAGCAAGAACATACTCCGTTGGTACTCCGATGGTGTGAACGCGTACATTGCAAATGCCAAGACCTTTCCAGCAGAGTTCGCGATGCTCAAGTTTTCACCCGGACTATGGAAACCGCGTGACAGTTTCATCGTCGCGAGGCTGATGGCGTGGGAACTGAACATCTCCTGGTGGACCAAGCCGGTGTTTGGTGAGCTCTATGACAGCCTCGGAGCGCAGAAGGCGTCGCTTCTTATCCCGCTTTTCGCAGGTTCCAAAGGAAGAATCGCCGACGCATCGTATGGCATGCGTCGATCTGCGATCAGCGGTTTCATGAAGGCAAATTCTCAGGCATTTGCGATGTTGGGGGGAGCTAAGTCTCCCGACTGTTTCGGGAGCAACAATTGGGCGATCGCCCCGTCGAGGACGAATACCGGATCTGCGATCCTGTGTAACGACCCTCATCTCGCTTTCAGTGAACCAGCCAAGTGGTATCTCGTTTCGATCTCCGCCCCGAATTTGCACGTACTCGGGGTCTCACTCCCGGGCGCGCCGGGCATCGTGATCGGTAGGGACGACAGTATTGCATGGGGAATGACGAACGTCATGTCGGATGATTCGGATTTTTACATAATGCAGCCTGACTCTTCGAATTCCAATATGTATTGGTATAATGGAAAGCTTCTTCCTTTCATTACTTCTGAAGACACTATCGAAGTAAAGGGAGCGACGCCGTATGTTTTCGTACGGCGCTCAACGATTCTCGGCCCTGTGGTAAGTGGAGTCATTTCCTCTTCGTATAAAATGACCTATGTCGGGAACGATGTGGCCGAGCCCGGGGGAATAGTCGCACTTCGTTGGAGTGCATACTGGCCCAGTGATGAAGTCAGATCGATGTACCTGCTCAACACCGCGAACAATTTTGAGGAGTTTCTTGAAGCCCTGAGCTACTTCGGAGCGCCGGCGCAGAATTTCGTCTATGCGGATGTTGAGGGAAATATCGGCTACAAGGCGGCGGGCAATATCCCCCTCAGGCGTTACCCTTTGCCTTTCCTTCCCCAGTCGGGAAATTCGAGCAAGTTTGTCTGGAACGGTTTCATCCCGTTCAGCGCTTTGCCGGAAAGCTTTGACCCCACGGCGGGTTTTCTGGCTACTGCGAACAACCGCACAACGCCT
Organism: Bacteroidota bacterium; assembly: GCA_021811615.1. GTDB lineage: Bacteria > Bacteroidota > Ignavibacteria > Kryptoniales > JAKASW01 > JAKASW01. Next base: position 58,229 of record JAJZNW010000087.1, read on the forward strand.
GATAATTATCCTTACTACATCACTAACCTGTATGAACCGTCGTCGCGAATAGACAGGATAAGATCGTTCATAGAACAGCACGACACAATGAGCGTCGCCCTTTCCCGGCAGCTCCAGTTGGATTACTACTCCCAATTTATGGTTTCCCTGAACCGGCATCTGCTTGCGGCATGCGATAGCATGAAGTATTACCCGAGGGAACTTGTGTACTTGAAAAATTTTGAAGGGACGATTAGCGCCAAGAGCACCGCCGCGACGATTTTGAATATGACTTTCGTGAACATGATGAGAAATGTTTTTGAACCGGTGATGGGGAAAGGACTCTACGACAGATATGTAGTGATAAGCAATGTCCCGACGAGGATACTGAGCAGCATGATGGATCGGCCTCAGCTGCTGGCACAACTATACGGGGTGTCGAACGGTGATAGCCTGCTCGATCTGGATCTAACTAGAAGCCTGGAAAGCTCGCTGCAGAAGCTGAGGGCGGAGTTCGGTCCGCATCCGATCGATTGGATGTGGGGAAGAATTCACACACTGGAGCTTGAGCACCCGCTCAAATCAAACGCGATCGTGAGGGCTATATACGACGCCGGTCCATTCCCGAGAGGCGGCAACAACACGACAGTGAACAACGGCGAATATTCTTTCGACAAACCATATCACATGAAAGTCGGTCCGTCGATGAGGATGATCGTAGACATGAGTAAAGACGGGATGTATTTCAGCCTTCCCGGCGGGGAGTCAGGTCAAATCCTCAGTCCGTATTATTCAGACCTGCTTAGGAATTATCTCGACGGCAAGCTGACTTTTTTCCCGATCACGCTTCCAGGAAATGAAATTGCGCACCAATTGACATTATCGCCACACCGATGAGCATTCCGGAAGAGCTGCAGAAGATCCTCAAGAGTGCCAGGGAAGTAGTCGCTCTAACCGGGGCTGGGATTTCAGCGGAAAGTGGCATACCGACTTTCAGGGGAGCCGACGGCCTGTGGAGCAAGCTTAGTCCAGAGGAGTTGGCCAGTTTCGATGCCTTTCTGAGGAATCCACAACTTGTATCGGAATGGTATGAGCACCGCCGGAAGATAGCGCGGGAGTCGAAGCCGAATCAGGCTCATATCGCCTTAGTCGAGATGGAGCGGATTTTTCCGAGTTTCACGGTTGTTACGCAAAATATTGATAACCTTCATAAACGGGCGGGCTCAATGAAGGTTGCCGAGCTTCATGGAAACATCGAACGGAACTACTGCCTCGGTTGCGGTAAACATTACGACGGTGAGGATTTCGACCGTAACAGGAATTTCAAATGCCCGGAGTGCGGCGGCCTGATCAGGCCTGACATAGTATGGTTCGGTGAGATGCTTCCGGTCGATCAGTGGGCCATGGCTGAGGAGGCCGTGCAGAGGGCGGAGGTGATATTCGTTGTCGGCACATCATCGGTAGTATATCCTGCCGCCGAACTTCCGATGACCGTAAGAAGAAACGGCGGGAAGATAGTCGAAGTAAACATAGAAGAAACACCCCTGTCAAATATTGCGGACTTCTCATTCAAGGGGTCCGCTTCCAGGGTATTGACTGAAATAACGGATCAAACTAAGGAGTTACGAGGATTTGCAAAAGATACAGAATAGGAAAACAAAGATAGTTTGTACACTCGGACCGGCGTCGGACACCGAAGAGAAAATAAGGAGCCTGGTCGATGCGGGTGCCGATGTCTTCAGATTGAATTTCTCCCACGGCACGCATGAGGAACACGCCGAACAAATTGAGATCATCAGGCATCTCGAGAGTGTCTGTAAGAAGAGATTTGCGATAATTCAGGATCTTCAGGGACCAAAAATCAGAGTCGGACAAATAGACGGTGTCATCAACCTGAAGAACGGCGATACCGTTACATTAACAATTAGCGATGTCATCGGGAAAGGGAAAATTATCCCGGTTACCTACCAGGGAATAGTCGACGATGTCAAGGCGGGAGACAGGATTTTGATGGACGACGGTCTTCTCGAGTTGAAGGCGAAATCGGTGTCGGGTGAGGAAATACAGTGCGAGGTAGTAAACGGCGGTCCGCTCACATCACACAAGGGAATCAATCTTCCCGGATGCGATGTGAGCATCCCGTCGCTGACCGAGAAGGATATTGCCGATCTCGAATTCGGGGTCAAGAGTAAGGTCGATTTCATTGCACTCTCATTTGTGCGACACGCTTCCGACGTATTACAGCTTCGTGATTTGCTGGCGGAACAGAAGGGGAACCAGGGGATTATAGCGAAGATAGAGAAGCCCGAGGCGGTGAAGGAGATAGACCCGATCATCGAGGCGAGCGATGCCATCATGGTGGCTCGTGGCGACCTCGGAGTGGAAGTCCCCATAGAAGAAGTTCCCATCCTGCAGAAGACTATTATTCGCAAGTGCAACGAGTACGGGAAGCCGGTCATTACGGCAACACAGATGCTCGACTCTATGATCCGCGAACCGCGTCCGACGAGAGCAGAGGCAACCGACGTTGCAAACGCCGTATTCGACGGGACCGATGCCGTAATGTTGAGTGGCGAGACGTCGGCGGGGAATTTCCCGGTCGAGGCTGTGAAGACAATGGTATCGATAGTGAAGATGGCAGAATCTGAGATGGGACTCGTTGCGCGAAAGCTGGATTACAAGGCAGTCCGCGACGATTTCACGGACGCTATTGCCGAAGTGGCGTGCTCGTTAGCGAAGTTCGTCGATGCATCGTTCATCATACCTATAACGAACACCGGTACCACGGCGCGCGCCTTGTCCAAATACAGGCCTCAGGTTCCAGTCTACGCGATTACGGAAAGCGTGGAAGTGGCAAGGAAGCTTCCTCTGATCTGGGGTGTGGTTCCCGTTGAGGTGGAATCGATCCCGGACACTGATGCCATGCTTGCCAAAGTCGGTTCTATCTTGAAGTCCGCTTCTCTTGCATCTGCCGGAGATACTTACGTACTCACCGCTGGGACGCCTATTCTTGCAAGAGGGACGACGAACACTCTTAGAATAGAGAAGATCAAGTAGGGTCGAATCCCGGTTGGAGGATGAGACTTGCGGGCGGCCACGGCGCTTGTCGCGACCGCCGTACAGTGCCTTCTCAGAAGTAGATGTGAGACTCGATCAGCGCTTCCATCGGTTGAGGTGCACCGAGGGCGTTCGTCGTGTTGAACCGAATCTGTGGCATGAAGTCAAGATGCGGAACCGGATAAATGTTGACGCCGAGTATGTACCTTGCGTAGTACGGTCCCCCGGCGAAGGTTTTGAAATAATCGAACCTACCCATTGCGAACAGGCCGTTTTCAATCTCATAAGTCAACTGGGCCATACCAGCGTTTGATGTAACGTTCGGTGGCAGAAGCGTGCCGGGTAGTGATCTTGCCCAATCATACTCGGCAAGCAATGTAAAGCGGTCATCCGCGCCGATCCCTCCGTGGAATCCGTACATCATGGTACCGCTCGAGAGGTAAGCCGAGCCGCCAAGCATCAAGTTGATAAAACCTTTAGTAAGATATTCCACTCTGCCAATGAAAGCCTTTTTCGAAGTGAAGTTAATATTGCTGTAGCCGTCTCCGTTTGTAGCATCGACCGTGACAAGGAAATTGCTGAGCTGCGAGCCGACCTCCACTCCGACCGATCTGTAAAGCGGTCCGAATATGAGCCCGAGCTGAGGTATTCCCTGAAGGTAGCCAAAGTTTCCGCCCCTGGTGTAAGCGGTGTGGTCATCGAGCCTGATTCCGTATGACGGCGCAAATGCACCAACTTTGACCCAGGAATTACCTTCATTGAAATCGTACATCCCATACGCTTCGTAAGCCGTGTTGACAAAATCATACTTTATGTAAAGTCGTGTGGATCTGTAGATGTGTAATGAACTATAAAGAGCTCCCTCCATCGACTGGAAGGTGGTGTTTCTTGTCTGGCCATCATACAGGTACTGGAACCTGACGTCTCCGCCAATCAGAATGTCCCGGGTGAGTTCGGGGCTGAAGTGGAACCCCTTGCCGTGACTCTTGAAAAGAGTAAGGTGGTCGTTCACGAAACTGGGAGCCTCAAAAGTATTTCGCAGCTCTCCTCCGGTTGGATTGACGTGGCAGTTCGCGCATTCCATACCGGTCATCATTGCGAATCGTGGGAGTGCGAAAGCGGCGTTGACCGTCATCAGTAGTATCAAAATTGTGCGGCGCATTATTGAGCCTCTCTTCGTCGTTAGCAAAAAAGCCGGACACACGCCCGGCTTTCGGAATTCCCGTACCCCCTTCTTATGTAGTTACTCAATCGGAGAAGGATGTTTGAACCCTCCAGGAGGCATATTCATCGGTCGCTCGTGTCCCTGGTGGCATGTATAGCAAGTCGGCTTTTTGGCGTGAGGGAACGAGAAATATGTCGATCTTAACTGGAGAAGCATCTTCAGCATGACCCGCGCTATTCGCTTCTGCGGCTTTGCGTCGCTGGCAAAATTGTTTGTGTTGTGGCAGAATGCACAATTGACGCCGAGGCTCTGCTTGAACATGTCCATCCAGCCCTTCAGCTCTTTCTTGGTCTTGACGAAGGTAAGAACCTGAAGATTTTTTCCCCACGATGGTTTGGCTTCCTGATTCGCGTATACTTTGTTATGTATCAGGAGGCTACCCACGCCGACAGCAATGAGGACAGGAAACACAAGCCAGTTCTTTTTCAGCATCACATCTCCATTTTTAAAACACTAACAGGATGATGGAGCTTAAAGGTTCCTCAATCAGAAGGAGAAATTGAACATGACTCTGGGCTCGATTCTCTTCTGCACCTCGTAGCCGCCGCTGACGGGGATAAATGTCCAGTAATAATTGAAGCCAACCGTCATGAACGGGTACGGCTTGTAGCCGAAGAAAGCGTAAAGGAGCGATCTCTTATCGAGCTGGAAGGCATCCTTGAAACTCTGGATTCCCCACCGGTCATAGCCTGCGCTGAACGCGATCATCGGGACGAGGTTCGGGAAGCGAGTCTCGAGATGGAGCAATCCTCCGTTCGGGTCATGATCGATTCCCCGGTACCCGCCGACAATCTGGAATTGCTGGAGGACCGCCACAGTGATCTGCCCGTACCATCCCTGACCGCCCGGAGTATTGGCCAACTGAGTTGCCTGGCTGAAGTATCCGGTGTCATTGGGAACGTACCGGTTGAGTTCGTAGAATTGGTTGAAGTATTCCGGGATGAATTGGCGTCCGATCCACTGGTGTTCAAGTTTGACCGAAGCTTTAGCGAGCCCGAGGCTGTTGAAGTTGACGAGCACTCCCGCCGCAGAGCCGTGACCAAAATGGTTGATCTGCGCATAGTCGTAGTAGAGGTCTGCGTCGGCAAAGGGAATCCGTAGAATGGGAAGCCCGGCATCGAATCCATATTCAGATAACCTACCGGTATTATATGGGGTATATGATGTTCCCAAGCCCCCGCCGTTGACCGGAACAGCCGTCGCTTCCCGGTAAACTATCCCTGAATTCGGATTCTGGTCGGTAACATAAGTGGCACCAAGTTCAAAGCCGCCGATGACGGGAATCGCTCCGAGTGTCGTGAATCTGAGCGGCCTTACATAGGCCCTGCCTCCCGTAACACCGGGCTGGTTGAAATTGCCGTACATAGCCTGAAATCCGAACTTGTTGAAATCCAGACCGAGCTCTGCGCCGATAGTTCTGTTATCATAGCTCGGACTATTGTTGTAGTCATACACGATGAACCCTTGCCCGATGGTGGCCATGTCCATCTGCCCGACTTTGGCGAATACAGGATCACCCATCTGGCCCCAGCTTATATACCTGATTATTTTCCGGTAGGCGCCGCCAGACCAGTCTTGCTTCCTGATCTTGCCGGTGTTGGTCGAGATGCGCATTGTCAGATCCAAACCAATTCCGAGTTTTCCGAATTGAAGATCCGGCATGACGCCAATCATATAGTATGGTACTGTCTGACCGTTTTCATTGATCCAGGATATACCTAGTCCGCCCTCGATTTGGCTTTCTCCCGGTGCAAGCAAGGGACGTGGATAATTCTGAGCGAAGAGCGAAGAGACCGATATAAATGTGATTGCAATTATTGTTGTTAGTGCTTTCATTTGTTTCCTCGTTAATTAACCGAAAAGAAGCCTGCAGATCAGCAGAGCCCCCAGCATCCCGACGGCATCTGCGATCAAACCCGCCGCTACAGCGTGCCGCGTACGGTATACGTTTACCGCACCGAAGTATACTGCGAGTACGTAGAAAGTCGTTTCACTGCTTCCATACATCGTTGATACAAGTATTCCTATGAACGAATCGGGTCCATACCTTTTCATAATATCAGCCATAAGTCCGAGCGAGCCGCTGCCTGTAAGAGGGCGCAGGAGAGCCATCGGGACGACTTGCGGAGGCATTCCGATAAGATTTGCGGCCGGCGCAAGCAACTTGACGAGTATTTCCATCGCACCGCTTGCTCTGAATATGCCGATTGCGACGAGCATAGCCACCAAATACGGAATGATCTTTATCGCAACTTCGAAACCGCCTTTCGCTCCCGCAACGAAGGATTCGTAAACCGGTACTTTCTTCCTGGCAGCGTAGGCTACAAACGCCGCGATGATGAACGGGATCGCGACGATCGACAGGGCCTGAAGGATATCCTTAATCAATTTGACCCTCCGCTGTCCGGCTGATTACCGTCAAGCTTATCGTCAATCCTGTATATCTTCAGCCTCTGAAGAATCTTTGCTGCGACGATTCCTGCGATCGTGGCCAGGCCAGCCCCAAAGAAAGAGGTCATCAGAATAATAGTCGGGTCCTTCGAACCGAGGGCTGCACGCACTGCGATTGCTGTTGCCGGGATAAGAGTCAGCCCCGCGGTATTAATCGCAAGGAAAGTTATCATCGAGTTCGTGGCGGTCCCCTTGTGCGGATTCAAACTCTCAAGATGTTCCATGGCTTTCAGGCCGAGCGGAGTGGCCGCGTTGTTCAACCCAAGCATGTTCGCCGCCATATTCATGATCATCGCGCCGATTGCGGGGTGATCGGGAGGTATGTCGGGAAATATCCTCACCATTACCGGCTTCAAAATTCGCGCGATGATTTTTATCATTCCGCTATCTTCGGCAAGCTTCATTATCCCGAGCCAGAAAGCCATTACGCCTATCAACCCCAGCGCAATTTTCACGGCAAGCTCGCTATAGCTTATCAGGGCGTCGAGAACAGCCTTTGTCTTTACAAGTGAAGTTGTCGGCAGAAGAATAGTCATCATGTCGCCGTGCCGGGAAAGGACTTTCGCAGTTATGAGCTTCGAATTGTCGTCGGTCTTTGCGACAGTCTTCCAAATCTCCGGAGAATCCTCTTCAGTGTAGATGTTTATGGAGCTGCCCGTCAGATCGGCGCGATAACTGATGGTATCCGGTGAATCGACATCTACACCGTAAAACTTGTCATAATATTCGCGAGAATAGGAAATCGTCCCGCCTGCGGCACTCGTGCTGTCGTACTGAAGCTCGAACGGCTCTCCATTCCTGTAACGGTTTGTTGACGCGTCATAAATGTCGGTCGACGCTGCAGCAAGCACGCCTATCAGGACGAGCCCAATCCAGACGTAGTTGAGCATTAGATTACCTGTATGGCTTTGGAGATTGAAGCAATCGGATCCGGAGAATCAATAAGTGGGCACGACTCCGGAGCGTAGTCGGGTTGAACAGAACCGGTTAATGCTAATTTACTTAAAGACTCTTTCATAAGTTCGCGGATTACGATAGGTTAAATATAGGGGCAGGGGCGATGCATTTCAACTTCTCAGCTACTTATGTTGAAGTCGCAATGTGAATGTCACATGGAGAGACCAATGATACAGTATTCTGGAAGGCACTCATAAGGCAAAATCGCGGAGTCACTTACACAAATCGGAAGCGGGGAGGCTTCGGCTATTTTACGATGACCTTATGAAAGAGAATGAACTGAGAGCCGCCCAACTTCCATGCAGTCAGTCTGGGACGGCCTGCTTCTGAGAAAGGGGTGAACCTCATACTTCAGCCGCAAGTCGGCAGAGGTGCGAGACCTCTGCCGATAACCATTGCGATGAAGTTCGTCTAAAGGGCGTTCTCGACCCGGCGGCCCATCTCTTCGGTAGAGAGGACGTCCTGTCCTGGAGCGGCGATGTCTGCAGTACGATAGCCCTCGCCGAGGACTGTCTCGACGGCGTGGAATATTTTCCTTGACAGCTCTTTCTGCTTCAGCGAATATTCCAGCAGCATCGCTGCCGAAAGGATGCTTGCAATCGGATTGGCGAGACCTTTGCCTGCTATGTCAGGTGCGCTGCCATGTACCGGTTCGTACAATGCATGCTTTTCGCCGACGCTTGCCGAAGGGAGCATGCCGATAGATCCTGTGAGCATCGAGGCCTCGTCGCTAAGGATGTCGCCGAACATATTCTCAGTCAGTATGACATCGAAGTGCTTCGGATTCCTCACGAGCTGCATCGACGCGTTGTCGACGTACATGTGATCGAGCTGAATGTCGGGATAGTCCTTTTTCTGTATTCCGCTAACGACTTCCCGCCAAAGCATGGACGTATGTAGGATGTTCGCCTTATCGACTGATGTGACTTTCTTTTTCCGGGTCTTCGCCAGCCTGAAAGCGGTATGCGCTATGCGCTCGATCTCCGGGACCGTGTACGTCATGGTATTGATGCCCCGCCGTGTGCCGTTTTCTTCCACGATCCCTGCGGGCCTTCCGAAGTAAATCCCTCCCGTGAGCTCTCTGATCACGACTATGTCGATCCCTTTCACCACCTCCGGCTTCAACGAAGAAGCGTCCAGGAGAGCGTCGAAGAGGATCGCCGGCCGTATGTTGGCATAGAGCTCCAGGCCTTTTCGAAGACCCAGCAGAGCCTGCTCGGGTTTCATCTCATAGGGAAGTGCATCCCACTTTGGTCCACCGACAGCTCCGAGAAGCACTGCGTCGCTGGCAAGCGCTGCGTTCAGAGTCGCTTCGGGAAGCGGCTTACCGTCGGTATCGATGGCGATCCCACCCGCTCTCAGCTCGGTGAACTCGAATTGTTCGTTAAGTATCCGCGACGCTTTCCTTAGAATTCTTACGGCCTGCGACGTAACTTCCGTGCCGATGCCGTCTCCGGGAATGACTGAGATCTTAAACATTGGCTTCCGCCTTCGACTTTATCATGCCGATCTTGCGCGCATAGGCGAAGAGTCCGCCGGCGTTTATAATATCTGC